>JAWKHJ010000016.1:0-138607 GCA_041394905.1 Bryobacterales bacterium | reverse complement strand
GACGCCGACGAACGTCAGGCCACCGCGCAGGTCCAGACCCGGGGCGGAGATGGCCGCCGGGGCGTTGAAGTCGAAGTTCGTGAGCTTGTCATAGCGATCCGTGCGCGGCGTCTCATACTCCCAGCGCAGGCCGTAGTTCATCGTCAGCTTCGAGGTGAGCTTCCAGGAGTCCTGCAGATAGACGCCGTAGTATTTATTTGTCTGCGTGACGGGCGGCGCCGGCGTAATCGATCCGCCGCCGACGCCGACGAGCATCGAGGCCAAGCCATACCCGGCCGTGGCGCTCGAGGCTGACGGGTTCGGCCCTTGCGTCCACTGAGGCGTGAAGTTGAACAGAATCGCATTCGAGCCGGTCTGCTGGTTGTTGAACTGGATGACGCGGTACTCGGCGCCCCACTTCAAGGTGTGCGCGTTGAGGCTTTTCGTCATGCTTCCTTGGAAGGCATGGGTGGTGTTGCCTAGCCGAATCAGGTCTGTCGCGCCGAGCGCGCCGCCGACCACGATGTTCGGAATCGAGCTGGTCACGCTCATCCCCGTGATGTCGATGCGCGGGAAGGCGCGCGGCTCTCCGATCTGGCCCTGCAAGTTGGCAGGCAACCCGAGCGAGGCGATGTCGAAGCCGTCCGAAAAGGGCTCGCGATGGTTGACAAGCCGCGTGATCGAGTACCGCAGCGAGCCGATCAGGGTCGGCGAGAATGTGTGCGTGTCTTCGACGACGGCGTTCTTGCGTGTGAAGATCTGCGCTCCGGTTCCGGGCGAAGCCGGATTGTCACGCCCGTAGGGAGCGGCGCGCTTGAACGGAGTGTCGTCGTAGGAATAGCGCCAAAAGATGCGATTGCGATCACTGAAGTTGTGATCGATGCGCATCGAATAGGTGTCCTTATCCACGCGGTTTCCATCGACGCGGGAGTAGTTGTTGACCCCCGTCACGGGGTTGCCCGGAGTGTTCGCGGCAGGGAAGAAGCCGCGCACGTTTGCGGCGACCGGGTCGATCATCGAGCTGGGGATTACATTGTTGGCGAACTGATCGCGCAGGAAACCCGAGCCTGATGGGTTCGGTGCGGTTGAGCGTGGATCGAAGATACGGATCAGGTTCCCGGCACCGTTACGCGTGTTCGAGAAATCGCCTGTGAGTTGCTCCGCCTGGGGGACCGTGCCGGTGAAGGTCACGCCTTGCACGAAGCGCACGATCTCCACGCTGCCGAAGAAGAACGTGCGGTTCTTGATGACTGGGCCGCCGATCGTACCGCCAAACTGGTTGAACTTGAACGGGGGCCGCGGCGAGCCAGCGCGGTTGGCGAAGTAGTCGTTGGCGTTCAGCTTCTCGTTGCGCAGGAACTCGTAGACGCCCCAGTGGAAATCGTTGCCGCCGGACTTGGTGACCACGTTGAAGATGCCGCCGGCCGCACGGCCATACTCGGCGGAGAAGTTGTTGGTCTCGACCTTGAACTCCAGAATGGCATCCGGGTTTGTATTGACAACCGGTTGGTTTTGCGAGGGCGCCGAGTTGGGCGCGCCGTCGAGCAGGAACTCGTTCGAGCTGGCGCGTTGGCCGTTGATCATGAACGAGACGGTCGAGATCTGATCGATGGGCAGGTTATTGACGCCGCTCGATGGGCGCACGCCCGGCGCGAGCATGGCCAGGGCGTAAGGGTTGCGGCCGAGCAGTGGTAACTCGGAGATTTGGCGCGTTCCGATGACTTGACCGACGGTGGAGGACTCGCTATCGAGCAGCACCGCCTGCGCGTTGACGTCGATGGTTTCCGTCACGCTACCAAGGTCGAGTTGGAAGTCTAGGCGTGCCACCTGTTGCACGAGCAGACGCAAACCCTGTCGACGCTGCGAGACGAACCCATCCTGGGAAGCTGTGACGTCGTAACCGCCGGGCTGTAGGGAGGGCACGTTGTAGTAGCCTTCCGCGTTGGTTTCCGCCACCGTAACAATACCTGTGTCGTTTGATGTAACTTCGATCTTGGCGCCGGGGATAACGGCGCCGCTTGGGTCGCTGACCCGACCTGTGACCGATGCGGTCTGAGCCCACGCGGAAAGCGAGGCCAGACAAGCGACTACGAGAATTCTGATCGTCATGGAAGCGGCTCCTCCTGGAACGCCAAAGCGATTCGCTTAACAGCGAAACGAGTCTAAGGTAGGCGTGCAAGGAGCGAGTTTGCATCGTCGTCAGAAGCTAATAGGGCGTACCAAAAGAAACTAGTGTCAGGCGCTTGGCGCCAACTTCAGCATGGTCGTGGCGCACGCGCGATTCGCTACGATAGGCGGGCGGAATGGCGGAGCAAGGGGAGAAGAAGAAAGGCTTCAAGCTGCCGGGCACGGGATGGCGGCGGTCGCTGCTTGCCGTCCTGATTGGGAACCTTATCTATTACGGCTCATTCGACTACTTGCCGTCGTGGGCGCAGCACAAACCCTACCTCTACGACGTCGGCTTGGCGGTCGATTTTTGGATCTGCGTGCTGGTCTACATCTTCATCCGCATGGTGTTCCCTAAGCTCTGATACAAAGCTTGGAGCTCAGCCACGCTCAATTGCTGGGCGCGCTTCGCGACGCGCGGCTCGTCAGCCAAAGCGTCGGCTGGATACAGCGCGGAGAGGTTGTTCCGCAAGGTCTTGCGCGGTTGCCGGAACGCAGCCTCCAGGAATCGCACGAACCCGGAATCGGGCCCCTCCCCCGGGCGCGGCGTCAGCCGCACCACAGCCGATTCCACCTTGGGCGGCGGATTGAATGATCCTGGGCGGACCCGAAACAGCGTGCGCGGATCCGATCGCAGTTGGCAGAGCGCGCTCAAGTAGCCGTAGTCGCGCGAGCCGGGACCGGCGCAAATGCGGTCGGCGACCTCCTTTTGCATCAGGAACACCGACTGCGTGATGCGCTCGCCCAACTCCAGTGCGCGCCGCACGATCGGTGAGGTGATGTAGTAAGGCAGATTGCCCGCGAGCGCTGGCCGGTCGTCGGCGGCGAGCGTCGCCAAATCCACCGTCAACACATCCGCCTCGATCAGCTCGAAGGATGGATTATCGGCGTAGGTTGCGCGCAATCCAGCCGCAAGCTTCGGGTCGACTTCGATGGCGGTGACTTGCGCGCCGGAGGTAAGCAGATGCTCCGTGAGCGCGCCTTGGCCAGGGCCAATCTCGAGCACGCGCCGCCCAGGCCCGAGCTCGAGCGACGCCGCGATGCGCGCGAGCACGCTCTGGTCGTGCAGGAAATGCTGGCCTAAACGCGGACGGCGATACAAGTCACCAGTGTAGGCTGTGCTCAGGCCTTGGCCGGCAGCATCTTGCCTAGGATGACGCCCATGATCAGGAAGCATACGATCTCGTACAACGAAGTCACCAGCTTCCAACCCCAGGGCAGCATCCACCAGATGGCGTCGCCAAATTGCGTCATCGCAACCGAGATGACGCCCACTAGCAACGCCAGCCGCAGCTTGCTGCCAAAATCAAAACCCGCGCCAACCCAGCCGAGCAACGCGGCCATCAAGGCGGCCACAACCACCTCATGCAGGAAACCGAAGATCAAGATCGAAGGAACCATCGCCGGACGCCCTTCCGCCGCGGTGATGAAAACGAGCGCGGTCGGTCCGGCTTGGCTCAGTGACTCGAACGTTTCTAGATCGTGCTGCGCGCTAGGCACCCCGTAGACGCCATTCGTGGGAAAGTGCTCGCGCAAAGCTTGCTGCGCGGCGGCGTCGTCCCCGGTAGGCGTCCAAACTTGATAAGGGATCTTGGTCGCGCCCCAGTAGGCGAAACCCCAGAAAAACACGGCAATCGCCGCGACGAGAATCGCAATTCCAGTTTTCATCGTGGTCGTCCCTCTAAAAGACGCGCACGATGATCGGCCGAGGGAATGCGAAAGTCAAGGGCTGGATCAGCCCTTGACGGTAAAATTGGTGAAATTGATCAGCACGAAGCCCGGCACGGGACGCCCGAACAGCGTAGCCGGCTCGAACTGGGTGAACAGCAGCGCGTTTGCGATCTGCGCGCGCAGCTTGTCGTCTTTGCTCAACTCGGCGGGCAACTCGAGGTCGTAGACTCCGCCGCGCACGTCGATGAAGGCGAGCACTGTGACGTTGCCGTCGACTGCATAGGGACCGAGCTCGGTCACGACCGCCGGCACCGCAACCGCATGGTTGAGCAACCGCAGCGGAATGTCGTTCGAGGCATGGACGGGTTGCGTCCAGATGTCCGGCATCAGCACGCCGAACAGCAGGATGGCGGCGGCCAGACCGCCGGCGCTGCGAATGACGACCGGCTGCAAAGCCTCCCGCACGTCGCTCTTGAACTGGCCCCAGCGGCGGCGCAGCCAACCTTCCCGTGCGATCTCACGCGTCAGCTCGAGGCGGATCTGCAGACGCAAATTCGCCGGCGGACGCACCGGGTTTAAACGCGCCGTCCAATTCGTCGCGTTCTCGGAGCGTTCATACGCCGCAAAACAGCTCGAGCAAGAGCGCAAATGCAGCCTCGCGACGAGCTTCGATGGGGGCGCAAGCTTTCCGGCGAGATAGAGCGGCAGATTTTTTTGCATCCATTTGCAGTTCATCGCTCTACTCCTGTTGCAGGAACGCGCCCTGGAGCGCTCCCGCCGCCATGCGGCGTTCGAGGGCTACTTTGAGGGCCTCACGTCCGCGCAGAATCCTGGACTTCACCGTGCCGAGCGAAATTTCGAGCGCGTCGGCAATCTCGTTGTAGCTGAGCCCCTCCAGGTCGCGGAGCACGAGTGCGGCGCGCAACCGCTCATCCACATCACGCAGTGCGTCTTGAACCAGATCGCTCTGCTCTCGTTGGTGGACGACATCGAACGGCGACGCCGAGGGGTCTCGCAGCCAGTCCCAGCGCGGCGTGCCTTCGGAATCCTCGAGAGGAGTCTCCTGGCGGCGGTGGCGCTTGAACCAGCGGCGGCGATTGGACGCTTCGTTCACAGCGATCCGGTACACCCAGGTTTTCAGGGTGCAGTCGCCGCGAAAATCGTCAATCTTACGGAAAATCTTGAGGAAAACCTCTTGAGTGACGTCGGCCGCGTCGGCGGAGTCATCCAGAAGTCTGTAAACGAACCCGAAGACGGGTCCTTGGTAGCAGTCGAGCAGCTCGTCGAAAGCTTCGGTCGAGCGGCACTTGAGGCGGCGTACCAATCCAGCTTGTTCATCGGGTGGTCCGGATTGCTGGGAAAGTAAACCCACTGTGATTGCCTCGGGTTTCAGCCTAGCAGGACTGGGGCCAAGCGGCAAACGCTGCGCCGTTGAGGCGTCCCGTTCATGCCTGCACCGTTATAGACACCGACGCTACGGGAAAAGTTCCCGGCGCATCGGCGCAACCTGACTGCTAAGCTGAGCGGCGAGATGGCGCAGCGGCTGAAGCTCGAGGTCAACGGTACGACGCGTGAGGTCGAAACCGACCCGGGCCGCCCGCTTCTCGACGTGTTGCGCGAAGATCTCCAGCTGACCGGAACGAAGTTTGGCTGTGGCGAAGGCCAGTGCCGCGCCTGCACCGTCCTGCTCGACGGCGCTCCTACGCCGTCGTGTTTGACGCCGGTCTCGGCCGCGGCGGGAAAGAGGATCACGACGATCGAAGGCCTCGCGGGCGCCGGCGGGACGCTCCACCCCGTCCAGCAGGCCTTCCTCGACGAAGGTGCGATGCAGTGCGGCTATTGCACATCCGGGATGATCTTGACCGCGACGGCGCTGCTGGAACGCACGCCCGAGCCGACTGAAGCCCAAATCGTCGATGGAATGAACAACAACCTTTGCCGTTGCTGCGGCTACCCGCGCATTCTGGCCGCTGTGCGCCGAGCGGCCTCATTGCGGACGTAGATGAATATGAAGGGCGAGCTCAACCAGGAACCCGAACGCTACGAGTTGCGCGAGCCGCCGCGTTTCTCGTTCGCGCTCAACCGGCGGCTATTCCTCGGCTCGGCCGCCGGCGCCGGCCTGCTGATCGGCGCGCGTCCGGCAGTGGCGCAGAATTCGCCCAAGGCCGGGACTCTCAGTGAGCGACTCGAGATCGGCGCCGACGGCCGCATTACCGCCGGCACGAGCAAAGTCGAGACCGGGCAAGGCTCCCGCGCTGAGCTCACCCAGGCCGTCGCCGAAGAGCTTGCAGTCGCGCCGGACCAAATCCGCCTCATCATGGCCGATACGGCCCGCACTCCAGACGACGGCGGAACGGCCGGCAGCCGGACCACGCCCTCGACCGTACCCGCCATGCGCCAGGCCGCTGCGGCGGCGCGCGAGGTGTTAATCGGGCTCGCGGCGAAGCGCTGGGGCGTCGACAAGACGCGGCTCACGGTGCGAGATGGCGCCGTCCGCGACGAGCAGGCTGGGCGCAGCTTGTCCTACGCTGACCTCGCTTCGGCAAGCGAGGCGGCTCTGCGTGAAGCGGCCCCCGATGGTGCGGAAGTTGTCCCGACGGCAGAGTGGCGTGTGCTGGGCTCTTCCCTCCCGCGACCGAATGCGCACGATATCGTGACGGGCAGGCATCGATACCCGTCTGACATTCGCCGCCCAGGCATGCTCTATGGCCACGTGCTCCGGCCGCCCGCCTATGGCGCCCGTCTCGAGTCGATCGACTTGGCGCGGGCCGAGGCCATGCGCGGCGTCAAAGCCGTCCGCGACGGCGCCTTCGTGGGCTGCGCCGCACCGACGCTTTTTGAAGCCAAAGCGGCCGTCGCCGCTCTCGCCAAGACGGCCCAATGGACCGAGACGGCACAGCCGTCGAGCGGCGAGCTATTTGACTACCTAGAAAAGCACGGCGTGGAGCGCTCTGCTGGCCGCCGCGACTACCGCAGTCAAGCGCAAGGGTTGACGGAAGACGCCTTCGCCGGGGCTAAGCAGATCGTCGAGGCGCGCTTCGAAGTTCCCTACGTCCAGCACGCTCCCATGGAGCCCCGCGCGGCTTGCGCGGAGTGGGAAGGTGACAAGCTGACGGTTTGGACCGGTACTCAACAGCCGTCGCGCGTCCAGGGCGAGCTCGCCGAGGCTTTCCGTATTCCTGAGTCGAGCGTCCGTGTGATCGTGCCCGACATGGGTGGCGGCTTCGGCGGCAAACACACCGGCGAGTGCGCTGTCGAGGCCGCGCGTCTGGCCAAGGCTGCGGGCCGGCCAGTGCAACTGCGCTGGACCCGCGAAGAGGAGTTCACGTGGGCCTACTTCCGTCCGGCTGCGCTCATCCGCGCCCGCGGCGGCTTGGATGCGAACGGCAAGATCGTCGCCTGGGAGTATGAGAACCTGCTTGCCGGCACATCCGGCCTCGAGACCCCCTACGACATCGCGAACAAACGCCAGACCTACCGCTCGAGCAACTCGCCTCTTCGCGTGGGGTCTTATCGTGCGCTCGGGTCGACGGCCAACAACTTCGGCCGCGAATGCCTGATGGACGAGCTGGCTCAAGAGCAGGCCAAGATCCGCTCGCGTTTCGTCTCGCCCACCTCAGCCACGAGCGCTTGCGGCCCGTGCTCGAGGCCGCCGCCGAGCGCTTCGGCTGGGAGAAATCCAAGCGCGAGACAAAGCCGGGCCGCGGCGTCGGCATCGCGTGCGGCACGGAGAAAGGCTCTTATGTCGCTGCTTGCGCGGAGGTTAGCGTCGAGGGCGGCCAGTATCGCATTGAACGCATCGTGCAGGCCTTCGAGTGCGGCCGTCATCAACCCAGACAACCTGCGCGCGCAGAATGAAGGTTGCATCGTGCAGACACTCGGCGCAGTGCTGCATGAGCAGATCCGCTTCCGCGATGGCCGCCTGCTCAACGGTCGCTTTTCTCAACTACCCGGTCCCGCGATTCAGGGACGTTCCGCCGCTCGAGGTCGTCCTGCTGGACCGTAAGGATCTGCCGTCGGTCGGGGCGGGGAGACCCCAATGATTGCCGTCCCCTGCCGTGGCCGGCGCGCTGTGGATGGCGACGGGCAAACGGTTGCGGCGCTTGCCTCTGGAACTGGGTTGAAGCCGACTCGCGTTCCTCAGGAATAAATCGCCGTTGCCGCCGGTTACACTCGGTACGGAAAGGACCGTTTGCTTTTCCGAAAGAAAACAGAGGAAGCCCGGTTCGAGGCTGCGGCGATGCCGCATCTGGATGAGCTCTACCGCTCTGCGCGGCGGATGCTTGCGGACCCCGTGCGTGCGCAGGATCTCGTTCAAGAGGTTTACCTGCGCGCCTGGCGGTCTTTTCATACCTTTGACGGGGGGAATTGCAGGGCTTGGCTCTTCAAGATCCTCATGAACTGCGTGCACGACGAGCGCAACCGCGTCCGTAAGGCGCCCGTCGTTTGGGAAAGCGAAGAGATCCTGGACCGGCAAGAGGCGCCGCCTCCGGTGCGTGTTGAGCTTGCCGACAAGGAAATCCTCACGGCGCTTGACGACCTGCCGGAGCCCTACCGCGACGTCGTTCTGTTGGCAGATGTCCAGGAGTTTTCTTACAAAGAGATCGCCGCGATGCTCGATATTCGCATGGGGACGGTGATGTCGCGCCTGAGCCGAGGCCGGGCGGCGCTGCGCGAGCGTCTGGCCGATCAAGCTGGGGAGTACGGTATCGGATCTCAGGCGCAAGGAGGGCCGCAGGCGTGACGGTCATCCGTTTTGACGATGCGGTTTGCCGCAAGGTGCGGCAGCAACTCCACGCCTACCTGAGTAACGAGCTCAGCGTCGAGACGGCGGCCGAGGTGGATCGCCACCTGAAGAGCTGCCCAAAGTGCGCCGAGGAGCTGGCACAGATGGAACGCCTGCGGACCCTTGTCCGCAAGGCCGCCGAGTCCGAAGAGACGCCTGCCGGGCTGCGCGACGCCGTAGCCGAAGCCCTAGGCCGCGACCGTCGGCGCAGAAGCGCCTCGTGGTGGGGGATCGCCGCAGCGGCTGCGGTGGCTGTGCTCGTAGCCGGTTCCTTCTGGACCAAGCGCGAGACCGGCTTTTTCCCGCACCAACTCGCCGCGATCCATCTCGAGGTGCGCGGCTTGGTCAGCCAGGTTGCGGCGGCCTATGCACCGGCGGTGATCGACCATCTTCGCTGCACCATCTTCGGGCCGAAACCGGATGGGCCGGTGGCGCCGGAAAAGGCGGCCATGGGTCTGGGCGACGAGGCCCCCTTGGTCGAAATCGTGACGACGGCGGCAGGCCCGGACGCCTCGCTGCTGGTGGCGCACCGCTGCACCTTCGGTGGGCGGGAGTTCATCCACTTGGTCCTACAGGAAGGCGAGAACATCGCTTCGGTGGTCTTGACCAAGCGGCGTGACGGCGAGGACCTGGGACCGGGGCTGGACAGCGCGAAAGCCGGTCGGTTCCAAATTGCGGGCTTCGAAGCCGGCGATTATTTGGCCTTTGTGATCTCGGACCTGCCACAAGAGCGCAACATGGAGCTCGCCCGGGCCATGCTGGCGCCCGTGCGGGCTTTCCTAGGGTGAACGCTTCGGGTGCCATGGCTGTCCAGCCGATACTCTGGATAGAGAGCAACGAAGGAGATTCCCCTGTATGGCATCCGACCCCCGTTCCGACACCCGTCGCGAAATCGATCGCTTCATGAACGGCCTGCGCCGCCGCAATGCCGGCCAGCGTGAGTTTCAGCAGGCAGTTCAAGAAGTCGCCGAGACGGTGATCCCTTACATACACGGCGACCCGAAATATAAGAAGGAGCAAATTCTCGAACGGCTCACCGAGCCCGACCGCATGATCGTGTTTCGCGTGACCTGGGAGGACGACCACCACAACGTCCGCGTGAACCGCGCTTGGCGCGTGCAGTTCTCCAACGCCATCGGGCCCTACAAAGGTGGTTTGCGTTTCCACCCCAGTGTCAACGCGAGCATCTTGAAGTTCTTGGGCTTCGAGCAGATCTTCAAGAACAGCTTGACCACTCTGCCGATGGGCGGCGCTAAGGGCGGCGCCAACTTCAACCCCAAAGGCAAGAGCGACCGCGAGGTCATGCGCTTCTGCCATTCGCTGATGGTCGAGCTCTACCGCCACATCGGGGAGGACACAGACGTCCCCGCCGGCGACATCGGCGTCGGGGCGCGTGAGATCGGTTATCTGGTCGGCATGTACCGGCGTTTGTCCAATCGCGTGACCGGCGTGATGACGGGCAAGGGGATCGCCTTCGGCGGCAGCTTGGTACGCAAAGAGGCTACCGGCTACGGCGCGGTCTACTTCATGCGTGAGATGCTTGCGACACGCGGCGACGGCCTAAAGGGTAAGACGGCCTTGGTTTCCGGCTCGGGCAACGTCGCGCTCTATGCCATCGAAAAGCTCGATCATTTCGGCGCGAAGGTCGTGACGGCGTCGGACTCGAACGGATTCATTTACGACCCCGACGGTATCCGGGGAGAGAAGCTCGCTTGGCTGCAGGATCTGAAGGAAGTTCGCCGCGGAAGGATCTCCGAGTATGCGGAGAAGTTCGGGTGCGAATATCACGAGGGCAAGCGTCCATGGGGTGTCAAGGCGGACTTGGCTTTCCCGTGCGCGACGCAAAACGAGATCAACGGAGAAGAGGCGCAGACTCTGCTCGATAACGGCGTGATCGCCGTCGCCGAGGGTGCGAACATGCCAACGGAAATCGACGGCGTGCACCGTTTTTTGCACGCCCGGATTCTCTTTGCCCCTGGCAAGGCTGCGAACGCAGGAGGCGTGGCTGTTTCGGGCCTGGAGCAGAGCCAGAATTCGCTCCGCATTTCCTGGACCCGCGAGGAAGTGGAGGGCCGCCTCGAGACGATCATGAAGGGCATCCACACCACCTGCGTTCGCTATGGCTCCGAAGACAATGGCGCCTGGGTGAACTATGTCAAAGGCGCCAACATCGGCGGTTTCGTCAAGGTCGCCGATGCGATGCTTGCCTACGGGGCCGTCTAATCTGTTGTCAACGGCAGCGCGCCCGCGAGGGCGCGCTCTCTATACGCCGCACCTCGTGGTGCTTGTCTCTATGCTTAGCCGGGGCCGGCCTCCCCAATCGCCCAGACGATGAAAATCGCTAGCGCGAGCACCGCCGATATCACCGTGAGCGGGATTCCGAAGCGGTCGATAACACGAATGCGGTCAATCAACTTCGCCTCGCTGACGTCAATTGCAGGCTGGGAACCGGTCAGATGCACCCGCATCACATCATGCATGCCCATTGACATGCGCATGTAAGCGAGCACGACGACGGTGGTGGTGACGACAACCCAGATGGAGATGAGAGTGGAGAGCTCCATGGTTTGCCTCCTTTCTGCCACAGGGATATGCACGCATGGCGCCAGTCCTAGCTATGGTCAATGGCCTTGTCAGATGTGGGTCTTGGACCGCTAGGTCGGGTAAATGCCCCATCCCCGTGCGTGAAACCGCTTGCTATCCTGCCAAGGAGTGAGGCCGTCGGAGCAGATGCGCCAATTGTTCGACCGGCCGGACGCCGAGGTCGACTTGACGCGCGCTGCACTCACTTTGGCGCGCATTCGCTATCCGGACCTCCAGGACGAGCCCACACTCGCTTGGCTTGACCGCCGCGCGGAGGAAGTACAGGCGGCGCTCGAGCACGGCGACGAGCCCGACGAGGTCGTCTCCGCCATCAGCCGCGTGCTCTTCGAGCAGTGGGGATTCGAAGGCAATCGCAGCGATTACTATGACCCGCGGAACAGCTTCCTGAACGACGTGATCGAACGCCGCACCGGCATCCCCATCGCGTTGTCCGTCGTTTATATGGAGATCGGTAAGCGCATCCAGGCGCCGATCTATGGCGTCGGTCTACCGGGCCACTTCCTGGTGAAGTATCACGACGCGCGGCGTCGTATCTACGTTGACCCGTTCCACGAAGGGCGGGTCCTGAACCGCCAGGGCTGCCGCAATCTTGTCAAGCGTCTGAGCGGCCGTCCGGTCGAGCTCACCGACCTGCACTTCGCCGCGATGGATAACCGCTCGATCATCCTGCGCATGTGCAACAACTTGCGCGATATTTTCCTGAGCTCTCGTCAGCTCAGCAGCGGGCTCGAAGTCATCCGCACCGTTCTGGCGCTGGCGCCCGATTCCGCCGAAGAGATCAAGCAGACGGCATGGCTTTACCACGAGCTCGGTCAACGCGGCAAAGCCCTCGCCGCAATCGAGCATTACAACGAGCTGCACCCCGAGCCCGAAGAAGGCGAGGACCTGGAAGCCTGGAGCGAGAACATTCGACGAGCCCAAGCGCAGTTGAATTAGAGCCCGCGCAGGCTTTGCCTTTCCTTTACAAGTTTCCTGCCACGCAGTAGCTATTCCTGTCATCTCATTGGTATCGAAGGATCGCGACAGATTTGATTGTCGTGCGGCCCTGGGGCGACCTTCGACATACCCAGAAGGAGACCTGAGATGTATCGGAACAAAGTGCAAGGCTCCCTCAGGCAAGTCGTTCTCGTAGCGACAAGCCTCTGGGCGGCCAGCGCGGTTTTCGCGCAGGGTTCGCCCGTGATTGCTCCCAATGGCGTGGTCAACGCCGCAAGTTATCGGCCGATGGACTTCCCCGGCGCCCGGCTCTCTCCGGGCGGGCTTGTCTCGATCTTTGGCTCCGGCCTTGGCCCCCAAGCGGGCGTTCAAGCCGGGCAGTTTCCACTGCCGACTGAGCTCGGGCCGCAGCGCACCCGCGTAATGCTCAACGACGCCGACCATTGCCGTCTGCTCTACGTACAAGAAAACCAGATCAACTGTCAGATCCCTGAGCCTCTCGGCGGAGATCAACTGCGGCTGCGAGTGATGACGGATTTGGGCCAGAGTGAGGAGATCGTCGTTCCGTTCGGTCCGCATGGTTTCGGCTTCTTCACGAGCCAAGGCAGCGGCCGCGGTCCTTTGTTGGCGCACAACTTCGTCAACGATCCCGACCCTCGGATGCGCTACCAGCTCAACGGCGCGGATCGTCCCGCCGGCCCCAACCAGGTGATGGTGTTTTGGGGAACCGGGTTGGGCATCACCAACCCTCCTGTGCAGACAGGCGAGCCGGTGATGGAACAGGCGCGGGCGATGAACCAAGCCCGTGTCTATGTCGGGGGCGTCGAGGCTCAGATGCAGTACGCCGGACGGGCGCCCGGCTTCGCCGGCCTGGATCAAGTGCAGATCGTCATCCCCGCAGGCGCGCCTCAAGGTTGTGCCGTGCCGGTCCGGCTGCATCAGGACAACTTCGTCTCCAACATCGGCACGGTCGCGATTGGCAATGGCCCAGGACGCTGCCTCGACCCGGTCGAGCCCATCCTCTCCGGCCTGTCGCACGGCTCTATCGTGCTGGGCAGCGGCATGGGACGCCTCGGGCCCGGACAACTGGGACCGCAGGCCGGCCTTGGCGGCCCCTATCCGCAGACGCCTAGTCCGTTCAATCCTCCCGCCAACGGGCGGGGAATGGGCGGGGGCGTCCATCGCGGAATGGGCGGCGTTGGCGCGGGCGGCATTGGCCAGTACGGCGTGTCCCCGGGCGTGCCTCCCTTCGCTGGCGGTGTGAACGCGATGAACATGAATGGCGGTATGGGGCAGGGACCGATGGGCGGAACGCCCGCCAACCCTGGGCCCAACGTGGTGACGGCGCGGTTCGTGCGGCTGGCCGAGGACGCGTCGGTCGATATCGGCATCCCGCCGGCGGCCACGGACTCCTGTAACGCTTACCCAGTCGGTCCCAACGAAACGCCTGATCTGTTCCGCGGAACGGTGCAGCGGCTCGATGCGGGCGCGCTGACGATTGGCGGCCCTGGCGTGGCCATGACGCTGACGCCCACGCTCACGGCGAATGGTCCGCTATACGTGGCAGCGCTGCCGGCGGCGCTGAGCGCAGGCGACTGGAGCGCTGCGGGGGCTGGTGGCATCGACGTGGGCCCCTTCGGCACGGTGATGGTGAACGTGCCGCAGTTGGTGACGATGACCACCGATCTCTCCGCCGGGACGACGGTGAGCCGTGCGGCCGGCATGACGCTCAACTGGACGGGCGGAACGGCGGATGACATCGTCGTGATCCACGGTCGTGTCTACGCCGTGCCTGCGAATGTGGTGCGTCCCATCCAGAACCCGCTGCAGTACCGCTCGCACGCCTTCGTCTGCACGGTGACGGCGAGCAACGGCTCGTTCGCCATCCCCAGCTACGTGCTGCAGAACCTGCCTGACGGCATGCTGCAGTTGAACGTAACCCACATGCCGGGGGCGGCGGGCGTTGCCCGCTTCGAAGCGACAGGCCTCGACCTGGGTGGCGTCATGCGCTGGATCGACACGACGACCTACCTGGACCTCGAAGTCGTCCCGTAAGCCAAGCGACGGGGGCCCTCCCCAGGGCCCCCGTTGCACCCTAGGCTCGTTGCGGTAAACTCTCGCCGGAGGAATCCGTTGAACGAACCCAAACTCGCGGTCGCAGTGCGATTTCATTCGCGCCTTCCCTACGAAGAAATCGTCCCGGTGCTGGAGGAACGACTCCCGCAGTTCCGCGCTCTGAAAGGGCTCCAGCAGAAGTACTACCTGCAAGATCCTGAAACCGGCGAATACACCGGCCTGTACCTGTGGGAGTCCGCCGAAGACTTCGCCGCCTACCGCGAATCCGAGCTGCGGGCCTCAATCGCCGAGGCGTATCAAGTCGAAGGCGAGCCGAAGGTGCAAGTCCTCAAAGTGCTCAAACTGCTCCGCGACGCAACAACCTAGTCATGATCCGGTGGGGACCATCCGTGAGGGCGGTCCCAGCCGGCTTTCAAGCCGGCAAGGTCAATTCACGGACTGGATGTTGAGCTCGACCGAAGATCAGCCACCCTCACTTCCCCTTCGACCGGCCCGCCAAAACTGCCCCAAGAATCGCCGCCAGCACCGCCCCAAGCGGACCGGTGAAGAACGCCCCTGTCCTGGCCGCTTCCATCTCCTTGTCGTGGCGATTGCCGGAGAAGGACTGTACGAGGAAATAGCCCAATCCGGCGCCTAGGAGTACCCTCCCAGGCCGAACGCAATGGCAAAACCGAGGCGCTTCATGGGTTTCGAGTTAGCCGCTAGTATCGCTCGCTTCGGCGATTAGGCGCTCGGCTTCTTCGTAGGCGGGCTTGTAGTAGTGCGGCGGGCCGTCGCAGTAGGCGCGTTCCTTCGCGATTTCGGCGTGCTTGCGTGCTTCAGCGGGGTCTCCGCCGTCGAGAGCGAAGCGGGCGAGCAGGTTGTGGATGTCGGCTTGGTTGAAGTCGGTCGATCGAGCTTGCCGCACCGGTACTCGCCCCGGCGTGAGATCGAAACGGATGTTTCTGCGCCGGCTCTCACGCACTGGGCCCGATCTCGTACGTTGCCGGGCTGGCCGGGACCGCCATCCCCAACCCTCCGCGCCCGCCGTTACTTCGCTTCCGCCCCCACGCTACGATTGGAGTTCGCATGGCTAAGACCGAGCGCGAGCTGCGGCAGGATATCGTCGACATCGGCAGGCTCGTTTTCGAAAAAGGGTGGGTGGCTGCCAACGATGGCAACATTACCATCCGTCTCGACGACGAACGTGTGCTTTGCACGCCCACCGGCGTGTCAAAGGGCATGATGAAGCCCGATGACTTGATCATCTGCGACTACGAGGGCAATAAGCTCGAGGGGCGCCTAGAGAGGACGTCCGAGATCGCCATGCACATGACGATCTACAAGCTGCGGCCCGACATCATGTCGGTGGTGCACGCCCACCCGCCAACGGCGACCGGATTCGCCTCCGCCGGGCACGGCCTGACCAAGGCGCTGCTGCCGGAAGTCATCATCGGACTAGGCTGCGTTCCGACCGCAGCCTACGGTTTGCCGGGCACCCCGGCGCTGACTGACCCGATGTTGCCGCTGATCCCGAAATACGACGCGTTGCTGCTGGCCAACCACGGCGCGGTCGCCTACGGTAAGGACGTCTGGCAGGCGTTCTTCCGGATGGAGACCGTCGAGCACTTCGCGCGCATCGCGTTCATCGCCGAGATGCTGGGCGGGGCCAAGGCGCTGCCCAAGGTCGAGGTCGACAAGTTGTTCGATTCGCGTACGCGTTACGGCGTGCGCTCGAAAGCGGTCCCCGTGCCGGGTTGCCCGACGACGGCGGAGGATGTTCCCTCCGGCGTGTCGGCCTCGGCAGAGGAAGAGAGATTCTACGTCACCCGCAGCGAGCTGATCGCCATGGTCGAGGAAGCTGTGCGGGTCCGAGAGGAGAAGAGGTAACCGAAGATGGGCGAGAGCCTTGGAATGATCGAAACGCGCGGCCTGATCTCGCTGATCGAAGCCGCCGACGCCGCCGTGAAAGCGGCCAATGTGACCCTCGTCGGCTGGGAGAAGATCGGCTCCGGGTACGTGACCGTGCTGATGCGCGGCGACGTGGCTGCGGTCAAGGCCGCGACCGACGCCGGCGCCGCTGCGGCGCGCCGCGTGGGCGAGCTCATCGCCGTGCACGTGATCCCGCGTCCGCACGCCAACCTGGCCGCGATTTTCAAGATCGAACCGCCTGCTTCTTCCAAGAAGTAAGGCCGGCGAAGGGGCGACCAGATGCTGTTGGCTCGCGTAGTGGGCAACGTCGTGGCTACGCGCAAGGATCCCCGCTTGGAGGGCCGTAAGCTGCTCATCCTGCAGCCGGTTACGCCGGGCGGGGAAGCCAAGGCCGGCAGTTATGTGATCGGCGTCGATACGGTCGGCGCCGGTGTTCGCGAAACCGTCATCGCCGTCCAGGGTAGCTCCGCCCGAATGGCGCATGGCATGAAAGACGTCCCCGCCGACACGGCCGTCATCGGCATCGTCGACGGCGTGGATATGGACGAGGCCTGAGGTGAGACTCGGGCGCGTCACCGGCCGGCTGTGGTCGACCATCAAGACCCCCGAGCACGATGGGAAGCGCTTCCTTATCGTCCAACCGATCGATGCCCAAGGCAATGACGCCGGCGAGCCCTTCGTCGGTATGGACGCGATCGGGGCCGGGACCGGCGAGACCGTCTATTGGGTGCGCGGGCGCGAGGCCTGCATCCCTTTCTATCCCGAACAAGTAGCATCGGACGCGACGGTGGTCGGCATCGTCGATTCGATCGATGTGGCCTGAGCGATGCTGATCGGACGCGTTATCGGGGAAGTCATCGCTTCGGCGAAGCACCCCAGCCACGAGCAGATGAAGCTGCTCGCGGTAGCGCGTCTAGAGCTTGACGGATCGCAAAAGGAGTCCGCGCCCCTGATCGCCATCGATTCCGTGGGAGCCGGAGTGGGAGACCGTGTGCTGGTCACCCTTGATGGCTGGGGCGCGATGACGGCAGTCGACCGCTTCCCGGCGCCCATCGATTGCGCCGTGCTCGGGATCATCGACGAAGTCGAAATCGTGGAGAACTAAGTGAGTCGCTCTCAGTCCGCCTCTGACTGGGCCTCCACGCGCGGAGAAAAGTGGCGGGCCACCATCTCGGGCATGGAGACGATGCTGGCTCCCGTGGACGAACCGCTGATTCGCGCGCTCCGCATCGATTCGCCGTGCAGAGTGGCGGATATCGGATGCGGAGGCGGCGGGACGGCTTTTGAGTTGCTCGGTAGAGCGCCGGCGGGCAGCGTTGTCCACGGTTTTGACGTCTCACCGGCTCTAATCGAGTGTGCGCGCGAGCGAGCGGCGTTAGTCGGCCGCTCTATCGCCTTTGAGATCGCAGACCTGGCCACGGCTCCGCCGCCAAGCTCCCGGCTACGATCGCCTTGTCTCACGATTCGGCGTGATGTTCTTCACGACCCTCTGGCGGCGTTCGCGAATCTTCTGCGGTGGCTCGCTCCGGAAGGCAGGTTCGCTTTCGCGGTCTGGGGCCTCCGCCTGTGAACACCTGGTTTGCGACGGTGCGCCAGGTTGTCGGGGGCTTTGTCGAGATCCCGCCGTCGGACCCCGAAGCGCCGGGCCTGTTCCGCTATGCCGACGTCAACAAGCTGCTCGCTCTCCTAGGGCGGGCCGGCTTTGCCGGAACTTCAGCAGCGGAATGGCGCGGGGACCCGCCGGATTGGCGGGCCTTCTCCCACCGGCCGAGGCCGCGGATTTCGCGCTGGCGTCCTTGGTCTGTTTTGCGGAACTGCTTGCGGAAGAGGGCGGCGGAGCCCTCGACGATGCTCGCCGATCTTTGGCGGACCGCTTTACTGCTCTCCAACAGGATGGCTGCCGTGAAATTGGACGCCTGTGTCCACATTTGCACGGGCATACGGCCGAATTGATCGCGCCGACGCAGCCAAGCGGGTTGGGTTCAGCGTTACGCCGAAGGGGGGCGTGTAGTCCGGCGTGGCGGGGCGTCTCCCGCCTTCGCCGAAGAAATACGCCTCCATCTGCTTGAGGATCATCTCCTGCGCCTCCATCGTGCGGGGTTCAGGCGGAACTCGTTGATGATCATCTTGAGGTGTTCTTTCCACATGTCCCAGGCCCGCTGGGACACCTCGTTGTAGATCCTCTCACCCAGGGGATGATCGAAGGGCGGCTCGCAGCCCGGGCAGGTCTTGGTGCAGCTTGGCGCAGTGAACGATACGGTCAGGCATAGATCCTACTGAGAGCCTGAGTTTAGCGAATATCACAGCCTTTGTGCGACTCGACGCGTTTTCCGCCTTTGGTCTGTTCGCCGTTTCAACGCCTGGCGAGATATAGAAGATCGCGTCAAGATGCGCTATCTCGCCATAGTGCGCCAATACGCGCAGTAGAGGTGGCGTATGGACCGCACTTTTTGCTGCTAGTCCATGTCAATACAGGCTAATTGTGAAGAAACGGCTGAACACCTTGTTCGAAATGATTGAGCTTGACGCTCAGTATTTCGGAGCGAGAAACGCCACAACTGCCTGAGGGGCTGGTCTCCACCGAAGGCGCTGGACTTACCGCATCCGGACCACGTGTTCCGGTATGCGCTGTTGGACATGCGGGAGTTTTGAGAGGCGTAGACGCCGTGCCCCGTCTCCGCCCGCTGGGGCCCTGCTGATTTTCGGTCCCGACCGGCTAAGCAGCCGGACCACAACTCGTCCACTACCAAACTGGGTTTTCGGAGGATAGAGCATTGGTGAATCCACTCGTTGGTGGAAGCAGATGGAAGGTGCGGCCTTCTCACGGCGATTGCACTCTTTGCGTTGGGAATTGCGCCTGCGCAGGAGACTACGGGCGTCATCACCGGCACGGTGACTGACCCGACGGGTTCGGTTATACCCGCGGCCATGGTGTCGTTGACGAATCAGGGAACTGAGGTTGTCATTGAGACCGAAACGGGCGGGGATGGGGTTTACATGGTTCGCGATTTGCCGCCAGGCCGCCACACGGTGCGCTTTGAGGCCCCTGGTTTCCAAGACGCAGGAAGCGCTGGACGGCATCTTGCTGACGGGCAAGACGTTGCGCGTGAACGCGACCTCGAGGTCGGCGACGTGACCGAGACGGTCGTCGTGACCGAGGCGGCGCAACTCATTGACACCGCCAGCACGATGGTCGCGCAAAACATCACCTCGAAGAGTTTGATTTGCGCCCAAAGGGCGCTCGTTTACCGGCTTGGCCGTGTTGTCGCCTTCGGTAAACACGGGCAACTCGAGGGCGGTTTCCAGATCAACGGCGCCAGCGGCGCGAGAACAATTACTATATCGACGGCGTTTCCACGAACAGCGTCATCAACGGCAGCGCTCGCCAGGCTGCGCAGTTCGACTATCTGCAAGAAGTTCAGGTGAAGACCACCGGTCTCGAGGCCGAGTACGGCGGCGCGCTCGGCGGCGTCGTGACTGCAGTAACCAAGTCGGGCGGCAATGATTTCCACGGGTCGGCGCACATGTACTACTACGGCAACGCGATCGCGGCCGGCCTGGTAAAGCGCCTCGAGCTCGACCCGAACACGCAGGCGACAGACAAGTACATCCAAGACTCCAAACAGTCGGATAACAACTGGGGAGTTCGGCGGCTCGTTCGGCGGCCCGATCATCAAGAACAAAATGTTCTTCTACACCGCGGCCACGCCGCGCTGGCGCACGCGCAACTACGACTTCTTGTTCGGCAATGGCGCGGATCCGGGTCGATGGAGCGCAAATTCCGTCAGATCAACCTGTTCAGCAAGCTTTACATACAACCCCACGGATCGCATCCGCACGAACTTTCAGTGGCTCTACACGCCCACTCGGCAAGAGGGCGCGCTGTATGCCTACGACGGTTTTGCGCCGAACGTGAGCACCCGCCCGCTGGCAACAGCGCTTGCCCAGGCCAACGACGGCTTCAACCAGCCTGAGCAGAACTATTCCGGTCAGATCGACCTGGAACATCACGAACACCTCGTTGCTGACCATCCGCGGCGGCCGCTACTACCTCAATTACAAGGAGTTCGGCATCGAGGACGACCACTCCTACCGTCTATCACGCCGTCAACTGGTCTCTGCGGGGGTCCCTGCCGCGCTGCAACAGCCGGCCGGCTTCACTTCGCCCACGGGAGCGATCACGCTCTTCGGACAAGCACTCCAGGACGCGCAGCCACATCCAGGTCGACTTCAGCAAGTACTTCTCCGGTCTGGGGCAGCACACGATCAAGACCGGCATAGGGACGATGAAGAACGTCAACAGCGTCAACGATTCCTGGTACGGCGTCAACGGTCGCGCGCGCATTTACTGGGACTCGGCGTTCCGATCGGGAGAGAATCGCGGAACCTACGGCTACTACCTCGTCGAGGACGGCGCCACGCAAGGGTCCACCGGAGCGAACATCAGCAACATGTATATCCAGGACCAGTGGCGGATCCATCCGCGGCTGACCCTGAACATCGGTATCCGCACCGAGCAGGAGACCATCCCTGTTCGCCCGTGCGATCAAGGACTATGCCTTCAAGTTCGGTTGGGGCGACAAGATCTCCCCGCGGCTCGGCGCCAGCTACGACGTCTTCGGCAACGGGAAGCTCAAGTTTTCCGGCGCGTGGGCGCGTCTATATGACTGGACCAAGTTCGACCTGGCTCGCGGTACGTTCGGCGCCGATCGTTGGCACATTTTCTACCGCTCGCTCGACGACTTGGCGCCGTTCGTCAATCCGGCCGACCCGAGCACCTGGACGATCGACCTGCGGAACATGCCGGGCCGCAACCTGTGGTCGGGCGAGTACCGCGACCTGCGCGCCGCGGACTTCTCGCTGCTCGATCCCAACGTCAAGCCGATGAGCGTTGACCAGATGAACGTGGGCATGGAGTGGCAGATCGCCCCGCAAAACAATCTTCTCGGCGCGCTACACGCGTAGCCATCTCAATCGGACCATCGAGGATCTAGGCGCTCTCGACGCGCAGGGCAACGAGATCTACTCCTACGGCAACCTGGGCGAGAGCAAGTTCACGGTGTTCTCCTCCGGCGCGACCTGCGTGGTCGAGGTCAATGGAGCTTGTGGCTTCCCAATGCCCAAAGCCACCGCACCCACAACGCGATGGAGCTTCAAGTCAGCCGCCGCTATACGAACGGGTGGTTCGGCACCGTCAGCTACGTGTACAGCAAGTCACGGCAACTACTCCGGTCTGCAGAACACGGACGAGATCCGCGCCCCACGATCGGGACGTCGTTCACTGGATCAGCAGTACGGTGGGCAGAACACCGCCCGGGCGGCAACGCCAACCGCAGCTTCGACTTGGACGAGATCCTCTTCGACGCGCACGGCAACCCGGGCCTCGAGGGTCGTCTGGCAACCGATCGTCCTCATGTGTTCAAGCTATACGGCGGCAAGTCGTTCCGCTTCGGCACGGAGATCGGCACGTTCTTCCGCGCCATGAGCGGCACCCCGATCACCACCACCGTCTGGACGGTCAACGGCATCGGCGTTTACCCGGAAGGCCGAGGAGACGCGGGCCGCAACCCGTTCTTCACGCAGACCGACCTGATGGTCGCCCACAACGTAAGCTTGGGCGAATCGAAGAAGATTCGCTTCGAGTTCAACCTGGACAATCTCTTCAACCAGAAGACGTCGATGTACAACTTCCCCAACTACAACAAGGAAGAACGCGGCGCTTCATCGGAGATCAACCTGAGCCAGGTCGACCTGTCTCAAGGCTACGATTGGCGGCAGTTGTTGTCGGAAACTCCGGACGGCGAATTCGCCAAGGACCCGCGCTACTTGAAGGGCGCGCTGTTCAACCCGGGCTTTCAGGGCCGCTTCCTGGTGAAGTTCATCTTCTAGCCCCAACCTCAGGCGGGCGGCTCGCAAGGGCCGCCCGGTTCGGTCGGCTACGGCGCCTTCGTTAGCGCCAGAAGCCGAACCACTCCTGCCAAAACTCCTCGAGGCGACGCGCCTGTTTCGACGGAGGCTGTTTTTCTTCTTGAACGGCGGGTTTGGCGGGGCAGTGCTGCTTCTCGAGGGCCTTGGATGCGTGGAAGGAATCCTGGGCTGACAGCCAGGCGTCAACGAGTAATTCGGGCGGGGTCATGGGAGAATGATGCCCCCTCGTGCGCGAATCGTGCCATGGCTCGATGGGTTCAAATTTCCCATGGACCCTTGGCGCCAAAGCGGCTCATTGGTATAGGACCTTAGATTGGCGGCGGAGGCGGTTTTGGCGGACGTCGCCGCAACCCGCTCCACTCCTCGCAAATCACAATCGAGTTGTAAGGGTTCGACTTTTGGTACTTCACCTGGACCGCGCCGACGATCACGGAAGGGTCCTGGCCAACGAACTCGCCAATGCCGGACACATCCTGGCAAGCGTTGTAGTCCACCGCGCCGATCCGGTAGGTGTAGTGGATCAAGTGACCAACGCCGTCGTCGACAATGTCGACGACGACGCCGCTGGCGGTCCGGCCGGATCGGTTGACGCTAAGGCGGCGCTTACGCTCCTTTTGCTCCGGGTCGTTTGCCCGGCGCCACATCCGAATGAGCCCGTAAAAAACCCCGACCGCCCCAAGCAGAACGGCTAGAAACACCGCTCCACTCTCAGCAAGCCTCTCGAACGCAGGAGGCATTGCGGTGGGACTAACCGACGGATGCGGTTTGCTGGCTCTTTTTGTAGTCGGCCAGGAACTTCTCGAGACCGATGTCGGTCAGCGGGTGGTGGAAGAGCGCATCGAATACCTTCGAAGGCATGGTCGCGATGTGCGCTCCCGACAGAGCGGCGTCCCGCACGTGCAACGGTCCGCGAATGGACGCGGCGAGCACCTGCGTGGGGTAGCCGAAGTTGTCGTAAATGCTGACGATGTCGCGAATCAGGTCCATGCCGTCCTGCGAAAGGTCGTCCAACCGGCCCAGGAAGGGGCTGATGAAGTAGGCCCCAGCCTTGGCGGCGAGCAGCGCCTGCGTTGGGCTGAAGCAGAGCGTCACGTTGACGCGAATGCCCTCGGAGGAGAGGATCTTGCAAGCCTTGATGCCATCTGGGATCAGCGGAACCTTGACGACCACGTTCTCGTGCAGCGCGGCCAGGATGCGGCCCTCGCGCACCATGGCCTCGGCCTCGGTGGCGACCACCTCGGCGGAGATGTCACCATCGACGATGTCGCAAATCTCGCGAATGCGGTCGTGGTGCTCCGCGCCTTCCTTGGCGATCAGCGAGGGATTGGTCGTGACGCCGTCGACGACGCCGAATTCGACCGCGCGCTTGATCTCGTCGACGTTGGCTGTATCAAGAAAGATTTTCATCTGGAATGTGCCTCCGGGCGCTGTTTTGTAGTGTACCAGCGGAATCCAAGGCAGCGGCGGCGCGGTATAGTAACTCGCAGCGTATGCCCCTCGCCGACGAGCTTCGCCAATCTCTCACCCGCCGCGCCTTGTTCCGCCGGGGAGCCCAGGGCGTAGGCGTTGCGGCGCTCGCCTCGCTGCTCGAGGCCGACGCCGCGCCGACGCTCAACCCGGACACCGGCGGCCTGGCCGGTTTGCCGCACTTTCCGCCCAAGGCCAAGCGCGTCATCTTCCTGCATCAGTCCGGCGCGCCGTCGCAGATGGACTTGTTTGATTACAAGCCCACGCTCGACAAGTTCCACGGCCAAGAGCTGCCGGACTCCGTCCGCCAAGGCCAGCGCATCACGGGCATGACGTCGGGGCAGAAATCGTTGCCTGTCGCGCGCTCGATCTTCAAGTTCCAACAGTACGGCGAATCCGGCGCGTGGCTGAGCGAGCTGCTGCCGCATCACCAGAAGATCGTCGACAAGGTCACGTTCATCAAGTCGATGCATACCGACGCGATCAACCACGACCCGGCGATCACCTTCATCCAGAGCGGCTCGCAGCAGCCGGGCCGGCCGTCGATGGGGGCTTGGGTCAGCTATGGCTTGGGCAGCGAGAACCAGAACCTGCCGGCGTATGTGGTGCTGGTTTCGGGCCCGTCGATCCTGAACAATTCGCAGCCCTTGTTCTCGCGGCTGTGGGGGCCGGGCTTCTTGCCGTCGCGCTACCAGGGCGTCAAGTTCCGTTCGTCGGGCGACCCGGTGTTGTACCTCTCCGATCCGCCAGGGCTCTCAAAGCCCGCGCGCCGCCGCATGCTCGACGCCTTGGGCCAACTCAACGAGATGAAGGCGCACGACTACGGCGACCCGGAGATTGAGACCCGGATCGCGCAGTACGAGATGGCCTATCGCATGCAGTCGTCCGTGCCCGAGCTGATGGACCTGTCGGACGAGCCCGAGTCCACCTTCGAGCTTTACGGAGAAGATGCGCGCAAGCCTGGCACGTATGCCGCGAACTGCCTGCTCGCGCGTCGCTTGGCTGAGCGCGACGTGCGCTTCATCCAAATTTACAAGCGTGGCTGGGATCAGCACGGCGACCTGCCGCGCGACATCGGGTTGCAATGCCAAGCCACAGACCAGGGCTCCGCCGCTTTGGTTCAGGACCTCGACCAGCGCGGGCTGCTCGACGACACGCTCGTCATTTGGGCGGGCGAGTTCGGGCGCACGGTCTATTGCCAGGGTAAGCTGACCGACGAGAACTACGGGCGTGATCACCACCCGCGCTGCTTCACCATCTGGATGGCCGGCGCCGGCGTGAAACGCGGTTTCCAGATGGGCGAGACGGACGACTACTGCTACAACATCGTCGCCGACCCGGTCCACATCCACGACCTGCAGGCGACGATCTTGAACCAGCTCGGCGTGGATCACACGCGGTTGACGTACAAGTACATGGGCCGCCACTTCCGTCTGACGGACGTGCATGGCGAGGTGGTCGAAAAGGTCCTGGAGTAAACCCACATAGCCCCAGGCGCGAGCCTGGGGTCCGGCAAGAAGGCTTGGTCGTGTAAGGTCGCGAAAATGCGCTCGCAGAGCCCTGCCGGACCCCGGCCTCGCGGCCGGGGCTAGGTTAGGGAAGCCGCCCCGTCCGCGCCCAGCTTCACCCGCACCAGCTTTGCCGCCGGAATCGGCTCGCCTTGAAGCCGCACGTGGAGGAAATTGTCCGTCAGCGCGCCACGGTCGAGCGTGACCGCATCGAATTCCTGCCCGACCAGCGACGCCCGGAACGCCGCGTGCTTTTTGTCGATCAGTTCCCGCAGCACGCGATTGCGTTCTTTCTTCACCTTCTTCGGGATCTGGTCCGGCTCGGACGCCGCCGGCGTCCCCTCGCGCGCCGAATACGTGAAGACGTGCAGGTACGTGAACGGCGCTTCCTCGATAAACCGCCGCGTCTGCTCGAACTCGGCCTCGGTTTCGCCGGGGAAGCCGACCATCACGTCCGCGCCGATCGAAGCGTGCGGCATGCGTTCGCGGGCTTGCTCGATGCGGCTGGCGTAGTGCCGCGCGCGGTAGCGCCGGCGCATGCGCTTGAGCACCGTATCCGACGCAGACTGCAGTGGGATGTGGATGTGCTTGCAGATGCGCGGTTCGCTCGCGACGAGGCGCAGCAACTCGTCGCTCCAGTCCATCGGCTCAACCGAGCTAATGCGCAGTTTCCGCACCTGCGTCTCGGCCAAGATGCGCTCGAGCAACTGGTGGAAGCGGGGACGCCCGTCGAGGTCTCGCCCCCAGCGGCCTAGGTTGATGCCCGTCAGCACAATTTCCGGATACTCGTCCTGCAACCCGCGAATCTGTTCGAGCACGTACTCCGCGGTCGCGCTGCGGCTGTAGCCGCGCACCGACGGAATAATGCAGAACGTGCAGAGGTTATTGCAGCCGTCCTGGATCTTCAGATTCGGCCGCGAACGATCTTGGCCTGCGTCGAGAATCGGAGCAGTCAACAGCGCGCGCTGTTGGTAGATGTCACCCAACAGCACCGCGCCGTGATAATCCGCGTGCGCATTGGCGATACCGACCAAGGGCGTGGGCTGCACCAACTCCCCGATTTCGGTCTTGTGCGAATTCCCGACAACCCAGCGCACTCCGGGTAGGGCGGAAAGGTCTTCGGGCCGGCGTTGCGCATAGCAGCCGGTCACCAGTATCTCCGCGTCCGGGTTCTCGCGATGGATGCGGTTGATCGTCTGGCGAGCGTCGCGGTCAGCCTCGACCGTCACCGTACAGGTGTTGACCACCACCACATCAGCCGCTTCACGGTCTGCACTTTCGCCAGACCACGCGAACGCAGATCCGCCGCAACCGCAACACCGTCCGCCTGCGTGGCCCGGCAGCCGAAGTTTTCTACGAAGAATGTGCGCCGCTCCGACATTCTCGATCCAGCTTCTAGTCTAACCGGCGATTTCAGTAACGGAGCTGTCCGACCTGCAATAGAGCCGCAGCGGCGACAGCTGCGGTATGCGACGCGACTAAAACAAGAACCCCGGCGTCGCCGCCGGGGCTCGGTTGCGTTTCTTCGGCTGGCCTCTAGATATCGAAGTACAGCGAAAACTCGTGCGGATGCGGCCGTTGCCCGCGCGGCCTTCACCTCAGCCTCCATCTTGTAGGAGATGTAGCTGTGGATGAGCTCCTCGGTGAACACGTCGTTGCGCGTCGGGAAGTCGTGATCGTCCTCCAGCGCCTCGAGGCAGCCTTCGAGTGAATAGGGCAGCGCCGGCACCGCGCGCAGCTCTTCGGGCGACAGGTCGTAGATGTCCTTGTCCAGCGGCTCGCCCGGGTCGATCTTGTTCTGGATGCCGTCGAGTCCCGCCATCAGCATGGCCGAGAACGCCAGGTACGGGTTCGCCGACGGATCCGGGTAGCGCAGCTCCACGCGCTTCGCCTTCGGGCTCGCCGAGTACATCGGGATGCGGCACGCCGCCGAGCGGTTGCGCCGCGAGTAGGCCAGGTTGACCGGCAGCCTCGAATCCCGGCACTAGGCGCTTGTAGGAGTTCGTCGTGGGCGCGCAGAACGCGGCCAGCGCCGCCGAATGCTTCAGCAGCCCGCCGATGTAATAGAGCGCCGCCTCGGACATGCCCGCGTACTGGTCGCCGGCGAACAGCGGCTCGTCGTCCTTCCAAATCGACTGATGCGTGTGCATGCCGCTGCCGTTGTCGTTCCACAGCGGTTTGGGCATGAACGTCACCGTGCGGCCATGGCTGAACGCCACGTTGCGCACGATGTACTTGTAGAGCATCATGTTGTCAGCCGAGTTCACCAGCGTGTCGAAGCGCTGGTCGATCTCGCACTGGCCGCCCGTCGCCACTTCGTGGTGATGGCACTCGATGTGGAGACCGCACTCCTCCATGATCTGCACCATCTCGGTGCGGATGTTCATGTGGTGATCGGTCGGCGGGACAGGGAAGTAGCCTTCCTTGTAGCGTGGGCGATACCCAAGGTTGTGCTGCTCGCGCCCGGAGTTCCAGCGGCCTTCCTCCGAGTCGATGAAGTAGAACCCGTAGTTCGGCGCCGAGTCGAAGCGGATGTTGTCGAAGATGAAAAACTCGGCCTCAGCCCCGAAGAATGCCGTGTCGCCAATGCCTGTGTACTGCAAGTACTTCTCGGCCTTTTGGGCGATCCAGCGCGGATCGCGCTCGTAGTGCTGCTTCGTGATCGGGTCGACCACGTTACAGGTGATCACAAGCGTCGGCGCGTCCGTGAACGGGTCCATGAAGACGCTGTTCGAGTCCGGCATGATCAGCATGTCTGACTCGGAAATCGCCTGCCAGCCGCGGATCGAGGAACCGTCGAATCCGAAACCCTCCTCGAACTTCTCTTCGCTGAGCTCGCCGATGGGGTAGGAGACGTGCTGCCACAGGCCTGGGAGATCGGCAAAGCGCAGGTCTAGAATCTGCGCGTCGTTCTCCTTGGCGAATTTCATGACCTCGGCGGGTGTCCTTTGGACGCTCATTCTTCTTCTCCTTCTCGGGTTTTTCCGGACGTGGGGTATCGACAGACGCGAGGCTTTGGCGCACCAGCCGCCGGAGCCCAAAGCGTATCACAGCGCCCGAGCCGTCCGAGATGTCTATCGCGACACCGGCAGTACGATCGCCGAGGGCTTGGCCTTGGACCGATAGACGGTGTTGCGCGCCTTCACGGCCTGGTCGTAGCTCGCGAGCGGCAGCCAGGTGTTGGTGTGGCGCTCGAAGCGTGGCGCATCGCTGCTGGTCACCTGCACTTGGATGCGGTGCCCGGGCGCGAAAACTTGCGCTGTCGACCACAAGTCAACCTCGATCGGGTACGTCTCGCCCGGCTTCACTTTCGCCCAACGGTCGATCCCCTCGCGGTAGCGCAGCCGCAACGGTTGGTCGAGTAGGACCGCTTCGTAGCCGTCGGGGTGAACGTCCACCAGCTTCACGATGAAGTCCGTGTCCTCAGCGTCGGTCGAGACCCACAGCTCGGCCTTCACCTGCCCAACCACCTCGACCGGCGCTACGAGCGGCGCGGTCGGCAGCGCAACACGTCCTGGCGGTTGCGCGTCTACCGCTGGTCCATCGGACCCTTGGCGATGTTCAGGTTCGGGCCGCCGATGGTCGGGACGGGTCGTTCGGGTCGTAGACATAGGCGTCCGTCCCCGCCTCGTCGGGCTTCGCCGTTCCTAAGCCACCCTTGGGCTGCAAGTAGTAGCGTGTGGGCTTCGATGGCGGCGGCCACGACTCGGCAGTGCGCCACTCGTTGCCCGGGCCTCTGCCGCCGTTCATGCCGTCGCCCATGACGTAGTAGTGCACGGCCGGCTCCTGGAGAATCTCGTCGTCCACGCCCTTGAGCCAATAGTCGAAGAAGCGCGCCTGATCGCCCGCGCGCCGGTCCTCTCCGCGATCTGGAAAGCGCAGATCGCCGCCCAACTGCCCGTGCCCGAAGGGCCCCATCACGAGCTTTTGCTTGCCGTTGTGCTTCAGCAGCGTGAAGGCGTCGATGTTGCCCTGGGAAAAGATGTCGAACCAGCCGCCCACGTTGTACATCGGGATCTCGATCTGGTCCGCGTAGGTCCGAATGTCCAGCTTGCGCTCCGGTTCGCCATAGCGGCTCATTAGCGGACGCGGATCGGGTGAAGGCTCGACGCCGCGGCCCTTCATCCAGCCTTCGACCATTGCCTGGAAGAACACCCCGCCCGAGTAGTTGGCGTAACGGTAGCTGCTGCCGTGCGAGACCGTCACGTAGGCGCAGGTGAGGTGCGGAGGCCGGCTCATGACGGATTGCGTGGCGGTGATGCCCCCTGCCGAGCCGCCTGTCGCGCCGATTTTTCCGTCGCTCCAGGCTGCGCTGCAATCCATTCCACCGTGTCGTAACCGTCCGCTTGATCATCCTCGAAGGCGCGGTACTCGCCCTCGCTCGCGAACAGCCCGCGCACGTCCTGGACGACATATGCATAGCCGCGCTTGGTGTGGCCGTCTCCGGCCCCCGCGCCGCGGTTCTTGTCGTAGGGCGTGCGCTGCACGATCGCCGGCCAAGGGCCTTCTCCTTCGGCGGGCAGTTTACCAGGGTTGAAAGCCGCACGCCGTCGCGCATCGGAACCATCGCCTCGAACGTGCGCTGCGAGCGCCAATCCGGCGGATCCGGAGCGGGCGACGCCCCTGCTACCAGCGCCCAGGCGGCGGCCAGCCCTACACTCAACAGCGCGCTTGCAACGATTCCTTTGCGCATGGCGCCCCTGAGTGTGCACCACGCGGGCCGGCCCGGGCAACACTGTGTTTTTCCGAAACGTATCGAGCCCGGCGGTCATCGAATACTCAGAATGCCTTGGTCCTGAAAATCGGTCGCGTCCGCGGGATCCAGATCTTCGTTCACGCGTCGTTTTTGATTGTCATTTGGGCGGCTTACGCCGGCTGGATGCAGGCGAAGAGCGTGTCGGGGATGGTCGACCAGGTGGTGTTCATCCTGGCCATCTTCGGCTGCATCGTTCTCCATGAGCTGGGCCACGCGCTGATGGCGTTACGCTTCGGCATCAAGACACGCGACATCACGCTGCTGCCCATCGGAGGCGTGGCGCGGCTGGAGCGAATGCCAAAAGAGCCCATTCAAGAGCTCGCCGTTGCGCTGGCCGGTCCGGCCGTGAATGTCGTGATCGCTGCCGTGCTGGGCTTCGGCATGTTTCTGTGGGCGGCTTCCACGGCGTTACGGTAGGAACGCGATCGCGGGCCGATCGCCGAGCGTTTGATGATCGTCAACATCTTCCTGGTGCTGTTCAACATGCTCCCGGCCTTCCCCATGGATGGCGGTCGCGTCTTGCGCGCTCTTCTTGCGACGCGGATGGGCTGGGTCCGCGGAACCCAAGTTGCGGCCAAAGTCGGACAAGCCATGGCGGCCATGTTCGCCATCATCGGCTTGATGGTGAACCCCTTCCTCGTCCTCATCGCGGCTTTCGTCTGGATGGGCGCCACGCAGGAAGCCGCCATGGCCGGCGCGGAATCCGTGCTTGCGGGCGCTACGGTTGATCGCGTGGCCGTGCGCGAGGTTTACGCCGTCCACCAGGACGACCTGTCGCCCAAGTGGCGCAGCTCAGTCTCGTCGCGGCGCAACGCGATTACCCGTGCTCGATGAGAATGGCGTCGTCTGCGGCATGATCTCGCGCGAAGCGATCATCCAAGGACTAGCTTCGAGGGGCGGTGACGCACTCGTAGCGGAGCTCATGCAGCGCGATGTCGAAGGCGTTGCGGCACGACGACAGCCTGGAGGACGCTTTCCACAAGGCAGAGCGGGCCCCGCCGTGCGCTGCCCGTGTTACGCAACGGCCGCCTAGAAGGTCTGTTCACGCGCGACAACCTGCGCCTACTAAGCCTGCATCAAGCCCTCAGCGCCCGTGGGTCTCGCGCAACGCCTGCTGCAACTCCGCATATACCCGCGACACCGGCAGCCCCACCACGTTGAAGTAGCAGCCCTCCACTCGCTCCACGAACTTCGACGCCAAACCCTGAATGCCGTATCCTCCGGCCTTGTCGAGCGGCTCGCCTGAAGCCGCATAGGCGGCAATCTCTTCCGCCTGCATCGGTCCGAACACGACACGAGTGGTCACGTAGCCCGTGCGCGCCCGCTCGCCGTCGAACACACAGTAGCCCGTGAGCACCTCATGCGCACGGCCGGCCAGCCGCTCCATCATGCGCGCTGCGTCCGCCTCGTCCTCGGGCTTACCCAGCGTCTCGCCGTCGAGTACCACAGTCGTATCGGCTCCGAGCGTCGCCTCGCCCGGCCGCCACGCGGCCCGCGCCTTCTCTCCGGCCAAGCGCACCACGTAGTCCGCCGGCGTCTCGCCTGGGCGCTGCGTTTCGTCGATCGAAGCCGGTCGAACGGTGAAGGGAATCCCCGCCGCGGTCAGCAGTTCACGGCGTCGCGGCGAGCCGGAGGCGAGTACGAGTTGGAGCGAAGGCATCTCCCTCAATTCTGCCTGACCAGCCCGATTGACACCGCCCGGCGGCGCTGCCTACCCTCAGGTTGAGCCCGCTGCATGTCCCCACGAGTCTTTCAGGCGCTCGTCCGGCGCCAAAACGGCGGATACCTCGCCGAGTGCGTCGAGTTTCCGGTGGGAACGGAGGCGGAAACGCTCTCCGATGCGATGACCGGCATCGAAAACGCCATCCGCGCCTACTTGGCTAAACGCGGCGAGAGCGAAGAGTTTTTGCTGCTTGCCTCGCTCTACTTCGGGCGCTTCTCCATCGCGGAGTTCTAGCCGTTCGTGGCGTAAGCCGCTAGGCAACCGTGGCCGGTTGCGCCACGATCTTGCGGCGCCGTCGGTGCTCCGCCGACCTCACACCGTCACGCCGATATCCTTGCCGTCCATGAACCCGGGCGTCTCGAAGCCGAACAGGTTCAGACACGTCGGTCCCATGTCCTCGATCCCCGGGTTCTCCGCCGCGAAATTGCGATTGCAGAACAACACGCCGGGGATCAGCGGCGGGTCCACGCAGTGGTCGCCCGACCAGGCCTTCACGTTGTCCTCGAACAACGGTCCGCCTACCTTGCCCACCGCCACGTCCCACGCCGAGCGGTAGCCCACGTTGTAGCCCACCACGATGTCTGGCGCCACGCGGAGGTAGGGCCCCGAGTAGCACGCGCCCTTCGGGTACGCCCGATGAATCGCCACCGCATCGCGCTCTTCGTCGCGCAAGCCGGTGAGCTTTTCCGCGATCTCCTGCATCAGCGCCGGCGCCTCTTTCGGGTCCACTATGCCTTTCGACTCCCGCCCGCGGATGTTGAGATAGATACCGGCCAATCCAAAACTGTACGCCCGCGTCTTCGACCAATCGATCGCCCGCAAGTAGGAGTCCTTTTCGAGATCGGCTGCTCCTCGCGTACCGTCAGGTAGCCGTTGTCGCGCAGCCAGGTGTTGAGCTGGATGCCAGCGCTGGAAGCTCTTGAAACCGTGGTCGGAGAGCACGAACAATACCGTGTCGTCATCCACATACTCGAGCGTCCTTCCGACGATCGCGTCCATGCGTTTGTAGAGGTCTTCGATGGCGTTCTGATAGCGCACCAGGCCATTGCCGTTTGCCTTGTGCGCCGGGTGATCCTGCTCCAGGTAGCGGAAGAACATGTGCTGCACGCGGTCGGAGGTATCGAACACGCACGTCACCACCCCGCGCTTGTGCTTGTCGAGGGTCGAGAAGAACATCTTCTCGCGCTCGTCGCAGATCGAGTAGGCCTGCTCGAGAAACGCGTCCTCGTCGATCACGCGCTCGTTCAGCGCCCAGGTGTCCTCGGCCAGCCCCAGCGTCGAATAGTCGCCCAGCAGCTTCGCCAGATACGTCGCGTAGTAGGTCGGATGCGAGATCGGCAGCGCCGGCGACTCCGGGTCGATCGAGATCGGCGTCACATACAGCGACACGTCCGGCGCGGTCGAGACGATGCGGAACTGCGCGATGCCGTGGACCTTCACCCCCGGCCCAGCCTTGAACGTCAACCGGATCCACTCCGTGTTGCGGCCCGGCTCGAGGTGCATCTTCTCGCCCTGCAAGTCGAGCACCGCGTGGCCCGGCGTGCCGTTCGGCGTAAGCGTGAACGGGATCGTCATCGCCCCGCCGCCCTCGACCATGGAGTTCTCCGGTCCGGTGATTTTCCCGGCGTACGCATCGCCCTGCTTCGTCAGCGGGAAGCGGTAGCCGGCCTCGAAGTCCACCTCGCCCGTCTTGGTCGTGAACTCCTGGAAGCTGCCCTGCGTGCCGAGCAAGTCCGGCGTACACATGGCCGACAGCAGCTTGCCCTCGAACTTCTCCGGCGGAAATGTGATCGGCACGCGCAGGATGGTCGAGCCCACGTGGTGCTCGCCCAAAATGGACCAAAAAGTCTTCGATTTACGCCGGTTCTCGATCAGCGGCTTGCCCAGCGGAATACGCCACTTGCCGACTTTGAGTGTGCGCGTGGGCGGCGCCACGTGCGAGCTCGCCAGCTCCGGGATGTAGCTCTTGAAGCTGCGGTTCAAGAAGTCGAACATCTGGTGCTTGCCCGGGTTCGAGCCCGTGGCAAAAGTCGACCATGCCACCGGCGACAGCGGCGGGAAGGTCGTACGTAGCTTCGAATACTGCCCCTGGTCGCGCAGCTTGGCCAAGTTGGGCATCTTGCCCTCGGCCAAGTATTTCTCCGTCAGCGTCGGCTCCAGGCCGTCCAGGCCCAAGAAGATGACCTTCTTGACCTTCGCCTTCTTGTAACCCTGCGCCCCGCGCAACACGCGGTAGAGCGCGCGGAACGGCCAGATTAGCAGCGAGGCGAAACCGACGATGAATGCCGCCGCCAGACTCAGGAACGACCCGACGAAGGCAAATCCCGCGCCGGGACCGACATAGGCGAGCGCCAGGGAAGGGGAGAGTAGCAGGGCCAGAAGCGCTAACCCTAAGATACGAGCCATCGTGGTTATTCTAGCGGGGTCCGTGTGGCGCCGCCTCGAAGCGATAGGACCCACAGAGCGGGTCACGAAATGTGGTGGGCATACGGGTCTTTACCCTTCGGCTCTGAACTCGGCTGCGGTTCAACTCCAGCGCCACCTCGCGGCGGGGACGCCCTACGGTTCTGGCGCCCGTTTGCTTCTTCGAATGTCTGGAGGGTAAGACGATGCAGACCATGCGAACGTGGCATTTCCCGTGGCATTGGCTGTGGATCCTCTTGGCCGTGCTCGCGTTGATGATGCTGATACCTGCGCATGCGCGAAATAACCCGCCCGGAGCGGCGCAAGCCCCGGTGCTAATCCCGCATGTATTCCTTGCCGATTACGCAATGAGCCGGACCGAGCCGAAAGGCTGCGAACGTCCGCGTGCGGAACAGTTCTTTACAGGCGACCCCTACGCCTACTTGTGGCTGCGCGTGGATGGAGTGCGCAAAGGAGACCGGCCCGTAGTGAGTTGGATCCGTCCTAGCGGTGTTGTCCACCGGGCTGACCGCTGGGACCCGCTGTTGACGGACGGGGAGCGCTGCCTGAGTGCGCGAATCGCAATCAGCGGGGACGTTCCGGCCGATGAGCCGGGGCGCTGGATAGCCAGAGTTGAATGGAACGGCATGCTACTGCTCGAGAACGAATTCTTCGTGCTCGATCCGTCGCGGCCCATGATCACGGAGAAGTAGAGGGCCTTGGGGGCCCTGCTAGAATCTCGGAGCTGGCCTGTTTCGAGGGCCGGCAAGAGGTATGCAAGCTGACTCGACGACCCGCCGCAATCTCATCAAGGCCGCCGGCATCGCCGCCGCCGGGTGCACAATCATCAAGCCGCAGTCGGTGCGCGGCACGCCGGCCAACTCTGCGCTCAACGTCGGCCTGCTCGGCACGGGACGCCGTGGCTCGCGCGTCAGCCAATACTTCGTCCAGAACCCGAATGCGCACATGGCTGCGCTCGGCGACATCTACGACGACCAGATCGCCGCGGCGAAGAAGACAATCCCCGCCGCGGACGCCAAGGTGTACAAGAGCGCCAAGGCGCTGCTTGACGCGGAGATCGACGCCGTCTACATCGCCACGCCGCCCTATCTGCATCCTGAGCACTTCGAACTGGCCGTCGCCTCCGGCAAGCACATTCTGATGGAGAAGCCCGTTGCCGTAGACCCTGCCGGCGTGCGCCGGGTTCTTGCCGCCGCGAAGAACCTCAAGCCGGGCCAGACCGTCGTGGTCGATTTCCAGCAGCGCTACGGCAAGCACTACATCGAGGCCTTCAAGCGCGTCTCGGACGGTGAGTTTGGCCGCATCGGCATGGTGCGGTCGGCCTGGATCGGTTCCGACGTCCCGCGCCGCGCAGGCCACGACGCCGACGAAGAGAAGATCCGCAACTGGCTCTTCTATACCGAGCGCTCCGGCGACATCATCGTCGAGCAGAATTGCCACAACATCGACGTCGTGCGCTGGTTCACCGGCGTCCACCCCGTCGCGGCCATGGGCTACGGCGACCGCGTCTTCCGCACCGACATTGGCGACGTCGTCGACAGCTTCTCGGTCACGTACAAGCTGCCCGACGGTCGGGTCTACACCCATGCCGGCAACCAGTTCATGCCGCGCGGAGGGTACCGGGACGTTGGCGAGTACTTTCTGTGCGAGAACGGCGCCGTCGCGACTTCGCGGCAGGGCTATACCGTCTACCCGAACGGCGACAAGCCGTTCGAAGTCAAGGCCGACGGCGACATTACGAAGGACGTCATTGACACATTCGTGCTCAGCGCCCGAGGCGAGATCCCCACGGAGAACTCGATTCCGGAGGCCTGCGAATCCACTCTGACCGCCATCATGGGACGCATCGCCTACCGCGAGCAGCGCGAGATCACCTGGGACGAAGCCCTCAACATGTAGTCCGCTTGAAGGCCTTACCGGCGCGTGTGCGATTGCTTCGTGCGGCCTAGTACCGGCGTCTGTTTTTCGGTGGAAAACAGACGCTTCGGTGCTAGAGTTGTAGGCGGAATTCCGTTCTATGGCCCGCCTTATCCTCCTCCTGTTCTCCCTGTCCGCTATCTCGTTCGCGCAGCTCTCGATCGACCCGCCTTCGCTGCCACCCGGCAATCAGGGCTCTTACTACGCTGCGATCCAGACCCCTTTGCCGACGATCGCGGAGCCGACCTACGTCTACCTGAGCGTCATGGGCTCCTCCGGCAACTTCACGTTTTCGGTTGTCTCCGGCTCGCTGCCAAGCGGGTTGACCCTCACCTCCTACGGTTATTTCGAGGGCGCTCCGACGCAGCAGGGGAACTTCAGCTTTACCGTGCGCGCCACGGATGGAATACAGACCGTCACACGGTCCTATACTTTGCAGGTTTTGCCGCCGTTCGCCGAGTCGAAGACCCTCATCGCGGGCCGATCGTTTGAGCTGTTTGCGGTATGTCCGAATTTCGAGAACCAGTACCTCTACTCAGGCCTCGGCAATGTTCCCGAGGGCGTGATGGTGGACCCCGACAACGGTACGATCTACGGCCTGCCGCAGGGGCCGGCGCGGCGGACGACCATGCGCTGGCAGTGCCGGGACGTGATGTCCCCCGAGCTCCAGTTCAGGGTCGATTTCACCTTCGACATTTTGGCCCGGCCTACCCTGTCCTACACCCTGGATGTGGGGGAGGCTTTCGCCAAAGCGCTGCCGCTCGACGGCGGCATTCCGCCCTTCACGTACTCGGTGTTCTCTGGGGAGCTTCCGCCTGGGCTCACTTTGAATGCAAACACCGGTGTAGTGAGTGGGACCGCGACCATGGCCGGGACCTACGTGTCTGTCATCGAGAAGGCTGAGATTGGAACGGGCGCAGTTTTCCAGACCGAAGTCACGTTCGTGGTCTCGACGCCGCTCAACTTCAGCGCCGCCCCGCCGAACGTCTCTTTACGAGCGATCTCCGACGGCCCGCCGGCGACCGGCTCGGTTCGTCTGCAGTCCAACTTGCTCGGTGATTCCTACTCCGCGTTGACCCGCACCACCAGGGGAGGGAACTGGCTGACCGTCACGCCCGTGCAGGGGTCTTTGCCAAAGGTCTTGGAAGTGCGAGCTAATCCGGCAGGCCTGCCCGCAGGTCAATACAACGGCTTCATCGATGCACAATCGGCGGCGGCGACCAGCTCTCTCGGCCAAGCGCAAGTCGCGGTTTCGTTCACCGTGTTGCCCGCCGAGCCTGACGCATTAACGCTTGCTCCGTCCGGTTTGCAGGGCTCCTTCCGCCAGGGCGCTGCGCCGGGTGTTTTCCCGGTCGCCGTCTCGAACTCCGGTTCGGGGTCGATCGTCTTCGACGCTCAGGCCTCCACGGCCAATGGCGGCTCCTGGTTGAGCGTGTCGCCCAATACGGGCACAGCCTCCGGCGCGTCGCCTTCGACGCTCTACGTCACCATGGACCCGCTCGGCCTTCCGCCTGGGACCTACAAGGGATCCGTGGCGGTGAACGCGCCCGCCGCGGGGGGAATGACCCCGATTCCCGTCACCATGACCGTCACCGGCGAGAACGGTCTGCTCGAGCTTTCCCGCACCGGTTTCTCCTACCGCATGGAGCAAGGGTCCAATCCGCCGGCCGGCTTCACCTTCATTCGCGAATCCCAGGGCCGTTCCTTGGCTTGGCGGGCCGCCGCGACCACGACCTCCGCTGGATCTTGGCTGGTCGCCACGCCGTCGTCCGGTACGACCGGGCCGCAGTCCCTGTCCAACGTCGTAGTCTCGGGTTCGCAGCTGGCTCCCGGACGCTATTTCGGCCAAGTTTCGGTCAGCGCGGTTGACGCGGCGAACTCGCCGCAGGTCGCCACGATCGCTCTGCGCGTAGACCCGGCCGGCACGTTGCTCGGTCCCGTTCCGTCTGAGTTCGGTCTCGCCTTCTCCTCGCCGCCGTCCTCGGGCACGTTGATCAACCGGTTGACTCGAGGCATTCAGGTGGCAAACCCCACTGCGAGCCCGCAGACGCTGACGGTCGCCACCAGCTTCCCAAGCGGTACGGCGTTCTTCAACGCCTCGTCTCCCGCGCAGCAGATCAACCCGGGCGAACAGGTTCCGGTCAACATCCAGGTCAGCGCGGCGTCGCTCTCCGTCGGGGCGTACCGCGGTTTCGTCGAGCTTCACCTTTGACAATGGCGGGCCTACGGCCCGGGTCAGGTCCTCTTGGTCGTTGCCCAGGGCGCGCCGGAACATTGGTCCTTCCTTCCTGACCGAGGAGGGAACGAGCGCCACCAGCAAAGCTCGTGCACCCCGACCACGCTGTACGTCGTCACCGTCTCACCTGGTGACAACTTCGCCATCGAGCAAGGTTTGCCGGTCGCCATCGAAGCCTTCGTGCTCGACGACTGCTGGCAACCATCCTGCGGCCACTGTATCGGTAAGTTCTCCAACGGCGACGATCCCATTTTGCTGACGCGCAACAGCCGCGGAGGCTACAGCGATGTCTGGACGCCGGTCCGCACCAGGAACGCCAACCGTGCCGTTGAAGGGAGAGGCGGGAGGTGATCCGGCAGCAAACGCAAGAGGAAGACCAGGACGGCGCTGAATCTGATCCAGGCGAACCAGTTGAACACCACGGGCGGCCGAACGCAGATCGGCGGCTCGCGAAACATTTGCCGGCGTTCCAGTCATCAGCCCCCGGGGGCGCGGTCAGCGCAGCGAGCACACAGCCCGGTACCACCCCCCAGTGGTTTCGTCTCGATCTTCGGCGGCAACCTCGCGCCCGCAACGGCGGAAGCGACCGCTCTACCCCTCTTCCCAACCAACTGGCCAAGTCAATTCGTGACCGCACCGGCCAGCCCGTGCCGCTGACCTTCGTCTCGCCGAATCAGATCAACGGCGTACTGCCATTCGGACTCACGGCCGATTCCGCTCAGCAAATCGTCGTCAAGAACGACGCTCGCTGTCCACGCCGGAGGGTTATTGCGGTATCGCAGGCCCAGCCCGCCGTCTTCGCAAAGCTTTTCCAGCGGCGGCGGAAGTACGTCGTCGGTGGCGTCCATCAGGTCGCTCCCAGTTCCTCGTTGGACCCAGCAACAGCCGCCTGAGCGTCGGAGATGCGGCGGTCATCTATTGCGCCGGCCTCGGTCTTGTTGACCGGCAAATCGACGCCGCCGATGCAGCATGGGGACCCTCTGGCGCGCACGCTCAACGACGTCTCCGTCACCATCGGCGGCGTGGAGGCCAACGTCTTTTCGCCGGCTTGGCGCAGCCCGGGTTTGCCGGGCTTTACCAAGTCAACGCTGTGGTGCAACCAGGGACTCCCTCCGGCACAGACGTGCCCCTCGAGCTGACGATCAACGAGATCGCCAACCCAACGGTCACTGTCGCTGTGCAGTAGTGCAGGTTAGTCCGCGCTCGCACCATCACGTTGCATCTCCGCAGTCGGTGTACTGCTGGAAGCTCTTGACCTTGCCGCCCTCGATGCCCCAGATGTGGCAGAACTGCGCGTCTTGCGTTCGCCCGGTAGCTTTGTACACTCCCGTATAGCGGCCTTCGACGATCACCGTGTCCCCAGCATCGTGGAAGGTCTTGGGAGTGACCACGAATGGGTCCCACTCTTCCACCAGCCTGACGAACAGGTTCGTCACGATTGCATCCGGGCCGATCCAGGGCTCTCCGCTCATCTGGTAGGGATTGCTTTCGGCCTCCCGCCACTCGATATCGGGCGTCATGGCCCCAGAACGGCTGCCACGTCTCCAGCCGCGAAGGACTGGTAGAGACCTTTCATCATTTCCACGTTCGACATTGCAGTTGCGCTCCTTGCGGCCCAAACGATACCACGCACAGTCACCCTGACGCCCACGGGAGGTTGTTGGGGCTACTGGCCGCGCCACCAGCCAAACACCGTCGCGCGCTCCGCCCGAAACTCTGAGCCTGCTCCGTGTAGTCGGCGGGAACCGCAAACAGCGCCGCGTCGGGCTGCCCGAGGTCGATCGCCACGGCCTCTTCAGTGCTTCCGGAGTCGCGCCGGAACGTCAGCGTCGTACGCCGCCGTAGCGCCAAGCAGCCAAGCTCCGGCGCTCGCCACTCTTCGATCCGCATGGCATCGGGCGCGTCGCCTGACCTTCACGACGGCGTAGCTCAGGATTGTTTCGTTCGACGTCTCGACCACTCGCATCGGCCCATCCGCGTCTCCCGAGGCGTTGGCGTAGGCCCCGTCCCATCTCGTCGAGCCCCAGAGTGATCTTCGTCCGCTGCGCCGGATACACGCCCACGCTCTGCCCGGTCGAGCGGTCCCAAACGTGCCGCGACGCCAAATCCGGGTGCGGCTCGGCTCCAGGTTGGACGAGCCTGTAGTCTCCGCCCGCGAGCCGTCGGCGCGGATCGCCACGGTGGTGCGCTGCACGACGCCCCGAGCATCGAGCCGTCTCGAGCGTCAGCGTCAGCGGCTCGCCCGGCGAGCCCCCATACCGCTGCGCCGACACCGGGAAAGCGACGCCAGCACCATCAAAACGCCAGCCGCACTCGAGCCTAGTCGCATATAGCCTCCATTCGGCCGCTAAGCTTCTTCGCGTACACGAAAAACGCCCCGCGCTCGGTCCCGTCCTTCGCATGCAGCCAAGTCTGCATGTTCGTCTCGCCACGGCCGGCAGCTCCATCTGCAACTTCACCGACGTTGCCCCAGCCGGAACGTTAGCCTCCGCCTTCACGTCGCCGATCTGTGCGCGCGCCGAGACCGCATCCAGCGTCTTCTCCGCCGGCTTGTCCCACTGTTAAAGCTCCAGCGCCGTATTTGCCCGCCGGCACCTCGATCACCCAATGACCGTTCGTCACCGGGTTCCGCATGATCGCCGGCTGATTCACGGCACCGACCCGTCCTTGCCGTCTTCCGGATGCCAATCATGCGCGGTGAAGCGCGTCTGTTCCGGTCCCTGACCGATCGGAATCGCGACGTACTCCTCGAAGCGCTCGTCGATGTGGTTCCACCAAGCGTCGTAGGCCTGCCGCAGTGCGTCCTTCACTTCTGGATGGTCCCCTGCGACGTCGCGTTCCTGGCTCGGGTCTGCCTGCACGTCGTAGAGCTCCTCGCCGTGATCGAAGTAGCCACTGCTGCGTCATCATCGCCGACTTGCGCCAGCGCTCGGGGAAGTCGATACGCTGCGAATGCACGCCAACGTCCGCTCCGGCCAATCGCCCTCACCACGCAGCAGGAGTAGCAGGCTCTTGCCGTCTAGGTCCAGCGACGCAGGCGGGTTCACGTCGGCAATCTCCAGCGTCGGCAGAATGTCGATATGCGCAGCCAGCGTCTCGATGTCGCGCGGCTCGCCAGGTACGCCCGCCGGCCAGCGCACGAAGAACGGCACCCGGTGTCCGCCCTCGTACTCAGATCCTTTCTGCCCGCGCATGTCCGCGTTGAAGCCCTGCCACCGCCGTCCGGCAGCGGCCGCCGCTCGTTCGCCACGCCCGCCGCAGTCCCGTTATCCGTCATGAAGATCAGCACCGTGTTGTCGCGCAAGCCAAGCTCGGTCAGCTTCGCGTCCAGCCGTCCGAGGTTTTCATCCGCGCGTTTTCGATCATGCCGTGAACTCGGCCATCGGCGACGCCACGCCCTTGTCTTTGTAGGGTTTCGAGTACTTCTCGTCGACCAAGTACGGTCCATGCGGTGCATTGGTCGCCAGATACGTAAAAAACGGTTTGTCTTTGTTTTTCTCGATGAACTTCAAGGCTTCGTCGAACCGAACATCGGTGCAATAGCCCTCGTACTTGGTCGGCACGCCGTCGGCCCAGCAGGTGTCGTCGAAGTAGTCGTTGCCCCAGTAGTCCGGCGTCTGCTGCACGCCCCGCCGCCAGGCGTACACCCGCTGGAAGCGCTTGTCCTCGGGCAGGAAAGGATGGTTGTCGCCCAGGGTGCCACTTGCCGAACATCGCTGTTGCATAGCCCTGGTCCGCCAAAGGCTTCGGCAGCATCGTCTCTTCCGCGGCCACGATCAGGCGGCCCATGATGGTGTGCCAAACGCCTGTCCGGCTCGAGTACTTGCCCGTCATGCCGCCGAGCGCGTCGGTGCGCACGTCGGGTCCACGTGGAAGTTTGTCATCCGCACGCTCTCGTCGTGCAACTTGTCCATGTTCGGCGTATGGATCATCGTGCGTGCGCTCCGATGTCTCCGCTAGCCCCTGGTCGTCGGTGATGACCAGAATGATGTTGGACGCGAGTCCTGCGGTCTCCGCGGGCGGATTGCCGGCGCAGCCAACGAGGACCGCAGCCAGTACGGCGAGGGAATGTGAACGCTCTCATTGCAGACAGAAACTTAGCACAGTCGGCGCGGCTGCCGTGGTTCGGTACAATGGCCGCTGGACGCGATTTCCATGAAAGGCAACCCGAAAATCATCAACGTCTCAATGAGACCCTTCGCGCGGAGTTCACCGCCATCCACAGTACTTCGTCCACGCCGAGATGCAAGAGAACTGGGGCTATGGAAAGCTTGGCGATTTCGTCAAGAAGCAGTCCATCGGGGAGATGAAGCACGCCGAAGAGCTCATCGAGCGCATCCTGTACCTCGACGGCGTGCCGGACATGGGCAGCCTCAACCCGATGAAGGTCGGCACGGACGTGAGAAGACCCAGCTCGAGAACGACTTAGAGCTCGAAGTCGAGGCCGTCGGCCAGCTCAATTCCGCGATCGAGGACGCTGTCGCGACCCGCTGACAACGGCTCTCGCGAGCTGTTCGCCCGCATCTTGGTCGACGAAGAAGAGCACATCGACTGGCTCGAAGCGCAGCTCCAAGCCATCGACGACATGGGCCTGGGAAGCGCTACTTGTCTCGGCAACTGAAAGTCGGCGAATAAACAATCTCGGGGATCGGCTTATCCAGCCAGCCCTGGTCCGGCTTTGAATCGAGACTGATTGCACGCACGCGGCCTTGGAACGCCTCTTCCAGGCCGCGCGCCATTTTCCGGGCCAAGCTTTAGGCGCAACGTGTCGCGCTCCAGCCACGCCTTCCAACCAGGGGCGAGGCTTCACGTCAGGTGGCTTTCGCGACCCATGTAGCGCGACTACAGGCAGCACCCATCTCTTCGAGCAAGCGCGTCGTCGTCACGGAGCACGCGCCGTTCATCAGATCCACGACCAGGACGGAAGGCTGCAGGATGGATGCCGCCGCAAGAACGGAGTCGGCGTGCGGAGCCAGCGCCAGCACCCTCGTTTCAGGCTCGAATGCCGTGCGCAGGCGCTCGAGCAGGGAAGGGCGGTCACTGATGGCGAACAACAGGTGGCGCTTCATGCCGTGTGAAGCAGGCTCGCTTCCATTCCTAAGTCGCTGAAAATAAGAGTGTAAGGTCCTTCAGGTCTGTCTCTGTGAGACGCCTCCGCGTCTGGGTTGAGACGGACCGCTACAATAACCAGCATGTGCTCACTCGCCGCGCTTTCGCTTCGGCCTCCGTCGGCCCATTCTTCGCCTTCCCCTCAACCCAGCGCGCCAACCTGCTGTTCCTCTGCTCGGACCAGCACCAGACCGCCGCCTCCGGTGCTATGGCCATCCCGTCGTCCAGACGCCCCACATCGACGAGAGATTACGACGGACGCAGTCCCGCTTCACCGGGGCTTACTGCCAGTCGCCCGTCTGCGTCCCCTCGCGCGGGTCCATCATCACTGGGCTCTACCCCATCCTTTGGCGCCCGAATCTTGCGCGACGCCCTGTCCGCCGACGTCCCCACGGTGGCGCACTACTTCGCCGAGCGCGGCTACCAGACCGCCGCCATCGGCAAGATGCATTCGTTGACGAGAGCCGTCGCCACGGTTTCCAGCACCGGCTCAGCGAAGACGACCACGCCGCCCGGCTGACCGACGCCGAACGCAAGCTCTTCCGCAAGGACAAGGCGGCGCCGGCGGCGCGACCGAGTAACCCTTCCAATCTCGACGAGCGGTTCTTCCCGGACACCTTCTACGCCGACGAGTCCATCGCCTATCTGCGGGCGAACCGTGACCGCCCTTTCTGCCTCTGGTCGTCCTTCTTCATGCCCCACGCCGCTCACGCCCGTGCGCGCCGCTACTGGGACCTGTACGAGAACGCCGCCATCGAGCTGCCCGAGCGCGGTCCGCACGAGCAGGGGAAGGCTTCGAGGGCCACCTCATCCGAGCCCGCAGACGTGGCTGGTACCAGCAAACCGACGACGAGCTGCGTCAAAGCATTCGCGGCTATTACGGCAACGTCTCCCAGATGGATTCGAACGTCGGCCGACACCGACGCCCTGCGCGAGCAGGGGCTATCACCAACACCGTCGTCGTCTACACCTCCGACCGGCGAAATGGCCGGAGCCCACCGCATGTGGACCAACTGTATGTTCGAGGAGAGCGTGAGCGTGCCGCTGCTGGTGCGCATGCCCGACCGCATCGAGTCCGGCAAGTGCACCCGAACAGCTCGTCGAGCAGGTGGATCTATTCCCAACCTTGGCCGGGCTGTGCGGCTGAGCCGCCAAAGGAAGTCTCCGGCCGCAGTTTCGCATCGCTCGATCGCGGGCAAAACTACGCCGCGCGCGAGATTGCTTGTTCCGGTACGACTTCTGCCACAACGTCTTCACTGGCGACGACCGCGCTACGTCGGCGGCCGCCCATCGTGATGGTGCGCACGGACAAGTGGAAGCTGAACTACCTGAGCTGGGACCGCTCCGGCTCTACAACCTGGAGGAGGACCCCGGCGAGCACCACAACGTCATCGACGACCCGGCTAACTTCCGTCCTCCGCGAGCTCACCGCCGCCGCTAAGCGTTTCGAGTCGAGTTGACCTACCTTGCTTGACGACCTAGCCCCGGCAGCCTACCGGGGTCCGGCGCATTGGTTGCGGTTCTAGGAAGGGTTGTGGCGGGCGACCGCACATATTGCCCCCACCACAAATACCTCCGGATCACTCACCCCATCACCCACAGACAAAACAACCGGCGCGTCCTCGCGCCGCCGTCGCCGTATACATTGGCCTGCAACAGCCGACAAACCCAGCCGCGCCAAAGTAGTCGACCGTCGCATCCTCGCCGCCGATCGTGATTCGGTAAGGCAACGTCGGACTGCCGAACGGCAGCGCCGCCGGCTGCCCCGTCGCACCGACGGGGACAAAACGCCGCCTCCGCTCGCGAACAAGATCAAGATGTCGCCTTCTACGGCCACAGGCCGCTCCACCAGAGGTGAGCCCGCCGTCCGCGTACACCGCGATCGCCCGGCTCTCGCCCGGATAGACGAACCAAGCCGGGGCCGCCGGCGCGATCTCGAGGAAATGGAGCACTCTCGTGCCGTCGTCGCGCACCAGCTTCACCGCTACGCTTCGTTCTACCCGCCACTTCGTAAAGGGACTTGCACGTTCACCTGATCGTTCCGCGCGAAGAACAACGGCGCTTCCACCTCGTCGAACAGAACCCTCACACCGCCGCGGTCGGTGCTCACCAGCCCCCTGCTCATCGAGCGCCGCACAACGCCGTCCACCGGCCCAAGACTCTCAAACACCGTTGCCAGCTGGCCCGGCGCGAGCAGGCGCTCAGCGAAGTCCGCCGCATGGACGACCGCCGAGATCCAGGGGCGCAGGCGACCCATCTCCGCGCAAGCCAACAGTTGAATGTAGGGAATCCTGTCCAGGCCATCCTGCATCTCGTCCCCTCATAGTGAACACGCCCCGGCTGCGAACGGGCCGCGGCAGCGGGCGTCCTGGTGGGCGAGCAATTGGTACGGCTGTTGCTGGTGAACCGATGCTTGTCGACTTCGTAATACCCCTGGAAGCGATGGGAGTGGATCGGGTCCTCGAGGTCGCTGAGCGGATTGAACAAGCCGAGCTTCAAGCGCGGAGCGCCATCAGGCGGAGCCGCGGCACGAACACTCCCATGAGCGCTTCATCGGCAGACAGCCCACCGGGCCTTCGCATCTTCGAACCAAGCCACGAGCCCAGCAGGCGCTTCCCTCTGCCGAGCCGGTGGTTTTCTGGCAGGTCATCAGCCGGAGCGTTGGCACGCCCGACTCCGCCACATCCGGAAGGTTGGTGAAATTGCGGCGTGTCCGCGCCGGCGACGCCTCATAGGTTGCGGGCAGAGGGGCGGGGACGTGGCGCCGCTGTGGCAAAACCTGGGTCGTCCGCTGCGCCATCCGCGTGGGGTATGATGGAGCTTCGCCCGGCAACAGAGCCGTCCCGCTCACAGCGCAGCCAGGCGAGCCATCTTGAGGCAAAGGAAGCAATGTCTGCCTTCAGCCGGCGAATAGGGCTGCCATCCTCGGGCATGCCGTCTCAAAGCTGATCGCTCACATCCGGAATGCCGTCTTGCGCGTAGGACGCCGAGGCAGAGGACAGGAGCGCCGCCGCAGGAAGCGCCCTGCTTCAGAGCGCCCGTCCAGGTGTGTTGCGCCAGCGGCGTCACTTGCCGCTCTCCACCTTGCAGCAAGCTGGCGCCTGCATGGAAGGGCCTGCAGTGAAGTCCGGGTCGACTCGCCCGCAACCTGGACGACCGTTCCAGGTTGCACCGACTCATAGAGTTTGAAGTTGTTGTCGTCGGCCCCGAGCGCTTCGTAGACCATCTCGGCTGAGTACGTATGCGTGTGTGCGACGGCAGGTTGAGGGCTGGTCAAAGGCTCGCCATGCTGCACCCCTACCTGCGTGGGGTCCGTGACCGCAATCAGCATGCGGCCCTGCGCCTCCGTCGGCCTCCCACCCCGAAGGGCACAAGAAGCGGACGCGAACAGCGCAATCATCCCGTTCGGAACCGCGTTCTGTTTTGGATGCAATTCGGCGGCAAAGGCAACGCCAAGCGTGAGAAGGAAAAGGGCAACGGCACGAAACATCGTCGCCAACATACCAGGTCGCTGCGCTGGGCTCTAGACGCGGGTTCTCCTTACCTCATCCGTGTCGAGAAACCCGTATATCCCTGGAATTCAAATACTCAGCCTCAGTCCCGGCCATGCCGCTTGCACAGCCCTGGGATAATGAGAGCAGGAAGCAACCTCATTTGTTCCATTTCGGAACAGAATGTCGCCGTTTGTCGCGATTTGTCGCTTTTTAACCCTCAAACGCCGTCACACGCTCGATCGACCGCGCCCGGCCGGTCGAAGCGTCGACGTCAATCAGCACGGCGTTGAGCCGCACTGGTCCTGACGCAGGCTCGAAGCGCGCCGGCAGCCCGGTCAAGAAGCGCTGCACGGAGCCTTCCTTGTCCATGCCGATGACCGAATCGATCGGCCCCGTCATGCCGCAGTCGGTTTGGTAGGCCGTGCCCTTCGGAAGCACGCGCTCGTCTGCCGTCGGCACGTGCGTGTGGGTCCCCACCACAGCGGAAACCCGCCCGTCGAGGTACCAGCCAAAAGCGCACTTCTCGCTCGTCACCTCGGCGTGGAAGTCGACAAATCGGACCACGACATCCGAAGGAATCTCGTCGAGTAGCCGGTCGGCCGTCCGGAACGGGCACTGGATCGACGGAAGGTAAACCCGGCCCTGCAGGTTCATGACCGCATAGCGCACGGCCTGGTCCGTCGTGCCGATGTAGAGGCCGCCGCCGGGCGCATCCGGGTAGTTTGCCGGACGTAGTAACCGCGGTTCATTGGCGAGGAAGTCGAAGATCTGCTTCTTGTCCCAGATGTGGTTGCCCGAGGTCAGCACGTCCGCGCCGGCGTCGAACAGTTGCTGCGCGATGTCGGGCGTCACGCCGAAGCCGGCCGCCGAATTCTCGCAGTTCACGATCTTCAAGTCCGCTTGATGCGCATCGACCAACTCCAGCAACTTGTGCTGCACGATGCGTCGCCCAGGACGCCCAATGACGTCGCCCACGAAAAGAATTTTCATTTGCAGAACGCTTTCTGGGATCAGGTTTCGCTCACCAGATCCTCGAGCTTCATACGATACACCGCCGGCTTACCCTCGCGGTCGGTCGTGAAGTAGACCCACTGGCTGTTGTGTGACAAAACGGGCACGGGATGAGCGGCATATGGGTCCACGCCGCCTCCTTGCAGAGGGTAGGGCTTCCGGCTCGACGAATGCTCGCACAACGTGATCTCGCGTTGCAGCTTGGTGAACAGCACGTAGATGTTCGGCCCTGAAAGCCGCCGGCTCGCGCCGACGAAAGCCGAGGCGTCGGGATTCACCTGCATCCAGCCAAACGCGGAACACGGCGAGATGGTCTCTTCCGCGCCGGTGGCCGGATGGACTGCGCGCACCGTGGCGCGCCTGCCCGTCTTGTCCGGAAAGTGAACAAAGAATACTCGTGAACCGTCTTCGGCCCATTGCTCTTGCCCGACTTCTTCTTCCCCTGAGCGCGGGCGGAGCGCCTTGGCGTTCTTCCCGTCGAAGCTGATCCAGCGCAGCCGGTCTTCGATCTCGCCCCACGGCCCTTCGTGAGCATAGAGGATGTCGAGTCCGCCGGGCTTGAACTGCGGCCAAGCGAGCCATCGCCGACTTTCGACGAGCGTGCGCGGCGCAGTCTTGCCGGAGATCTCGACAACGCGCAGGCGGCAAAGCGGTTCCTTCTCGTACTGCTCCTTGGGATCGTCGCGATGGTCGCCCTCGCGCATCTCGATCAGCACCGCGTAGTCCGAGTCGGTGGTCAGTCCATAGTGGCCGGTCAACGTCCAGCCTGCCTCGGCTCGATACACCTCACGCCCACGGCTCCCTCGCGATGCTGCTTCGTACAGCGCGTCGCTTTGCACGTAATAGAGCACTCGCTCACGGCTGTCGAGAGCCGCCGAGTAGCTGTTCACGCCAGGCCCTTCAGTGAGTTGAGTCAGCCGGCCTCGGTTGAGGTCGTACTCGAAGATCTGGCGAGAGCCGTCGAGCTCGCCGCCGAGGATGATGAAGTCGTTCTTGCGCGAGAGGAAGCGGTGGTGGAAGTGGGGCAGGTGGAACAGGACGTCCGGGTCGGTTAATCGGAACATCTGGCGTTCCGTCAACGGATCTTTGATCTCGACCTCGGGCATGTCAACGCGCGTTCCGCGACTGTTGACGCCCAACAGTCGGCTCGCTCCGAGCGCGCCGCCCAGAAGGGTTCGGCGCGAGATTCCGCGCATTCGCAACGTCGCCCGCGATCCTCGTTCGCAGACCTCATCGTAGCAGGCGGGTATGGTACGCTCCCGCAATGCCACCGCCTCCTACTTTGGAACGCCGACTGGGCGTCTTCAACGCCACCACCATCAACATGTCCAACATGGTGGGGATCGGGCCATTCATCGCTATGGCCCTGATTCTTAGGACGTTGGCTGGCCCGCAATCCTACGTGGCGTGGCTCGTTGGTTGTGTCATCGCGCTCGCGGACGGCCTAGTCGTCGCCGAGCTTGGGGCGGCGCTTCCGGCGGCCGGCGGCACCTATGTTTTCCTGCGCGAAGGCTTTGGCCCGAAGAAGTGGGGACGCCTGCTGGCCTTTCTGTTTGTCTGGCAAGTGCTCTTCGCCGGCCCGCTCGAGATCGCATCCGGCAACATCGGGTTGGTCGCGTATCTGAAGGTCTTCTGGCCAGCGATGACCGTGATGCAGTCGAAGTTCACAGCGGCTGCGATCGCCGTTGTGCTGATCATTGCGCTCTACCGCCGCATCAGCGACATCGCCAAGCTCATGGCCATCCTGTGGGCGGTGATGATCCTGACCACGGGTTGGGTCGTCGTTGCGGGCCTGCTGAACTTCGATCCGGCACGAGCTTTCGACTTCCCGCCGGGAGCGTTCAATATCGATCTGAACTGGCTGCAAAACGTAGGGCAGGGCACTGCACAAGTTTTGTACCTGTACTTGGGCTACTACCAGGTCTGCTATCTAGGCGCGGAGGTTCGCGAGCCGGGCCGAACGATTCCGCGTGCCGTACTGTATTCGATCCTCGGGGTCACCTTGATTGACGTCTCAATGGCGTTTGGCTTCATTGGCGTGGTGCCGTGGCGTGAGGCGATGGTGTCCGAATCGCTGGGTGCGCTGTTCATCGGATCGCTCTATGGCGAATGGGCAGGCAAGATGCTCGCCGGACTGATCGTATTCACGGCCTTTGCTTCGCTCTACGCCTTGCTACTCGGCTACTCGCGGGTGCCATACGCGGCCGCGCAGGATGGAGTCTTCTTCCGCTGGCTTGGGGAGTTGCATCCGGAGAAGCACTTTCCGCACCGCTCCCTTCTACTGATCGGCGGCCTTGCGATTCTGGCGAGCTTCCTCTCGCTGGAAGAAGTGATCGCAGCGTTGATGGCGGCGCGCATCTTGATTCAGTTCATCGGCCATACCTTGGCGCTGTTCCTGCTGCGCAAGGAAGGGCGTATCGAGTTCCCCTTCCGCATGTGGTTCTACCCGCTGCCGGCTCTGATCTCGCTCGCGGGCTACACCTACGTGTTCCTGTCGCTTGGCATGCGCTACTTGATCTTCGGCATCGGTACGTTGGTAGTAGGCGGGTTGGTGTATCTGGTGGCCGCGAAGGGTTCGCGCGAATGGCCCTTCCAAGAGGGTTGACGCAGTACACAGGCTTGGTTTTCCGCTATGCAGAAATCTGACGGCATGAACTACGCTCCGACCGGCAAGGCCCGCCATGTGGTCGAGCCAGGCGCCTTTCCGGTCGCTGCCATTGGTCTCGATCACGGCCACATCTACGGCATGATGAACGGGCTGATCGAGGCCGGCGCGACGCCCAAATGGGTCTACGACCCGGATGAGGCGAAGGTCGCAAAGTTCCTGGACGCCTTTCCTCAAGCCAAGGCCGCTCGCTCGCGCCAGGAGATCTATGACGATCCGGACGTCAAGCTCGTCGCCGCGGCGAACGTGCCTTGCGACCGCGGCCCGCTGGGCTGCGAAGTGATGCGCGCCGGCAAGGACTACTTTGTCGACAAGGCGCCGTTCACCACGCTCGAGCAGCTTACCGAGGCTCGGCAAGTTGTTGCGGAAACGAGCAAGAAGTGCTCCGTTTACTACTCGGAGCGCCTGCACACCGAGTGCTCCATCTACGCCGGCAACTTGATCCAGGAGGGCGCTATCGGACGCGTGCTTCAAGTGATCGGGACTGGTCCGCATCGGTTGGGGGCGGCCGGCCGCCCGAAGTGGTTCTTCGAGAAATGCCGCTACGGTGGGATCCTGATCGACATCGGCAGCCACCAGATCGAGCAGTTCCTGCACTTTACGGGCGCCAAGGACGCCCGTGTGGACTCAGCGCGCGTTGCGAACTACAACAACAAGCAGACGCCGGAGCTCGAAGACTTCGGCGACGCTACGCTGACAGCGGACAACGGCGCGACCAATTACTTCCGCGTCGACTGGTTCACACCGGACGGGCTCGGCGCCTGGGGCGACGGCCGGTGTTTCATCCTCGGTACGGACGGGTATATCGAGCTCCGAAAATACCTCGACATTGCGCGCGACCCGAAATCTGACCAGCTCTACCTCGTCAACCACAAAGAGGAAAAGCGCATCGAGACGCACGGCACGGTGGGCTTTCCGTTTTTCGGCGAGCTCATCCTCGATTGCCTCAATCGCACCGAGAACGCCATGACGCAGGAGCACACCTTCAAGGCTGCTGAGCTGTGCTTGCTTGCACAGCAGAAGGCGGTCAAAGTGGAATAGATGACCCTGCAAGGCGTCACCTACCAAGGCCCCGCGCTGGAAACGCCGGAGAAGCTGGCGAACCTGCCTTCGGACTTGATCGAGATTCTCTGGCAGGTGAACGGGTTCGTAGCTTACGCGGGTGGCCTGCACGTCCGCGGTATGACGGAAGAGCCTGAGTGGCATTCGCTGGACCGCTACTGGTCGGGCGAGATGGCGTTGCACGAACTCTACCGCGACGTTCAACCCTACGACGCACCATTCGCCCAGGACTTCCTGGGCAACCAGTTCTTACTTCGTGACCGCAACGTCTTCCGCTTGCGCGCTGACACGGGAGAAGTTCGCCCGCTGGACCTGGACTTGGCCCATTTTCTGGAAGCCTGCCGCGAAGATCCAGTCGAGTTCCTTTCGTTGCAGTTGTTGGCGGAGTACCACCAAAGCCAAGGCATGCTGGAGCCCGGCCAGCTCATCCACACGATGCCGCCGCTTTGTGTGATGGAATCGGATGCGAAGGTTTCGATGCGCGCCGTGCCGGTGGACAACGCGATCTCGTTTCTCGCGATTCGCCGGCAGGTACAGGACCTTCCCGAGCGCCGAGGATCACTTTGAGGCTGTTCCGCCGACATCGCCGGATGACGGCGCTCGAATAAACTTGTATTCGGGTGGATCACGCTCTAATCTTTAGAGCGTGCGTGGAAAGCGGACGCAATACCTCTTGATGTCGGTGCTGTGTTCCGCGCTCGCAGCGATCGCAGCCGGTGTTCACAGCGGAAGGCGTCGCCAATGCCGCTGGATATCAGTCGGGTAAGTGTCCGCCGGCGAGATCATCGTGATCTCTGGAGCGGGCCGGGCCCGGGAGTTGACGACTGCACGGTCGGCGGCTTCGTGTCGACCGATCTCGGCGGCGTGCGGGTTACGTTCGACGGCGTGCCCGCCCCGCTCGCCTGCGTTTTATCCGGAACAGCTCAGCGCCATCGTGCCTTGCGGTCGCCACGCGCGATCGAACCTGATGACGGTGACGTACAACAGGATCACGTCGGATCGGTGGATCTTCCGGTTGCGCCAGGCTCGCCGGAGCTCTTCACGCTCGACTCGTCCGGCAAGGCCAGCCGCGGCGCTCAGCAAGGACGGTTCCGAATTCGCCGGAGAACCCGGCGCAGCCCGGGGAGGTCGTCGTGCTCTATGTGACGGGCGAAGGCAGACCACGCCGCCGGGCACGGACGGTTGGATCGTCGACCCAGGTTTGCGCTGCCCGCGCCGAACTCCAGCGTCGGCGTCGACCTCAGAGCCCTGACGCCGGGTTCTCTATGCCGCGCGCCCTTCCTGGTGAGCGGCTTGATGCAGGTGAATGCTCGCATTCCGTTGGATAACGGTTCGGACCCGCGGACGCCTGTGTCGGTGGGGTCGGAGATCTCAACAGTCCAACCGGAGTCACGGTTGCCGTCGCGGTAAAGCTGAAGCCGTTGGCTGCTGGAGGGCGATCCTGCTGTCCGGCTGGAGGGTGAGGATCCGCCGAGCTTGTCAGGACGCTGCTATACGACCGTGCTCTTGTTCGAGACCTCAGGCGCAGGCGGGCCGTTTCAGCGGAAGGATTCAGGAGGTGACCAGGATCTCGAAGGCCACGGGAACATCTCGTTGTCCACGCGTTCCGCAGCATGGACGACCACGGATCGGGAGCGAGGGTGCTTGGCTTCGAAGTCAGGCTTCGCGGGCTTCGATGTGGGTGTCGAATATTTGAGCGACAGTTCCGGGAATGTCGGCCGCGAGCGGCGACGCGGTCAGAAGATGGCGATGCTGAATTTCGATTTCGCGGCCGCTGGGAAGCTCGGACAACAACTTGACGACGGTACTTACGAACGCAAAGGAAGTGGGCTGGACGAGCGTGCTCGCTTCGACGTCCTGTTGCCAGACGACCAGACGTTCGTGATGCAGGTGGACGGCGCAGAGTCCGCAGTAGGCCCCAGTCGCGCCATATTGACCGACGGACCATGAATACGACACGCCGTCAGTTCCTAGCCGCTTCGGGAGCCGGGATGCTCGCCGCCTGTGGAGAGGGGAGGCAAGGCCTTCGAGCAAACCGAACATTCTGTGGATGATCGCCGAGGACTTTTGCCCTGATCTCGGCTGCTACGGCAACACGAGCGTCAAGTCGCCCAGGATCGACAAACTCGCGACGGAAGGCGTGCTCTATACCCAGGCCTGCGTGACGGCCCCGATCTGTTCGATCGCCCGCTCGGCCTTGCTGACCGGCATGTACCAAACGGCGATCGGGGCGCACAATCATCGCAGCCATCGCGACGACGACTACCACCTGCCGGCCGGAGTGACGCCGTTTCCGGACCTTTTTCGCCAGGCCGGCTACCACACTTCGAACTTGAAGAAATCCCCGGTCGGAGGGACCGGCAAGACGGACTTCAACTTCAACCTGGACAAGCCGGCCTACGACGGTGACGATTGGGCCGAGCGCGCCGAGGGGCAGCCGTTCTACGCCCAGATCAACTTTTCGGAGACGCATCGAGCCTTCGAACCGTATCCGGAGAAGGCGGTCGATCCGGCTGGCGTTACGATTCCTCCCTACTACCCGGACCATCCGTTGATGCGACGGGATTGGGCTTTGTATCTCGAAACGGCAGAGCACCTGGACGACAAGATTGGGGCAGTGTTGGATCGTTTGGAGGCGGAAGGACTCGCAGAGGACACGATCGTCTTTTTCTTTGCGGACCACGGGCGCCCGATGCCACGGGGGAAGCAGTTCTGCTACGAGGGCGGAATGCTGATCCCCATGATCGTGCGGATTCCGGAAAAGTATCGTCCGGCAGGTTGGACGCCGGGGACGAAGAGCGACCAGCTCGTTAGCCACATCGACATCACAGCGACGTCGCTTGCGATGTGCGGCATCGACCGCCCGGACAACATGCACGCAAGAGTCTTCATCGGGGCTGACGCGGACCCGGCGCGGGACGTAGTTTTGCGCGCGCGATCGTGCGGATGAGACCGTCGACCGCATTCGCGCGGCCCGGACCTCGCAGTACAAGTACATCAAGAATTTTCTGCCGGACCGGCCTTACACGCAGCCGAACAACTACAAGGACACGTCGTACTCCTCTGATGCTGATGCGACAGCTGAAGGCTGAGGGGAAACTCAACGCGACGCAGATGCTCTTCATGGCGGACACGCGGCCGGAAGAGGAACTATACGATCTGCATGCTGACCCGTATGAGATCCACAATTTAGCAGGGGATCCGCAGTTCCAGGTGAAGCTTGGGGAGATGCGGAAGACGCTCGACGATTGGATCGCCGAGACGCATGACACGGGGGCCAAGCTGGAAGAGAAGCTTCCGGCGGAGTATGACCTGCGAACGCGGGCCGGCGCCTGGATGACGGCGAATGGCTACTTGAGCGAAGGGAAGGACTAGAGATGAAATGGCGGCAAACCCTCCACGGCGAAGATGCCCTGGTTGCTGAGGCGGGGCCTTACGTTCTGAAAATGCGAGCGCGGACGAAGGACGCCGTACCGAAGCTACAATGGTCCACGGTGGACAACATGCGCGCTCACGGCAACGAGAAGACGCTCGAATTGAAGCCGGACGGAAGTTGGCAGAACCTCGAGATTCCGTTCCGAAGCCAGCAGACTGGTTCTGCGGGTTGACGCTGGACTTTGGGAAGTCCGAGGGAACCTTCGACTTGGCCTCGTTTTCCCTCGAACGCGACGGCAAGGTCGTGAAGGCAGAGAAATACGCGTAGTTGCTAGCCGAAGTAGCGGCTGCGTCGCAAGCCGTCACTGAGCGGCAAACGATATCCGACCATGGAAAACTGGTCGAAGGCCCAGTAGACAATCGACGCGATTCCGGCCTTTCTGGCGAGGCGGCGCTCCATCATCCAGGGTTCGCTGGCGTATATCACGCCAATCAGGTGGGCCGACTGTGCGCGGGTGAATCCCTTGTGAGCGGAAAGTCGATGGACTCGACAGACTTGTTCATGCGTCGGTCGCCGGTGTAGAGAAAGTTCTCGGTCTTGAGGGTTTCGAGATTCGCGGGAATCCAATCCAAGTCCGGGTAATTGACAGCGCGAGTGACCTCGAAGTCGTTTACATCGTGGGGATATAGCACTTCGAAGCGCGTTTCCGGATAGGTCGCGAGGACGAAGTTCCGAATCGCGGCGGTATAGTCGCCAATCAATCCGGATAAGTGTGTAACTTCATCCTCGAACCCAGTTACAGACTCGTCGTTGCTCGAGAACACATGCATCGGACGACGGCGTGGACTGAAAGGTCGTGGTCGTGTAGTCGTCGTAGAAGGTCATCCGGAAGAGCTTCCCCCGGCTGAGGGCGGCCACCACTGAACTTCGCCGAATTGCAGCCATGGAGTCACCCCAGCTTCGGCTTGAAGCTGCGCCATTTCGAGATAGACCTGCTTCCAGTAGTCGATCGCAGTGGGAGAAAAGTTGGTCTGGATCGCCGGCGTGTTGAGCAGAACCGCCGAACCGTCCGGGTAACGTTGGGCGATGCCTGCCGCGGCGGACGGATCGCCATGCGAGAGCTCCGTGCTGAACGCAGCCGTCGATTCGAGTCCCAGAGCGTCCAGCGCGGCAAAATAGGCCCGGTGCCAGTCCCGCGCAGCTCGGTTGATGCGTGGAACCGCTGCCGTGTCGGTGAGCCAAGTGCCATCAAAGCCACCCGAGAGCGCGCCGCTGGCGTTTGCCTGAAAGCTTCCGCTCGCTGGCGACGCCGATAGCGTGATCGCATTGCCAGCAAGGCCGAGCGTGCGGGCGAAAATAGTCAGCGTATTCCGAGGAAGCTGGGCGCGGACCGCGGTCGATCCGTTGTTGATGAGGTAGGCGAAGCTCTGCGTAACGCTTTCCAGAGTATCGGTCGACAGCGTCAAACGGCTAAAGATCGTCCCGTCGAGAACCACTTGGACGGTCTGGCTGAAGACCGGGACGCCCGTAAAAGTCACGGTTCCTGAGGCATAGAGATTCGCCGGGTTTGTGAGCTCGTAGAACAAGATGGCGCCGGTGTAGTGGTTCGCTCGCCCCAGGAACCCGAGCATCTGCAGATTCCAAGCGACTCTCTCAGAGGAGAGGACGAGTGAGTGGTCGGTATCCCAGTCCGTTGCCAACGTTTCATCGAGGCGAGCCGGTTGTGATTCGACTGTCGTAGCCGGTACTGCCATCTCAAAGTAGTCGAAATAGAAGGAGTTGCTTGAAGAGCCTGTATTTTGGCCGACCAGCTCCGCGGAAACGCTATGGTTCCCGGCGCCTTGGGTTCCGAGAGGAATTCGAACTAAGAAGTCTTCACCTGGGGCGAACAAGTCATAGGTTAGAGCGGGACCGTCGTCGACACGAAGTTCAATGATTCCCGACTCGAACGTCCTTCGTGCGCCCAAGTAGAGCTCGTGAGCCACCTGAGCCTCATACGCGGTCTCGGCCTTGTCTCCAACTGTGTTGGCCTTGTGAATCGAGCCGCCGGAGAAGTTGCCCTCGCCGCGCTGCCAGGAACCGGTCAACGTCACGGCGTCGTTCTCGAAGCGTCGGGAACCGAGGCCGGCGACGGAATACAGACGATTCGTCCCCGCAACAGTCCAGTTCCGCACGACGGCATCGAATTCGCTGCGCTGAAACTCCCCATCCTGCAAGGCCGCCGAGTACGTCCAACGCATCTTGCGAATGTCCGTAGTCGGGATCGGCTGGCTAGTCGCGTCGTCGACTAACGCGTTGAAGGGTAGTGTGATCCTCCACTCGGTTGGTGATGCGCCGCCGGACATCGTCTGGGCCGTTGGAGTCCAGGTCTCCGTATTGGCGCCTCCCACTGTGGCCACCACCCCCAGGCGGTTGCCTTCTTGTCCGCCCGTGCGCTTCGTCAGTACGATTTCGCTCGATGCGGCGGCGTGAGAGGCTGTGACGGTCGGGGAGAGAGCCTGGATCGTCCCGGCCAGATCCGAAAGCACCACATCGACGGTTTCTCCGGACTGCACCGCATGGAAGTAGTGCTCGTCGAGCCAAGACAGCTCGACGACGTCGCCAGGCGTCAGCGTCCCGCCCAGCGTGAACGTCGCCGAAGCGGCTGCGTAGGCGCCTGCAATGGGAGTCGCATGATCAGACAGGCGCACGCGGTAGATCTGTTCTATGCCCGCAGCGTCGTCCGCCCATATGCGTAGGAAGGGCCAGTCGACCGTGGGGAAGAGCTTCGCGTCGAGAGGGATACAATTCGTCCGCGTTTCGTCGTAGGTTAGCGTCAACCCGCTTAAATCGCCGTCAGGGAGGGGGCGCAGCAGAGGATGCTCGAAGACGTTGTCTCGAGTCCACTCGATCACCGCCCAATCGAATTGCTGTCGCCAAGTGCCCGAGACCTGGAACCCGGACGCAGAGCTTTCGCTCAATGCCGCGATCGCGGACGGGCGAAAGAAGTAGCACTGCAAGTCCCGGTCGGGACGCAGCTTCTCGATCGATTCAGACACGAATGGTCACCGTCAGGTCGGCTCCTGGAAACGTCGTTCCCACAGCCGTGATGTCGAGCGTCAAAGTTGCGCTTTCGGCCAGGTAGGGTAGGTTCACACCGCTGAGCGGCGAACTCTGCGTGGCGCCGGCTGGAATGTTGATGGTGGCGACCAACTCGCCGTCCTGGCGAATCGCGAGGTCGATGTCCGCTCCTAGAGGAGCGGACTTCACGACTGCGTAGACGTCGCGGATCGAAAGATTCTCCTGCACGGAAAGTACGGGCGTCGCATTGTCGAGCACCCCGAAGACTCCCTCGATCTGGAACGTGAGCTGCCCGCCGTGATGGCTGCGCAAGCCGCCGCCGACGAGCGCCGTGAACGAAGTCTTGCCTATGGGACTGGGCCCGAGCGCGTTGGTCAACTCGAGGGTCGAGCAGGCAAGTCGTGCGTTCGGCAACACAGCGTTGTGCGCCCACGTGGCGTTCTCCGGCGAGCCAAAGAAGCCGCGGCGGAACGAGACAGTCTCGGTTCTCCGCTTTAGGTGCAACACTGACGCGCCGGCGCTGTGGATCGCGGCGGTGGAATCGCAGGACCCGCGCACGACTTCATATTCGAGTCCGCCGCTGAGCGAATTCGTAACCTCGAGCACTTCCGCGTCGATTTGGATGAGATCGCCGGCCACGGCGGGGCCCGCCACGTTCAACGTGATCGTCGAGTCGGTGTCGCCAATCGCGGACGCCAGTATTAGCCCAGCATCCGGCGAAACCTCGTCGACGTAGTAGAGTGCCCACACGCCTGCCGTGATCGTTTGCGTGTTTTCGAGCGTCGTGAAAGAGATGCCGCCCAACTCGAACGTCCCATCGCGCAGCGTATTCACGGCGAAAAGTGGCTCTGGCGGAGGCGCTGCGTCGGCCACACCGACTCCGCCTCCGCCGATGCGCCAGCGCGAGACCAGCGCCAAACCTTCGAGCGACTCTACGTTCTGTGCGTTCGCCGCACGCCCCGTCACCTGCACCACGCGATCCTGCAGGTTCGGGACAGCGAAGCGCGCTGGGCTGCTACGCGCCCGGCCGCCGAAGCGCCACGTGTTGTCCGAGACGGTGAAGATCGTGCTGATATCCGGCTCGATCTCCCACCCGGGCGAAACGAACAGGGTCGTCGGGTCGTTGTTGACGACGGTTCGCTCCTGGCCCGCGCCTTTGCCGCGAATCAATCGGACGGCGTGTCCGACAAGTGCGTCCGAGGACAAAGCAAGCGATGTATGGCCTACCGAGTCTGGTCCGCTAATGGCGGCGAACTGCTCGTCGATGTCTTCCAGCCGCCAGTAGAAGTTGGCATGATCGAACTGGGGATCCGGCGAGCCGTCTAGGTCCTCGGCCAACCCGGAGTCCAGGAAGGTGCCTGCCAACGCTTGCACTTCTGCGATGCGCCTTAGCCGAGACGGCAGCTCGCCGCGATACACATTGAAGCTCGCACTGCCGCTGGTGAAGCTCAGCCCGTTCAGCTCGACGGAAAACGTTGCTCCGCCTGGCGGGATCTCTGCCCGAACGATAAACGAGGGCGAGCCCTGCAGGCCGTTGGCGTCCAGCGCGGTGACCGCGTAGTAGAGCGTCTGATCGCCGGCCAGCGTACCGCCGCTCGACTGCACGTTCGCTTGGAGACTCACAAGCGGCGGCCCTGCTACCGGCGAAGCGCCGCTAGCAGGTGCGCGGAAGCCCACCTCGAGCTCGGTCAGGATCGTGCCGTCACCGGCCGCCGATTGGTGCTCAGTGACCGTGAAGATCGAATCGCCAAAAGAATCCAGGTCGTCGCCCGCCAGGGAGTTCGGGATCTGCGCTGAAGAGTCGGCTAGGCGCTGTGTCGGCGGAATCAGAGTCAATTGTCCGTTGGTGTCGTTGTACCAGGCGTCGTCATGGATCTGCGCCGTGATCTGAACCGAACGGTAGTTCTCCCCTGGGGCGATACGCTGGATCCGGAAGGGTTGGTCGAGTAGACCTTCCTTCTCATAAGTAACCGCAATGATGTCGCCCACGCGCTGGCCTAGGCCCTTCACGCTGGTTTCGAGCTCGATATAGCGGTTCCCTTTGATCGACTTGTCCAAGAAGAACTGCAGGATACGCGCCGCCTGGTCGAAGGTCGGCAGCCCGTCCGCTACCAGCCGTCCGGTGATCTCCTGCCCCGTCCTGCGCAGGTCGTCGGCGTCGAGCAGGGCGAGGCTGTCCTGTTGATACTCGTTGAATTGATCGGCGAACTCGACAGAGAAGCGATTTGGTGTATCCGCGGTCGGCCGCGACCACATCCGCAGCGCAGGCGAGCCGTCCGGACGGCGCAGAATGCCGGAGGCCGTGCCGGGCGCCGACCCGTCCACATAGGAGTACGCGGGCCAACCGCCATTGAGCGTATTCACCGCGTTTGAACCTTCAGGCTTCACGGGCTGTTGCAGCAACAGGCTGTTCTCCACGTAAACCGAAAGCTTGCCGTCATCGCGGTAGTGCAACTGCAAGCGCGCATTGTTTCGGATGCCGCGAACGACATCGGCGGCCGTGCGTCGGTCCTGCAGCGCAAGGTTGCAGCGGAATCGTTCGATCGAGATCGCGTTGCCTTGGTTGTCCGTAGCGGCGATCGCCTCGTCGCACACCGCTGCCGCATCAGCAAAGCTGGTGAAGTCGAGCTCATCCTGACGCCAGCCACTGCGGCGTAGAACGTCCAGCAGAATCCAGGCGGGATTGCTGCTGAACGCCGAGCCCAGCGAAGCGCCGGCCGCCTCGAACCGCTCCACCTTTACGCCTTCCGTCAATAGGCGAACGCGGGGTAGCGACTTCGCATCGTTGATCTGGTTCGGCACCACGATCGAGATCGCAGTCATGCTGCCATAGGGGTCGCCCAACGGGTTGCCCACAGCGTCTGTGAAGTTGAAGTTGAATCCGCCCGTGCGATTGCCGCCGGCGAATACGCTCCACCACCCGCTCGCCGTCATGTCGCGGCCATTCACCGCCGCCGGAATCTCGATGTTGTTCACCAACACCTTGACCACCCGGTTGATCTCGCCTGTGGAGATCACCGCCTCGAAGCGCGTCAAGTTCCCATCGTTGCGGGCGAACACTACTGGTGGCTCGCTCCAGTTCACGCCGTAGAGCAGCGGTACGAAATCGTTGTAGCGCGCCTCGTTGACAGCAACGGACGATGCAGAACGCTGCTTCTGTCCAGCCCCGCGCACCAGTATCGACGCGGGGACAAACTCGATCCCGCCGAACCGCCGAGTCGCATTTGACGAAGAGTCCTGGTCGAACATACCGCGCGCTTGGCAGTCCGCACGCGTGTACGCGCAATCGGTGAAAGGCACGCCTCCGTCCAGGTTTCCCACACCGCCCGAGACGTCAGGCGAGTAGCCGCACGGGTGAAAGCGGGCAGTATGAGCCTTCGCTACCCCCGTGCACCGCTTCTTGGCGTTCCTCCGCCGTCGCAGGAAAGCTCCAGGGGCACCGCCGCTGAATGCGCACTGTCGGCAGCAGTACGCGCTGCAGGTTCATGCGGTTGATCGCGGTAACTCGAAACGTCGTCTCGGTCACCTCGTCGGGGGGTTGAGTACGCCCCGAAAAACGACCTGCGCTTCGCTCGCGGGCGCGTCCAGCTCCAAGTCATAGAACAGGAAGCGCGCCGTTAGCGCAGCCCCCTTGAAACCAGGGTTCGACTCGATCTGCGAGAAACGCGAATCCGCGTTGGCCAGCGTCAGCCGGATCCGAGGATCGCGTCGATCCCGCTCTCGCTCGCCGCCTGCACTTCGAAGAGGTTGTTCTCCACGACACGCGGCAGATAGTCCGTCGAGTCCACCGTTACGGCATGTGTCGACCAGTGTTCCTCCGAGCCGTTCGAGAGGACTACGTCGAACAGCAGCAGCGGAGTCTGTGCGATCGCTTGCTCTTTTAGGTTTGCGATGGAGTCCATATCAGCTTTACCCGCGTGTCGTGTCGTCCCGGCCCAGTCGCTTCGTCGACGAGCGCGTCTTGGTCAAACCGGGCGTTCGCAAACACGCCGCCCTGCGCGCTCGACACCTTGTAGGCCGACGCCGATGCCTGGGCCTCGAACTGCGGGCCGTGGATGTCCAAGGCCGCCCCGCCGGCCACCAGCTCCAGCTTCATCTGGTCGGTCGCCGAGGTCGCGGCATAGGCGACCGTGTAGCGCTTCCACTGCCCCGACGTGTCGACGTCCACCTCGCGCACTTGGGCGCCGTTGTCGCTCACACGCAACTTTGCGCCTCCGCCGTTCGTCCGCAGCCAGGCGCTCGCCGCGTAGCGGTAGCTCGAAGGCGCCGCGACCATCTGAGCAGCGCTCGACCCCGCGTTGAGTCGGCTGCCGCGCGCACCGCCGAACGAGTCGGCCTGACCGTCGAGCACGCTCCCCGCGACCGTCCATGGCGTCTGCGCCAACTGCTCAGACCACTGGAGCAAGTTGGCGCCTGGCTCGAGAAACGTGAATGTCTTTAGCCGGCCTCCGGCCGCTGCAAACAAATCGGCGAGCGCTTGCCACTCTGCGTCGCTCAGCTCATGAAAGATCAGTTGCCAGGTTCGCTCTTCATAATCCGGATCGCCAATTTCGACGACCGATCCGTCGCGCGCCTCATTTCGTCGAGAACGAAAGCGCACCGTGCGCTCGAACGGCATCTGGGCCATTGCGCCGCTTGCCAATTGTGGAAACGCCAGCATCACGACTCCCGAATCGTCAGCGTCACGCTCTCCGAACCCTCGCTACCAACGCGGTCCGTCATCTCGTCCTGGTCAAAACGGCAAGGGCTGACGACCGATCCGCTCCATGGGTCTTCCAGCTCGAATTCCGTTTGGGAGCCGCGCATTCGGATAAAGAAGTCCCGAATGTCGGCAAGCTCGGTCGACGTGAGTTGTTCGAGGCGCAGCACCCAGCTCCGCTTTTCACCCGAAAAGTCCCGATACCGCTGCTCGGACGAGTCGAGGAACCGCGCCGTCTGTGTTGCACGCCGCGCCCGACGCTGTGCGCCATACTGCGCGGCAGCGCCGGTCTTCAACTTGGGAAAGCGCTCCATTGCCTACGTTGCCTCCCAGTCGATCGAGAGCTCGGAATCGTCGGCGTACGCCAAAATCCAATCCGCGTCCACCGCCTCGAACACGTGCGACATAACATGCCGGCCATCAGGCAGCACCGCCGGAGTTCCCAGCCGCACCGGCCCGACCCCGCCTTCGACCGCCGCCGTCACTTCGATGCTGGGCGCAATGCGTGCGTGCGCTGCCGCATTCGCGAAGAGCAGCCTCGCCCTCATACCGCCCGTCCCAGCTTCTGCGCTCGCCACGCTGCCCGCCGCTGCGCCAAAAGTTCATCCCGCATCTGCAGGTCCGGTTGGCGCCAAGCGCTGTGGCGAACCGCCCACGCGGCCGGTGCGGGTAGCCCAATGCCGGGGTCCGGCACGCGCTTCGGCTCGCGGTTCCAAGCCTCACCCCCCGTTTTCCACTCCAGGCAAAAGACTCCCAGCTCAGGGAACGTCGAGGGCAGCGTCCTTTGCGCGTCCCGGCCAGCAGGAAAATCCGGCGTCCACCCCGTCATCGGGAACATCACGGGACTACCCGTATACAGCATCGATACTGCCGCCCCAGGCTGCTGCACAGGCCATATCCTGAGGGCTGCGCCCGTGTCCAAACCGCCTTCCGCTTCCAGTTCGGATAGATCAACCTCGACCGAGCTCAGCCCTTGCCAGTTCACGATGCCCAGGTACGCCATACCTTCGCGCCGCCAATGGCCGGGCAGGGAAGCGTCTCTTCGCACACGGCTCCACGCCACCGTTGGGCGATTCCCGTCGCGGTAGTACTCGTTGAGCGGAAACCGAGCCTCAAACGCCGTCCCCGTCAGAGAGATCGTCCCGTCGAAGCTCGTGTACTCCACGCCGCCCACGATGCGGTTGTCCTCCACCACTTCTCCATCACTGCGGTTGATCTGCAAGGCCGCCCTGCCCTCGTGCGCCAACCAGTTCCTGCGAAACGTCAACCCGTGCGATCCGCCATCGCCCCCTAGCTGGTTGTACTCATGCCCCAGCGACGGACCTGCTGGAAAGTAGGCCGTGTTGTCTTCGAACACGACGTTTCGGTGATCATCCGACGCATTCCCGAACATGAAATTGCGGTGAAAACCGTCGTCCGCGATGCCGTTATTGAAGAAGAAGTTTCCCACCACGTCCATCTCCGCAAAGGGCGTCGATCCGAAACCCTGCAACCCCTGCCGGCCGTGCTCGAAGATCACGTTATTCTCGATGCGCTTGCGCGGAGCCCCGAGCGAGTTACGCACGTAGAGGCCCGGGCCATGGCTGCGGTCCGGCGCGTCCCAGTACGAGCCGGAAAAGATGCAACCACTGATCTCGATGCCCTGCGGCTGCGATTCGAACAATGACGTTCCGAAATCGCGCACCCTCAGTCGAACCAGCTTCACACCCGGCCCCGCCTCGCTCAGGATGCCAATACCTCGCGGATCCCCCACGCTGCCCGTCGTATCGCTCCATCGCGCCGTCGACGAGCATCGGATCTCAAAGTCCTGATACGTGGCGTACGCCCCGGCAATGTGCACGCCGTGCGGGCGACCATCGGCGAATTGGAGCACTGCCGGCTCTTGCTCCGGCATGCCCCAAACCTCGATTGGTTTGCCTTCTTCCCCGAACAGATTGCATTCAAGCGGCGCCTCCAGGTGGTACACGCCGCCCCCGAGCCACACCACATCTCCTGGCTCCATCTCGGCCGGATGGCCCAGCGCCGTGGAGATGTCCCACGGCCGCTGCGCCGACCCGTTTCCCGACGGAGACCCCCCGGGCGTCACGTACCAACTGATACCGGTAAAGCTCACGGCAGGGTGACGCGGCCTTCCAGGACGGACTTTGCATATTCCCGCATCTGCTCCTGCTCGCCGCCGCTCAGTACGCGATCGTGCAGCGCGAAGAAGGCAGTCTCGCAGGCGCCGAAGTAGGTCGTTCCAGAAGCTCCAATGCGGCACGTCGTTTTTCCAGCTCCGTCTTCAGTGCCCGTGGTCGAGCTCACCGCCTGTATCTGCCCGTCCACCGTCATCGTCGAGCCCGTGATGTCCGCGGCTGTGTTGCCGGGGCACGTAAACACCAAAAGTGCCAACCCCGTCCTGGATGTTGACCGGATTGTTCTTCTCGAAGTACCGGAAGCAGTTGTTCGCCAGCCAAATCAAAGGCCGGTTTTGGTTGAACGGCGCCGCGCCAAACACTGCCGGCACTTGCGAGGTCGTGTGCCAGCCCAGCACCGGATTCACAACGCCCGCCGCCAGCTTTGTCGCCACGCACACCGTCCATGCGTTCGGTCGCATCGCCGTGTAGGCCTCACAGCCTACGTAGTCGTCCGTCGAGAAGCTCAGTCCCGCCGCGACCCATGCCGGATCATTCGTGTCCGCTCCCGCCGTCGACCCTAAGATGGCGTCCCGCGCCGCGCCAGAGGAATCGAGCAGCGTTTGCCCGCCGCCCTCATCCATCCGATACATCGCGAGCAGCCCACTCTGGACCGGCAGCGGGACGGCGGGTCCCCCGGCGCCCTCGTTGAGCAACAAGATCGACATGGCCTACTCGAATGCCCGGAATACCGGCTCGAACACTCGCTCGGCGCTCTCCGTTGTCGCAGCCCCCGCGCCATCCAGGTGCGCCAGGCGAACTTGCACCGCACCCAACAGTTTCGTGGGCTCCAAGGCGATGTAGGCGCTCGATGTCGCTTGGACCTTCAACACAGCATCGTTCGACACCACATCCACGAAGGTCGCGCCGTCGTGGCTCGCCTGAATTTTCAGCTCCGCCGCGGTGAGCGCCGCCGGCGTGTAGAAGCCCAGCAGCGTCTCCGTCCCCAGCCTGAGTGCGGACGAAACGCCCTGCCCGGACGCCGTCACCCAACGTCCTTGTTTGATCTGCGCCATCTAGTCCTCCTTGTCTTCACTTGTTTCGCTCGGCCAGGCCTGAGGCGGCACGAACGGATGTTTTGTCGCCGGCGTCTCCCCACGCTCGAGCAGCGCCAGTTGGTACTGCGCCACCACCAGGTGAGCGCTCTCCATCACGCTTCGCGCGGCGCACTCGAATTCCGGTATCTCGGAGTCCGGAAATCGCGCGGACCAACCATAGCGGCCTTCGTAAAACCTCGGCCGCCCCATGCCCCACGCCTCGAACACCTTGTCCGCCGCCTCGATCATCTCCGCCGGAGCCCACTCCGGCATCCCCGCCCGCACGAACTGGCGCAAGCTCTGCTCCCAGTCCGTCACCGCCATGCGGAAGTAGAGTGACGGACTCGGCGTCTCGCGAAAGCTCGCAGCCTTCGGTCGTCCTCCGAAGATTTCCTCAAACCCTTCCGGCAACGATTCCTTCTGAACAGGTTGTGACTGCGTCACCCAGGGCTCCGCCGAGCCGAACGGATTGACCAGCCACCATTGGCCGCCGTAGTCCACCGGCGCCTGTCTGTACGGTCCTTCCGGGTACTTCCAGTGCTCAGGTACATCTTGAAAGCGGGGTGTCATGATTCTCTAAAGCTCCCCAATCACGTCGTTCAACGGATCCATGTGCAGCATCGCGTCGCGCACCGCGCGAGCAATGTCATGCGACCGCGTCAGGAAGGATTGCGAATCCATCGCACTCACGTTCACCACCACTTGTGGCCCGGCCGCCTGCGCAGGCGTCACCCGCGCCACGCTATTGGCTCCCCGCGTAACGCTCGTGATGCCGCGGCCGCCTAGCGCGCCTTCGAGGTTGATCGACGCCGGCGGAGGCGCCGGATTGAAAACCGGTTGCGCGGGCTGGTCGTTTCCACCGCGGAACAGTCCGATTAGCGCGTTCGCCACCGGGGCCAATCCAAAACCGCTGCTGAGGAACGAGCTCAGTCCGCCTCCGTCGCTCAACCCGCTCGTCAATGCTCCCAGCAGACCCTGGCCGCCGCTCGTAAACGCCTCGGCCGCACTGCGCAATGCACTCGCGTTTGTCCCCAAGCCGTCGGTCAATTGCTGGATCGCTCCTGTCGTACGACCCAGTGCGTCGTTCACGTCTTGCAGGGCTTGCGTGTCTTGGCTCCCTGTATCCGTCCTTGACGTCGACGACGTCGTAGATGGCCGGCTTTCCCGTAGCTCGAGCACCAGCCGGCTCAAAGCGTCGTTCGTCTCGCGCTGCAACCGTTGTGCCTCATTGTTGTCAATCGCCATTTCGTTGCTTCTCCGCCGCTTCCCTTTCCACTGTCAAAGTCAGCCACTCGTCCACCCTGCGCGCCGGCAGACGCTCCAGCTCGCCGGCGCCGCCCAAGCGCAACGTCGCGAGCCAGGCCTCCAGCGCCGCGCGGCTGTCGCCCGTGATCGCGCTCACCGGGCATTGGGTCGTCGAGACGCGTTCGCCCCCCGCGCCCGTCTCACGGCTTGCCCAAACAACTCTCTCCTCGCCGCGCTCGCTCTTGTCCAGCCAGCCGCACCTGCGCCGTTTCTCCAAACCTAGGCGGCGGCATTCGTCGCACTTCCATCCGGTTTGGCTTCCGAGCAGGAAGTGGAAGGCGACGCGGAGTTTTTTCTTTCGTCCTCGCTCAAGCCCGCCTCGCGCCGCACCGCGGCCAAGGCCTCGCGGACCAGAGCCTCCGGCCCTGCCTCGATCAGCGATTCCGCCGTGGCCTCTTCGCCGTCGATCGTCAGCCCGTCGACCCTGACCAAACCCCAGCGCAGGTATTCGCGATCGATCTCTGCCCCAAGCAGCGCTTGCTCCGCCTCGCTGCCGGCGTCCTTTTCGCCCGCGGCCACAAAGGCCAGCCGCTTCGCCAGCTCCTGCACCTTGCGCGTCAACTCCAGGCGTCTTCCAAACGACATCCGCCGCACGGTCAGCCTTACGCCAGGCATCGCCTCCGACTCGACTTCAACCACACTGCCGTATTGCATCCAGCTACCCAAAAGCCACCACCATCTCGTCGTTCGTCCCGCCTTGCGCCCTGCTGTCGCGGAAGCGCCACTGCAAGATCCTCCGGCCGTCGTCGAACTCCGGTAGCTGCGGTACGACCTGCGGCAGGTACACGCCGATCGTTGCGCCCGCCGTCTCGCCCAACTGGAACATCACCTGGATTGCCGTCTCGTTCCGTGCTGCCGCATACAGGCTGCGCGACGCTTCGTCGTCGGTCTCATACAGATCGATGTCCGCCGTCACGCGGCGCAAACCGGCTGTCGCACATTGCGGAGTCAGCGATCCGAATTCCCGCGTCCGCAAGTCGATGTCGTTGTCGAGCTCCACTGTCGCGGCCGTTACCGAATAGAACCGGCTCGCCGACGGAGTACCCAGCCAGGCCTGGCCCAAGTTGCCGGGAATTGGCGTAAGCGTTGCCGTCGTTCCGCTCGGCTCTGCCGGGAAGTTCGACAGCCCTCCCTGGCCGACGACGAAGGTGACCGAGTCCAACACGTCCTGCGCCTCGCCCGTCATCTCAAGCTCGTGGTAGTCCGCATTCACCCGCACGCGGAAACGGTCGACTGAAGCGCCGTTCAAGACGCGGCTCACCACCGTCGATGGATCCCAATAGTCGAACACCGATGCGCTTGGCAGATCGTCCGCCAGAAAGTAGGTCACTGCACCTGTCAACGTCTGACCCGCCGTCGGTGCGGTCGTCAGCGGTGCATTCACCAAGACCGACGTCGAGCTTGACACCGACTCCACAAAGCGCAGCTCGCCATTGAATCCGAACGCCTGCCCCTTCACCAGCCCGTGCGCCGACCCGAACACCACCGTGTTCACGCTCGAGCCCGAACCTGCTGCGCCGCCCGAAAATACTAACGGCGTTGCTCCCATCGCCGCCTGCACCAGCGGCCCCAGCGAAGGCGCCGTCGACGGCGTCGCGCGTACCACCGGGTACGCCGAAACGTCGAAGCTCGTATACCGTCGCGCCCCCGGCGCAGCGCCCGTGTACGTCCGCCCGCCTGTCTTGTCACGTCGCCGCGGCGTCTCCACTCGCTGACGAATGCCTAGGCTCGTACCCGCAAAGCGGTCTGCTGCGGTGACCGTCGGAACCTGACCGAACGTCGACTCCAGCCCTGCGTAAAAGCGATTCTGGTTCGACAGTACACATCCCGCCATCTTGACCCTCTCCTCCGTCCGCCTTTCGTCCCGTCACGCGCAGACCAACAACGCCAACCGCACCCGCGCCCGCCCCAGGTAGTTCACCGCGCCGCGCTTCGCCGCGTCGAAATCCACTTCCAGCCTTCCGTCAAACGCCACGTTCTCGGTCCACTGCCCGTGGTTTTCCGCCAGCAAGTCCATGACTGCCTCGACGGCGCGCTCCGCATCACCGTCGATCGAATCGAGCGTCTGCCCGGTCACCAGAATGTCAACCACCAGATAGAGGCGGCCCGAGAATGCCGTGAACTTCTGCTCGAGCCGGTTCTCCAGCCGCTCGCAGTACACCAGCACCGCCGGATAGACCGTCTCGTCGTTCTCGTCCTGGAAGTCCGGGGCCGCCCTGCGCAGGATCACGTTGGGCGGCATGATGTTCGGGATCTCGACCATGTCCCGTTGAGAAATTTCGTATAGCCGCGGCCCCAGCCCGTCTGGAGCCAGCAACAGGTCCTTCAGCTTCGCCGCCGCCGCCAAGCACAAGTTCGCCACGCCGTCCTCCCGCTCGCCTCAACCGCGCTGCAAATACCGCGGCGCCGTCAGATACATGTCCGCCGGCTGCCCATCGCCGATCTGTGCGCCCGGCTCGATGCCCGTCTCCGTCATTACCCACGCGCTGCCCAGCGGCAGCGGATCCGCGTTCTGCTTCAGCGCCTCGCCGCGCGACTGGCCTACATAGACGTTCCAGTTCGTCACGCCGGCCGGCGGCGCTTTCGGCGTCACCCGCAATGCCTTCGCGCTGAGCGTCTTCACCGCCTTCTCCGCGCTGCCCGCGCTCTCGCGCCCTTCCGCATCCAGCCAAGTCATGCGCACGAACATCGACAACGGCCCTAGCGTCGAGCCCACCGAATCGATCTCCGGCACGCGCGGCCTCGGAATCGGGTTCGCCGCAAGTCCGATACCGGTCTGCAGCAGCAGCTCGCGCGCCCACTTGGCCATCTCGCCGTACTCGCGCCACTTCGCCAGGTACTTGTCGTTCGCCCGCCGCGTGTGCGCATCGCGAAAGAACAACGTCAACGCCTGGAATGTGACCCACAGCTTCAGCGGGGGCGTCACAACGATCTGACTCACGTCATAGCGCGCCAGCGCCGCTTCCCCGCTTGTCGTCTGCCATCCGCCCGAGCCCGATTGGTAGACATTGCCCGGCCGGCGAGACGAAGCGTCGAGCTGCGCGCCTACCTCTTCGTGCGCCAACTCGAGCTTCACCGCCAGGTCGATCCCCGCGGCCGAGCCCACTTCCTGTATGTCCGCTTCGTAGCCGACCAGGTCGTTCGGCGTCGAGACGTCTCCGTCGGTGAACAATGCCATCGCTCAATCCCTCCGGGCCTTGCTTCCGCCCTTCACCAGCGCGCGTAAGTCGTTCTCCGAGAGCACGTGGAACTGCACCTGCTCGGCGCGCTTCCGCTCCGCTTCGCGCGCCCGCGCCTCTTCGGCCGTCCGGCGCAGCTCCGCCGCTTCCTCCGCCGAAGCCAGCTCGGCCACGCCGTCCACGATCATGCGCGCCGCCACCGCGCGCGACGTCTCCGTCAAGCGCCCGCCCTTGCCGCCGGCCTCCGTCGGCAAGCTCTTCACGACGGGGAACTCGTCCTCGATCCCCGCCTCGACCTCGCGAATCTTGCCGTAATACCGTTTCAAATCCATAGGAAATCCAGTCCCTCAAAAGCAGGGAGGCGAGCCCCGCAGGACTCGCCTCCCCATACGCGCCTCGTCCTACGACTCCACCTGAACGCCGAACTCCGGCCGAATCACGGCCGCGCCGTAGAGCACGTCCACCGTGAACTGTTGCGCCAGCGTGTTCGGCTGGTAGCTCATCACCACGCGCATGCCGAAGTTGCCCAGCTCCGCGTACTCCGCGATCGCGCCCGTGCCCGGAAGAGGTTGCGGCAGCCGGCGGATCACCAAGCCGATCGCATCGCGGGCGAAGGCCAGGTTGTGCGTCGTCACCGGGCTCGAGCCCGTCTTCGCCACGAACTGCGAACGGAACACGCTGAAGTCCTTGATGCGGCCCACCGTGCCCGACATCAACGCATTCACCCCCGCCTCGCCCGCCGTGCGGTACTCGCTGAAGCGCGGGTTCTGGCGCAGCGCCGAGTACGAGTCTGCGTCCACGACCAAGTGCTTCGGCTGGCTCGACGGAACCTTCGCCTGGAACAGCGCCGTCTCCGCCCCGTCCAACACTGCCTCGACGATCGCCGTTTCCGGCGCGCCCAACGTCGCGTTCGACGTGAACTGGGCGTACAGGCCCAGCAAGTCCGTCTCGATCCGCTCAGCGATCGCCACGACGGCCGGCTCCATGTAGACCTTCAGCAGGTCCGGAACCGCCAGCACTTTCGTCACGTCCGGCACCTGGAACGTCGCCTCGGCGTGGGTGTTCAACACAATCTGCGCATTGCCCAAGTTCGGGTTCTGCGTCTGCACCGAACCGCCCTCGGCAATGTTGTTCGCCGTCATCGACGGCGCGATCGGAATGTTGACGGTATCCCCGGCCTGGCCCAGCGCCGGCTCATAGTTCCGGTTCACCAGGTTGCCCATCACCAGGTTGCCCATCAACGCCGGCAGCGCATCCGCGGCCACCAGCTTGACGATGGCTTGCGCCACATTCGTCGAAGTAATTGCAGGCATTCACTCTCTCCTTCGTTGTTCAACAATTCGGCCCGCAATGGACCGCGTTCCCGCCTCGTCGGCGAGCCCTTACGCTTGGTCGTGGTTCGCGGCGCCAACCAAGCGCGCAACCTCGTTCCAGGCCTGTTTCGTCTCGGTCGGGCTCATCCCCGGCCGGATCGAATCCAAATCAAATCCCGAATGCGTGAGCTCCGAGCCGCCGCCTGTCGCTCCACTGCCGCCGGCGATTCGTGGCGGCAAGAACTCCGGGTTCTCTCGCACGAACCGGTCCAGGTAATCCTCGAGCGGCACCCGCGAGCCTTCCCATTCGCCCACCAGTTCGCCGTCCTCGCTGCGCCGCACGTCCGGCTCGATCAGCCGCATCGCCAGTTGCGCTTTTCGGACGCCGCGCTCTTTTAGCCCGTCGCGCAACCGCGCACGCCGCTCGGCTTCCTCCGCCTGACGCCGCAATTGCCGGCTCTCGTCACCCAGCTCACGCACCTGTCGCTCGAGGTCCGCACGCCTTCGCCGCTCATCCTCGAGCGCCCTCTCCAATCCATTCCCCGCTTGTTCCCGCGAGCCCAGCTCGCCTTGCGCATATCCGTTCGGTCCCATCCTTCCTCCGCCAGAAAACGAAAAAGGGCTGCGAATCTACCGACTCGCAGCCCGTCCTCTCGCTGCTACCGTCTCGCTCAGCCCTGCTCGATCTCGTCCAGGACCTCCATCTTGGTCTGCTGGCTAGCGCCTTCCAGGTATCGCATCGCCACGCGCTTCGAAGCCTCACGCTCCAGCCGCTTCGACCCGATCCCCAACTCCCTCAAGCCACGCACCGCATCCACCTCGTCTTCCAGCGGCGGCGCGTCGAACTCGTCCATCCCCGCGATCGACATCCGAATGTCGTCCTTACGCGCGGCCGCCACCAGCTCGAGAATCCGTTTCAGGAAGCTCTTCACCGTCCCGCCGTAAGAGCGCAGCACCTCGTGCGTCACCGCGAAGTCACGGCGTTTGCTCTCGCCCGACTGTCCCAAGTGGCGCGCCTCACGCCCGCCCGCCTGGGTCATCAGGTAGCAAACGCGGTAAATTTCATCCTTCAACCGGTCCAAGTTGTCCGCCGCAATCTGGAATACCTTCCCCTCCGGCTCCGTCCAGCCGAACTTGTCGTCCGGTCCGAGCTGGATGTAATACGCCTCGCCCACGATCTGCTGCCACTCGCGCTCGGAGTAGATCACCGGCATCGCGAACAGCCCCATGTGCAGCGCCCACGACAATGCATTCGCCTTGTTGAAGTGTTCCTGCTGCAGCAACGCCGCTTTGTTGCCCAACCACAACCCGTCCGAAACCGACATCTTCACGAGGGGCACCTGCTCGATCCCGGCTAGCCCGTGCAAACCCTCCTCGAGTAGAACCACGCCGTCGCCTGCCGGCGTCCCCGCGCCCTCGGCGCCCTTGCGGCGCGCATACACCCGATACTGCGTGCGGTCGTAGTAGGTCCAGCGCTCTTCCGTCACCATCTCCGGCCGATCGAACGCTTCCTGGAACGTCTGTTCCGTCTTGAGCAACACCCACTCGAAGTTGCCTCGCGAATCCGTCTTCCAGTTCCGCAGGTCCAACGGTGAGAAGGGCGCCAAGTACGCTCTCGACTTGCCCAGCGCATCCTCTTCCGCCCGCGTCTGCGCCCTCGCGCCCACCTTCGGGAAGTCGATCAGCACATAGCTCTCGCCAAACGTTAGCGTTCGGATGAATACATCTCGCACCGCGTCGAGCAGGGAGGCGCCACGGCAATCGCAGTCCTCCACGAACGACGCATAGAACGCGCTTGCGCCCGCATCCTTCGACCGGAACTCCATCGTCGGCCGGTTCCGAAACACCGTCGCCGCATACCAATCGACGCATGAGCCGAGATAGTTTTCATAGAACGCCCGCGCCAACCGCTCGGCGTACACGTCGTTCGGCTCTTTTTGCCGGCGCATCAAATACAGCCCGGCATTCCGCCGCAACTGCTCCCCGCCGACATAGAAGTCCCAATAGCGCCGCCACATCTCCTTGCGGTCCGCGTAGCGCCGGTGCTCTCTCTCCAGAACCTCGATCACAAACCCCTCCTGCTCTCCGCGTCCCTAGAACAGCCGCTCGCTGCGTTCCCCGGCGCGGCCCGCCGCTCGATACTCCTGCCAAAGCAAGTACCCCAGCGCGTCCGACAAATGCGTCCGCTCCGGGTTGCGATCCTTGTCGATCGCAGCACTATCCGCCTTGTAGGTCACTTGCTCGAAATCCTCGATCAACCCGCGGCACTTCGGCGCAACGAACAGCCTTCGCTCGCCGTCCGCACTGCACAACCGCGAATTCACAAGGTTGATCCTGTCCCGCACCGCCGGGTTCGAGCGTTCCACCAACATCTCGAAACGCCAATCGCCGCGAAAATGCTTGCGGATCAGCTCATGGTCAGTACGCGCGTTCGTCGTCCTGCATGATCCCGCTCGCGTCGCCATAGACCCAAATCTTCGCCGCCCGGTGTCGCCCATGCCGACGGCGAAACTCCTCACGGGCGATGACGATGTACCCAAGCGAATTTCGTCGACGACATACAAGTCCGGCCCATCGCGCTGCACAATCACTGAGCACATCGGGTGCGATTTGAAGTCCAAGCTCCACAACAAGTCTGCATCCGGGTCTAACTTTCGCTCTTTTAAGTTCTCCTTGCGGTCGAATGCACAGTAGACTTGCCCAGCATGCAAGTTGCGATACTTTCAAAACCTCCTGTTCATAGAAAGCCTCGTCATAACTTGCTTTTCAATCTTTTCGTAATAGTCCGGCGTACTCTTGAGCAGAAACCGGTTCGCGAAAGGCTGCACCTCGATCAGTCCGTAGCCCGTGACCGGGTCCGCGTAAAGCGTCGGTAAAACCAGTCGATCCCTTTGACGTCCACACGCCGTATCCGCACAGCTTTTCGCCAGCGGATCTCGCAACCGAGCCTCGAGGCGCATCCATGCGTCCTCGCTGCAATAAGTCAGCCATCCACGCCGAACCACGCCAAGTTCGGTCCGCGCAATCTCTCCGGCGCATCGAGCGAGCGGAGTAGGATCGCCGAGCGGAAATCGCAGAAATCATCTCCGCCTGCCGCAGCTCGTAGTCGATCTTCCTTGCCTATCCAACGCCCCCAGCAGCGCCCGGCGACGTTGCGTCGCGCAACGTCGAGGCGCCCAACCAGCCCCGTGCGGCCTTCGATGCTCAGCATAGGAAGGTGCCTCCTGCACCAGCGCCATGCTCTTGCCCGAGCCCACGCCGCCGGGTAGCGCCCAGTCCTCGCCTCGCACTCGTGAAAGCGTTGCTGCGACGGCAACGCGCGAAACTTCAGGCCTCGTCGTAAAGTTCGTCCTCGAGGTCGTTCCAGATCAGCTCGATATGGGTCGGCTTCTCGTCTTCTTCCAGAAGTTCCTTGTTACCTTCATCAGTTGCAGCAGGTATCCCCACCGTCGTGCTGTTCGGTTTGTCCGTCTTCAAGCTGGACCGACGCCTGAATCGTCTCCAGCAACAACTCCCTCCGTTTCGGTACGTCCTGGCCAGCTTCGTCCCCGCCGTTGCTCCATTCCGCCTCGACTCTCTCTGTTGGTTCCGTAATTCCCGCGTCCAGGTCTTCTTTGCCGCTTTCTTTGCCATGATTGAATGCGCAAAGGTGACGAGGCCGGCCAAAACATTTCACGGCCCGGCCCGTCTCGCGCTCGCCCTCAGCGCTTTCTGAGCTAGGCTATCAAGCCCGCGATGCCACTCGCGCTTTTGGGGGCTAACGCACTGATAACAAACAAAATAAAAAATCTGAAAATGCGTGATACCTACTGCCGGGCATTCAACCACGCAATCAGATCCGAAGATCCGCCTCCGAAAACGTGGGCCACCGTACGCCTTCCGTCCGCATCTTGGCGCGCATTTTCCTCTCCCGTGCTGCCAGACCGACGATGCCAGCGACGCGCTGTCCAGTCTCGGCGTGGCAACTCCACGCCCGGCTTCGCATGGCATCCCGCGCAACCGCGGTCGTCGAACAACCCGCGCCCCACGCTTCTCGTTAGCGCTTCTCAGGAAGCGCTTCTTCCATCAAGTACGACAGCAACTGCCCATCTGGCCGCGTTCCAGGCGTGGAATCTCACCCCGTCTCCTCCTTCACCGCGCATCACGGGCTGGTGGTTCCACATGGCCACGGCCAAGCCGGTCAACGTGTAGGCCCGCCCTTCCGGCGGCAGGAACATCAGGTCGGGATCGGTTTCGAGAATCGTGTGGCAGCCGATGCAGCCCAGATCGATGATGGCGCATCCCCCGCGTTCGGCGAGCCGATCTCCAGAGCGTCCACAGGGTCGATCCGGCAGCGCGTTTACGTAGGCCAACAGGTCGGCCAACTCACGCTCGGTGAAATCCGGCCACGGAATCTTGCCCGCCGCCGTCTCTTCTTCCATTACCGCTCCGTGGTTCCACATCGCTTCCAGGAACAGGACCGGGTCCGTCAGCGCCGGCAGTCCGGCACGGCGAACGTCCATCCCCTTCGACGCGGATGAAAGCGTGGCAGCGGTGGCACTGCTTTTCAGAGAACACCCGCCGCCCGCGGTCCGCGTCTCCAGCCGGTTCGAAGAACCGCACTGCATAGAGGAACGAGAAGACGTCTCGCATGTCCTGTGTCGTCATTCCCTCCGGCGTCCGGCCCTGGCCCGCCATTGCGGACCACATTTCCGGCGCGTGGTTCCACAGCTCTGCCGTAAAACCTGCCGGAGAGAAGCTGCCGAAGCTGCGATTCGTCAAATCCGTAGCCGAACCGCCTCCACGGCCCAGAACCGCATGGCCACTGCGTGCACCCGCGTTCGCGCAAGACCGCCGCCCCATGCAACGAATCACCGTACCGGTGCTGCGCCGCACACGTGGCGACAACGAGCAGCGCGAGCGCGAATCCTTGCCATCGAGTTCTCATCCTCTTCGCCCTCCCTTCACATTGACGCAAGATAGGCGCCACACCGGCGCCGCGATTCTTGGGCCTGTTTGCTCCTCAACTCCCTGAAATCCGGGGCATTTCACCCACTTGCACGCGGAAACGCCGCCGTAAGATCTCCCCAGGGTTGGACCGCTACAATGGAGTCTCCCAGCCGGTCGCGCTGGCCCAGCCGACATCGAAGCCCCCCTCATGGTTGGCCGAGTCATCTCGCACTATCGCGTTCTCGAGAAGCTCGGGGAAGGCGGAATGGGCGTCGTTTACAAGGCGGAAGACCTAAAGCTCCGCCGTGAAGTCGCTCTGAAATTCCTCCGTGAGCGCGACTTGGGCGAAGACGTGCGCAAGCGCTTCTTTCGCGAAGCACAAGCCGCCGCCGCCCTCCAGCATCCCAACATCTGCACGATCTTTGAAGTCGATGAAGTCGACGGGCAGGTCTTCTTCGCCATGGCCTTCGTCGAGGGACGCACCCTCGCCGACGTTCTTGCGGGGGGGCCGCTCGAAGTGGACGAAGCGGTCGATATCGCCATCCAGCTTGCGGATGCTCTAGCCGCCGCCCACCATCGGGGCGTCGTCCACCGAGACATCAAGGCCGGCAACGTCATCGTTACCGAAGATGGCCGCGCGGTCGTCCTCGATTTCGGCCTCGCCCAGATGGGCGGCGAGAGTCGCATCACCCGTACAGGCGCCACCGTAGGGACTGCCGCCTACATGTCTCCCGAGCAAGCCCAGGGCGCGGACATGGACCAGCGCACCGACATCTGGTCGCTCGGCGTGCTGCTTTATGAAATGATCGCCGGCCGCCGTCCTTTCCGTGGCCAATACGAGCTCGCCGTCATGTACAACATCGTGCATGAGCCGCCGGAGCCGATTCGCGAGGTTGTGCCTGACGCCTCGCCGGAGCTGGAGCAAGTCCTTGACCGCGCGCTGCGCAAGAACGCCGAAGAGCGTTATCAAAGCGCCCGCGAACTTGCCCGTGACCTGCGCGCGTTGCGGGGTCGATACAGCTCGCCTGACTACTCGGCCCGTGATCAGCCAACAGTGGTCGGTTCGGCAATCAAGCCGCGCGCTCGGTCTCGCTCCCTCACTCTGGGTGCAGTCGCCGTTGCGGTCCTAGCCCTCGGCGGCGCCGCGGCTTGGTTCGGCCTGCAGGATCGTCCAGCATCCTCGCTCTTCGCCGCCATCCCGTCGAACAAGCACTTGGCTGTTTTGCCGTTCGAGAACATCGGCAAACAAACCTCTTCGCAGGCGCTTTGCGACGGCCTGGTGGAAGACCCTCACCGGGAAGCTGACCGAGTTGCAGCGGTTCGAGGGTGGTCTGATGGTTGTCCCGGCCTGGGCGAGGTGCGGGCCGAGGCGTCACTAGCGCGTCGCGCGGCGAGTTGTTCGGGGTCAACCTGGCGATCACGACGCAGCGATGCAACCCGCGAACGGCCGCTTGCGACTCGTGACCAATTTGGTTGACGCATCTACCCTTCGTCAGTTGCGATCTACCACGGTAGACGTCTCTCCTTCAGACTCCGACGCATTGCAGGACGGCATCGTGCGCCGCGTCGTCGAGATGCTCGAGATCGAGCTCAACGTCCGCGCTGACGAGGCGCTCTCGGCCGGTGGTACCAGCAAGCCCCGCGCTTACGAACGATACCTCCAGGGCAAAGGCTACCTGCAACGTTTCGACCAGGAAGGCAACGTCGATCTTGCCATCGAGTCGCTCGAACGAGCGGCCGAAGACGACCCAGACTACGCGCCGGCATATGCCGAGTTATCAGAGGCTTACTGGCAAAAGTTTAATGAAACATCAAACCGCGACTGGGTCGAAAGTCTCTGGCCGCCGCCGAAACCGCAGCGGAGAAGAATCCGCGGCTAGCCTTGGTTCGCGCGGGACTCGGAGAGGCCTACCGCCGTACCGGACGGCTCGACGACGCCATCGATGAATTCAAGCCGCCCTCACAGGATCCTCAACTCGGAGGCTCGCTCCGGCTTGGCGCGGGTCTACTCCGATCGAGGTCGCCTATCAAGAAGCCGAAGCCCTGCATCAGCAGGCCGTCGAGCTGCAACCCAATCAGTGGGCGGCTCATAGCGCTTTGGGCGTCTTTTACAGCAATACCGGCAGGCCCCAGAAGGCTATCGAAGCGTTTCAGAAAGTCATTGAATTAACGCGGATAATCCGTTGAACTATCGTCAACTTGGCGGCGTCTGATACGCGACGGACAATACGACCGAGCCCGAGCGATGCTGCAACGTTCCATTGAGATCGAACCCTCGGGCCTCAACACGCGAACCTCAGCCATCGAGTTTTTCCAGGGCATTACGACCGGGCTGCCGCCGCGGCGGGATGGAATCGCGATGTCGCCAAACAGCAACATTCTGTGGTTCGATTTGGCGGAATCCTTCAGCCGGATCATGAGACCGAAGCCCGAACGGCGTTCCGAAAAGCGATCGAGCTGGCGGAAGCGCGCGTCAAGGCTAGACCAGACGACGTCGCAGCCCTTTCGCGCATTGCTCGCTCTTATGCCAAACTAGGAGACCATCGCATGGCGCAGGCCGCTGAACCTGATTCCCGACGCCGCCCGCGACTCCTCCACGGCCATGTTCGCGACGGTAATCGTCGACGAGTTGGCCGGTAAGCGGAGGAAACCGCTCTGGCGACCGTCTCACAGGCAATGCGCGCCGGCCTATGGTCTCGGGAATGGGACGACGATCCGGAGAACCGAGAGCCTGCGCAAGGATGACCGCTATCAGAGCTTGACGGCCTCGCAACGTTGAAGTTCCCGCGCGCCCCCTCTGGGAGTACCCCCAATGGCAAACCGCACCCCGATCTCTACACCATCCGCGTCGGCGCGCAGCGTCGACAGCCCCGCGACGAAGCGCCCCCTTTCAGGCGCTATTACCTTCGATGCACGACGCCGCCCAGAAAAGGAAAAGGGCGCCGGCCGCAAGGTTGACGCAGACGCTCTAGTCGTGCGCCCGGGCGATTCATTGATCTTCGAGCTGGACGAAAAGCTCCCATTCGAGTCGAAAGACCCCGAGTTGCGCATCAGTTGGAAATTCAAGGAAGGAAGCGCTGGAAGGAGGCGCCCATCAGCCGGGCGTCGCCGCACGCATCCCTCCCAAAGAAGGTTTCGGCGGATCGCGCTTCAGCTTCAGCGCCAAGATCAGCCTCAACGTCAACGTGAAGCTGCCCGCGCAGTCCACTGACCGCCGCGGCAACACCGTTCTCAAGCTCGACCCGGACGTTGTGGTCGACGAGTGCTAACGATGATCTCTCGCCGAGCCTTCCTCACCACCGCGGCGGCCGCTTTGCCGGCTGCGGCTGCGCCGGAGGGCGTCCTCATCGACGCCCACATCACCTCTTTGCGAAGGATCAGTCGCGCTTTCCGTTTCACCCAAACGCGCCCTACCGGCCGGACACTTCCGCCTCTCCGCAGGACCTCGAAGAGTACCGCCGCTTCGTTGCCGAATCGAAGATCGACCACGCCGTCATCGTCCACCCCGAGCCCTATCAAGACGACCACTCCTACCTCGAGCACTGCTTCGAGAACGAGCCTAACCCCGGCTTCTTCAAGGGGACCGTCCTGTTCGACGCCGTCGACTCGAAGTCTCCGGCGCGCATGAGCGCGATGGTCAAGCGTTCCCGGGCGCATCGTCGCCGTCCGCGTCCATGCCATAGACCCGCCGGACGAGTCGCCGTCTTTGTCCGGTCCCATCAAGGACCGCGACCTCCACCAGCCCGGAGATGAAGGCTTTGGCGCGCAGCGGACGACCTGGGCCTAGTCGTCCAGATGCACATGCTGCCCTGAGCGCATACCGAGGTCAAACGCTGGCTCAGCAGCGGTTCGATCCGTCCCGATCGTCATCGACCATCTTGCGCGCTCGGGCATGGGCAATGCCGCCGACTACAGGCGGTGTTGGCCCTGGCCGAATACCTTTGTTACGCGAAGTACTCCGGTGTAGGGTATTCATCGCGCGAGGCTTATCCGTACAGCGACGCGAAGGCTGTCGTAGCTCGCATGTACGACGCGTTCGGCCCGGATCGCATGCTCTGGGGCGGCCTGGGTTACACGATGGAGAGCCTGGAATCGAACGCAGAAACTGCTCGATCGGATGTTCGACTTCGCCCCGGAGTCAGCCCGCGCGCACAAGTTCGAGGCCTGACTGCGAAAAAAGCTCTTCGGGTTCTAGGGCTCCTTCGGCCCCGAACCGAGCCCCGGCAGCAATGCCGGGGTTCAACTTTTTCGAAATAGCCAGCGTCGGACCCCGGCATTGCTGCCGGAGCTCGGTTTGGTTGCGCCACCTCCCGCGTTACACTGGTCTTGAATGCCGACCTACTCTCTGCAACCCCGGAAAGTCGCCCGCGTTGGAAACGCCGTATCGGCGGATGGTCACCGACTTCCCGGTCCCCGAATCTGTCGATCTCATCAAGCGCCTCGAGCCGCCGAAGGCCCATCGCGATGCAGGGCCAGCCGCCCGTGGTTTGGGACCGCGCCGAAGGCTTCCAGGTCTACGACGCCTGGGGCAATCAATGGGTCGACTGGTCGTCGGGCGTGCTCATCACCAACGCCGGCCACTGCCATCCCCAAAGGTCAAGGCGGCCATCGACGCCCAGGTCGAGCATCGTCTGCTCACCAGCTACTGCTTCGCCAACGAGCCGCGTCTGCGGCTTGTGGAAAAGCTGCGTGACGTCCTGCCAGAACCGCTGAAGAAGATCTTTCTGCTGACCACCGGTTCGGAAACCGTCGAGTACGCCATCAAGCTCTGCCGCACGCACGGCGTCAAGGTGGGCGGGAGCGAGCAAGAACGTCATCATCTCCTACACGAACGCCTTCCACGGCCGGACTCTCGGCTCCCAGCAAGCCGGCGGCATCCCGGCGCTCAAGGGTGGATCGTGAACCTCGATCCGGGCTTCGTGTTGCAGGTCCCGTTTCCGGACGGTTACCGCTGCGAGGATACGTCGTTCGACTTCTTCGAGAGAGTTGTCTGGCCGAAGCCGGCGTCGATCCGGCCAACGTCGCCGGCGTCATGCTCAGGACTTACCAGGGCGGCGATGCGGCGTTTGCTCCGCCCGAATACATGCAGAAGTTGCGCGCTTGGTGCGACCGAAACAAGGCGTTGCTGGTGTGCGACGAAGTGCGGGCGGTTTCGGCCATACGGGCAAGCTCTGGGGCTTTGAGCACTACGGAATCGTTTGATCTAACGACCTTTGGCAAGGGCATTTCCAGTTCGCTGCCGATTTCCGCTGTCGCCGGCCGCCCCGACATCATGGACCTCCACCCGGCTGGCTCGATGACCTCGACCCACTCCGGCAACCCGGTCTGCTGCGCGTCGGCGCTCGCCAGCCGGAAGCCATTCTCGAAGAAGATATGGTGGGCAACGCCAACGCATCGGCGCTCACCTGCAATCGGAGCTTCCAGGCGATTGGCGCGAATTGCCCGGAGATTGAGGCGCCGTGCTCGGCAAGGGCATGGTGGCCGGTGTGATGATGGTCGATCCGGACACCGGCGAGCCCGATGGCCAACTCGCCAGCGCTTTACGAGGTCGTGCTGCGGTCTGTGGAAAAAGGCCCTTCCTGATGTTCTCGCCGGTCGGGAAGATGGGCGGCACAGTCAAGATTGCGCCCCCGCTGAACCTGACCCGCGAGGCTTGCGACGATTCGCTCACCGCGTTTCGCGAGGCGGTCTCCGAAGCCATCGCGGAGCGCACCAAACCGCGAAACGGCCGAAGCGCCCGCGGTTTCCTCGTAACACTTGGCGCTGCTCTAGTGTCAATCAGCAGTTGCGGGGGGACCGCAATCCAAGTTAAAACATTCTAAGGAATAATGTACCCGTACGTTTTGGCGGGGGCTAGCCGGTCTTGCATGCTGTGTTACGCTTGAACGGTCCGCGCCCGCTTTAGTCGACAGGAACTTGCGACCTGTCCGATGCGATCCCATGGCGCACGGACGGGTCCTCACGGCGATCCAGGCCGCCCGAGCCTGGGAAAGAGGAGCTGTCCAAAATGCTGAGAAAATTACCCCTGGCGCTAGCGCTCGCATGCCTGAGCATGTCGACGCTGGGCGCACAAGGGCTCGAGACTGATGCGAAACCCGACGACTGGGAAGAGATCAATTTTGAGTTCGACTCTTCCATCCTGAGCGACGGTTATCCCAGCCTTCTGCGGCTTGCGGACCTCCTCAGTAAGAATTCCGATTACACCGTTCAACTGGTAGGCCACACCGACTTCCGCGGCTCGGACGAGTACAACCTCGGACTTGGGCGGCGTCGTGCGGAGACGGTTCACGCGTTCTTGGTCAAGTACGGCGCCAGCGACGGACAGATTACGGTGCAAACCGCCGGCGAAGGAACGCCTGAGGTTTCCAACGAGACTGACGAAGGGCGATTCATGAACCGCCGCGTCATCATGACGGTCCGGGACGGGTCCGGCAATGTTGTGAGCGACGGCGGCGTCGGCGATGCGATTCAGGGCATCGAGCGCGCCGGCATGTCCGAAGATTGCTGCAACCAGATTCTAGAGAAGCTCAACAAGCTCGACGAGATTCTCGACCTGTTGAACAACCTGAAGGCGGAGACCGACAAGCTGAAAGAGGACGTGGCCGAGCTCAAGGGCCGTCCGGAGCCGGTCGCACCGCCGACGCCTCCCACTCCCACGCAGGTCGCTTCGGCCGTGCGCCAGGAGATGGAGGACATGGATGTCGCCAAGGCCGGCAACAAGTTCGCGTCTTATAACGTGAACGCCGGCCCGCAACTCGGAGCCGGACAGAGCGGCAACCTAGCCGTATCCGGCCAAGGCCGTGTCTTCCTGCCGTTCGCCAAGCGGCACGCCGTCCAGGCGCAGGGCGAGTTCATGCACTGGATGGACCGCGACGAAGGCCAGGTCGACCTCGGTTTGGTCAACCGCTGGGGCAACGTCCAGTTGGGCGGCTTCTCGAGCTTCAAGTACGTGAAGTTCGACCAGTGGCAGCAGATGGGCGGCTTGGGCCAGGCTGCCTTCACGGCGGACTACATCTTCAACAAGGGCCGTGTCGGCTTCTTCGGCACCAAGTCCTTCCTCGACGGCGCGGTCGTGAACCAGACGATGATCCGCCGCAACATCTTCGAGCAGACCTACCTCTCGGTGGTGGATCAAGCCGGCGTTTCGACGGCGTTCTCGGCATGGAACGTGGGCGGCGACAAGACGGCGTGGTTTGAAGGCAACGCCGGCGCGCTGTTCCGCAAGGGCGGCAGCAATCGCTTCGGCGGCGGCATCAAGTATGTCCACCCGCTCACCCAAGGCGTCGCGCTCACCCTCGAGGGCGGCCTGAACGAGACGCTGGTCAGCGACGCCAACCGTGGCCGCGTGGCTGTCGGTCTGCAATTCGGCGGATGGCTCTCGCCGGACAAGTATAAGGACAACGGCGATCGCCCGGTTCCGGTTGACGTGCCGCGCATCCGTTACGAAGTGCGCACGCGTCAGATCCAGGTCGGCAACGACGCTCCGATTGCGGATGCCGGCGGCGACCAGATCAACGTCGAGGCCGGTCCGATCAATCTCGACGGTTCCGGTTCGTACGATCCGGAAGGCAAGACGCTCACCTACGCTTGGCAGCAGATCGCCGGCAAGACGGTTGAGCTGACCGGCGCCAACTCGGCGGCTGCCAGCTTCACCGCCGAGGAGGGCCAGACCTATCAGTTCCGCTTGACGGTGAAAGATCCGGAAGGCTTGATGGGCACGGACCGCGTCACGGTCTCGACCGTCGACCGCCGCATCCAGATCCTGCGCTTCAGCGCCGACCCGAGCCGGGTCAACCCTGGAGAGCCGGTCACCATCACCTGGAAGGTGGAGAACGCCGACTCGGTCAACATCTCGCCGCAGCTGGGCGACGTCGACCTGATGGGCACCTCCCGCGTCACGGTCAACGAGACCACGGTCTTCACCCTGACGGCGAAGAGCGGAGACAAGACCATCACCGAGACCCGCACGGTTGAAGTGACCAAGACCGCTCCGCTGATCGTCAGCTTCAACGCCGAGCCGCGCAACATCGCCAAGGGCGAGTCGTCGGTTCTGTCGTGGGAGACGGCGAATGCGGATCAGGTCACGATCGACGTCCAGGAAGGCTCCGGCATGAGCCTGGGCTCGGTCGGTACGGCCGGTACCGCCACGGTGTCGCCGATGGAGACGACGACCTACAAGATCACCGCGACGAACCAGTCCGGCTCGGTCACGCGTACGGTCACCATCCAAGTCGGACCTCCGGGCATGCCGCGCATCCTGAGCTTCGTGGCGACGCCGCAGGAGATCGATCCGGGCGAGTTCTCGACCCTCATGTGGGAAGTTGAGAACGCCGACTCCGTTTCGATCGACAAGGGCGTTGGCCCGGTCGACCTCAGCGGCAACTCGGACGTTCAGCCGAGCGACACGACGACCTATGTCCTGACCGCGACCAACAACAACGGCACGGTCACGGCGAGCGTCATCGTTTCGGTGCGCAAGGCGGTTCGCATCCTGAGCTTCCAGGCCAACAAGACCACGGCCGCCAACCCTGGCGATCCGGTGATGTTGAGCTGGACGACGGAGAACGCGGATCGCGTCGTGCTCGTGAACGTCGGCGACCAGGACCCGAACGGCTCGGCCACGGTCAACCCGGTCGGTACCACGCTCTACACCCTGATCGCCTACGGCCAGAACTCTTCGGTTCAAGCCGTGGTCACGATCAACGTGGAGAACGAGAACCACTCGCCGATCGCCATCGCGGAAGCCCCGACGGCCATCCTGGTCCCGATGGGCACCAAGACCGGCACCGGGACGCTGGACGGTACCAAGTCCTACGATCCGGACGGCGACCCGATCACCTACCAGTGGACCAACATCGGTTCGCTGCCGGTGAACATCCGGAATCCTGGCTCGGCCCAGGCCACCGTCGAGTTCCTCGGCGGCTACGGCCGGTACGAGTTCCAACTCACCGTCACCGACGACAAGGGGCTGATGGGTATGGATTCGACGGTCGTGTTCTGGGTCGATCCCTAGACCACGTCCTCGGATGAGGAACTAAACGCGGGCGGGCCTTCGGGCCCGCCCGTTTTCGTTTGGGGGGAGCGGTCGATTTTCACCACCGAAGCGCGCGAAATGAGCCTGAAATTTTCCTGGATACCCGGCGTCCAATAGTCACGGGCAGCCGGCCCAGGAGAATGACCAATGAAACTGGACAACATCTTCGATTCCAAGCACGCGCTCTCGCGGCGAGGTTTCGCCGGCCTCCTGCTGCTCCCCGCCGCGGCGGCCGCTGCGGCGCGCAACGACGATTACCGTCGCGATGACGACTATCGCCGGGGTGACGACTACGGTCGCCGGGGCGGCGGCGGGTATGGCGGAGGCGGCTACGGACGCATTTGGCGCGCCGCGCCGAGCGACAACTTCGACCCGCGCCGGCCCGACGGGCGCTTCGACTTGCGCGCCTTCGTCGATGGCGCCGCCGAGTTCGAGATTCGCGGCGACCAAGTCGCTTGGCGCGCCTTCCGGGGCGGAGCGCCGCGCAATGCAGGCTGTGAGTTCCGCAAGCCTGTCCCACGCGCTGAGCTGTATGGGCTGCGTTTGGACCAGCGCGATGGCCGCTCGCGCATCGAGATCGTGGATACGCCCTCTCCGCGCAACGATTGGGCCCTGGTCCTGAGGGTGCTGGACCACAAGGGTGGCGACGACCGCTACCACGCCCGAATCACCTGGGAGTCCGACAGCTCCTTCGGCCGTGGGCGTGGCGGCTACGACGGATACGGCGCGTTTGGGAATGGTCGAGATCGAGGTCCATACGGTCGCGGGCCGTACGACCGCTAGGCTTCGCTCATTGCCGCGCTGCACCTACTGCCGGGCGCAGCGCGGCAGGCGAAAGCCCGAGTGCAATGTGAGAAGTTATCGGCTAGCATAAGGTCATGTTTGCTCGCACGAACACCGCAATTCGCAGGGCGATGCTCCAGTCGCCGGCCGCGGAAGCGCCTCAGGCGGACGCCATGAGCGTATTTACGCAGGGTTTTTTGAATGCGAGCTTGCTGCAATTGGCAGTTTGCGCGCCGCCGCGTCAGGCCATGACGCGCCGTTATTCCGAAATCTACATTACGGAATTGGGCGCCTCCGCGAGGCGCGCCAAACAAGAAACTCAGGCCACTGCCAGCGTTTGACGACGCTGCCCGCCTGCTAACCGTCGACCTTGCGCCGCGCGGCACGACGCAGCGCGCTCAGCAGTACATCCTCGATGTACGGTTTCACTAGGTAATCGTTCGCCCCGAGCTCTTGTGCCTTGCGGCGGTGCTTTTCGCCCGCACGCGAGGTGAGCATCACGATTGGCAAATCCTTGTACTCCGGCATTGCGCGTAGAGCGCTCGTGAGTTGGAACCCGTCCATCTTTGGCATTTCGACGTCGAGCAGCGCGACGTCCGGCGGACGGTCGAGGTCGCGGAGCTTGTCGAGTGCGTCCTGGCCGTCGCGTGCCGCCGTGAATCGCCAACCGGCGCCTTCGAACGTCTTCATCAGCACGCGCCGAACTGAGATCGAGTCATCGGCCATGAGCACATGCAGGCCGGACTCTGGGGCCGGGCGCGGACCGCGAAGGCCAATTTTGGCTTCGGCGTCGGGCAGTTCGGCCGGGTTCAGGATCAGCGCTACCGAGCCGTCGCCCAAGACCGTGGCTGCGCTAATGCCGGCTGCGCCCCCGAGCAAAGGACCGAGCGCTTTGACGACCGCGTCGCGCGCTTCCATGACTTCGTCGACAGCTAGGCCATAGCGCCGCTCGCCGGCTTCCACTACCAGAATCGGCTGTTCGCGCTCCGGCTCCGGATCGGTGGCCAAGTGCAGCGCATCCGAAAGACGAGAGGCCGGTAGCCGCCGTCCATCGACCTCGACCGTAGCCCGCCGTTCGCCGTCGCCGGGCGTGATCTTCCCACGCGTGACTTTGTCCACTGCGTGCGCGGGCATGCAGAAGCGGCGACCGCCCGACTGCACAAGCAAGACGCGCGTAACGGCCAGCGAGGTGGGCAAACCGATGACGAAAGTGGCGCCCTTGCCTATCTCCGAGGTGATGGAGATCGAGCCGCCGAGCTTGTTGACGGCCGCGCGCACGGCGTCGAGACCGACACCACGGCCGGAGATCTCGCTCACCTCGTCCGCCGTGGTGAAGCCGGGCTGGAACACCAGCTCGAACAACTCCTCGTCGGTCATGTCGTCGACCTGGGCGCTCGAGTAGCGGCCCATTTCGATCGCGCGGGTCCGAATCTTGGCGGGGTTGAGGCCCTTACCATCGTCGACGATGCGCAAGACCGCGCGGTGTCCGTCGAGGGAGGCTTCGAGCGTCACCGTTCCCTGCGCCGGTTTTCCTACCTTGACTCGGTCGGCAGGCGATTCCAAGCCATGGTCCACGGCATTGCGCAGGATGTGTTCGAGCGGGCCGGTCATCTCGGCCAGCAACGTCTTGTCCAACTCCACATCCGAGCCCAGAACGGTGAAGCGTACGTTCTTGCCGCGTTTGGTGGCGGCCACGCGCACGGTGCGATGCAGCCGCGTTTCGATGGAGCCGACCTGCATCATGCGCATCCGCATGAGCAGGTCTTGCACGCCGCCGGTCACGCGCCCGAAGCGGTGCAATGCTTGGCGAAAGTCTTCACCGACGGAACGCAACTGCACGCCCGCCGAAACCAAGTCCGAAGCGGTCTCGGTTACGTCTCGCGACAGTAGGTGAAACTCGGAATAGCGATCGAATTCGAGCTCGTCGAACTCGCCCGCGGCGCCTTGGACTGGGTCCGGGGCCAGTGGTCTGCGTCCGTCGGCCGGTTGGCTGGACTGCACGGCCAGCAGCGCGCGCGCGGCGAAATCATCTTCCAGCCTGTACGGCCAAGCGCCGCAGGCGGCCGGTAGTCAAGTCGTGCTCTCCAAGCTCACGCGAGTACCGTGAGTACTGCTGCTCGAGTGTGGAACGGTGCACCACGAGCTCGGCCACCATGCGCACAAGCTCATCCACACGCTCGATGGGTACGCGCACGAATTGGCCGGAGGCCGAGTGTTCCGCCGAAGCGGCCGCGGGGCGCGCCTGGGGTACGCTCTGCGTTACGCGAGCAGGAGGCTTGCGTTCGGGTTGCTGCTTTGGCGGCCGTGCGGGGCGCGACTCTACTGAGTCGGCTTCCTCGATCGGATTGGGTTCCGTCTTGGCTTCGAGCGCGACCGGGGGCCCATCCGCCTCGGAGGCGGTCGCGAGTGGTTCCGGCGTCTCCTCGACCTGGAGCTCGGTCTCGGTCTCGACCTCCGGATCGGCATGGACCTCTGCCGTCTCCTCGGCCTGCGTCTCCGACTCGGGAACTTCGACACGATCTTCGGGCTGGGGAATGGCCTCTGCCTCGACAACCCCCTCCGGTTCTGCGAGGCTCTCGGGCGCTTCCGTCAAGGCCTCTTCGAAAACGGGTTGCTCCGGAAGCGGAGCTTCGGCGGGCGCCGCTACCATGTCCGGGTCTCGAGCCAAGAGCTCCCCGAAGCGCTGCTGCAAGTTCAACGCACGGGCTCGCAACGTCTTGTCCGGTAGACCGGCGCGCGCAAGGTCGTCGAGGTTGTCGGCGGTTTCGAACAGCAGTCGCAGCGCATCCGGTGTGATGCTGCGCTTTCCTCCGAACACCTCGTCGAGATAGTCCTCAGCGCGGTGCGCCAACTTTCCCGCGGTGTACAGCCCCACCACGCCGGCAGCGCCCTTGAGTGTGTGTACGCTGCGGCGGACCTCCTGTACGAGTTCCTGGTTGTTCGGTTCGCTCTCGAGGCCGCGCAGGTGGCGCGCGATGAGGCCGAGGTGCTCTTCAGATTCGGCCTGGTAGACCTCGAGCATCTCATCGGAGACGATGTGGTCCGCTTCTGCGGCTTCCGCGGTTTCGGCTGCCGAGAGACTGTCCGTTTCGCCAGCGAGACCAGGCCGTGCCTTCTGCGCCGCACCACCGGCAGGAAGGGTCCCGAACGCCTCGCGTAACTCTCGCGCCTGCGAAAGCATGTCCTCGCCTGGCACGCCGGCCTTGGCAAGGTCTTGCAGCATGTCCGTGGTGGCGAAGAGCAGTTGGAGCGCCTCCGGACCGGGCCCGTGTCCGCTCTCGAAGAGCTGGTCGAGCAAGTCTTCCGCGCGGTGGGCCAGAGACGCCGCCGTGTTGAGCCCCACCATGCCGGCCGCGCCCTTGAGAGTGTGGACGGCGCGTCGAAGCTCCTGCAGCTCTTCGCGCTGCTCGGCGTCCGCTTCGAGCGCCCGCAGGGCGCGCACGGCGGTTTCGAGCTGCTCTTCGGCTTCTTCCTGAAATGTCTCGAGTAGTTCTTGGGAAGCCAGCTCGTCCGCGCGTTCTTCGGGCGGGGGCGGCGCTGGCACGGGGGCGACGGCCTCAGCGAGCCGGGCGATGTCCTCGGCGCCGCTCTCGAGCAGTGCGCCCATTTCATTCTTCAACTCGGCGGCGCGTTGACGTAACGCCTCGTCCGGCACTCCGATGCGGGCCAACTTGTCGAGCGTTGTGGCAACGTTCGTCGTGAGCTTGAGCACTTCAGGCGTGAGCTCGATTGCGCCTTCGCAAACCTGGTCCAGAAAATCCTGGGCTCGCTTGGCCAATGCGCCGGCGGTGCGCAGGCCCACCATGGCGGCGGCGCCTTTTAGGGTGTGAATGCTGCGGCGCACTTCCTGAACGAGGTCGCGCCGGCTGGGATCCTGCTCGAGCTCAGCCAGGTGCTGGGCCACGAAGCCGAGATGCTCCTCGGACTCGAGTTGGTAGACCTCGAGCATCTCCTCGGAGAGGATCTCGTCCTTCTCGTCGACCGGCGCGGGAGGCGGCTCGTCGGCCGCTTCGTCTTCATCCTCCGGCCAAAGGTCAAATTCGGCCGGGTCGAACTCGAGAGGCTCGTCTTCTTCGATTTCCTCCAGGCTGAACTGCTCCAGGCAGGCCAGAGCGGAGAGGAAACTGTCGTCACCGGAAGGATCGGGCGTATCGAGGCCGCGTTCGAGCTGGCCAGCGGCGTCGTGTAGCTCGGCGAGTCCCAGCACGGACGCCGCGCTGCCGATCGTGCGTGCGAGCTCGCGTACAGTCTCGCGGCGCGGGTCGCCGGCCTGCCCTTCGCGAGCCGTCTCCTGGATCACGGGCAGGTAATTGCGCACCTCCTGCTGGAAGCTACGCAGTACCTGGTTGTCGACGCCGAAGTCCATGCGATGCGGTACCTGTTGCTCGCCTCTACGCTCAAGCCACCTTGGATTGCGCGGGCACCTTGAAACGGCTCACCGAGTGCCGCAGCTCGTCGGCGAGGTGCGCCAAGTTGCGGATCGACTCAGCCGCCTGCCTTGCGCCTTCCGCCGTCCGCCGGGTGACGCCCGAGATGTCGCTCATCGCGTGCGCAACGCTTTCTGAGCCGCGCGCCTGCATGCGCGACGACTCCGAGATGCTTTGGATCAAGCCCGCGAGCTCTGTCGAGACCGATTCGATCTGTTCAAGCTTCTGGCCCGCTTCGTTGGCGACGTTCGAGCCGCCCACCACCTCGCGTGTCGTTTCTTCCATCGCACCTACGGCTTCGTTCATGTCCTGCTGAATCATCTTGATCAAGCCGGAAATGCGCTTAGCCGACTCGGCGGCGCGCTCGGCCAGCGATTCCACCTCTTCCGCGACCACGGCAAAGCCACGGCCCTCTTCACCTGCCGCCGAGGCCTGAATGGATGCGTTCAGCGCCAAGATAGACGTCCGGTCGGCGATATCTCCGATGAGGCTGACGATCTCGCCAATCTCCTGCGAGCTTTCGCCCAGGCGCTTGATACGACGCGCCGTCTCCTGCACGCGTCCTCGGATGGCGTGCATGCCGTCGATTGTCTTGACCACCGCTTCTGCGCCCCGGCGTGCGTTTTCGAGAGCTTCCTTCGCGACGCGGGCCGCCGATAGGGAGTTCGCCGAGACGTGCTGAATCGATTGCGCCATCTCGTCGACTGCTGAGGTCGTTTCGACGATCTGGGACGACTGCTTCTCCGAACCCGTGGCGAGCTCTTCGGCGGTGCGCTGAATCTGGTTTGCCGCGGCGGACACCTGCAAGGTCGTCTGCTGAACCTGCGCGATGATGTTGCGCAGCTCGGCGATCATGTAGTTGAACGAGTCGGCGATGGCGCCGGTGACCTCGGCGGTCACCTCCGCCTCTTTGGTCAGGTCGCCTTCTGCGACGCCGGCCACCTCGTCCAGCAGCTTCTCAATCGAACGCTGAATACGGTCGCGCTCTTCCGAGCTCTGCACCAGCGCCAGCGTGTTGTCGAGCATGCGGTTCAGCGATACCGTCATGCGGCCCAACTCGTCTCCGCTGCGCGATTCGGCGCGAGCGGCCAAGTCGCCTACGCTGATGCGGTCAAACAGGCGGTTGATCTCGGTGATCTGCCCTGTGACCGTGCGCTGCAGGAAGAATGCGAGCAGAGTGGTCAGCGTCAACACGAAGACCGTGATGGCAAGCTGCACAAGGGTATTGCGCTGGAGACGGTCGATGCGGCGCTCCAAGGAGATGTCGAGGTTGTCGAGCGCAGCGGAGTAGAGCTTCGAGCGCGGAATCGGTGGCCAACTCGGCGGCGTCGGCATAATCGCCTGCACTCGGGCTGCCCCGAGCCGCGAACGGCTCCGTTGAACGTCATGTCGACGAAGGACTGGGCCGCGATGTTTGTTTTCTCGAGCGCCGGGCCGATGCGGCGTTCGAGAGCCGGGTCCCGTCCATAAGCGACGCGGGCGTCGCGGTCGAGCGCTTGCAGATCCATCTCGATCTGACCGAGCAGGCGATTGAGCGTTTGGCCCGCATCGAGAACGCCCGTCAGCCCGGCGGTAGCCGTCATGCTGGCCGCCTCGGCGGGGCTCATTTCATGGTTCGTTGCGCCTGCCGCGACAGCTTCGGACAAGCCGATCGTGTGTACCAAGCTCGGCAGGTGGGTCACCGCGGCGTCGGCCAAGAAGCGTGCATCCGGGTCGGCGCTGAGCGTTAGGTGGGAACGGTCGCCCACCTCGCGCATCAGTTCAGTCAGGCGGCTGATCAGCGCAGCATGCTGTCGCAGAGTCTGCTCGACCGTAGGTGAGTCCTCGGCCTTCTTTAACGCCGCCCAATCCACCTTGAACTGTTCCCAATTCGCCGTGGCTCCAATCGTCGTGGCAACCTGCTCCTGAACCAGGTTCACCTGGGCAACGGCGGCGTCCACGTCGGACGTGATGGACTGAAGCTGCTGCTCGGCCGCGGGCTTTCCCTGCAATGCGGCAACCGTGGCGGCGCTATGCTTCGGGCAATTTCGCCAAGATATCGCGCAGCGGGCGCAAGTAGGCGACGCCCTCCTCCTGACGCGCAGCGTTGGAAACCTGCGCATTCTGCTCGGCAATCAAGAAATAGGCCAGCAAGGCGACGGGCACCGCCGTGACGCACAAGATCAGCGCAAGCTTTTGCGCAATCTTCAGATCTCTCAGAAATCCCATTTCGCCCTCGTTTGCAATCCGGCTCTATGCCGCAGCCTCTTCGAGCAAGACCCGGATCTGCTCCATTTCGAACAGCTTTTCCACGCTCAACACGCGAAGCGGCTCCGGCTTGTCGGGGTAAAGTCCATCCACCACCGTCGCCGTCCGCGCGTCGGCGGTCGGGTCCGGCTCGATTTGATGCGTCTTCACAGGGCGCATGCCCAAAATCGAATCCACCAAAAGTCCGCTGCGGACTGCGCGGCCCACTTCCCGCACCTGGATGAGGCGGCCGGTCTCCGGGCGCGCCAGCGGGGAAAGCCCAACAGCCGACGAAGGTCAATCACCGACACGACCTCGCCGCGGACGTTTGTCACGCCCAAAACGAATTCCGGCGTGTTTGGGACTGGCGTGATTGGCGAGAGTCTGTCGAGCTCGAGCACGCTCCGAATCGACACGGCGTAGCGAGCGCCATGCAACCCAAACACAATGTGGTTGACCGGCGGCTCGTCGTCGGCTTCGGGCGCGGCGGGAGCCGTCTGGACTTCCAACTCGGCTTGCTCGCTCAAGCGCCCTCCCAGGTCAGCTGACGCGCTACGCGATCAGCCAGCGTTTCGGGATCGAACGGCTTGGTGATGTACTCGTCCGCGCCCTGGCGCATGCCCCAGAAGCGATCGGACGCTTGGTCCTTGCTCGAAACGAGCATCACCTTGATGCCCTTGGTTTGCCCTGTGGTCTTGATCTGACGGCAGATCTGGAAACCATTCTTCTTCGGCAACACAACGTCGAGGAGTACGAGGTCGGGGGACGTCTCGGCGATCTTCTGCAGGGCTTCTTCGCCGTCGGTCGCCGTCACGATACGGTAGCCGCGACCCGACAGGGCCTCGGTTAGCACCCGTAATTGGGTGGGAGAATCATCCACGCACAAGATGGTCTTGACGGACATGCGCTTGTCTTCTTATTCCGGCTCGGCGAGCCTTGCCGGCCGCTCTGTTTCTGACGCGTACAGCCCGAATCGACTGCACTGTAAAACAGGTATACGATTCCCCCGCAGAGGCCGCCACCTTCCGATGCCCGAACTTTCTCAGGAATTTCTCCTCATGCCCACCTAAGGGGAATGCCCGGGCGCACCCGACATCTGGTCGTGGCTGGCCGGCGCGAAGAGCGACTACCGCAGGAGGGCGTCTAATGTCCCCTTCATCCCTTGCCGATGGGTTGCATAGGTCAAATCGCGGATGGGGAAGAGGCAAGGCGCGGGCGGACGCTCGCTACAGGTGTTCGGAGCGCTCGAGCGAGGCGGCGCCGAGACGTGGTTCTTGGACGCGGCCAGGGGACGAGGCGACAGCCGGTGGAGTGCGGACGTTTGCCTGCTGGCGGACCGGGAAGGGGCCTGCGTGGAGGAGGCGCGGGCGTTGGGTCTGCGCGTCGTGGCGTGCCCCTACAGGCCGGCGGCGAGTTTCCCGGCGCGCTTCTATAGGTTGCTGCGCAAAGAGCGCTATGACGCCGTTCATGCGCACGTGCTGCTGTTCGGCGGCGTGGTGGCGGCAATTGCCACACGTGCGGGCGTGCCGCTGCGAATCGCGCACGCGCACAACTCGTCCGATGGCCGGCCCGACACGCCGGTTCGGGAACTCTACCGCAGCGCCATGCGTCGGGCCATAGCCTCGCACGCCAACTTGGTATTGGCTTGCTCCACCGAGGCGGCGAAGGCCTTCGGAACGCCGTCAACGGCGGTCTTGCCGTATGGCGTGGACCTGGGCCGGTTCGTGTTGCCCGGTCTGGTGAGCAAGAGCGACCTGGGCGTGCCGGCGGAGGCGCATCTGGCGCTGGCCGCCGGACGGCTGTGCAAGCAAAAGAACCACACGCTGCTGCTGGACGCCTTGCGGGAGTGTCCGGACAAAGGGTTGCATCTGGCTATCGCGGGCGAAGGCGAGTTACGATCCCGCCTCGAGAGCGAGATTGCCGCCCGCGGGCTAGGTGAGCGAGTCCATCTGCTCGGGCTGCGCAACGACGTTCCGGCCCTGCTTTGTGGCGCGGCGGATGCTTACGTGATGCCCTCGCTGCACGAAGGGCTGCCCGTGGCGCTGCTTGAAGCGCAAGCGGCGGGATTGCCCTGCTTGGTTTCCTCGTCGATCTCAACCGAGGCGATGGCCTGCGCCGAGCAAGTGGAGACGCTGCCGCTCGACGCGCGCCTGTGGGGCCAAAAGATGGCGCTTGCGGTACGGCGTCGTCGGCTGGATCGCGCCGCGGCTGCGCAAAGGCTGCGTATGGCGGGACTGGACAACCACGGCGCGTGGGTTCGGATGACGGCGCTTTACGAGGCGGCCTTGCACACCGGGCAGAGGGCGCATGCCGCATGAGGCCGCCATCTGCAGCGCAACGTGGCGGCGGTCTTCGGCATCTCGGTCGCGGCGCACGCCGGCTTTATGCCGCGGCCGCCGGAGCTGGAGATGACCGCTTGGCGGCGTTTGCGGCAGCGGGCTCGTTTACGGTGGCCGTTGGAGCGGCGTTGCGGTCGCTCGAGATCCATCCGCTTGCGCCGGCCATGCTCTACCTGTGGGCGCTTGGCGCGTTCCATCTCGGTTTGGTGACGCCGTGGGCGCTCGACATGAGCAGCGGCTCTGTTCCGCTTTGGTTGCTTACCCATCGCCTGGATACATCGCTCGCGCTGCTGATCGTCGCCTTCGCCTGCTACCAAACGGGGCTGACCTTTGCCGCGTGGCGCTGGCCTACGATTGCATCCTCGCGCACTGCCTTGCTGCACAGCGTGGGGATGTACCGCATCGGACTGGCCGTGGCGGCATTTGGTGTTGTGCTTCTCATCGCGGGCGCCTGGACGATCGGCTTCGACCGGCTAGCTCAGGCGACGTATTTCGAGAGCTACCGCTTGACGCAGCTCTACGACCCGCGGCTGTTCATCTCGAGCTTGCAGGTTTCGCCAATGGGCTTCTATCTGGCCATGGCGGCGGCGCCGGTGCGGCGCATGCCTTGGGTGGCGGCGCTTGGGCTGGTCTGGTGCGTCGCTGTGTTTGCTTTAGGCTACCGTGGCTTCGCGCTCACCCCGGCGGCAGCCATGCTGGCCGTAATGCACAAACGGGGCTTCCATCTGCCGCGGACCGCGGGACTCGCCGCGCTCACCGTCGTCCTGTTTTGCGATTCCCGCCGCGCGCTCGTTGCGCAGCAACCCCTTGAGCGAGCGGTCGCTGGGCGACATCGCCGTTGAGACGCAACCCCTCGAAGGCATCGAAGGGTCGGCGGCGGCCTGCGTCCGCTCGTCCATACGCTCGAGCTGATGGAGAACGAGCCGCTGCGCTGGGGCTACACGTACTGGCAGGCCTTCGAGATGGTGCTGCCCAACCTGGCGCTGCAATGGGAGTCGACGGCTACGCACCCGTTGAGAAGCTTCCGCCGAGCCTGTGGATGGCGCGTTTGGCCGCGCCCTGGCACTACTACCACGGCGGGGGCTGGGGTTCTCGGCCGTAGCCGAGCCGTACATGAACTTTGGGGTCGCGGGGTCGTCGGCTACTTCGCTTTGTTAGCAGTGGCGCTCGTTTGGTGCGACCGGCTCTCCGGCGCGCGCCCGACGCGCGTGGCCGTATGGGCGATGGCGCTTGGGCCCCTGCTTTGGACTGCGCGCAACGCCTACACCGTCTTCGTCCGCCCTGCGGTGTGGGGCGCACTGCTGGTCTTTGCCGCCTATGCCTTGTCACGGGCGGTCGCGGGCTTCGGCGGGGAAGGCGTATTGCGCCGTATGCCCCGCCACTGAATGGAGGAGTACCATCCCTGTGAATCCGATTTCCATTGCGTCGCCGGACCTGCCGGCCCCGTCCGCTCTCGGTGAGCGCCTTCTGCGCGTGCTCGAGTGCCGCGAGCTGACGAATGCTGGCGAGGTCGCCGCCTTTGAGCGTGAGGCGGCCGAGGTGCTCGAAGCCCCTGAGTGCGTCGCGGTTTCGAGCTGCACGGCGGGCTTGATGCTGGTTGAGCGCTGTATGGGCCTACGCGGCAAGGCTGACGCCGAGCTTCACCTTCTTCGCCACCGCGCACGGGCTGCTCTGGAACAACCTGCGCCCGGTGTTTGCCGACTGCGACCCTTCGAGCTTCCAAATCTGCCCGGCGAGCGTGGAGCGCGTGATGACGCCGCGCACGTCGGCCATCCTGGGCGTTCACATGTTCGGCGCGCCGGCGCCGGTGGATGAGCTCGAGCGGATGGCTGCCCGAGCCGGCGTTGCGCTCATATTCGACGGCGCCCATGCACTCGGCACGCGTTTTGGCGGGAAGTCCGCCGCCGCGTCTGGCGACGCCACGGTCTACAGCCTCTCGCCGACGAAGCAGCTCACTTGCGGCGAAGGCGGACTGATTGTCACGCGCCACAGGAAGCTCGCCGACATGCTGCGCCGCGCGCGGAATTACGGCAAGGGCGCGGAGTACGATTGCGACATTCTCGGACTCAATGCGCGCATGAGCGAACTACAGGCGGCCCTGGGACGCGCTGACTTGCCGCGCCTGCCAGAAAAAATTCGACGCCGCAACGAGATCGCCGCCATCTACGAGAGCCGCCTGAAGGGGCTGCCCGGCCTGCGTCTGCAACGCACGCCGCAGGGCTCGGTCCACAGCCGCAAGGACTTCGGCTTCGTGCTCGGCCAAGGGCTGAATCGGGATGAGCTCGCCGCGTCGCTTGCAGCACAGGGCGTCGACACTCGGTCCTACTTTTATCCTCCACTCCATCGCCAAAAGCTCTACAGCCGCTTCTACCGCCCCAAGGTGGAAGCTCTGCGCGCGACCGACGCGGTCAGCCGCAACATCCTTTGCCTGCCCATCCACACGCGTGTGACCGACGCTGACGCCGTCCGCATCGCGGACGCGGTCGCCGAGTTTGCCACCTCGCGTCCGATGCACATCGACGAGCCCGCGCTGGTTGCCATGTGAGGCGACTAACGCCGCGCTCCGCTCTGGCCGATAGAAGGAACAGGGGCGGACACGCCCCCGGTTGAACCCCGAAGCAACGGAACCAACGGCAGAAGCGAGGAGGAACAGGCGAAGATGAGGAACTTTTTGGCAATTGCATTGGCGTGCGCGATGGCGAGCATGCCGCTCCCGGCAGCGTCGGCACTGGGCGGCGTGACCACGTCCGGAGCGGTTTGGACCAACCAGACCGCCTTGCCGAGTGGCTCGAGCGTGTATGCAGGCGACGAGATTCGTACCGCGCCGGACGCATTCGCGGTGCTCGATTCCCCGGCGACAGGCCGTGTGGAGCTGCGCGGCGACACCTCAGCAAAGGTGGGCGAGAGCTCCGTTACGCTCGACCGTGGCGTGGTGGCCTCGGCCAAGATGGCGATCGCGACGGGTGGCCTCGAAATTTCCGTCGCGGACCCGAAGGCGGACAACTGGTTCGTGGTTGAGAACCAAGACGGCCGCCAGTTGATTGCGGCCTATCGCGGCGACGTGATCGTGCGCGGTCGCTCTTCCGGCTCGTTCATCGTGCCGTCCGGCCAATACGCCATGGCAGCCGCTGCCGCACCCCCGTCGCCTCGCGAGTCTGCGGAGAAGAAGGGCGACGCCGACAAGAACGCCGAGGACAAAGACAAGGACCGCAAGAAACGCGGCGGAGCCGCTGCCGGGGCCGCCACGAACTCCGGTTGGGCGCTCGGTAGTCTCGGGCACGCCGCGAGCGTCGCGGTGGTGACTGGAGCCACGGCCGCCGCGCTAGGCGGCGCCGTCGCCGCGGGCGCGTTCCGTGATGAGTCCACCAGTCCACAGGACTAAGCAGGTCTTCCCATACCCAACTCTCTCCCCTGTGGTATGAGCGGGGCGCTGGCAAACCCAGCGTCCCCATTTTTTGTGTGATCCTGGGGATGGGTTCGATGTCCGTGTCTGTCCCCCCAGCGCGTTCGGTGTTAATCACCTCAACTTCTCCTGAGGCGGAAGCGGTCTTTTTTCGGAACCTCTTTCTCCCAACCGGCGCGTACAAGACGACATTCCCTGGCCGCTTTCACGACCTTGATGAACGGGTTTGCGCATTGCTCAAAGGACGGGGTTCCGTGCGCGCCCTCGACATCGGCGTCTCCTCCGGCGTGACCACCCTCGAATGGATCGACGCCATGGAGGCGTGCGGCCTATCCTGTGCGATGACCGCCGCCGACCTCGTCGTGCATGGCAGACTCACCCGCGCGCCGCTGTTCGGCGATGTGCTCACGGACGGGCGAGGCCGATTTCTACAATTCGCCGGAACACTGGGTGTGCGAATGCGCCCCTACCGGCAAGGCGTGTTCCGAGCGGCCACGGCTGCGCTTGATCTGCTCGCGCGGCAAACTTCAGGCGGCGGCGAGCGAGGCAGGGAAGTGCAACTGGTGACGCCCCGGCTCACGGAGCGTTCGAACTGCGAAGTGGTCGAGCACGACGCCCTCGAAGATCGCGCCGAATGGCGCGGATGCTTTGACGTGGCGCGCGCAGCAAACCTGCTCAACCGCGTCTACTTCAGCGACGACCAGATTCGGCGCGCCCTCGAGCTCCTGCAGAGCTACCTGGCCCCAGGCGGCTTGTTGGTGCTCTGCCGCACCGACATTGAAACGCGCGTCAATCACGCATCGATCCTGAGGTCGCAACCTTCCGGCGCGTTCGAGGTCGTCGAACGCCTCGGCGACGGTTCCGAGATCGAAGCGTTGGCGCTGAGTTGATGGGCCTCTAATTCGCCCAGACCGGGCTCGACCAGGCCTTCACCGTGTCGAGTTGCTGCACCCGTAGGTAGTAGTAGTCCCCGGGCTTCATCGCTTCGCGGTGCTCGTACACCAAGTCATAGTCGAGAGGCGCGGCGGGGTTGATCAGTTCGGCTTCCACGAACAACTCGACATCCAGGCCCATGTCTTCCAGGTAAGGATGGCGCGCGCCGGGGATCTTGCCCGAGCGCCACGAAAAGACGCCGTCGCGCTTGAGCGCCGCCAGCGGAATGCGCACCTCATGCTCGCCCAACATTGGATCCGTGCGGCGAAATACTACCTCGTCTCCAGTCGCGCCGGAGATGTCGACCAGCACCCCGTCCAAATCGTTGGAGGTGGTCGCGCTATGGTAGACGACGCGGTCGCCGTCCTGGCGGAACCATTCGAAGGAGTTGTCCTGGTTCAACACGCGTTCGAGGGTCACGCGCCCGGCCGAAGCACGCACTTCGCCGTCGGCCAAGGAAGTATTCGCGCGCCGCTGATAGTAGTTGTCCGCCCAAACGATGCGCATGAGGCGGGCATTCGGGTCGCGCCCGGGCGTCACCGTATGGATGGTCTGGTTGTTCTTGACGATCTCCAGCCGCAAGATGGGATCTACGCCTGAGACCTTGGCTACGATGCGGGCCGAGTCCGCCTTGGTTCGCGGCAATTCGCCTCCCATGGGCTCGTCGTTCACCCGGAAGTCCATGAGCAGGCGGGCATTGCCAGTCACGCCATAGGTGTGGCGGTCGGTCATCGCCTCCCACAAGTCCTCGCGGTCCGGCGAGTAGGCCATCACCGCGGTCAGCGGGTTCGTCATCGTGTAGATGAGTCCGGGATTCGATTGTCCGAAACTCACTGTGTGGTTATCCGCTGATGCGGTCGCTCCCACACGCTGTCCACTCTCGAGATGCTTCTGGTAGGACTCTTCGAAAACACCGTGGACGGACGCAATCTCGAATAGGCGTTCAAGGCGCGGGTCGGTCTCGTGCGTCCAACTCGGCGGGCCGCCCCCAATGTGGGGAATGACAAGGGCCCGTTCGCCCGATCCGCGCAGCAGCTTCATCATCTCGCCCACCGGCGCGCGTGTCTTGTTCGGGTCGATCTCCATCGTGGACTTCGCTTCGTCGTCGGCGTAGAACACATTGTGGTGGCCGCCCGCCTTCGTACCAACGGAATACTCGTAGGCCAGGATCGGCGTGAAGCCCTTCCAGCCTTTGATTGTCTTGTTGGCGCGCACCAGGTCCGGCCAGTAATCGGCAGGGAAGCTTTGATCCTCCAGACGCAGAATCGGACCGGAAACTCCCAGGGTTTCCTGGTGCGGCGTGATCGCTCCGAAGTCGAGCATCGCGACCTGCCGTGCGAACAGATAGAGCTCTTCGTAGATCCCACGCCCGTCGCCCAGGTAGGTGTGCTGGTGGAGATCGCCGAAGTAGACGCGCCGCTCCGGTTTGCGCTGCGTCCAGATGGGGTTGCTGACGCCTTCGAAGCGTCCGTCCTTGGTGCGCACACGGATGCGTGAGACCCCCTCCTTGCTCGCTACGACGTTGTGCGCCACGTAGTGCAGAAGGTCCGGGTCATACTCGAAATCGCTCGGGCCGGCGTCGTCGGCAATCATCTCGAGCTCGAGCCCGGCGCCATCCTTTGCCAAGGACACCCATTCGTCCATCGGGACCACTTCCACGGTGAACGGCTCGCCTTTGCCGACGATCGAAGGGGCTTGCACCTTGAGCTTCGCCAGCGGGCCGCCGATCACTTTCATATAGGCGTCGCCGCCGTAGGCCAGCACCTTCTTTTCTGCATCGTTGGTGATGGCCACGCGGAAATTGAACAAATTCTCGGAGTAGAATTGCATGCGCACGCCCTGCACTCCGCCAAGATCGAAGATGACTTTGTCGCCTTTCTTGAGCGATCCGCTTTGGACCACGAGACCCGCGGCCTTGCGGTAGGGAAAGACCGAATGTTCGTTGCGCTGGACGCTGTTGAGATACTTGCGGGTCTCGAAGGTGACGCCCGTGGCGGTGGTCTCGGCGCCGAAGAACGCCGGCTCGGACGAATCGTCGACCTGAAACTCCTCGACATCGGACGTGAAATGCTTCCAAATTTCGATCGACTCGCCGGCAACGATCTCACGGTCACCGACGGTGTACTCGATGCGCACTCGATGACGCTGGCCCATCTCGACGACCGGGGCCGTGAGCAGCCGTACCGTGCCGTTGAGCTCCAAGCCGGGCGGCAGCCAAGCACCGGGCCTGTATTCCAGGCGCATGTTGACCGGATCAGGCAGCCCGTCACGCTCCAGGGCCGGCCGGTTCGCCCAAACAGCGACGCCGGCTAGACAGGCGAGCGCGAGAAGAGTGAGAGCATGGCGGCGCGCGTGCATCGGCAGACAGGATAGCAGCACCGCCTATGGCACACTGGCGGAATGGCGGCGGCCAAAGGCGAATCGCTCGCGGCCGGAGGGCTGGTAGCGGTCCTGTGCATGGCCATGATGGCGCCGCCCACGGCTGCGCTACCTGCGTTTGTCGTGTTGGCCGCGCTAGCTTTGGTCGTGCGACGAGCTGGAGCGCTGCTCCACCTCGCAGTGTTCGCCGTACTGTGGGCCGGCGTGGCAGCGTTTGCGCCAGCGAGCCGCGTTTGGCCTTGGAATCTGCTAGCTCCGCTGCTGCTTTACGGTCTTGCTTACGCAGTGCTGCGCCGTTCCGCGCCATCGTTCCGGGCTGGTCGCCTCGCGAGGGCGGATTGGCCATGGATCTTCGCGATCGTCCTAGTGTCGACGGTCGCCTTGGCGCTGTGGGTGCGCTTCGCGCACCGGACCTCAGCATCCATTGGCGAACATCCCAAAGATGCCGTTGTGGGCGTATCCCTTGGCGGCGGTGGTGTTCGCGGTCGGCAATGCCGCCATCGAGGAGTTGGCCTTTCGCGGGATCGTGATGGGCGAGCTCGACACGGTGTTTGGGCCTGGAGCCTTGCCGGTCGTCCTGCAAGCCCTCGTATTCGGCGCCGCGCATTTCGTGCGAGGTTTCCCCAATGGTTGGTTGGGTCTCGCAATGGCCACCGCGTACGGGCTCATGCTTGGCGCGCTTTGCCGCCGCACCGGCGGATTACTGGCGCCATGGGCCGCCCACGTCGCAGCGGACCTGACGATCTTCGCCTTGACCGCTGCCGTGGAGCTCAATCTCCGGTGACAGGCGCGACCGGTCGCTTGCGCGGAGCGACCGCGTAGATCACGAAGCCGGCCAGGATTGCCAATCCGGTATCGCGCGCTTGTTGCGCCGTGGTCTGGAACGCCAACCAGACAATCAACGCGAGCGACAGAGCGGCGACCAGGTGCCCCAGGGGCACATGGAAACGCGCCGGCGCGGCTTTCTCCGAGTGGCGGAAGACCGGCAGCGCCGCGCACGTGACGGCATAAACGAGTAAGCGGACCAGTACGCTGATCGTGGCGGCATAGACAAACGTGCCGCTCAGCGACATCGCGAGCACCACCGCGGACGTGGCGTAGATGGCGAAGTGCGGCGTACGAAAGTTCGGGTGTACACGCGCCATCGCGGTGGGCAACTCCCGCCGCTCGGCCATGGCGAACAGCAGCCGCGGCGAGACCAGCATCACGACTCCCAAATTGCCTAGGATCGAGATGACCGCGCCCGCCGCGATGATCCCGCCGCCTACCGGCCCCAAGAACTGCGCGGCGGCGTCGCTCAGCGGACGCTCCGATCCGGCGAGGCCCGGCAGCGTTCCGATCGCCACGATTTGCACCAGCAGATACAGCACCACCAGGAACGCCATACCGATGAGCATCCCAGGTGGTTGATCGCGCTCTGGGTTCTTCATCTCGCCCGCTGGAATCGCCGCCATCTCGAAGCCTACAAAAGCGTAGAGAAGCAACAACATAGCCGACGAAAACTCATCCATGGGTGGAGCTGCCGTCGGCAGCACGAACGCTTCCGGACGGAGATAGAAGAATCCGGCCCCAAGGAACAAAGCCAGCGGGGCCAGCTTGGCGAACGTCAGGAAATTCCCGACCCGCGTGGAGTCTCGGATGCCCATGACGTTGACCACAGTCAGGACGGCGACGACCGTTGCAATGACCGCTGCACGGCCCCATCCCTCTTGTGCGGCCGGGACGAACAAGCTGAAGTACGCGACCAGTAGGTTGACGTTGGCCGCGAACGCCGTAACGCGTGCGATCCAGGTGTTCCAGCCGACCTGGAAGCCGACCAGAGGGCCAAAGGCGGCGCGTCCGTAAAGATATGGACCGCCGGTGTCCCGAAAGCGGCTGGACACTTCCGCGAAGCAGAGCGTCATCAGCAGGATCGCTGCGCCGCAGAGCACGAAGCCCAGTAGGCTATAGATTCCGATGCGGGCGTAAGCAGCGGCGGGTAAGCCGAAGATGCCCGCGCCAAGGGTCCCGTTGACCGTCATGGCCACCACGTCCCACTTGCCGACGGCGCGTATCAGTCCTTCATCTGTGGGTTGATCGGGATTCGCCACGAGTCGCCCATTGTACGACTCCGGTTAGGCTTCAGGCGGTGAGAGGATCTGGCCGTCTTCCTCGAGCCGCTTCGCGAGCGCAGCGTAGTCCACGCCCTGCACCGTGCTCCCTGCGTCGAGAGCCATTGCGGTTGCCGTCGCGGCGCTCTGGCTCAAGATCATCAGCGGCGGCTCCATGCGCGTGGAGCCGAAGGCCACATGCGAGGCGGAGAGCGCGAACGGAACCAGCAGGTTCTCGCATTCGTGCTCGCGTGGCGTCAGGGCCCCATAGCCGATGGGATAGGGCGCCGGGACCCCTCCGCCGCCTTTGCCCTCGCGCCAGACCATGCCGTCATGCACGACGCGCCGGATCTCGTGCAGATCCATCCCGTAGCTGCCTAGCCCCACGGACTTCGGGGCAACCTCTTCCCCGCGGCAGTGGTGTTGCGTCAGCACCGAGTCGCTGACCATGCGCCGCGCTTCTCGGACGTAGATTTGGTGTGGCCAGCCATTGGTGTCCGGGAATTCGTCTCGGCACAGGCCGAACGCGCCGAGCTCATCACGAACCTTCGCCGGCATGAGCGTTCGTCTGTAGCGAGGAACCATAGCAGACCCCGGTGGTAGCTCTCGTGCGCGGCGAGGATCGAGCGGCGCTTGTCCCAGCTCGCTTCGGGCCAAGCCCAACTGGCTCCGGGCAGATTCGCGCCAAAGGTGGCCGTATTGAAGTCGAACTTGCCGCCGGGCAGCGCATCGTATTTCGAGAACCAACGCAGGTCCATGTCGTCGCCGGCGCGCACGCAGGCGGCGATGAAGCGCGCCGCGATCTCATAGCGATTGGCGTCGTAGTCTCCCGGCTTCTCCAGCGGAATGCGATTGCTTTCCTCGCGTGTCATGCAAAGCCGAAAACAGTACGCCTGCACACCTGGCGCCTCCGAGCCGGGCTCGCCCGCAGGCTCTGCATCGATCAGCGGCAGCACGCCGGAAGACGGATCTCCTGGCCGTACGTACGGGTCGAGCGGGATGTCCCGATCCCACAGCCCTTTGCCATCGGGACGCCGCCCATTCGGCCCCGCCGCGCCCCACACGACCTTGGCTTCATAACGCGGGTTGAACATTACGCCATTGAGCGTCTCGCCATATTGTGAGTTCGCTTCGCGCATGAGGGTGTAGCGGACGCCCGCCGCCGCCATCAGGTCGCCCTCGTAGGTGGCGTCGATGAACATGCGGGCCTCGATCGTATGTCCGCCTGCCTCGATCGCCGTGATTCTGGCGCCCTGCTTGTGCGCAGCCTCCAGCGGCGCCTCGTAAAGCACCGGGGCGTTCGCCTCGCGAACGAAGTCGCGGAACAGCGCCTCAGCCGCGTGCGGTTCCACGGCAAAGGCTCCGCCGGTGGGCACGCCTTCGAGCGGCTTGTCCCAGGCGAGCGTTCGTCCGTATTGGCCCGCCAGCCGCGTGAAGTACTCGCGAGCGATGCCGCCCACGGTGCGCGGATTGCCAATGTCGACCGCGCTCAGCCCGCCGGATGTCATGCCGCCCAGGTGCTTGCCCGGTTCGACCAGCAGGACCGTCTTGCCCATCCGCGCAGCCTGCACCGCCGCCGCTACGCCGCCAGATGTTCCGCCATAGACGCAGATGTCAAACGGTTTGGGTCCGCCGGTGGAACAGGCGGCGCCGGCGAGCAACGATAGGGCAGCGCGTCGGTTCATTCAGTTCGGCCAGACCTGCCGCCAGCCCGAGTGGTGGTAGGCCGAATCCTCGCGCCACCGTCGTAGTCGGTCCAGCAGTTCCGCCTTCTTCTCCGCATGTTCCGGGCTCGACCAAAGGTTCCGGACTTCGGTCGGATCGGATTGTAGATCAAAGAGTTGTCCGTCTGGAGAGTCCGAGAAGCAGACCAGCTTCCATTCCTTTGTGCGGATCATGGATTGGTAATCGCTGGTCGTGAAGTTCACGTCGCGGCCCTGCTCACAGAACACTTCTTCGCGCGGCTCCCAGTTTTTGCCTTCAATCGCAGGCAGTAGCGTCCGCGCCTCCATCTTCTTGGGCGGTTCGATCTCGGCGAGCTCGAGGATCGTTGGTCCGATGTCCATGAGCGAACACAGCCCCTCTACCTTGCGCCCGCCTTCGAAGCGCCGTGGCGCCCAGACGATCAACGGCATTTTGGTGACGGTGTCGTACATCGTCCACTTTTGCGAATGGCCGTGGTCGGTGAGCGCATCTCCGTGGTCGGAGGTGAACAGCACCACGGAGTTGTCGAGGTATCCCGGTCTCGTCGAGCGTTTGCAGGATCTGGCCGATCTTGCGGTCGATCATCGTTACGTTCGCCAGGTAATATGCCCGCTGGCGCTTGCGCTGTTCCGGCGTGGGGTTCCATTGGTGAACCACCGAATCGTGATCGACTTCGCAGTTGTGCTGGATCATGCCGCGGTAGGGCTCAGGTTGGGCGTCTAGCCTCCTCCTGGGTCACCTCCATGATCGGCAGGTCTTTCTCGAGATACGGCTTCGCCTCCTCGAGCGGAGGATCGTAGGGCGGGTGCGGGCCCGGGAATCCGATTTGCAGGAACAAGGGCTGCGTCTGCGGATAGTGCCGCAGCCACCAGCAGGCGCGATCCGCAACGAAGTTGTCCGAGTGCAATTCCGCGGGCAGCTCCCACTGAAGGCGCCCAAGCGCTCGCGATAATCGCTCATGCTGCGGTAGGTCAGGCGCCCCGGCTTGCTGTAGCCGCGAACATTGATCGCCTTGTCCCACTCGTCGATGAAGTAGCGGCCCTCCATGAAGCGGTCTTTGTTCTCGACCGGGTGCCGCTCATGGAAGCCGAGGCGCGAATTGTAGGCGCCTGGTGCATCTTGCCGATGTTCACGCAGTGGTAGCCGCCGCGGTTGAGCAGCTCGACCCACGAGCGCTCCCAGGCGTTGCCGTTGATCATCACGCCGGTGTTGTGCGGGTACTGGCCAGTGAAGATGCTGGCGCGGCATGGGGCGCATGAGGCGGACGGCACGAAGCAGTTCGTGAACGTCACTCCCTCGTTGACCAGCTTGTCCAGATTGGGCGTATCCATGTACGGAAAACCCAATGCATTGATGGTGTCTCACGAAGCGCTGCTGATCCGTGATGATCAGGACGATGTTCGGTCTGGAATCCGCCATGGCAAACAAAGCAAAAGAGGATAGTGTAGCGCGGGAAGGCTGCGCGGCTGCCGATTCTGTTGCAGGGGTCAAAGAAAGTGCCCGCGGCGTTTGCTGGAAATTCCCGCAAATGCTCACGGATTGCACTATCGATGGGCTAGCTGCACTGGGATGCGGTATAACCCTTTGATGAAGCTTTACACCCTGATCCTTGCCGCAGTCGCGTTTGCGGCGAACGTACAGGCCCAATTGACCGTCGTTTCTGCCGCAAGCTACGACTCGGATTCCGTTCTCGCTCCCGGTTCGATCGGCAGCGCATTTGGTCAGAATTTGGCGCCGGCCGTGGAAGCCGCCACGACAGCTCCTTTGCCGACGGTGCTGCAAGGCGTGCGAGTCACCATCACCGATGGGGCTCTGCAGACCAAAGATTGCCCGCTCTTTTTCGTTTCGCCTACCCAAATCAACTTCCTATTGCCCGACGGATTGGCCGAAGGGCCGGGTTTCATCCGCTTGCGCGCCGCCGCTGCTTTGGGCGAGGAGGGCGCGGAGCAGGTTCTACAGGAAGGCACGATCACCATCGCGAACGTCGCGCAGGGGTTGTTCTTCCAAACCGACCTCGAATGGTTGGCCGGCTTTCTCGTCCGGGTTGCGGCGGACGGAACGCAGACGCGGGAATCGATCTATCACGCGGTGAACGGCGAAATCGTTCCGCGCGTGCTCGAGCTCAGCCCGGGCGGCGACGAGAGCGAGCAGTTCTACCTGGAGGGCTACGGTACGGGCTTCCGGAACGTGGGCGGAGTGGACAGTGTGGTCGTCGCCGTCGGCAATGCGACCTCGCAAAATGGCTTCACGCAGTTTGACAGAGTGCCCGTGCTCTACGTCGGACCCGCGCCCGGGTTTGACGGATTGGATCAGTTTACCGTCGGGCCGCTGAGCCGCCGGTTGGAATACTTTGGGGGCACGGATGCGCCTGTCGCCTTGTTCACGCAGGAGCGCAGTTCCAACGTCGCCTGGATGCAAATTGCGCCGAATCCCAACGCGCCCGTCGTTTCGAACCTCGACTTCCAGAACGCGCCAGGCGCCCTGCGCTATCAATTTGACTTCAGCGATGCGGACGGTGACCTTGGGGCAGGCGCAATGGTGGTGACCATCGAGGATGCGGGCGGCTTTTGCACCAGCATCATACAGTTGCCCCCAGCCACGTTTAATGGCCGCACCAGCGGACGCGCGGACTTCCAATTGGCCAAGGGCCAGGGACGCCAGTTGACAGGTGTACTCGGTGCGGTGGTTTCGATCTCCGACGGCGCCGATCACATCAGCAACACCACGTCATGGGAGCCCGCCATGCCTGGGGCTCTGAGCGACTACGTCGAATCGTGCCAAGTATACGAGCCGAAGTAAGCTACGCCGCACCATCTGGGCCAGACGGCGCGGACGGTGCGGTCGCCCTACCTCCGGACCGGTAAGATCGCCGTCTGGCTGAATTCTCCGCCGGCGCCGACTGATACCCGGTGGTCTCCGGTGGTGATGTCCTCAGGCAACTGGAAGTTGATCTGATAGAGCGTGGTGAAGTTTGGCGCATAGTAGCCGCCGAAGTTCGTCACGCCCTGGTCGTCGATGCCCACCACGGGCTCGAATGCAGTTCTCGGCGCTGGGGTCGGCCCAGGTTGGTTCGTCGCCACGGGCGTTTGGAGTGAGCCCATGCCGGTCACGAACAGTAGGATCGTCTCGCCCGGCCGCGCTGGGTCGGATGGAGCTACGAGGCGGTAGTCGGCGTGCAGCGCGGCGGCATAGCGCCCGCCTTGCACGTTGACCTCGAAGATGCCCGGCTGCGATGCATTGATCGGAACGCCTTCGTAGACGGCCTCCGTGCCATTGTTGTTGACCACCACCGTAGCCGGTCCAGGTTGCACCTCGAAGGGTATCTGTAGATTGATCTGCTCGCGTCCGCCCACGTTGGCAAGCGCCAGAATGGGCGCCGCCACGCCATTGATCGTGACGCCAACGCCGCGCACGGTCGTGGGGAAGGCCGGGCCATTCGGGGCGACCACCCCGTCGATGTCTTCCATCAAGCCGACGCCGAAGATTGACCCTAGGCTGCCCGGCGTCCAGCCGGCGCGGAAGCTCGCCCCATTCACGAAACCGCCCGCGGGCAAGATGACCGGCCGCCTCCCTCCGGTGATGATGAGGAACTCCGCCGAGAGGCTTTGTTGCTCGATCCCGGCTTCCCGCAGCGCCGCAACGGCCGTGCCGTTCAACGTGGCGCGCACGCGGGTCTGCCCATAGGCGTTCGGTGCGAGGAATCGCGTCGAGGCCTGCCCGTTGTCGCCAGTCAGCGTAAACGTGTCCGTCAGCGCTCCCGGGCCTTCCAAAATCTCGAAGTCAACTCCTAGGCCAGGTACGCCGAGGCCCTCTGCGCTTACGACTTCGACCGTAAGCGGATCGCTGGTCGTACCGCGCGGCAGGCTGAAGCGCTCCGGGGTGATCGCGCTCAAGCCGGCCGCCGGTGGCGCAACGCGCAGGTTGAAGACTTGCGTGCGACCCTGGTGCCGAGCCGTCACGGTAAACGGCCCAGGCCGCGCGCCCAATCGGACCAGCACCGATGAGCGGCCCTTGGCGTCCGTGGTCGAGATGACGTTCTCGAGCGTAGCGGCTTCTGGCGGATTCACCGACCATGCAACCGTCTCTCGCTGCACGCCTTGCAGACAAAGATTGGTCACCGTGACGACGAGCGCTTGGCTCGACAGGCGCTGACCGGGCGCGCCCACTTGGCCATCGCCTTGCAACTTGTTGAGGAGCGCCGCGCCGCCCGCGTCGATCTCCACGGCCACCGCGAATGAAGTCGTGCCCGGATACGGGCCGACGCGAATCAAACCATTGCCGCCTGGGCAACCGAGCGTCGCGTCGAAGACCGCTTCGCCGGTAAACCCGGTGACGCCAACCGAGGGGCTGAACGAGACATTGAGGTCAGAAGTGGGGAAGAGCGCGACGCCTGCCGCGGGTTGTCCGTTTAAACCGCGCGCGTGCACGCGGATCGCATCCTCGATCGTATCTCCGACCTTGCCGCGCAGAATTGTTGGAGAAGCGAGCTCGATGGAGGCCGCTACGGCGCTCCCGCTCGAGAGTACGGATACGCGGAAGGGCTCGAGCAAGGCGCGTCCGGCGCCATCGCGCAAGTGGACGGCGGCAAAGCCGTTTGCGCGCACCGGTCCCGCCGAACAGACGATCGAGACGCGTCCGGCGCTGTCCGCGCCCACTTGCTGCGGACAAATCAGGAGCTGAGGGTCGGAAACTTCGACGATCACGCTCGCGCCCGAGGCCGGGCTCCAGTGACGACCACCATGGCGACCAGCGGGAACGCCAAAGTGCTGCCCGAGGGCACGGCCTGATCGTCGCCCGACACTTTGAAGATGCCGTCATCCAGCGTGTCCTGCGCAAGCAGGTAGACCGTAAACGTGACCGATCGCCCGCTCGCATCGCGCACGTTGACGAGCAGCGTCGCGTTCGCGGGCAACGTGGCCAGTACGCCGCACGTAATCGTCGCTTGGCCTTGTGCATTCGAGATAACTGTTGCGGGGCAGGAGACCAGCAAATCCGACGGCGTCGGCGTGACGGTGAAGCGCACGTTCGGTTCCGGCTGGTTCGAGCGAACGGCCTGGACGGTCAAATCGAACGTCTCGCCGCGCAGCACGAACGCCTGGTCGCCATAAAGCTTAGTCAACCCTTCCAACAAGTAGGGCGGGCGCACCGTGATCAAGAAGTCCGCCTGGACGCCGCGCGCAATGTTGCCGACGGTCACGCGTATGCCGACCTCGATTGGCCACGAGCCGGTATGGCAGGTCAACGTGGCCACGCCCATGGAATCCGTAACGCCCGGCGCGCAGGCCACGCTGGGCCCGGCGGAGGTGACGGCGAGTTGCGAAATCTCGACTCCCTGGATTGGTGCGCCAAACAGTTGCACCACAATGGCGAAGTCGGAATTGGGCGAGACCGTTTGGAAGTTGCCCGCGATGGGCGTGAGCCCCGAGGATTGGGCGGGCAAGAGTGCCGGAAAGAGAAGACAGAGGGCTAAAAACCCAAGGTAAGACTGCTTCATGGCGCGCTCCGCATCCAGTGTAGTCGAAACGCAAGCACAAGGAAATGTTTTGACGCTCCGTCGAGCCGATTTCACGCGCTCTTAGGAGTACACTCATCGGTATTGCGATTGCCTAGCCTCCTGGTTGTGTTCGCGGCGGCGGCGCTCCAAGCCGCTGACTGGCCCCACTGCGGGGCCTGGACGGAGCGGGCGTCTGCGCCGACTGCAGCGCACTGCCAACGGAGTTGGGTCCTTCGAAGAACTTGGTCTGGAAGGCAGCGCTGCCTGAAGGCAAGTCCTCTCCGGTGGTGGTTGGTGACCGTATCTTCCTGACCGCCGCCGAGGGAGACGATCTGCTCACGATCTGCTTGGATCGCGAGAGCGGCAAGGAGCTCTGGCGGCGGTCTGTGCGAGCTGGCCGCGAAGACTATCGCAATGAGCTGAACGCCCGCGCGACGCCAACGCCGGCGACCGACGGTAGCCGCGTCTTCGTGTTCTTCCAAGACTACGGGCTCGCCGCGTATGACTTCGCCGGCAAGCCGCTCTGGGACGTGCCGCTTGGACCTTTCAACAGCCAGCAGGGCGTGGCCGCCTCGCCGGTCTACGTCGACGGGCGCGTGGTCTTGGTTTGCGATCAGGATACCGACGCCTACGTGATCGCTGTGGATGCGGCGAATGGCGAGATCGTGTGGAAGAAGCCGCGCCAAGTGACGAACGGCTACTCGACGCCGACGGTCTATCGGCCGGAGGCCGGGCCGGCGCAGATCATCGCCGTCGGCTCGTATGAAATGACGGCGTACTCGCCCGACGGCTACCACCGAGTGGTTCGTGCGCGGCCTCACCTGCCAACCCAAGTCACAGCCCGTCATCGTGGGCGACATGGTCTACTTCAACGGCTGGACGGCGGGCAATGATCCGGGCGAGCAGGTGGAGCTACCGGCCTACCCGGAAGTCGCCGCCAAGGCCGACGCCAATCATGACGGCAAGCTGTCGAAGGACGAGCTTCCGCCCGAGTGGCGGACGACAGGGAAGTGGCGCGGCGTCGATCTCGATCGCGACGGCCTGATGAACGAACGCGAGTGGACGTTCTTTCGCACACGACGGGCGTCGCGCAACGGGTTGTTTGCCGTCAAACTGGGCGGACATGGCAATGTCACCGAAACCAATGTCGTCTGGAGCTACGACAAGTCGCTGCCGGACGTGCCAACGCCGTTGATCTACCAGGGAGTCGCCTACCTCATCCGCAACGGCGGCATCTTGACAACGCTCGACGCGCGCACCGGCGAAGTACTCAAACGCGGCCGCGTGCGCGAGGCCATGGAGGACTACTACGCTTCCCCCGTGGCTGCGGATGGCAAGGTCTACTTGGCAAGCGAGCGTGGGAAGGTCATCGTGCTGCGCGCCGGCGGCGATGGGGAAGTACTGGCGGTGAACGATCTGGGCTCGCCTATCTTCGCGACGCCCGCGCTGGTCGAGGGCCGCATCTACGTGCGAACCCGCGATGCACTCTACGCCTTCGGGCGCTAAGAGAGCTTTTCCCGCTCTCCTCCCGGAAAACGGTTCCCGGATTCCCGAAAATACGGTAGGCACGGCATGTCGGGGCCGTGGCCCTGCTGGACGCATTGGCTGAGTGAGGACGTATGAAACTCACTTTTGACCGTTTGCTTCGCTGGCCGACGTGTGTCTCGGCCATCTTGTTTACCGCGGGTTTGGCGGCCGCGCCGGTGGCTTCAGGTCCCCGGTTTCCCTACACGTTCGAGCGGAACCTCGGCCAATCTCACGCCGATGTGCGCTACCAAGCGCGGGGCGAAGGCTATGCGCTGTTCTTGACCGAGCGCGAGGCGGTTTTCTCGCTGGCGGAGTCGCGGGCGCTTCGCATGAGCTTGGCGGGCGGCCGTGCGCCGTCGGCGATCCATGCTCGGGAGCGGCAGCCGCAACGGACCAATTACATCATTGGGACGGACGCTTCGAAGTGGAACGTCGGTGTACCGCATTTTGCGAGCGTCGAGTACAAGTCGGTCTACCCCGGGGTGGACTGGGTGTTCCACAGCGCCGAAGATCGTTTGGAATATGACTTCGTGGTCGCGCCGGGAGCCGACCCGTCATTGATCCGCATGCGGTTCGAAGGGGCGGACGCCGTCGAGATCGGCGAACGCGGAGCGCTACGAGTCGACCTCGGAGGCGTGACGGTCGAGCATCGCGCTCCTGTCGCCTATCAGGAGGGCAAGGACGGCCGCGAGACGGTGCAAGCGGCCTATGCGATCGAGCAGGGCGACGTGGTGTTTCGGGTGGGTGAGTACGACCACAGCCGCACGCTCGTCGTCGACCCTGTGGTCGTCTATGCCAGCTTTCTGGGCGGTTCGCGTACTGACGCGGTCCACGCAGTTGCGGTGGACGGTCAAGGCGCGCTGTACCTGACCGGCGAGACGACCTCGGTGACTACCCCGTCGTCGGGACGGCGCTGACGCCCAACTCGGGCGCCGTTGTTTACTCGTTCATCACTAAGCTGGATCCCGCCGGTTCCGGCATCGTCTATTCGACGATTCTCGGCGGCTCGTCGAACACGCGCGGCTATGCCATCCAGGTGGACGGGCAGGGCAACGCCTTTGTGGCGGGGGTGACGGGGGCGCGCGATTTCCCGATGGTGAATCCGGTGCAAGCGCAGCAGCCGGGCCTCAACATCGGCTATGTGGCCAAGCTCAATCCGGCCGGCAGCGCCCTGCTGTTTTCGACGTACCTGGGCGGCGAACGCAATGACGAGATTCGCGCCTTGGCGCTGGACGCCACGGGCAACATCCATGTGGCAGGTAGCGCGACCTCCACGCAGATCGCAATGACGAACGCTTTGCAGCCGACCTTTGGAGGCAACACCGACATTCTTCTCGCCAAGTATGCAGCGCCGGACTATCGGCTGGTGTACAGCACCTATTTGGGAAAGACGGGTCTGGAATCGGCGTATGGAGTCACGACGGACGCGGGCGGCTCCACCTATGTGACAGGCGTAGCGCGCGGCGAGACCCTGGCGACCGACGGCGCATTCCAGAACAAAGTGAACGGCGGCAACGACGCCTTTCTGGCGAAGGTCGACCCCTTAGGCCGCAACGTGGTGTTCTTCACCTACTTCGGGGCCAACGGCGACGAGCAGGCGCGCGGCATCACGCTGGACCGCGAGGGCTCGATCTGGATCGCGGGATCGACGACGAGCACGGCTTTTGGGACGACCCCGACAGCCGTCCAGAAGTCGCTCAATGGCGATAGCGACGCGTTCGCGGTCAAGTTCCACTATCTGGGCGGCGACGTGTTGTACTCCACGCTGCTCGGCGGATCCACCACGCGCACGGCCGTCCTGGAGGAAGCCTACGCCATCCGCACCGACCCGCGCGGAGCCGTGTACATCGCGGGCGTCACCAATAGCTCGGACTTCCTCGCAGTGCGGCCGCTGCAGAGCTACGGCGGCGGCGTGACAGATGGTTTTCTGACGAAGCTCAGCCCACTGGCGGACGTGATCGAGTACAGCACTGTCATCGGCGGCGCGGCGGATGACTTCGTGCAGGCCCTGGCGGTCGACGCCTGGGGCGGCGCTTTCTTGGGCGGCCGCACGGAGTCGCCGGGCTTCCCGCTGAAGAACCCGATTCGCAGCACGTTCGGCGGGAGCGACGAGGGGCTGCTGATGAAGGTCTGCGACCCGTCGATCTCCGTTTCGGATCCGGCGATCCTTTTGACTTATCACGTTGGAGATCCATTCCCGCTGGAAAAGCCGGTGACGGTCTCGGCTTGCGCGCCGATTCCGTTCACTGCGACGGTGACCGGCGCGTGGCTGCGCTCCTCTTCCGGGTCCGGGACGACCAACCAGACGCTGACGCTGTTTGCCGACCCGACCGGGCTCGCCCAAGGGGACTACGCAGGCAAGTTGGTGATCACGGCTCTGGATGCGACCAATAGTCCGGTCGAGATCCCCGTACGGCTTGTGGTGGCGCCGCCTCGGCCGGCGATCTCCGCAGCGGGCGTCGTGAACGCAGCCTCGGGGCGGGGCGGCAGCGTGACGCCCGGTGAGATCGTGACGCTCTTCGGCGCGAACCTAGGCCGAACGAGCTGACGACCGCCGTGCTCGACGAAGAAGGCCGGATCGCCCGCGAGCTCGCGGGTACGCGCGTGAAGTTCGACGAGCACTATGCGCCGCTCATCTACACCTCGGCCGGCCAGGTGAGTGTGGTGACGCCCTATGGCGTGGGCGGACGCATCGGCGTGCGCATCCACGTGGAATATCTCGATCAGTGGTCCAACGAGATCGAACTCCCGGTGGCGGATACCGAGCCTGGCATCTTTACGCTCAACGGCAGCGGCAAAGGTCAAGCGGCCATTTTGCACGCGGACTACTCCGTCAACACGCCGGAGAACCCGATCGACCGCGGCGGGACCGTTCTTCTCTACGTGACAGGCGAAGGCGAGACGGACCCGGGCGGCGTGGATGGCAAGTTGGCGTCGGCCGTGTTGCCCAAGCCTCGGGAAGCCGTCTCCGTGACGATTGGGGGCGTGCCCGCGACCGTGGACTACGCGGGCGCGGCCCCGGGAATGACGGCGGGCGTAATGCAGGTCAACGTACGCATTCCGATGGGGGTCCAGCCAGGGGCGGCGGAGGTAGTGGTAACGGTGGGTCGCCAGTCGAGCCCGGCGGGGGTCTTCGTGAGCGTCAAATAGCAGCTACATCTCGAGCCGGCCGCGATAGACCATCTCGGCTGGCTTGAACTTGGCTTCGATGACGTAGTCGCCCGCAGAGATGTAGACCTTGAACGGTTTGTCGTGCTCTTGGATGTCGGCACGGGGGAAGTAAAGCTCGATGCCTGCGGCGCCCGGACGCGGGCGCACCTCCACTCGATGGGCGTGGATGATGCTGCCATCCTTGAGCTCGATGCGTGCGCCTTGGCGGAAAACGTCGGGCGTGTCGGCAAGCGGCGCGAGGGGCAGCGGCAGCCCGTCAATCGCAATAATGTAGTCGTCGTTGGCGCGGATGTCGCGGAGCTGTTCTTCGACGCCCAGGCGCGCCAAAGCCTGGCGAACGGGCAGGGCGCTCATCCAGACCAGCGTGGTGTCGGAGTCGAAGGCTTTCTTGGCGTAGGGGAATCCGATGCCGCCGCCTGCGCCGGGCCACGGGGATGTGCTCGGCAATGGGGTGCGGCTGGTGCGGCCACGTCCGGAGGGCGAGCCGAGTCCGGGCAGGGAAGATCCGCCGCGGTCGCCGAGGAACTTGACCTCCGCCGGCCGGGCCCAGGGGGAGTCCCCGAGCAACTCTTCCACTTGGATTGAGGTCCATTCTTCCGGGGAGGACTCGTTCCAGAACGCGCCGGCGAACAGTGCGCTCACGGTCATTGCGAAGAGCGCCGCGGCGCGCATTGAGGTGGACCTCATCAACGCGATAGACGCACGCGAGGCAGGGGCGGTCTCACCGGAATTGTCAAATCCCAGTAAACGCCAGTATGATGGGGCGCTTCGGTGCAGCGAAATCTTTACGCAATTTGGGCAGGAGGGCTAGCGGCGCTGGTCGTCGGTGTGTTGCTATTTCGCGCCGCTGGCGGTCACGCCTGACGGATACAGCCACCTCTACCAGGCGTGGTTGCTGAGAGGCCTGCTGGGCGGCGATCCGCAAGTTGCGGAGATGTTTTCCACAAATTCGGCGCTGCTGCCGAATTGGCTGACGGCGCTGTCGCTGCTGGCCCTTGGAACGGTGTTCGAGCCCGAGACCTCGCTGAAGATTGCAATCGCGGGCGCGTTTCTGGCTCTTCTGGGCGGGCTGTGGTTTGCCTGCCGAGAAGCTTCAGGCGGTGTACGGGGATGCTCGTTCCCCGCGCTGATTCCCTTCGCCCTCGCCGGATTTCTGACGATGGGGTTCCTGGGCTACGTGTGGAGCTGCGGCTTGGTCTTGTTCGCGCTGGGTCTGGTGCTGGCTGGGCTTTGCGCGATCGGCGCGGAGGCAGGCGGGCGTTGCCGGACTGCTGGTCGGGGCGTACTTTTTCCATCCGCTGCCCGTGGCAGTCTCGTTCTTCTTTCTCCAGCGGCCGTCTGGAGCGCCAGGTCGCTCCGCGTGCTTGCGCCTTGGGCGCCGGCGGGCCTGTTACTCGGTTGGTTTACCGCGCATTTCGCCGAAGCGCGGTCCCTGACATGGATCCTTTCTCCGGACTTGCTCTTCGTGGAGCGCATTGTCTCCACGTCGAGGCCCGACCAACTCATGGACGTCGCCCCGACGCCGACTGCCGTCATTCCGTTCGCCATCCTGCTAGGGGCGCTGGGAGCGATCGCTGCGTCGGCCCGGCCGCTCTCCCCGGTGCTCTGGGCGGCGGCGCTTGCCGCGATCGCCTACGTCGTGACGCCGGAAGGAACCGGGGATGCGTCGCTGATCGACGTGCGGCTGTTGTGGTGGGCGATAGCGCTGCTGGCCATTGCGGCACTGGCTGGGGCGCCGGATCGGCGGATGCGCATGCTGTGTGCAATCCTCTCCAGCGGCATCGTGTTGCTGTTCTGCGCGGAATACTTTCTTGTGGCTGTCCGACTGGCGCCCGCGATGCGGAGGCTGCGCGAGGCGGCGGAGGGGCTCCGGCAGGAACGCCGATACTGGCGCTGGGCTACAGACTCTACCCGGCCTGCCGCGAGTGGGGGCTGGCCGAGCGCACAGCGCCACAGCGCCACTGGCCGATGCTCGCGGCGGTGGACCGCGGCTTGGTGGTGCTCAACGACTACCAGCCCGCGGCCACGCACTTCCCCGTGCGGTACCGGGACCAGGCCACGCGGATGCCGATCGACGAGCTGCGACCGCCGCCCTCGCCCACGCGCCAACGCTGGGCCAGGGCGCTGACCGAACAAAACGCTGGAGGCGCGGAGGCGATACTCGTTTGGGGTGTACCGAGTGCTTTGGACACCGACTGTGGTCCAGCGACAGAACCTCCGCTGACGGATGCGCTCGAACAACGTTTCGAGAAGACCTATGAGGCCAGCGATGCAGGGTATGTGGCAGTCTGGCGCCGTCGCGGAGCCCAGTGAAAGCGCAAATGATGCAAAAAGAAAGCCCCGCCGGCATCGGCAGGGCTTGCGTCTTGGTTCGATCGCTTGGAAACTCACGCCGCGTTGATCGAAACGAGCTCGATCTCGAACGTCAGATCTTGACCGGCCAGCGGATGGTTCGCATCGAGAGTCACTGTCTCGTCGGTGATCTTGGTGATGACCACGCGCGTCACTTGGCCTTCCTGGCTGCGGGCTTGCAGCCGCTTGCCGACTTCGAGATCGACGCCTTCGGGGATGTTCGCGCGCGGCGCTTCGAGCACCAAGTCTTCGTTGCGCTTCCCGTACGCCTTGTCGCACTCGATGGTTGTCTTCACGCTCTCGCCTTCCGAAAGGCCTTCCACTGCGGAGTCGAAGCCGGGGATGACCTGGCCGGAGCCGAGCGTAAACTCGAGCGGATCGCGCTCACGGGAGGAATCGAAGACCGTGCCGTCTCCGAGAGTGCCTGTATAGTGGACGGCGACCGTATCGCCTTTCTTTGCTTCCGCCATAGGGGATCTCCTTTCGCCGATATCCTTTCCTAGGAATCGGCGTAATGCCAACGCGTACCATCGCGGCTGTCTTCGAGGATCACGCCCTCGGCCGCGAGATCGTCGCGAATCTTGTCCGCGAGCGCGAAGTCGCGCGATTTGCGCGCGTCCACACGTTGGGCGATGCGTTTCTCGATCTCCTCAGGGGCGAGCTTGCCGCCCGCGCTGCTCTGGAGGACGTCGAAGATCGAGTCAAATAGATCGAGCACGCGGCGGGCGTCGGCCGCGTTTTCCGAGAGAAACTCTCCCGCGTCGATCTTGGTATTGGCCTCGCGCACGAAGTCGTACGTTGCGGCCAACGCGAGGGCGGTGTTGAGGTCGTCATCCATGCCCTCGTCAAACTTGCGGATTGCCGTATCGGCGAGCTCCTGAATGGCCGGATTGCGTCCTTCCGGGAAGCCTCCCGCCTCGATGCGGCGGTTGAAATTGCGCAGTCGCTCGATGGCCGAGGCAGCGCCGTCCAGACCGTCGAAGGTGAAGTTGAGCTGCTTGCGGTGCGGTGTCGAGCACAACAGGAAACGGATTGCCTCCGGCTTATAACCCTTTTCCAGCAAGTCGCGTAGCGTATAAAAGTTGCCGGCCGACTTGGACATCTTCTGGCCATTGACGAGCAGGTGCTCGGCGTGGACCCAGAAGCGCACGAACTGCTTGCCCGTGGCGGACTCCGATTGCGCGATTTCGTTTTCGTGATGTGGAAAGGTCAGATCGACGCCGCCGGTGTGGATGTCGAACGTTTCTCCCAGGTTCGCCATTGCCATCGCGGAGCACTCGATATGCCAGCCGGGTCGTCCAGGCCCGAAAGGGCTCTCCCAAGCCGGCTCGCCTTCTTTGGAACCTTTCCAGAGGGCGAAGTCGCGCGCGTCATCCTTCTCGTACTCGTCTTGGTCGACGCGTGCGCCCGCCTTGATGCCCTTTACGTCCAAGCGCGAAAGCCGGCCATACGTTGGGAACGACGCAATGCGGAAGTACGTCGACCCTTCACTCTCGTAGGTGTGACCATTCGCGGCGATGCGCGAGATCAGGTCGATCATCTGCGGAATGTATTCCGTAGCAGGAGTGATGATCTCGGGCGGCTCGAGCCGCAACGTTCGGCAATCCTCGAAGAAGGCGTCGCGATACTTCGCCGTGTACTCGAAAATCGTCTGGCCGGCCTCGGCGGCGGAGCGAATGATCTTGTCCTCGACGTCGGTCACGTTCATCACGTGACGAAGTTTCCAGCCGGTGCGGTGTATGTGCCGCCGCAGGATGTCCTGGAAGGTGAAAGTCCGCAAGTTGCCGATGTGGACGTAGTTGTAGACCGTAGGGCCGCATGAGTACATGCGGACCGTATTGCCGTCGGAGGGGCGAAACTCGTCCTGCGACCGCGTCAACGTGTTGTAGAGCCTGAGCGCCATGAACCCTTCAGGCCATGATAACGCGACCTTTGGCGCTTCAGTCTCTCGGGGCGTTGTCAGTCGATCCGCTCGCCGCGTCGGCGGGCGGCTTCGGCTTGCTTGCACCGCGGGTCGGGGTCGGCTACGAAGACAGCGGCGGACAGCGCCTGAAACTGAGCTTCGGTAACGCGCGGAACCGCACGAAGCTCTTCCACGCAGCGGAAGGGTCCGTTGCGCTCGCGCATGCGGAGGATGCGCTCCGCCGTAATGCGCCCAATCCCGGGCAGCGCTTCGAGGTCGGCGACGCGGGCGGTGTTCACGTCCACGCGCGGCGCGTCTTCGGCGGCAAGCGACGCGGCGAAAACGAAGACTGCGGCGGCCCACAGCTTCATCGCAGGTCCTGCATCGTCAGCTCGAGCGCGCGGGCGCACAGCGCCGACTCGGCGAGGTCATCCTGTTGTGCCGCGCGCAGCAGATCGCCGCACTCGGCGGGCAGCCACGGCGCCGGCGCACCGAGCCGCGCTTTGCGATGCTCCTGCAGGGTTACGTCGCTGAGCACGGTCAGTGCGTCGATGGCGCGCTGGCGGCGAAATCCGGCGGCGGAGAGGCGGCGGACGGCCAGCTCGAGTGCCACGGTCAGCAGGCCCGCCATGCCCACTGCGAGGGCGATCTGCACGTCATCGTCGGGCTCGATCATCACATACTTCGATCGCAAGGCCTTGACCAAATTGCGCGCGGTTGTGCGGGCAGGGCCGGCGCCCCATACGGCAAAAGTCGTGCCGGGACTGACGAGTGTGGGCCGGCGATAGGCCGCCACGGGCATCAGTCCGGCGACGCTCGCGCCCTTGGCCTGCAGTCGTTCCAAGGATTCCTGGGCTGCAGGCGGCACGATGCCTGCGATCAAGATGCGCTTGCCACGCGGACGGCTGAGCTGCTCCGCTGCACTGCTGAGAGCCTGCGGTAGCGCAGTAGCGGGCGTCGCGACGACTATGACGGGGATCTGATCCAAATCGGCCCAAGTGAGCGCCACTTGGCCGATCCCCATTTCGCGAACGGCGCGCCGACTGGAAACTTTGTCGTGAGAAAGCACCGGCCCGAGAGACCACCTCTCGGCGGGAAGAGACAGCGCTAAGGTGCGCCCGAGGTTGCCAGGGCCCACCAGCGCAAATGCGCTCAAGACGCCTCCGCAAGGCCCGCAAGATCGCGGGTTTTCAAGGCTTTGATGCGATCACGAAGGTCGGCAGCCTTCTCGAACTCGAACGCCTTGGCGGCCTCGCGCATCTGCTTCTCGAGCTTCTCGACCATAGCGAGCAGCTCCTGTGGATTGCTGGGCAATGCGGTGGCATCGTCCTCGTCCTTGGGTACGGCCAAGTAGTCAGCTTCAATGATGCGGGCCAAGCTCATCTCGAGCGGTTTGTTGATCGACGCCGGCGTGATGCCGTGCTCTTCGTTGTAGGCGCGCTGGATGACCCGGCGGCGGTCGGTCTCGTCAATTGCCTTCTGCATGCTGTCGGTCATACGGTCCGCGTAGAGGACCGCGCGTCCGTTGACGTTGCGCGCGGCGCGGCCAATGGTCTGGATGAGCGCTCCGGCCGAACGCAGGAAGCCTTCCTTGTCGGCGTCGAGGATGGCGACGAGCGACACTTCGGGCAGATCCAGCCCTTCACGCAGCAGGTTCACGCCGATCAGCACGTCGTACTCGCCCTTGCGTAAATCCTTCAGTGTCTTCACGCGTTCGAGCGTGTCGATCTCCGAGTGCAGGTAACGGCATTTGACGCCGGCTTCCGCGTAATACTCGGCCAAGTCCTCTGCCATTCGCTTTGTCAGCGTTGTCACGAGCACGCGCTCGCCGGCTTCGGTCCGCTTGCGAATCTCTTCGAGCAAGTCGTCCACTTGGCCACGCACCGGCCGAATCTCTACCTCGGGATCGAGCAGGCCGGTGGGCCGGACAACCTGTTCCGCCACCACGCCGGCTGCCTTGGTCAGCTCATATGCGCTGGGCGTGGCTGATACGTAGACCACTTGGTTGACGCGGTGCTCGAACTCTTCGAAAGTGAGCGGGCGGTTGTCGAGCGCGCTGGGGAGACGGAATCCGTGTCCGACCAACGTCTCTTTTCGCGAGCGATCTCCGTGGTACATCCCGTGCAATTGCGGGATGGTCTGGTGGCTCTCGTCGATGAACACGAGGGAGTCCGAGGGCAGGTAGTCGAGCAAGGTAGGCGGCGGCTCGCCCGGCAAGCGGCCGGAGAAATGACGGGAGTAATTCTCGATGCCGTGGCAGTAGCCCATCGTGCGCATCATTTCAATGTCGAACTGCGTACGCTGACTCAGCCGCTGTGCCTCGAGAAGCTTGCCTTGGTGGTGCAACTCCTGCACCCACCAGTCGAGCTCTTCGAGGATGCCGGTGATAGCGTTGTCCCGCTGATCGTCCGACATCACGTAGTGCGTGGCAGGATAGATTGGCAGGCGCGTGTAGGTTTGCCGCGTTTGGCCGAGCAACGGATCGATCTGCGAAAGGCTCTCGACTTCGTCGCCCCACAGCTCGATGCGGTAGGCGTAGTCGTCGTACGTCGGGTAGATCTCGATCACGTCGCCCACGACGCGGAACTTGCCGCGCTGAAGCTCGCCATCGCGACGCTGGTAAAGGATCTTGACGAGTTGGTTGACCAAGTCCTTGCGCGCGATCCGTTGGCCACGCTCGAGCATGAGCAGCATGCCGTAGTAAGCTTCCGGCGAGCCCAGACCGTAGATACAACTGACGCTCGCCACGATCACGCAGTCGCGGCGCTCGAAGAGCGAACGCGTCGCGGACATGCGCAGCTTGTCCAGCTCGTCGTTGATCGTTGCTTCCTTCTCGATATAGGTATCGCTGGCCGGCATGTACGCTTCGGGCTGGTAATAGTCGTAATAAGAGACGAAATACTCGACGGCGTTATCGGGGAAAAATGATTTGAACTCGTGGTAGAGCTGCGCGGCAAGGGTTTTGTTGTGCGCAAGAATCAGCGCGGGCCGGCCCGAGGTTTCGATGACCTTGGCCATCGTATAGGTCTTGCCCGAACCGGTAACGCCCAGCAACACCTGGTGCGGTTCGCCCTCGCGGACGCCATGCACGAGCTGGTTGATCGCGGGGCCCTGGTCGCCGCGCGGTTCATAGTCGGATGCGAGACGGAAAGCCATGGATGTAAGGGGGACCCCCTCAGGGTATCAAGATGCGGCGAACTACCTGATGGCCAATAGCTTCTCGTTGGGATCAATCCGCACGCGTGGGTTTTTGCCCGAGGTTTCGAAACGGAAAGGCGTCTCGGGGCCTTCTGTCCAGACAGTCTTCTCGATGGGCTTGGCGCCTTCGCTCTCCAGTCGCAGCACGACGGGCGTGACGAAGTTTTCCGGCACACCGTCCTGGCGCAATAGGCCTTCAACGATCGTTTTGCTCCCTGTGGCGCTGGTCTTGAACGTCGTGGAAAGGCGGGGTACTCCGGTTCCATAAACCCACTGCTCGAAGAAATCATGCAGCTCGCGGTCCGGGTAGTCTTTGGGTAAATGCGCTGCGGCGGCCTGGCGCAATTGGTCTACGGTCAACTCTTTGAGCCGGTACGTTCCCGAAAGCTGCGAGAGCAGCTCGAAGAATTCCGTGTCGCCCAACACTCCGCGCAGCATGTGGAAGATCCACGCCCCCTTCTCGTAGAGAATCAGCCGGTAGGCCGTGGGAAACTTCGCCATCATCAGGCGCTCTCCGAGCGAGACAGGGCCCGCGCTCTCGATGACGTCGCCGTCCTGATTCTTCTCGAGCAGGTGTTCACGGAAACCCTGCAGGGTGGCGCGCATCTCGTCCGGCCCGCGCTTGTGCTCGAGATAGAGCAGGGACGAATAGGTAGCCAGCGCTTCCATCATCCATAGATCCGAGCCGCTCTCGATGGAGATGTTGTTGCCCCACCATTGGTGCGCGATCTCGTGCGGGCGCAGGAGCTCCAGATAGAATTGCCGGTCGCCGGCCGGCATCTTGTCGAGCGGCGAATCCGAGGCGGAAAGGTAGCTCAGCGTGGCCGCGTAAACCAAGCCGGGGAACCCCTGGCCGAAGCCGGCCGGAATGGGTGAGACAATGACCTGCTTCGTGGGAGGCGGGCCGAAGCGGTCAAGAAAGAAGCGGAAGGCCTCCGTGTCCGAGTCGGCAAGCTCTTCGATTCGCGCGGCCGGATTCGGTGCGCGTGGCACAACCGCCGGAACCACGACTTGTTGCGGCGCCGGGATTGGGCCGCGGCGGCGTGGGCCGGTGAGGTCGGGAAGAATGAGGGCGCTCGCTTTCGGCTTGAGGCGCTCTTCGATCACCTGATTGGCCATCACTTCGATGGTGTAGCCGTCCGTCTCGCGGATCGCCTTGGCGTAGTGGCCTAGGTTGAAGCCCGCAGTCCGAATCGGCGCGGCGCTTTCGAACCGCGAAGTGCGCACGTCGCCTTCCACAGAGGTCTCGACCAACTTGCCGGTCGCAACCAAATCGAGGGACGCCGGATGGCGAAAGGTCATGGCGATTTCGGTAAATCCAGGCTCGGCGCGCGGGTACCAATTGGCGCGGCTCCCCACGTAATAAACGTCTTGCCCGGCGCGCGAGATGACAGTGCCCTCGTAGTCGACTGACAGGCGCACCGGCTTGCCTTCGGGAAGCGCTTCCGGGGCGAGGATGAATACGAGCGAGTTCTCGCGGCGCGCTGCGGCGGTGGCCGACGCCGTATCCATCTGCAAGAAGTCAGCAGCCTGGCCATTCAGAGTCACGTTCGAGACGTGAAGGCGCCCAGCGATCTCGACGCCGAGCGTACGGTAGCCGGAGCGGCCGGGAACGAAGTCGGCCTCGGCCTTGACCTGCATCGAAAGGTCAGGCAGGAGATTGACGTCAAGGTTGTAGTTTTCTAGCGCGCCAACGCCCTGTAGTCGTGCTCGGTTGCCGCTGCGCACGGACCTCGAGGGGAATTGGCACCAAATTTCGTAGAACCGGCGCTCTGCGCGCCAAGCCGATTGTCCGACCAGGACTTGCTCGTGGAGTTGCGGATCCACGACCGCGTCAAACCGGCCATGACGCCCGCCGCCGATCGCGGAGGCGAAGAAGCCGTCCTCCAGCGGAACTTGCGAGAGAGTGTCATGCATCAAGCGAGCGGCCACGCCTTCCAGAATGTTCTTCAGAACCGGGCTCCACCGCTCTTGCAGCGCCTGGCCTTTTTCGAGATCGGGCTTTGCGGACGCCCCGGCGTCGATCTGGGCGATGAGTTTTTTGGCGGTGTCGTCCGTGAAGAGCATGAGCGCACTGGTGAAGCGCTCGTTCAGCACCGTCTCGCCGGTGAAGCGCGCCAGGGACTGGCGTTCCCCCATGTTCGGCGGAATGAGCACGAGCTCTCCGGAATCGAGCGAGGACTCGGCAAGGAAGAGTGCTGCGACATCGCGGCCGTGGTATGGCTCGGAAAGAATCAGGTAGCCGTCATTCAAGTAGAACTTGAAGTCTTCACGCTCTAGGAACAGATCCCGAATGCGCCAGCAGCGCGTGGGATCGAGCCGGACAGCAAGCAGCTCGTCAAGACGATCTTGCGCCTCGCCTGCCGTGAGCAGAGCGGGAAAACAAACGACGAAGAGCGCAAGGATGACGCGGAGCATCCGAAAGTTATCTTAGGTCACGGACGTCCTTCGTAGTCCTGGTCGCAAGGCTGGGGTCCCGCAACGGCATTCGTTGCTGCTGGTCAGGCTTGGAGCCTGAATCAGGCGGAATCCGCCAGAATGAAGACGTGCGAGGTTTCCTCACACGCCAGACCCCCAGCGTCACGCGGATCCTGCTCATCGAAAGCGGGCCTCGTGAACTGGGCCAGAAGGCGACCGAGCGGCTGCGCGCCGTCTTTCCAGGCGCGCGTGTTGACGTGCTCTGTTGCGTGTCCTCGGCGCCGGAAGGCGCCGAACAAGCGTGGCGCGTGCAGGACCATGCCTCGAGCCGCTGGTCTCTGCTCCGCGAACTGCGTCGCGAGGCCCATCCCGTGGCCGCCGTGCTGATGGGTGGCGACGGCATCATGGCCCCGTGGCGCTGGGCGACTCTTGCGACCTTGCCGGCCAAATTCCTCATCGTCAACGAGCACGTCGACTTCTTCTGGCTGGACCGTGGACACATCGGCCCGCTGTTCCAGTTCATCCAACACCGCTCCGGGCTGGGCGAGGAGTCGATTCTATACACGGCGCGGCGCATGGCGGCCTACCCGTTTGTGCTCCTGTATTTGCTGATCTACGCCGCATACGTTCACACGGCGCGCGGCGTGCGGCTGGCTCTTGGACTCAACCGGAAGGCGCGCGCATGACCAAACGCATCTACCTCGACGCTCACGCCACCACGCCCGTCGACCCGCACGTGCTCGAGGCGATGTTGCCCTACTTCCGCGAGGAGTTCGGAAATCCGGCGAGTCGCAATCACGCATTCGGATGGGACGCGGAGAAGGCCGTCGCCAAGGGCAGGGAACAGGCGGCTGAGCTGATCGGCGCAAGCCCGCGTGAAATCGTCTTCACCAGCGGTGCAACCGAGTCGAACAACCTGGCGCTCAAGGGCGCGGCCCGTGCTTTCCAGGGTAAGCGCGACCACATCGTCAGCTGCGTTACCGAACACCGCGCAGTGCTCGACCCGCTCGAGCGCCTCGCCAAAGAGGGGTTTCGCGTCACGCTGTTGCCGGTTGGCATCGATGGCATGCTCGACCTCGACCGCCTACGCGATGTAGTCGACGAAACGACGCTGATGGTCAGCCTGATGGCGGCCAACAACGAGATCGGCGTTCTGCATCCCATTCGCCAGATCGGACGTATTGTGCGCGAGGCCGGCGCGATCTTCCACGTGGACGCGGCGCAGGCGCTCGGCAAGATTCCTCTCGACGTGGAGCAGGATGAGATCGACTTGCTCTCCGCGACCGCCCACAAGCTCTACGGCCCAAAGGGCTGCGGTTTGCTCTACGTGAGGCGTCGCGGCAAACGCGTCGAAATTCAGCCTCAGATGGACGGCGGCGGGCACGAGCGCGGCATGCGTTCGGGGACGCTGAACGTACCGGGCATCGTCGGCCTGGGCGCGGCCTGCGCCCGCTGCGCGGAGAAGATGGAGTCCGAATCCCTGTTCCAGGCAACGCTGCGCGACCGTCTCTTCGAGGGTCTGTCGACCATCGGCGGCGTGCATTGGAACGGCGCCAAGGAGCCGCGGCTTCCGAATAACTTGAACGTCAGCTTTGCGGGCATCGACGGCGAAACGCTGCTCATGGCGCTCGACGACATCGCGGTCTCGTCCGGCTCGGCGTGCACGTCCGCGGAGCCTAAGCCCAGCCACGTTCTGCGCGCCTTGGGCGTGCCGGACAAGTTAGCGCACGCATCATTGCGATTCGGGCTGCATCGATGGACCACCGCCGATGATGTGGACTACGCCGTGGACAAGGTGAGCGCCATCGTGAAGCGCCTGCGCGCGGGCGCCTAGCCGAGAGCCACAAGGGGTGGCTGGCGCCTCTCAGGGCCGGTCCGGTGAGACATTCCCGCACGGGACCCAAACCGGCGGCTGCGCTACAATCAGTCTCGGTTTCACGCGCAATGCCTTACCCCATTACTTCTCAAGACGAGTACGATGTCGTTGTCGTCGGGGCTGGCGCCGGCGGCGGCACGTCCGTCAAGGTGCTGACCGACCTCGGCTATAAGGTTTGTCTGCTCGAGGCGGGTCCCATGCTCGACCCGTCCAAGGAATTCAAAGAGCACAAGTGGTTCTACGACTACGATCACCGCGGTACTGAAGAAGGCGGCAAGTCCTACTTCGGCGACGGTAAGCCGTTTGGTTTCCTCTCGACCACGTCCGGTGGTTGGGAACTCGAAGGCGAGCCCTACACGGTGGCCGAGGGAACGAATTCCGTTGGTTCCGTTCGCGCATCGTAGGGCGGCCGCACCAACCATTACGGTCGCATGTCGTTTCGCTTTTCCCAGATGGACTTCAAGGCGAAGGACCGCGACGGGTTGGGCGAGAATTGGCCGCTCAATTACGACGAGATCAGCCCCTACTACGACAAGGCGGAAGAGTTCATCGGGGTCACCGGCACCATCGAAGGATTCCGTCCGCGCCGGACGGCATCTTCGAGAAGCCTCCGGCTCCAAGGTCCACGAATTGCTGGCGCGCGAGGCGGGCAAGAAGCTTGGGATTCCGTTTATCGCGAATCGCCGCGCCGTCATCACGTCCAATAAGGACGGCCGTGCGGCGTGCCACTATTGCGGCCAATGCGGGCGCGGCTGCCTTACGGCTTCGGCCTACGCCTCGAGCCAGGTGGAAGTCTTCCCGGCGCTCAAGTCCGGCAAGCTGAAGCTCATCACCGACGCGATGGCCCGCGAGGTCTCCGTCGACTCGAACGGCAAGCCCGATGGCGTGATCTACATCGACAAGAACGACCGCCGTGAGCACAAGGTCAAGGCCAAAGCCGTCGTTCTGGCCGCCTCTGCCTGCGAGTCGGCGCGCATCCTGCTCAACTCGAAGTCGAAGTACCACCCCAACGGGTTGGCGAACTCGTCGGGCCAAGTCGGGCGTAATCTGATGGACACGGTCGGCTTTGGGCTCTCCGGCTACGTCCCCGCGCTCGAAGGTATGCCGAAATACGACACGGACGGCTTCGGAGGCTCGCACCTCTATGCCTCGTGGTGGGCCTGGGACGACCATCAAAAGTTGGGCTTCCCGCGCGGCTACCACATTGAGTTCGGCGGCGGCTTCGGCATGCCGGGACCGGGCTCCTACCACGGAGCCGCACGGCGCTACGGCTACGGCGCGGGCATGAAGCAGAAGATCCGCGAGGATTATGGCGTGGGCGTCGGTTTTGCCGGCCGCGGCGAGATGATCCCCAACGACCTCAGCTACTGCGAAATCGATCCCGCAGTGGTCGACAAGTGGGGCATCCCGGTGCTCAAGTTCCACTTTGCCTGGAGCGATCACGAGTGGAAGCAGGCGCGCCACATGGAGCGGACCTTCAGAGAAATCATCGAGACGATGGGCGGCAAGGTGCGCGGGCCTCGCCAACGCCGCGCGCGAAGGCGACGGCATCTCGACGCCCGGCACGATCATCCACGAAGTGGGTACGGCGCGAATGGGCGATTCCGCCAAGACCTCTGTGCTCAACAAGTACTGCCAGGCTTGGACGCGAAGAATCTGTTCGTCGTCGACGGCGCCAGCTTCGTCTCGAACCCCGACAAGAATCCCACGCTGACAATCAATGCGTTTGCGTGGCGCGCGGCTGATTACCTCAACGAGGAGGCGAAGAAGGGCAATGTCTAACCTGGTGAACATCGAAAACGTCTCCCGCCGCGGCGCTTTCAAGCGCATCGCCGGGGCCTTCTTCGCGGCCGGCTTGGCGGGTGAAATCAACGTCGCCGACGCACAACATGTGCATGCGGCAGCGGCGAGCCTAAAGGGTGCGCTGGGCGAATACAAGCGCCAGTTCTTGACGGAGCACGAGTGGAAAACCGTCAGCCGGCTCGCCGAGCTGATCGTGCCTGCTGACGAGGGCGGCGGCAGCGCCGTTGACGCGGGCGCGGCGGAGTTCATCGACCTGCTATGCAGTCAGAACGGCTGCTGGCGGACATCTACACCGGCGGCGTCTCGTCGCTCGACGCCGCCATGCGCAAGCACTTCGGTAAGGAATTCGTCGAGGCGGACGAAAAAGATCAGACGCGGATGCTCGACATGCTCGTGGCCGAGGAGCGCACCATCGGAGCGCGCGACATGGGCGGGACGGGCGGCCAATACGCGCACTTCCGTGACTATCAGGCGTGGGAACGTCCGACGCTCGCGGCTGAGGCTGTGTTCTTCGACTGGGTGCGCAAGATGGCGGTCGATGCCTACTATACGAGCCCGATCGGCGTGAAAGACCTGGGCTACGTGGGCAACGGCGCGTTCTCCTCGTACGAGGTGCCGGAAGCCGCGATTGAGTACGCAATGAAGCGCAGCCCGTTCGCATGACGCTTGCGGCAATGGCGTTTGCGGGGCGCTCGGCGCGATGGCGCGGTATGGCGTCTCCGTGGCAGCTCTCCGTTGGTTGCCGACGAACTTCCCCTACGGGACGCTAATCGCGAACTTGATGGGCTGCTTCCTGCTGGGGGCCGTCACGGAGCTGACTCTGGAGGAAGCCTGCTCGCGCCAGAATGGCGCCTGATTGTGGGCACGGGCTTTCTCGGGGCGTTTACCACGTTTTCCACCTTCAGCGTGGAATCCTACTGCGCGCTAGAGGCGGGTGAGTGGGGAGTGGCCGCACTGAATGTTACGGTCAACGTCATCGCGGGCCTCGCATTGGCAGCCGCGGGGTTTTGGGCGGCGCGGGCAATTTCGTAGCAGCGTCGGAGGTATGACCGAACGGAATTCCCTCATTCACGCCATCAAGACCCCTCAGAATTACGTCTAGGGCTCGCTCTGGGTTTTTGCCGTTGATCCGATCGAATCCGGGTTGCGACCGGATTACCTAGGGCCGCCAGTTCGAGCGGACCGCCATACTATGTCGACTAAATCACGATCGGCTATCAGCTGTGCAAGCTGTTCTCGCCCTAACCCATAATCCCTCCAGACATCTTCATCAAAGTTGTCAGCTGTGATGACTGAGTCCTGAACGTCGTGCAGGGATCTTATCATATGTCGCAGCCTCCGGAGGCCCTTCTCCGAAGTTCCTAGTCGGCCCAGGCCCTCTAGCGCTCCTCTGCTGATCTTCGTAACGTCGGGATATTCACTTCGTATTAGCTCGGCTCCGATGTAAACGGATTCGAGGTTGGACCGCGGCCCGCCTTTGCGGAAGTCCACTACTCCGAGGGTCAGACGAGACCGGAAGTCAGCCCATTTAGATTCGGCATATCTGCTGTCATCTGGGCCGGACCTTGCCCCGTGATCGCCACTGGCGGCGGAGTCGGCTGACGGTGGGGGCTCTGCTGGATACGCAGTCCCTGCAAAGACCCAGAACGCCGGCCTCACATGAAACTGGTTCCCGGCCCTCAGGTAATACCCATCTTCTAGAACCGAAAGGAAAGCGCGGTATACTTGCTGCCCCTGCAATAAAGCATTGATCTCATCGAAGAAGATCAGGTGTAGATCATGCTCATTCTTGGCTTGGCTGTCTAGGATGGAATCGAAACAGTGCAGTAGGTCATCTTCGCTACGGAGTTGCGTGATGTTGAACTCGATCAGCCGCAGGCCGACCGTTCTTGCGAGGCGCTTCATCAAATGGGTCTTGCCGTTCCCGGGAAAGTCGATGATTGCGACGGACCGGTGACGTCGTGAGCCGCGCGCTTCCAGTAGGCCTTTGGCGTGTTCAACCAAGCGATATAGATGAGCGCGCTTATCGACGTCGACGCAAACGAATCCATCTACATGAGTCATGGCCCGAAAGACTTCTAACTGAGGGCCATAAAACTTGCCCTCTATCACTCCGTTGCTGCCTTCGACGAGAGCCTCTTTCCAATGGCTTTTAGCTCGAGTCCATGGGAAATGCCATCTGACGGGCGACGTGACTATTGTGCTGCGGTCGTCAGGATAGTCGGAGGAAGATGCGAAATTCTTCCAATCATCATCGACAAGCTTTGCCGCTAGATCCACAGATGGCATGCGCTCATGAAACTTCCAGTTTCTCGCCGACAGTCGCTGGCGCTCCTCCCTCATCCATTGCTGCGTATAGCCAGTAGCCCATCGGAGATCAGCTTCGAATCTTCGTGCTTCCGGGAGCATTTCCACGGGGGCCACGGAGTCACGAAAGATGAGGCGTGCTGACAGCGCCGGGAAGAAGACACTGGCTCTTGGTACGAACTTATGGTCGGTTGAGACTGTGGCATGGCGAAGGAAGCCGTGTTCTCCCCCCGCTTCGCGTGCAAGTACTGAAAGGCTTTCGGGAACCACGACTATGTTCGCGTTGGGGAAGGTAGTCGATTGGAGCAAGGCGTCGGCGTGTCCGCCGTGTTGCGAGTCAAACAGTCGCTGGGCATCCGGGTCGGGGTTCTTGCCGGCCAAGCGGTCCAATAGCTCCATCCCCATCATGGATGCATACCCTTGGCGTACCCAGGAGAAGTGCTCCTTTCGCGAAGCAGAGAGTGCGGCGAGCTCCGGAATGAGTACAAGTTCGACGTTGTCGCGCACGGCGGTAAGGTTCTGAAACCAGGATGGAAGCCATTCGCGGGTTGCGATGTACCACTTGGCGTTCTCGGCGCACGCCGTCTTGATTGCGTCGACGATGGCTGGCCTTAATACGCGGTAGTGAATGTCACGAATGACGACATGAGTGAAAGGCTTTCGCCGCCGCTGCAGTAGGAGTGTGGCATGTTGATCCAGGGCGTCTTGCTGATACGTATCGAGCGGAAGTTGCCAGTCAATCCTGCGCATCAAATGCGCCTCTTGAAGACCTTGTTCGTAGATGCGAATAACTCTGGTTGTGCCGTAAGTGATGTCGTCGGCAGCGACAGGCGGTGCAGTGTTCATCATCGTGACGGACTTCGCGGAGATCCGTGGGTGCCCGTCTTTCGCAGCCTTGGGGTATAGTACCCCGACCGTGTCTAAATCTGATCGGACCGCCCTGAGGACGTGTGGCGTATTGCCGATGTTGAACGCGGGGTTTAGCATGGATGCGAGAAGATCCTCGTCTCCCGGACTCCATAAACCTAAGGCCGTTATGTGTGTCCCAGGTTCCTCCGTTGTGGGAGGGGCCGGGTTGGAAATGGTCGTTCGCGCGAGGAGACTTGTAACTAGACCGGCTCCACCCAGCGTGCGAACTGCGCTGTTTCCACCATGGAGCGCTCGTGAGTGATGTAATCCTGGTCTGGTACTCAGTGAGCTGCGATGCTCTCCGACCAACCAATAGTCGTCCGTTACCCAGTCGCCCGCGACAAGGATGTGCTTGTCTTGTGGGTGGTCGCTTAATATCGGCTGCGGGGAATATGTCGTCATGGTAATGTATCGCTCGTGAGCGCTCGAAAGGGCTTGGGCGCTCGCGTATGAGACTACCACACGGACCTTGGTGGGCTCCCCCGATGTAGCTATCTGGAGTTCGTGGCGGAAATGGGTCGGTAGTGAAGGCAGGATTGGGAATGGTGTGGTTTTGCATGGATGTGGCCGTCCCGAGTCTTGCCCGTAACGGCTTGCAATGCTGGGGCGACCTCTCGATGGGGTGGACGTGTCCTGTTTCGTGGCGGTTAGGGATGATGACGGAGCGGTCCCGATCCGCGTCTTGCGGTTTCAGCAATCAGGTTGGGCGCTCGGCCATCGCCATCGCCGCTCACTGGCGCTAGTTTCAGACTTCCAGCGCTTCGAGCAACCGGTCCGCCGTCGCGGACGCCGCGCGCATCTCTTTCACATGCTCGGTGCGTACGATATGGGCGCCGCCGCGCACCGCCAGCGCCACGGCAATTGCCTCACCTACGATGGATTCCATTTCCGGAGCACGGACGGTCTCGGTCAGGAACGGTTTGCCCGAGGCGCTCACCATCACAGGCTGTCCCAGTACGGCAAGCTCCCCGAGCCGCTCGAGTACTTGCCAGTTCTGGGGACCCTTCTTGCCCAAACCGAGACCCGGGTCGACGACGATGCGCCGGCGGTCGATGACGCCTCCGCGGCGGGAGCGCGCGACAGCGGAGTCCAGATCCGACCGAATCATCTCGAACAGGCGAGCGAGCGGGCGGCCCTTGGACCAAGTTTCGGGCCCCCCAAACGCGTGCGCCAGGATGACGCCGACATCGGCGACGCCCACGGTCTTCGGCATCTCGGGATCGAGTGCGAGACCCGTCGGGTCGTTGATGACGGAGACGCCGAGCTCAATCACGCGTGCGGCGGTCTCGGAGTTGTAGGTCGCCACCGAGAACGGCACGTCGAGATGCGCGGACAGCTTGCGCACGGTCGGGACGAGTCGGCGTAGCTCCTGGTCGGCGTCGATGCGAACCGAACGGCTCGCGCCCGGTAGCGCGGTCACGTCGATCATCGCTGCGCCCTCGTCGACCAATTCTTCGGCTTTGGCGAGGGCAGCCTCCGGATCCGGCCGGGTTCCTTCGACGCCAAGGTCGAGCACCCCCAGCAACAAGGTCTGGGCGCCGAGCGGAACCTCTCCGTCTCGGATCTTCCAAAGGTGGCGCGTGCGTTGACGTGGTGCGGACATGCGGCGGGGCGACCCTACTTCTTAACCGTACTCGAAACCCGCAGTGGCCCACACGTTCCGCGGACGCCCCATCGGCGGCCTCAAAGGCAGCGCCATGCGGACTAGCTTGCGGAGCGGAGCGAACCCGAGACGGACCGCAAGCTCCGCGGCTGCCTCGTGTTGCGGAAGGATATCCCAGAATACGCGTTTGCCCTGCTGTTGCGCGAGCAGGGCGCGGACGAACCTCTCGGCCTGCGCCCGATCAGGCGCGACGACCGGCCCTACGAAGTAAGCGTTGAAGCCAGGTCGGCCAAGCCCGTAGCCGTGCGCATCGCCAAATGCGTGCTCCGGAAAGCGCTGGTGCAGAATCGCCAGCATGCGAGTACGGTCGGCCCCGAAGCTCTCACGGTCGAGCTCGAAAATCGATTCGGCGGAAGCGAGTCGTGGCGGCGCCTCAACAGCTTCGACGTTGCAGCCCTCCAGGCCCCAGCGCTCGATCGGCTGCTCGTCCTCGAATCCGAGGGACGCGTAGAGCGGGCGGCCCATGTCCGTCGCGTCGAGCTTCACGCAATCGATCTGGCGTTCGCGGCAATAGGAGACAGAATGCTCCATCAACGCGCGGGCGATTCCGCGCCGGCGGTAGTCAGGCAGCACCAGCACCATCCCGATCCACGCCAACTTGGTCCCGAAGCTGGCAACCGTCGCGGAGCCCGCCACTCGGCCGTCCGCTTCGTAGACGAAACAGCCGGAAGGCTCGAGCGCCAGCACATTCTCCCAGTCGGCTTCGATCTGGTTCCATCCGGCGGAGTTTTTGAGCTCCATCAGGCCGGGAATGTCGGCCTTGGTCATCGTGCGGATCATTCTTCGACCCACCGCGCCTTTCGTTGGTAGAGATAAAAGCCGACGCCTGCGGCAAGGGCGACTGCCGCCGTAGCCGCCATCGCCGTGTAGTTGCGCTCCTGCAACTGTCCGCCGAAAACGGTGCTGGCGAGCAACGCGGGCAGGCGGCCCATGCCGGAAATGAGCACGAAGCGCCCAAGAGGCCATCCGGACAAACCGGCCCCATAAGACATCGCGTCCTTCGGCGCTCCCGGCGTGAGGAACAGTAGGAAGATCGCCCAGCGGCCCTTAGGCGATTGGGCGGAGTGCCTCAGCTTATGGAGAGTCTCGGCTCCGAAAATCTTCTCGAACGTTGGACGCCCGATCACGCGCCCGAGTAGAAATGCGACCCCGGAGCCGAGCAGGATGCCGACCGTCGAGAATACAAACCCCCGCCACGCGCCGAAAACATACCCGGAGGCGATCTGCGTGATCTCGCCAGGAATGAAAAAGATGATGACTTGCGCAAACTGGATGGCGACACAGATCAACGGTCCACGCCAGCCGCTCGACCGCATATCGGCAATCAGCCGATCGTAGTCGGACAGCCGCCCGATCAGCCCGGTCTTCCATGTAACGAGGAACGCAACCACCAGAGCCACGGCGGCGAACCAGGGAGCAAACTTCCGAAGACGTTCGATAGCGGCCAATGGCTCAGTGTAGCGGGGTTCTTCGACTCTCTATCAGGACCTACCCCATAGCAACCGCAGCCGCTGCGATTGCCGCCGTCTCCGCCCGTAACACCGTCCCCCCGATCGACGCCGCTTCCGCCCCAGCCGCTACGGCCATCCGCCGCTCGTCTTCCGTCCAGCCGCCCTCCGGCCCAATCAGCAGAGCCGCGGGCCCCGCGCGCCGCACTTCGCGCAAAGGAGGCGCGTCGAAATCCAAAAAGATCCGCTGCTCCACCGGACGCCGAAGCGCCTCCACCAGCGTCACTGGTTCGCCAATCGCCGGCGGCCCCAGCCTGCGCGACTGCTGCGCCGCCTCTTCGGCGATCGCCCGCCAGCGCTCTGCGCGCTTTTCCGCCGCCCGCACGAGGCCTGGGTCGCTGCGCTCCGCTACAACCGGCACGATCGCTGCTACGCCGAGCTCCGTCAACTTCTCCACCGCCAGCTCAAAGCGCGGAAACTTGATCACCGCCAGATGGACCTCTAGCGGCGGCGTCTCGGCCGGCGCTTCCAGCTTACGCGTCAGACGAAACACGACCTCCTTTCCGGAAACCGCTTCCGCCTCGGCCTCGAACAACCGTCGCGTGTCCGATACTTCAACCGTCTCGCCCTGCTTGAGCCGCACGACCCGCGCCAAGTGGTGCGCCCGTGCGCCCTCGACTCCCGCGCTTTCGTCGGTCAACCAGTCGACGAATACCCTACGCAGCGCCATCGCGGTCTGTCAGCGCGGGATCACCGGCAAGATCAGCGCCGACGGGTGCTCCGCGTCGTGATAGATCGTCTGATCCGCCTTGGTCATGCCCGTGGCCCCGGCGGTCGTCTCTCCCGTGTTCAGGTTGCGGTTGAAGCGCGGGAAGTTGCTGCTCGACACCTGCAAGCCGATGCGGTGGCCGGGCTTGAAGTAGTTGCTCGTCGTCCACAAATCGATCTCGTATTTATAGACCTTACCGGGCGTAATCAGCTCAGGCTTCTCGGTCGAGTTGCGGTAGCGCGCGCGAACGATTCCGTCGGTCAACAGCCGCTCGTACCCATCTGGGTCGATGTCGACCAGCATCGCAGTGAAGTCGGTGTCCACGGCCGACGACGCCGCGTAGAGCTCGAGCTTGATCTCGCCCGTCACCTCCACGCCTTGCGTGAGCGCAGCCGTCCGGAACTCCACTACGTCTTCGCGGCCCGAGTTTGGGCTCTGATCGGCCGGTCCAGGAGGAATGGCCGCGCCGCAGCACAGTCGCCCGCCGATCGTCGGCGACGGGTTGGCCGGATCGTAGGTGTACTCGTCCGCCTTCTCCACGCCCGGTTTGCCCGTCGAGAGCTCTCCGCCTGCGCGCAAATAATGAGGGGTCCGTTTCTCGCGAGCCAGCGGAAACTCCTTCTCGTCTCGCCACACGTTCTCACCCAGCACGAAGATGCGCACAGGCGTATCGTCGGCGTATTCGTTCTGGACGTCTTTCAGCGCCCAGTCCGCAAACTTGCGGATCGTGTCCGTCATGTCGAGCACGGCCTGCTTGCCGAACGTCACATCGCCGATCTTGCCCTCGTCCGACGTGCCCGCGTGCGCCCACGGCCCAACCAGCAGGCGCTGACCCTCGCGCACCTTGCGGTCTTTCGCCTGCGCCTTGATGCCGACGTAGTTCTTGATCGAACCCTTGAGGAAGATGTCGTGCCAGCCGCCGGCGTGCAGCGCCTTCACCGTCATCTCCGGGTAGTGGTCTGAGATCTTCCAGCGCTTCCAGTAGGCGTCGCTCGTCTCGTGCTCCACCCAGTCGTCGTAGTAGGGCGCCAAGTCGTCCGGCTGTGGAACCTGGATGAGCTGGTAGTCTTCCACGGGCAACCGCCAGGCCCAATCCTTGGGGCGCGCCATCGACGCGGCTTTGCGGCGCAGCGTGTCCTGGATCAACCCGGTCGTCCACGAGCTCGCGAACCACTGCATCATCGCGCCACTCTGGTAGGTCCAGCCGTCGTAATATTCCGCCGCGGTGACGTAAGGGAAGATCGAGACCAAGTGCGGCGGCCGTCCAATCGAGGCGAGCATCTGCGTCGCGCCGACGTAGGAGCCCCCGAACATCCCAACTTTGCCGTTTGCGCCTTCAAGCTTTGCCGCCCATTCGACCGTGTCGTAACCGTCGTCCGTCTCATGCAGAAACGGGTAGAACTCACCCTGCGACGCGTAGCGGCCGCGGGTGTCCTGCACCACGACGATGTATCCGTGGGACGCGAGGTCACGGCCTTGCGTCGCCCCGCCTTCGCGGTTGTAAGGCGTACGCGTGAGCAGAACGGGAAAGCTTCCGTTGGCGTCCGGGCGGTAGACGTCGGCGACGAGCTCGACGCCGTCCCGCATCTTCGCTCGTACGCCGTTTTCTACCTTCACGGCATGGGGGCCGGGGTCGGCCGCGGGCGCAAGCAAGGGAACCAGGAGGAGCAGGGAAGCAAGACGAGTCATGGCAGCGCTCTCTAGGTTATCCGTTCCGAACCGCCGGCAGCGACTCGGCCACCGGTTTTGCGAAGCTTACGGGGTGCTCTCCGCGACCAAGAGAGACCTCCTGATCCTGTTCGCGCTCGCAGTGTTCGTGCGCTTGCCCTTCCTCGACGAGGCGGTGCAGGGCGATGACGTCTATTACCTGCTGATCGCCGAGAATGCCCGCGTCGACCCCTGGCATCCCATGCAGATGGGCTTCCGGCTGCAAGGCGAGACCGTCTGGGC
>JAWKHJ010000015.1:0-140281 GCA_041394905.1 Bryobacterales bacterium | reverse complement strand
GGCCACAAGCTCTCCGTTGCCTCCAGATCGACCAGAACGAAGCCGCGCGCCGCCGCGGCCTCCTCGAACGCCTGAGGAGCAGGCTTTAGCAGCGCCAACGCGCTCACGCCCAACTCGCGCAATCCATCCAGCCGCGCGGCTAGCTGCTCGGGCGACTCGCGGACCGCAGCCGCCGTCAAGCGATAGATCGACAAGCCGGCCACATCCCGCCACTCGACCGTCGGCGTTTCGGGCGAACGCGCCGGTGCGTCCGCCGCGCCGAGCCCGTGAGCGGCCGCCACGTACGAAGCAATCTCCAGCGCTCCCGCTGAGGCGGGTCGCGTTCCACTCGCTCCTGCCACCGAAGACTCAAACAGCGCGCTGACCTCTTCGACGGAAACCGGCTTTATCGGCTTCGGGGCAGGACGGAAGCGCGCCAGGTCGGCCGCCTTCTCCACCTCCAATCCCGCGATCCTCTCCAGCAGCATCTCGCGCTCTCCTTCGAGCTTGGCGCTGTTGGCTTCACATTGCTCAATCGATTCCGTCAGGCTTGCACGGTTCTCGAGCAAGCGTTGCCGCTCCGCGCGTAGCGCCTCATTGCTTTCGCGCAATCCCGTGCACTCCTCGTCCAGCGCCGTCTTCTCCTGCTCCAAGACAGCGAGCTTGGCTTCCGCCTCTCGCAGCGGCGCCTGCGCTTGTCCGAGCGCCTTCTCCAATTCGGCCACGCGTGTCTTGAGGTCGTTGCGCTCCGCGGCAACTTGGCGCAGCGAGTGCTGCAGGCGCGTCTCAAGGTCTTCATAGGCCTCACGCGGCACATAGCCTTGCATGTCGCGCACCGCGAACCAGCGCCGGACAAACCAGCCGGTCGCTCCGCCGATGAATGCGGAGGCGGCCAGGTACACGACGATCCTGAGAATCAAGTAGTCCATCCCTTATAAACCCGTCACGCGCAGCTCGATCCAGCCATGCCGCTTGGCGTCGGGCGCATGGCTTTCCGCTCCGTAACCACGCGCGGTTAGCCGTGACGGATGCACGCCCTTGCGCAGCAAGTAGTAGACCAGGGCCTCAGCGCGAGCTTGGCTCAGTTTCTGGTTGCTCTCCGCGTCGCCGCCCTCGTCGGTGTAGACCGCCACTTCTACGCTTGACGCCGCGCACGTTCCCGCAATCTCAGCCATGCGGTCGAGCGCCGGATACGACCATTCTTCCAGTACGGAAGCCCCGGTTGTGAACTCGATACGACCTTGCATCAGCGTCTGATTGAGCTCAACTTGGCAGGCCTGGCTCGACACGCCAGACGGGCTGACGAGTGCAGCGCCAGGCGCTCGGTCAGGCTGGCCGCCCGACATGGAGAGCTCGATTTGATTCACGACCCGCTCGACGCCCCAAACCTGAAGGGCAAGCTCAACCGCCTGGTCGCGCGTCGCCGCGTCCGGGGCCTTGCCGGCGAGCAGGATTGTCTGCCCATCCGCGAAAACGAGAACCCGCGAAACCCATGCCTCGCTCGCATTGAGCGCATCGGTGACCCGTGCAGTCAGATCGTCTTCGATCGCCCGCCCTTCCAAGCGTATGCAGACGTCGCACAGGGCGCAAACCGCCGCTAAACCCAACACGACGATCCAGATTGGTTGAACAGTCGAGACTCTCTCGGATGCCCGCAAAGTAATAGAGTAATCGACCCTCGAAAATCGTGCTCACGGGGCCGCCTGGTAGAGCCCCTCAGCGTCGATGATGGACGCAACAGGCGGTGGCGTGAGATGGCGCCAGGGCTCACCCGCTGCGATCGCATGGCGAATTTGGGAGGACGAAATCGCCTGCAGATCTTCCGCCAGATCGAGGTTATGAACCCGAGCCGCGACAGGCGGCGGCGGTCGGTAACCGCCGCGCCGCGCCGCCACCAACATTTCGAACTCCTCGAGCTGTTCGGCAATGGAAGGCTGCGCGCCGTAGTCCCATTCGACGATCCGTTGCCCGGCGTCGGCGCCACAGATTACATAGAGTTGAGCGCCTGGACCGTACTCGCCGCGAAACTCGCGCGCGATCTCGAGAAACAAGCCGCCTTCGGAGACGCCAACACGCCACCGGGGCCTCTGGGCTGTCGCGGCGTGGAGCATTGCTAGGCGCTGCGCAAAGCCGACGCCATCGAACTCTTTGTGGGGAAGGACGCGTGGCAGCACGAAGACCACTTCGTCGAGGCGCATTTGCGTCTGCGCTGCCTCGGCCAGGCCCAAATGTGCACACGTGGGAGGATTGAAGGCGGCGGGCAGCAGCCCGATCCTGCCCTGCCCCGTCACTGCAAGATTGCGCCGAGCGCCGCGTCGATGCCGGCGTCCGTCCACTCGCTTACGGTCACGCCCCGGAACAGCGTCCAATCCTCGCGGTGCTCGATCGTCTGGCCTGGGGCGACATCGCGCATCGGCCCAAGCGTCTCGAGCCGACGAACAGACCGCTCGTGAAGGTTTCGAAAGCCGAGCCCATGTCGGGGTAATCCGACGCCGGGCCGAGGGTCTTGTAGCGCTTGACGAACAGATTGCCTTCGAGCAAATACCCGGCGGTAATTGCCTCTGGATGATGCAGACCCGCCTTTTCCGGGTCCGTACGCTCGGGATCTCCCCTCAGCACCAGGTATTTGTCGAGCAACGTCCAGCGCGGATCGGAAAAGTTCGTGAAGCGCCACATCACCAGCGGGTTCGCCGGTTGCAGGTGCTCGGGGTGCGTGCCGCGCGGCGGAAATTTGGTGACGCCCACGCCGCCGATATCCATCATGCTCAGCGCCCATGCCGCGAAGCGCAGCGGCCAGCGGGTCTCATTGGTCAAGCGGTGCGTCACCCGCACGGCTGAGCCTGTGCTCGCCAACTCGACCTCGATTTCTTTGCGAATACCGGCCACGTCGGTCGGCGAAGTAGCCTTGAGCACGCTCCCCTTGACCACCATCTCGGGCGGCTCGTTGTCCGGAGCGTAGGTGTAGCTTGGCTCTTCCGGGCCTACCCAGATGCGGTGCCCGCCATAGAGCTTCCACCCCTGATCGCCGGTGAACTTCTCTTCCTCGGCCGCACTGATCTCTTTGAAGACGTTGCGTCCGCCGACGAAGGAATAGCGCAGGATGCGCGGTCCGACATCGGCCGTTACGATCAGCTCAACGTCAGAGTTGGCCATGCGGTAGGCCTCATGGCCGGCGTATTGGGTTTTCTCGATGGTCACGGCAGCGGGGAGGGCCGCCGTGGCGGCCAGGGCGAGCACGAACGCATTCCGAGGCATGATGGGTGGCTGCTCAGGCCAACGAGCGACTTAGTAAGTCGCTCGTCCGCCCGAAACATCGTAGCACTGCCCGGTCACGAAGGAGCAATCCGGGCTGGCCAGGAAATGGACAACCGCCGCAACTTCGTCAACCGTGCCGGTGCGCCCGCGTGGGATGCGGGAGGTCATGTAGTCGACCTGCTCGGGGGTGAGCTGGTCGAGAATCGGAGTGCGAATGACAGTCGGCGAAACGGCGTTGACGCAGATGTCTTTCGTCGCTGTCTCCTTCGCGATGGACTTGCTCATCGCGATGACGCCCGCCTTGGCGGCTGAGTAGGCCGTCATGTTCGGGTTGCCTTCCTTGCCGGCCAGAGAGGCGATGTTGACCACGCGGCCGTAGTTGCGTTCGAGCATGTGCGGCAGGGCCGCCCGGCAGCAGTAGAACACACCGGTGAGGTCGATCCCGATGACGCTGTCCCAGTCCTCGTCAGACTGTTCCCATACCGGAGCCGCCTTGCCGGCGATCCCTGCATTGTTCACGAGGATGTCGAGCCGTCCGCAACGCGCGATCACACTGCGCACCGCAGCGCCGACGGACGATTTATCCGCGACGTCAAGCTGAATTGGGAAGGCCTGCAGGCCCTCCCCGTTCAGTTTCTCCGCGTGGGCGGTGGCAGCCTCCAGGTTGAGGTCCGCAACGCCAACGTGGGCTCCGGCGCGTGCGAGTCGCTCGCAGACGCCGGCGCCGATGCCGCGGGCCGCACCCGTAACGAGTGCGCCATGGCCGCTGAGGTCGAAGAAGCTCACTTGCGCGCCCTTACTTCGACTCTTCTTCGTCGATTGCCGCTTCGATTTCCTCGGCAGCGTCGACAGGTTCTTCCACTGTTTCCTCAGAGGCCGCTTCCGCCTCATCTTCCGCAACGGCTACCACGGGCGGTGCGTTCGGATCGAGGAAGGCCTCGGCAGCCAACTCCTCGTCGGTCTTCGGCTTCACGAGCGGCTCGTCTTCACGACCCTCGGCGCGCACCTCGACCTTGATCGTCTTCTTGACGTCCTTGTAAAGGTGCAGGCGAATGTCGTAGTCGCCCACTTCCTTGATAGGCTTCTCGAGCAAGATGCGGTGACGGTCGATCGGGAACCCTCGCCCTTCGAGGGCTTCGGCGATGTCGCGCACGCCGATCGAGCCAAACAGCACATTCGAGTCGCCGGCCTTGGCGACCAGGCGCATGGTCAGCTCGCCGATGCTGTCGGCCAATTTGCTGGCGTCGTTGCGTAACCGGGCCGCTTCCTTGGCGGCGGCGGCACGCATCTCGTCCACCTGCTTCTTGTTCGCGGCGGTCGCGGGCAAAGCCAGCGAGCGCGGGAAGAGATAGTTGCGCGCGTAGCCTGCAGCGACCTTCACGACCTCGCCGCGGTCGCCCAAGCTGCGCACGTCCTGCTTTAGGATGACTTCTTCAGTTGCCATCTTTCGATTCCTCCGTGGTTGCAGCCGCTCTCTAGCCCTCGCCGGCAAACGGCAATAGGGCGATGTTCCGCGCGCGCTTGATGGCGCGCTTGAGCATCCGCTGGTGATGGGCGCTCAGGCCCGTGTGGCGGCGCGGCAGAATCTTGCCGCCGTCGCCGACGAATTGCCGCAAGGTATCGACGTCCTTGTAGTTGATGTCGTCGATCCTGTTCACGCTGAAGTAGTCGACCTTCTTGCGCTTGAAGAAGCGGCGGCCGCCGCGACGATCTCCACGCTCGGGACGATCGGGGCGCTCACTGCGTTCGGGGCGGTCGCTGCGTTCCGGGCGCTCGCTGCGCTCTTCGGACTTGGCGTTGCTTTCGTTCTCAGCCATGATTCGTTTCCTCTCGTCCCTACCTTAGGATTCGTTGTCGTCGTCCTTCGACCCGTTCGAAGGTTGCCCAGGGGTGTTGGACTCAGAAGAGGAGCCGCCGCCGTCGCCACCCGAAGAGGGCCGGCCGGGGCCGCCGGAGGGCTTACGCGAAGAGCGCCCTTCGCGCTTCTTCTTCGCCTTCTCCACACGTTTGAGGTCTTCGTCGATGCGGACGGTCATGAACTTGATGACCGCATCGGCGACGCGCAGACGGCGCTCGACTTCCTTGGGCACGCCGGCCTTCTCTTTGTCGTCGGCCAAGGAATACTGCACCAGGACGTAGTAGCCGTCCTCGAACTTCTGCACGCGGTAGGCAAGACGGCGCTTGCCCCACGTCTCCTCTTTGTCGATGGTTGCACCGCCGCCTTCCAAGGTTTCGCGAACCAGGGTCAGCGTCGTATCCACCTCTTCTTCCGGGATGTCCGGCTTGACGATATAAACGAGCTCGTAGACTCTCATGCTTCCTCGTTGTTCGCTCCGTCGGCGCGACGGTTTGCTACCGCCATGGCCTTTTCGGCGCCGCCGGAGAGGTAGAGACGGACGACATCGGCCGCCCGGCTCAAGATATCCTCTAACTCTTTTTCTTCCGCCGAACGGAACTGCCGCAGCACATACTGCGCGCCGTTGCCGATCGGACGACCCGGATGAATCCCCAGGCGCAGGCGGGGGAAATCCGCCGTACCCAACGATCCCAGGATCGATTTCATACCGTTGTGCCCCGCGGCCGAGCCTTTCGGCTTCAACCGCATCGAGCCCCACGGCAAATCCAACTCATCCACGATTACCAGCAAGCGGTCCGGCCCGAGACCATACTTCTCGAGCAGTTTCTTGACCGGCCCGCCGCTCAAATTCATGAACGACAATGGCTTGGCCAAGACGACCGGCTTTCCGGCAATCTCGCCTAGTCCGACCAAGGCGCCAGCCTCGGGCCGAACCACGCGAATCCCTGCGTCCTCCGCCAGACGATCAATGGTGAGGAAACCCAGGTTGTGCGGCGTGAGTGCGTACTCAGGCCCCGGATTCCCCAACCCGACGATCAGATGCATGGCGACGCGGAACGCAATCCCACGGTCGAGGCGCTATTCGGCGCTCTCAGCCCCTTCCTCGCCGCCCTCAGTTGGAGCAGCAGCCTCTTCCTCGTCGCTCGCGCCGCCGGTCCGCTTGCCGACGATGCGCACGACGACCGCCGAAGCATTGCCCAGAATCTTGTACTTCCCTTCTGCCTCGAGGTCGCCCAAGCGCACCGAGTCGCCGGCACGCAGCGCCGTCACGTCGATCTCGATCACTGGAGGCAGATCCGCGGGCTTGCAGCGAACCAGCGCTTCGCGCAAGATCACGTCTTCCATGCCGCCCTCGGTCTTGACGCCGTAAGCGACACCTTTGGTCTTGAGCGCAACCTTGGCTTCGACCGGCTGGTCCGTGTCGACGCGTTTCAGATCGACGTGCAGCAGCTTACCCTCAACAGGGTCCACCTGCCAATCGATGGCCATTGCGGTACCGCTCGCGCCGCCGCTGAGCTTCAGCACGCGGTTACGCTGCTCGCGGTGCGCGAGCAATCCATAGATGGCCTTTCCATCCAGGGCCAAAGCGACCGGGTCCTGGCCAAGGCCATAGAGCGTGGCCGGCACGCGGCCCTCGGCGCGCAACCGACGCGCCGCGTTCTTGCCGCGCCCGTCGCGGCTGCTAACTTCCATTTCGAGTTGCTCGAGCATTTCTAAAAGTCCTCTCGCGCGCCCGCGGCGCTATTCGAACAATTCACTGATCGACGTTTCGTCGTAAATCGAGGCAATGGCGCGCGCGAACAACAGCGATACGCTCAACTGCCGAATCTTGGGCGAGGCCTGCGCCGCCGGTTTCAGCGGAATCGAATCACTCACCCAAAGCTCTTCCAACACCGATCCGTCGATCCTCTCGATCGCCGGGCCAGACAACACCGCGTGCGAGCAGCAAGCCCATACAGCCACGGCGCCTTGATCCTTCAGCGCAGCAGCCGATTTCACCAGCGTGCCGGCGGTATCCACCAAGTCGTCGACGATGACGCAGTTGCGTCCGCGCACATCACCGATCACGTTCATCACGTCCGCCTCGTTGGGCTTTTCCCGGCGCTTGTCGACAATGGCAAGCGGAGCCTGCAAGCGCTTGGCGAAGCCGCGCGCACGCTCCACGCCGCCAGCGTCCGGCGACACGACCGTCAGGTTCGGCAGCTCCAATTTGCGGAAACGGTCCACGAAAACAGGCGCGGCATAGAGATGATCCACCGGGCTGTCGAAGAATCCCTGAATCTGCGCCGCGTGCAGGTCCATCGTAAGGACGCGATTCGCGCCGGCGGTCTCGATCAGGCTCGCCACCAGCTTGGCCGAAATCGGCACGCGCGGCTTGTCCTTTCGATCCTGTCGCGAATAGCCGTAGTACGGCAGCACAGCGGTGATGCGTTTGGCGGAAGCGCGACGCAAGGCGTCAAGGAACAGCAGAAGCTCGGTCAGATTGCGATCAACCGGGCCGCACGTCGGTTGCACGACAAAAACGTCCATGCCCCGCACGTTTTGCTCGATCTGCAAATAGATCTCGCCGTCGGAAAAGTTCTGCACCGAAGACTTGGCGACTTCCGCACCCAAATGCGTGCAGATATCAGCAGTCAGGTCCGGGTTGGCCGAACCACTGAAAACGCAAATGCGGGGGCGATCCCCCTTCGGCACGGGATTCATCGCCGCGGTCAAGACTTCTGCTCCGCTTGCTTCCACCTGCCAAACTCCCCACGCGAAATCGTGCGCACTACCTGCGCGGTCCAATCCCTGCCCTCAACCTTGGCGTACGCGCGCACCGCCGCGGCTCGGTCCTCGAATACCCCAAACAACGCCGAACCACTGCCTGACATCAACGCCTGCTTCGCGCCGATGCGCAACAGCTCTTGTTTGACCCTTTCAAGCTTGGGGAATTGTTGGAAGACGATGTCTTCGAAGTCGTTCGTCAGCGCACCGGCCAACTCGTTCCCGTCCGCTCGACTGGACGCACGAAAGCCAGCGCAGAACCCTCTCAGGATAAAACCTTTACGATCGGGTGTCAACGCGCTCCGAGAGGCCGCCAAAGCCCGGTAGGCCTCGGCCGTGGAGACATGCACGTCAGGGGTGGCCAAAATCATCCATTGGCGCTTTTGTTCCGGCAACGGGTAGAGCTCTTCGCCCCGCCCCAGGCCCACCGCGCGACCGCCTTGTAGGAAAAAGGGGACGTCAGAGCCCAGCGTCTCCGCCGCCTCCCACTGCAATTCAGCCGGAGTGGCCGAGAGCAGCAAGCCAAGCGCGCGCAATACCGCTCCCGCGTCGCTCGAACCGCCGCCCAGCCCAGCGCCCGCGGGGACACGCTTGTCGATCTGAACGTGCACTCTGCCTGTGCGACCCGTCAACCTCAGTAGCGCATCGGCGGCTCGCCATGCCAAGTTGTCCTGGTTCTCGAGCTCGGGATCCGAGCAAGTCAGCTCGATCTTCGTCTGCTTAGCCTGCTTCCACCCGACCCGGACACGATCGGCCAGCGAGATGGTCTGGAAGACCGTCCGCAGCTCGTGGAACCCATCCGGACGGCGGTCGAGGATACGCAGACCCAGGTTGACCTTCGCGAAAGCGCGGCCGGCGAGCGTTTTCATCGCGTCAGGAATCGTAGGACAGCAGCGAGTAGACGTCGTAATCCCCGAGCTTGGAGCGCCCAGGGAGGAAAGTCAGCTCGACGACAAAGGCCAGGCCGTGGATCTTACCGCCGAGTTGCTCGACCAGATCACAGGTCGCGCGGGCGGTGCCGCCGGTTGCGAGAAGGTCGTCGACGACAAGCACGGATTGGCCGTGGCCGACGGCGTCGGTGTGGATCTCGAGCGTGTCTTGGCCGTATTCCAGGTCGTAGCTGATGCGCGAAGTCGCCGACGGGAGCTTGCCCGGTTTGCGGATCGGGACAAACCCTCGATCCAGGCGCGCCGCCAGCATAGGACCGAAGATGAATCCGCGGGCTTCGATGCCCGCCACTACATCCGGCGGATTGTCGGCGTAGCGTTCTGCGAATGCGTCCGAAAGCTGCTTGAGGCCGTTGGGATCCTTGAGCAGCGTGGTGATGTCGTAGAAGAGAATGCCGGGCTTGGGAAAGTCCGGCACTTCGCGAATGAGCGTCTTGAGATGTTCCATGGGAAGCCCCACGATTTTAGCGTGTCCCTAGGCCGTGATGCGGAACCCCTTGCCCTCGATTGCCGGGGCGGGTGAATCCGCCACATGGTCGACCCTGCTGAGCGGGGGACCGTCGCGCAGCGCCTGCTCAAAAGCTTCCATGGCCTCAGTTGGGCCGCCGGCGACGGCCTCCACACTGCCGTCGGGCCGGTTGCGGACCCAACCCGTCACGCCGATCTCGAGGCCTTTGCGCTGCACGAAGTAGCGGAAGCCAACGCCTTGCACTCGCCCCGTGATCACATATCGACGAGTAAGAAAATCGGATGCCATGGGTTGGTAAAAGCTACACGGTGGGAAAGAATTCCCTACTGCTAGCGCAACGGGCGCGGGCGCCTCGAAGGACCTAACCCCCTCAATCTACTCGATTTCGCGTAGGTGCGCGATTTTGGCCCTTCTTTTGCCATGTTGGAAAGCCAGTGGATCCGATCTGGTCAACGACGATCGTAGCTTTTTTGCTCTGCGCTTCCTTCACGCTTGCTCTGGCGTTGGAGTGGGGCGTTCTTCAGGTCATCCTGTGGGCGCTAGCACGACCGTCCGATCCGATCAAGAAGTCTCCAATTTGACAGAGGAGACTGGCTCCTCCTGCGACTCCGAGCCCCGCGGCTTACGACGGCCCATCGAAAGCCTCCCCCCTGCGGGGCTCGATTTTTTTCTCTTCATCTAACCGGTTCGGGAGCATCCCAAAGGAAAAGCCGCTGGCTGGAGACCCGCGGCTTCAGATTCCATCGATGAACGCGGGTACAAACCCGCGGGCGACTAGTTGCGCCGGCGAGCCCGCTTCTGCGGGCTGTGCGTACGCGCCTCGTGAAGCTTCGCGCGGCTACGCTTGGGCTTGGTGATACGGAAGGACCCGCTGCCCAGGTATTCCGCCTTGTAGAGCTCTTTGTTCTGGTCTTTCTTTTCGTTGTCGGCCATTTCGTTTTCTTCCCGAATCCTCAATCTTAGCATGGTCTGCTTGCCGCTGGGCCCATGGCATAATCCCGAAATGCCCTTCGACCTCAATGGACGCATCTACGCCGTCACCGGAGCCGCCGGTGACATTGGCGGCGCTTGCGCTGCGCGTCTCGCCGCTTGCGGCGCGCGAGTCACCCTTCTCGACCTGGACGAGACCGGCGGGCACACCCGCGCCGAGGCCATTGGGCCCGCTGCGACCTTCCTTTCCCTCGACGTTGCGGACTCCGCCGCCGTCGACCGCACATTCCAGGACATCCAAAGCTCCTACGGGCGTCTCGATGGCCTAGTCAACGCCGCCGGTATCGCGCCGCTCGCCAACTGCTGGGAAACCCCAGACGACGTGTGGCGCAAGACGCTCGACATCAACCTATCGGGCGTTCACTATGCAAGCCGCGCAGCCGCACGTATCATGCGCGCACAGCAGCGCGGCGTCATCGTCAACGTCTCGTCCACCAATGGATTGGTCGGCGAGGAGCAACTCGTGGCCTACAACGCCTCGAAGTTCGGCGTGATGGGAATCACCAAGACCATGGCCGCCGAGCTCGGCGACTTCGGCATCCGCGTGGTCGCGGTGAACCCCGGTTTCATCGAGACGCAACTCACCGCCGCCCCACGCGAAGATCCGGAATTTGTCCGCAACTATCACGCGAAGATCCCGCTCCGCCGATTCGGCAAGCCAGAGGAAGTTGCGGCGGCCATCGTCTTCCTGCTCTCCGACGAAGCCTCGTTCATCACAGGGACCGGACTGGTAATCGACGGCGGGCAGATTTGCCACTAGCGCCCGTGATGCAGAATTGTTCAAAATGTTTTGCGCTAAGCCGTAAACCTTAGACGGCATTACGCCGTCTGTCTTATTGCCGCGCTGTGCTGGATATCACTCCAATATCCTAGGGAGCTTTGGCAACGCGTGTCTGTTCGTATCAAGTCCATCCTGCCGCTGATCGCCGTTGGCGGAGGGCTCATCAGTTTAGCGGCGGGCGTGCGCTCGATATTGTCTGGAAATACGACGACCGAGGGCGTTGTCGCCATCGTGCTCCTACTGCTTCTGGCGACCTCACTCGGTGTCGCGTTGGGTATTCAGGGCCTCACCTACAGCCGCGCCTCGCGCTACGCCTCCGCGCTGCCGGACATCCTTCTCTTGCTGGAGAAGACTTGGCGAAATAACCCGGAGACCCTCACTGGCGCACAAGCGACCGAGATCTGTGACCGCGCCGTCGACGCTTTGGCCAAGATCTACGGCCAGATCACTGGCGTTCGCTGCCACGCGAGCATAGAGATCGTCACACCGGCTAGTACGGAACCCACGAATGACCGACGAGAGTCCGGGGAATACGTTGTCGTCAACCTCAGCCGCGACCAGTCCACTCAGGGGACCGAGCTCGGTGACAGGCGTCGCGTTCGCATCGACGAGAACTCTGCTTACCGGCAGATCTTCGATTCGCCGGATTGCGGAGCTTACTTCTTTTCCGACGATGTTACGATCGACGAGAAGTTCGAGTTGAACGACCACACGCGGCCGCAGCACCACCGCTCTAGCTTGATGATGAAAATCTGCCAGGCGGAGCTATGCCGAACGGGCCGCCGGCACTCGACCGTAGCCTTCCTCTGGCTGCGGAGTCGGAACCCGGTGTTTTGGACGAAACCTACGACGTGGAAGTGATGGAGCGCATGAGCCGCGCGCTCGCGCCGATCGTCACGCGCTGCGCACAGGCAACGAAACCGACGTTTGACTTCCGCCGGCCGGAAGTCGCCGCGCTGTAGCGACCTGGTACACATGCGAAGAGTCAAAATGCGGGTGGGTCGCAATGTCGACCACCGACGCCAGGGTTTTCGTATCGCTAGAAACGGCGTAGGTGTTTGGCCAATCGTCAGCGTCCGCACAAATCGACGCCACGGGTGTATTTCCTGACAATTGATAGGCTGCTAAATATTCCGAGGCCACCACTCGCAGGAATCGGAAGGGGTTCAGAGAAAGTTGAAATGGTTTGGGCACGGGCGTTTCTCTCGAAACTGATGATGCACCCAAGCCCCGAAAAACGGCAATGGCCCGATGGTAACGTTCCTTTCTCGCTCGAAAACAGTCCCATTGGCATACGCCCCATGGCCCGTCGGACGTATGACCGACTAGGAGAGACCGTAGGAAGTGAGCTGAAGGACGACGCAAAGCGCACAAATAGCTCTCTCCGAACCACAACGCCTCGCACTCCCGGGGACCCTACGGGGGCTGCTAGTCTGGAAGCTGATGACGCCGGAAGCCTCAAGAGCAGCGCAGCTCACCGTCCTCGAGCAGATCGTCGCGCGCAAACGTGCGGAGTTGGTCGCCGACCGTGTCTTGGTCAAGGAAGACGATCTACTCAAGCGGCGCACGCCGCAGCGGCGCGGGTTCCGCCTAGCTCTCGAGCGCAAGAACCCAGCGATCATCGCGGAAATCAAACGCGCGTCTCCCTCCGAAGGAACCATCAAAGAAAGCGCGGATCCCATCGACGTGGCGCGCAAGTACGAGGAAGCCGGCGCAGCGTGCCTTTCCGTGCTCACGGACAAGCAGTTCTTCGGGGGCTCGCTCGATGACCTCGTATCGGCCCGTGCGAGCGTCCGGCTGCCGGTGCTCCGCAAGGACTTCACGCTCGATCGCTACCACCTGCTGCAAGCGTCCGCACACGGCGCCGACGCCGTGCTGCTGATCGTAGCCGCACTCACCGACGCAGAGTTGCAGGACTTGATGGCGCATGCCAAGGCGCTCAACCTCGACGTCTTAGTCGAAGTCCACGACGAGGCCGAGCTCGACCGCGCCCTCGCGCTCGATGCCGACCTGATCGGCGTGAACAACCGCAACTTGAAGACCCTCGAGGTCTCGCTCGACACCTCGTTGCGTCTTGCCAAGCGCCTGCCCCCCGGCGTGCTGGGCGTTAGCGAGAGCGGGATCCGCACCGCCGACGACATCAAGCGCCTGCGCGATGTGGGCTATCAAGCTTTTCTTGTCGGAACGTCGCTGATGAAGCAGGGAGATCCGGGGAAGGCCCTGGCGGCGCTGCTAGCTTAACCCAGCGCGCACGTCGCCCACACAGCGGTACCATAAAGGTTTGTCCGAAACGCCCACTCATCGCGAGGAGTTGCCCTCCGACCCGGCGTACGATGCGTTCACGCCCCACCCCGCTCCGGCGCTTTGGGGCTACAAAGATCTGTTCGTTTTTGTCGCATTCGCGGCGATTGCGCTCGGTTTCAGCTTCGCTGCGGTGCTGCTCAGCGTCAAGGCGCTCGAGGCCGTCACCGGCTCGCCCATTCCTATAGATGACGGGCCATACCAACTCCCCGTGGTGCTCGCGATCCAGTTCCTGTGGTGGGCAATCGTGCTCCTCTATATCCACCGGCTCGTCACGGAGAAGTACCAACTGCCCTTCGCGGAAGCGATCGGCTGGAAGCCCTTCAAAGGGCCGGGCTTGAATTACATGTCCACCGGGGTGCTCGTCGCCCTGTCAGTCGGACTGCTCTCGAACGTTCTGCCGATGCCCGATCAGCAGGTTCCCATCGAGGAATTGCTGCAGCAGCCAGGCGCTCTGCTGCTTTTTGCGATCTTCGGCGTGCTCGTAGCGCCGGCCATCGAGGAACTCGTGTTTCGCGGCTTCCTGTTTCCGGCCATTGAACGCAAGCATGGCCAGCTCGCCGCTATCCTTGCGACCAGCGCTCTATTTTCGGGCTTACACTTCAGCCAGTACGGAGGCCACTGGGCCATCCTGCTGCTGCTGTTCTACGTCGGCGCGGTCTTCGGTTTCGTGCGTGCACGGACAGGCTCCATCAAAGCCACTACCATTCTGCACGCCTCCTATAACGCGACCTTCCTCGTCGGCCTGCACTTCGCCCAACAACAGGGCCTCAATTCTTGACGGACAAACGGACTACGGAATGATTCCTACCATCGAATGGACGCCGGAAGGCGTCGTCATGATCGATCAGCGCATCCTCCCCGCAGAGGAGACGTTCATCACCTGTAAGAACTATCGCGAGGTTGCCGACGCCATCCGTGACATGGTCATCCGCGGCGCCCCCGCCATCGGCTGCGCCGCCGCCATGGGCGTCGCCATCGGGGTGCAACAAGAGACAGATGCGACGATCGACGGCAAGATCGACGAGATCTGCGACACGCTCGCTGCGACGCGGCCTACCGCGGTCAACCTCTTCTGGGCCATCAAGCGCATGCGCGGCCTTTTCGACCGTCTACGTGGTGACGGCATGCCATTCCCTGACATTCAGGATGCGCTCGTCGACGAAGCGCAGAAGGTGTTGGCGGAAGACATCGAGATCAACAAGGCGATGGGCCGCCACGGCGCCGAGTTGCTGCCCGACGGTGCGACAGTGATGACGCACTGCAACGCCGGCGCACTAGCCACCGGCGGCTACGGCACTGCACTCGGCGTCATCCGCGCCGCGCGCGAAGGCGGAAATCCCGTCGCGGTGATCGCGAATGAAACGCGCCCCTTCATGCAAGGCGCCCGTTTGACGGTGTGGGAACTGCAGCAGGACGACATCCCCGTCACGCTGCTGACCGATAACATGGCCGGCCACACGTTACGTGCGGGAAAAGTCCAGGCAGTCGTCGTCGGCGCGGACCGCATCGCCGCCAACGGTGACGTAGCGAACAAGATCGGCACGTATTCGGTGGCCGTCCTGGCAAAAGAGAACGGCGTGCCGTTCTACGTGGCGGCCCCCATCTCGACGCTTGATCTGTCACTCGAATCCGGCGACTTGATCCCGATCGAAGAGCGTGCGGCAGAGGAGGTCACCCACATCCGCGGCCAGCAGATCGCACCTAAAGGGACGAAGGTGATGAACCCCGCGTTCGACGTGACGCCGAACCGCTACGTCGCGGCGATCATAACCGAGAAGGGAGTGGCAAAACCTCCCTTCGTCGAGTCGCTCAAGCGATTGGCTGCCCTGCCCTAACGAAAAAGGGGACGGTCGCCTTCGACCGTCCCCTTTCATCCTTTTCCGCTAGCGTCAGATATCGAATCGTAGAAGCCTGGCGTTCATCTTGTGGTCCGCCATTCGGCGCGCCCGCGCCTTTTGCTCTTGGAGCTTCCATTGCTCTCCGGCCATCAGCAGTGGAAGAAACAAGGCTGCGCCGAGCGCTACGAACATCGAGATCAACGTGAACACGGTCATTAGCAGGCTCCTCTGAAAAGCATACTATGCCAACTCCGGTTCAGGCTCTACCCGGTGTAGCTCCTGTAGTGACAGGACGCTCACTCCGCCTGCCCTGCGAGCCGCGATTCCATCAGCGGCGGCGCGCGCCGCACTCAATGTGGTGATGCACGGGATCTGATGCTGCACCGCAGCGCGACGGATCGAGCGTTCGTCTTCGAATGCATGCGCGCCTGAAGGCGTGTTCACGATCAAGTCCACGGCGCGGTCCTTGATCAAGTCGACCACGTTCGGCCGGCCCTCGTTGACCTTGAACACGGTCTTGCACTTGAGTCCTGCGGCGCGGATGATCGACGCGGTACCGCGCGTGGCGTAGAGCTCAAAGCCGAGTTGCGCGAACTTGCGCGCGATCGGAGCCGTCTCGTGCTTTTGCCGCGAGTTGATGCTGATGAACACCGCCCCGCTATCAGGCAGCGGATTGTTCGCGCTGAGCTGCGCCTTGGCGAAGGCTTCCCGAAGGTCTCGGCCACGCCCATCACCTCGCCCGTCGAGCGCATCTCGGGGCCGAGGATCGGGTCCACGCCTTGGAACTTGTTGAACGGGAAGACCGGCGACTTCACGCAGTTCTTGCGCGTCGGCAGCTCGCCCTGCGGCAGCTCCGGCATGTCCTTGAGCTTCTTGCCCATCATCAGCGCCACGGCGATCTTCGCCACGGGGAAGCCCGTCGCCTTGCTGACGTAGGGCACCGTGCGCGAGGCGCGCGGGTTGACCTCGATCACGTACACCTTGCCGTTGTGGATGGCGTACTGCACATTCATGAGGCCCTTCACCTGGAGCGCCAACGCCAGACGCCGCGTGTAGTCGCGGATGGTCTCGAGCTGCTCCGGCTTGAGCGTCGCGGCGGGCAGCACGCAGGAGGAGTCGCCCGAGTGAACACCGGCTTCCTCGATGTGCTCCATGATGCCGGCAATCAGCACGCTCTCGCCGTCGCAGAGCGCATCCACGTCCACTTCGATCGCGTTCTCGAGGAAGCGGTCGATCAGGATGGGGCGCTCTTGCGAGTAGACGACCGCTTCGCGCATGTAGCTCTCGACCGTCGCCGCGTTGTAGGCGATCACCATGGCGCGGCCGCCGAGCACGTAGCTCGGTCGCACGAGCACGGGATAGCCCAGCTCCTTCGCGACCTGTAAAGCGCCCTCAGGACTGGTCGCCGTACCCCCATCGGGTTGCGGAATGTCGAGCTTGCGCAGCAGCGCGCCGAAGCGCTCGCGGTCCTCAGCCAAGTCGATCGACTCGGGGTCCGTGCCGACGATCGGCACGCCCAGGTTCTTGAGCGGTAGGGCGAGCGTCAGCGGAGTCTGGCCGCCGAACTGCACGATCACGCCGTCGGGCTTCTCCGTCTCGAAGATGTTCAGCACGTTCTCGAGCGTGAGCGGCTCGAAGTAGAGGCGGTCGCTCGTGTCGTAGTCGGTCGAAACCGTCTCCGGGTTGCAGTTGACCATGATGGACTCGTAGCCCATCTCTTGCAACGAGAACGACGCGTGGCAGCAGCAGTAGTCGAACTCGATGCCCTGCCCGATGCGGTTCGGCCCCGAACCCAGGATCATCACCTTCTTGCGGTCTGTCGGCTCCGACTCGCACTCCTCCTCGAAGACCGAGTAGAGGTACGGCGTGAAGCTTTCGAATTCCGCGGCGCACGTATCGACACGTTTGAACACGGACTTGATGCCCCACGACTTGCGCTTCTCGCGCACCGAGATCTCGTTGGTGTGCCACAGCCGCGCCAATCGTCCGTCGGAGAGGCCGTACTTCTTGGCCTGCTCCATCTGCTCGCGCGTCACCTCGGCGAGCGTGAGCTTGCTCAGCTCCTGCTGGTAGTCGACCACTTCCTTGACGTGCGACAGGAACCAGGGGTCAATCTTGGTCATCTCGTGGACTTCGTCCACCGTGCGGCCCTGCTCAAAGGCGAAGCGAATATAGTTGAGCCTCTCCGGAGTCGGCGTGATCAGCTTTGAGTCGATCAGCTCGGGGTCGTAAACGTCCGAGCCGGCTTTCCGGCCGGTTTCCAGGCTACGGATGGCCTTCCACAGCGCATGCTTGAAGGTCGAGCCGATCGACATGACCTCGCCGATCGACTTCATCTGAATGCCGAGCGTCGGTTCGGTTCCCGGGAACTTCTCGAACTGCCACTTGGGCACCTTCACCACGACGTAGTCGATCGAAGGCTCGAAGCAGGCTGGCGTCTTCTTCGTGATGTCGTTCGAGATCTCGTCCAGGCGCATGCCGACGGCAAGCTTCGCGGCGATCTTCGCGATCGGGAAGCCGGTGGCCTTCGACGCCAGGGCTGAGCTGCGCGAGACGCGCGGGTTCATCTCGATGATGATCATCCGGCCCGTCTCCGGATTGATGGCGAACTGCACGTTCGAGCCGCCAGTGTCGACGCCGATCTCGCGCAGGCAGGCGAGCGAGGCGTCGCGCATCATCTGGTACTCGCGGTCGGTGAGCGTTTGCGCCGGCGCAACGGTGATCGAGTCGCCGGTATGCACGCCCATCGGGTCGAAGTTCTCGATGGCACAGATGATGATGCAGTTGTCGGAAAGATCCCGCATCACCTCCATCTCATACTCTTTCCAGCCCAGCACGCTCTCTTCGACCAGAACTTCGTGGACGGGCGAGATCTCGAGACCGCGCTTGAGCATCTCGACCATCTCTTCGCGGTTGTAGGCGATGCCGCCGCCGGAGCCGCCGAGCGTGTAGCTGGGCCGCAGAACGATCGGATAGCCGACTTCGTCCGCGAACTCGAGGCCGACGTTCAGATCGCGCACCAGCAGCGAGCGCGGCACGTCGAGACCGATGCCGGTCATCGCATCCTTGAAGCGCTGGCGGTCCTCGGCCTTCTGGATGGCCTCGAGCTTGGCGCCGATCAGCTCGACGCCGTACTGGTCGAGCACGCCGGTCTCAGCCAGCTTGACCGACGCGTTCAAGCCCGTCTGGCCACCCACGGTCGAGAGCACCGCGTCGGGACGTTCTTTCTTGATGATCTCGGCCAGATACTCGTTGGTCAGCGGCTCGATGTAGGTCACGTCGGCCAACCCAGGGTCGGTCATGATGGTCGCCGGGTTCGAGTTGACCAGGATGACCTCATAGCCTTCGCTGCGCAGGGCCTTGCAAGCCTGCGCGCCGGAGTAATCGAACTCGCAGGCCTGGCCGATGACGATCGGCCCGGAGCCGATGATCATGATGCGGTGGATGTCAGTACGTTTCGGCATCGTGTTAAACAGAATTGCTGCTCGGCGTATCAGTCTGGGAGGCCCGGATCCAGTGCGCGACTTGTCCGGCAAAATCCTCGAAGTCGCCAACGTCGCGCGAAAGGATCTCAAAGACCGTCCGTTCGTTGATCATGGTCGTCTGGTAGGTCGCCAAATTCCGAAATCGAGCGGCTTGGCGCATCGATTGGCTCATACCGGCTTCGATCACTCCGTGGCGCTCCAGAATCTCAAACGCCGCAGCCTTGCTCTCGGCCTTCTGCCAATCTCGCGAGCTTAGGATGTGCTTCGCGATGTTGTGGGCCGTTTCAAAGAGCACGGTCAGCTCACGCGTCGCGGCATCGATCAAAATTGGGTCCTGCAGAAAGTGGCTTCACCGCGCGCCGCAATCGAACGAGCACGACGGACATATTCTTCGATCAGCTCGAACTGCTCAGCGAGGTAGTCTTCGTTCATGAGAGCTCAACTCTCGTTCTGAGAAAGTGCGGAGCATCCGATCCCACCGGCGCTGGCGCGAAGGTCGATTCCGCTCGTACTGATCGAGGACTGCCGCTCGATATTCCTCGACCGCTCGCCCATCGCGCTCCCAAAGAGCAGTCCCTCCCGGAGCACGTGCGCCTGCAAGCTCAGCGGGCAATCCCGCAACATACGCAAGTCCACGGGCCTTCCGATCGAGCGTTCGAGTTCGCCGGCGATCACAGCCTGATCCGCCCATGAGAGCCTCCGCATCGGCAGATCCAGCACGGCGATGTCCACGTCGCTATCCTCCCGTTGCCGGTCAGACTGCACGCTGCCGTAAAGGAACACCGCAAGCAAACCTGCCGGGTCGAACCTCCTCAACGACATTCAGCGCGCGATCAACCACCATTGCGGCTTCTGGCTCAGCGCTCACGCACGTCCTCCATCAGCGTCTTGAAGTCGTCAAACAAATACCGCGAGTCGTGCGGCCCCGGTGCAGCCTCAGGGTGATACTGCACGCAGAACACCGGGTCCTTCTTGCTCGGAAACCCTCGAGCGTTTGATCGTTCAGGTTGATATGCGTCAGCTCGATGTCCGTGCCGGAAAGCGAGTCCGGGTCGACAGCAAATCCATGATTTTGCGACGTGATCTCGACTCTCCCCGTAAGCTCGTTGCGCACAGGGTGGTTGCAGCCGTGGTGCCCGAACTTGAGCTTGTACGTCTTGCCGCCCAGCGCCAGGCCCAGCACCTGATGCCCAAGGCAGATGCCGAAGATCGGCACACGCCCCACCAAGCTCGAAATATTCTTCGCCTGCTCCTGCAAGGGCTCGGGGTCGCCCGGGCCATTCGAGATGAACACGCCGTCGGGCTTGAGCGCCAGCACGTCTTCGCTCTTCGTACCCGCGGGGACGACCGTCACCTTCGAGCCGATGTTCACCAAGCAGCGCAGGATGTTGTGCTTGATGCCGAAGTCGTAGGCGACCACGTGGAACTTGGTCTCCCCTGCCCCGCTCACCAAGTCCGAAGGCGAACACGGCTCGAGGTCCTGGGTCCATTCGAACGCCTTCGGCGTCGAGACCTTCGAGGCCAAGTCCAACCCGGCCATCGTCGGGATCGCCTTTGCCTTCGCGATTAGGCTCTGTTCGTCCAGATCGATCGACGAGATCACGCCGCGCATGGCCCCGTGGTTGCGCAAGTGGCGCACCAAGGCGCGCGTGTCGAGCTCGCCGATGATCGGGATGTCGTGCTTGGCGAGAAGATCGTCGGCGCGTTCCTCGCTGCGGCGGTTGCTCGCGATCTTCGAGAGCTCGCGCACGACCAACCCCTCAATGTAGGGCTTGTTCGATTCGTTGTCCTCGGACGTCGTGCCGTAGTTGCCGATCTGCGGATAGGTCAGCACTACGATCTGGCCCGAGTAGGAGGGATCGGTGAAGATCTCCTGGTAGCCGGTCATGCCGGTGTTGAAGACCACCTCGCCGGCGCGCTCGGTGCGTGCGCCAACGCCTTTCCCTCGAAAGATGCGACCGTCTTCGAGGGCGAGAATTGCGTCAAAGCTCATTCGATCTAGACTCCGGTGCTTGCAATGCCTTCCCGCGCAGCCGTGCGGGACGCACCCTCACGGGCGCAGCTCTGTCGGCGCCCGGTCCAAGGGGCGTCAACGGATGAAACTGAAAACGGAAAACCCTGAGCGGCGGAAAAGTCCGAAGCGCCGCTCGTGTGCGCGTGATTTCGGGGCAGACGAAAACCCATTGCGCAGGGAGAGGAAGGCAGAGCCTCTTTACGTTGTAGCATGTGGGGCCGATACACTGGGGACGCGATGCGTTTTACCCGGCGACAAGCGCTTGCGGCCCTCACGGGCGCCGCCGCCGGGCAGACGCTCGAAAGTCCCGCGCTGCTGCAGCAAGAGCCTCAGCGCTACCTGCAACCCGGAGCCATCTTGCGCATTCCGCCCGGCCGTTTTGGGCCCCTAGCGCTCGTCGGGCGTGGCGAGCCCGGTCGCCCCATCCGCATCGAGGCGCTCGACCCAACAATCCGCCCGTCTTCCGCGGTCTTCTCTATCTCAGCCGCTGCGCTTGGCTTACCTTCGACGGGCTCGCCTTCGAAGATAGCGACGTCCACTCGATTAACGCCGACGATGGTGATGAGACCGGCTCGGCCCAAGGGCTGGTCTTTCGCAATCTTTCGTTCAGACGATGCGCGCCGATCCGCTCAAGCTTGCCGGCGTCGAAGATTTCACCGTTGACGCTTGCCGCTTCGAGCAGTGGGCCGGCTCCGGAGTCGCGATGGTGGGCTGCCATCGCGGGCGGGTCCTCAATTGCAGCTTCCATCACGACGGAGATGTCCCGGCCGGGCACGGCGTGCAGGTTAAGGAGGCTCGAAGAATATCGCGATAAACAACTGTTTCTTCGAGGGTTCCGCGCATCGCTGGATCAACATTGGCGGTACGAGCTTGCGTTCCGTATTCCGCCCACCCGATGCCGTCTACGAAGCCGAGGACATCACGGTGGAAGGAAACCGATTCGTGGGGGGCAATGCCGCCGTGGTTTGGAGCGCGGCACGTGGCGGAGTGGTGCGTGGAAACACGATCTACCAGCCGCGCCAGTGGATCTGCCGCATCATGCAGGAAGGCCCGGAAGGCCTCGAACCGTGTAGCGAAGGAGTCTTCGAGCGCAATCTGGTCGTCTACGACGGACGCGGTCTGCGCGAGCTCATCCAGAAGCGTCTCGCGCCAATTGGGCGTCATTCGTTTTCGAGAAAACGCATGGTTCGACCTCGCAGGAGAACGCTACCCGCGCTACCGTCCTCTGGCGCGGTGGTTCGTACCCTCTCTCGAAGACCTGCCGGCACAGGAGACCGGCGGCGTCTACGGCGTGGACCCACAATTGATCGATCCGGGCGGCCCGGCGATGCGCATCAGGAATTCGAGCTTGACCGCCCGCTTTCCTAACGGGAGAATCGGAGCGTAGATGAGGGGTCCTGCTGCGGCTTTTGCGCATCTGGTTCATCGGGCCACAATTCGAAGCCCCTGGACGGTTTTCTCCTTTGCCTTCACGGTCTTCGTGACCGGCGGCGTATTGAAAGCCGCGATGCCGCAGGCGGTCGTCCTGCCCATCATGAGCGCCTTCCTCGCCGGCGCCGCCGTCGCGTGGATCGTCCATCGCTGGGAACGCCCCGTTCAGCCCACGCCCCTCCGGTACAATGACCGGCGATGCACCGTCGAGATTTTGTCCGATCCGCCGCTACCGCGGCAGCACTGACCGCCGCAAGCTACAACCGCGTTTTCGGCGCGAACGAGCGCGTCAGCCTTGGTTTTGTCGGCCTCGGCAATCGCGGCGACCAGGTGCTCGATGCCTTCCTCGAGCATGGCGACAGCGAGATCAACGCCCTCTGCGACATTCGCCCCGACTACGTCGATTATCACTACGAGCGCACCGCCACCCGCGGCAAACGCACGCGCTACCAGGACTACCGCAAGCTGCTCGAGCAGAAGGACCTCGACGCCGTCGTCGTCTGCACGCCCGACCACTGGCACGCCTTGATGACCATACACGCCTGCCAAGCCGGCAAGGACGTCTACGTCGAGAAGCCGCTCTCACTCACGGTGGTTGAAGGCCGGCGCATGGTCCAAGCCGTCAGCCGCTACAAGCGCGTCTGCCAGGTGGGGACGCATCGCCGGTCGCTGAAGTGGTGCAAACAGTACACCGAGATCGCGCGCACCGGCGGCATCGGCCACGTCTCGGTCGCGGACTCGTTCTACATTGCCAACGATTGGCCCAACGGCATCGGAGCCCCGGCCAACAGCGCGCCGCCTCCGGGCGTCGACTGGGACGCGTGGCTCGGTCCCTGCGCCGGAGCAACCCTACAACCCGAACAAGACCTTCTACAACTTCCGATGGTTTTTCCCTTCTCCGGAGGTCAAGTCACCAATTTCGGAGTGCATTATCTGGATATGATCCATTGGGCGCTGGGGCAGAACGCACCGCTGCGCGTCGCCGCGTTCGGCGGCGTCTATGCGGTCGAGGACAACCGCCAGGTCCCCGATACGTGCAAGGTCATTTGGGAGTATCCCGGCGAGCCATTGTCGGCTTCAACCAGTACAACGCCAACGGCTCGCAGCCCAAACGCAAACACGAAATCGAATTGCGCGGCACGAAAGGGACGATTTACGCCCGCGGCCGCGGCTTCACCCTCGAGCCAGAGGTGGTGCACGAGGTCAGCCGCTACCAGCGCACGCCGCTTGATCGCGAGACCGAGCGTCAGCTGAAGTCCAAGACCGAAACTTTCGTCGAGCCGATGGAGGTCGAGGGATCGTCGGACACGGCCTTCCACACGCGCAATTTCCTCGACTGCGTGAAGAGCCGCGCCAAGTGCAATGCAGACATCGAGACGGGGCACCGCTCCACCTCGACAACGCTGCTCGCGAACATTGCCCTACGCACCGGTCTCGCGCTCGAGTGGGACGCCGTGCGCGAGCAGTTCACCAACCAGCCGCAAGCGAACGAACTGCTGCATTACGAGTACCGCAGGGGTACGAGTTGCCGACGGTTTGACGGCAGCCGCTACTGCACCCAGATCATGCCAACCTTGCCCGCGGCCTTGCCGCCGATGAGCAACTCGACCTCGTACTGCCCCGTCGCTAGGCTCAGCGGAACCTCCACGTTCATCTGCATCAGACCGACGAAGGGATCGACCAGTCCAGCGAAGTAGACGTTCGCCTTCTTGCCGCCAATCCACACCTCTACATCCGCAATCGGACGAGCCAGCGGTTCCATCGTAGGCGGCCGCGAACCGGTCTCGACCGCCGGATTCGTTTCGCCCTGCCCGGTAGCGTAGAGCAACACATACGATCCAGGAGCCGTGGGCGCTGCCTCGCCGTTGAGCGTCCCGTCCAGATTGACCGGCGTGGGGAACAGCCCAGGATGTGTAGCCAGCGCCGCCACCTGCACCGTGTTACTGACGATGCCGTCGAACTCCACGCGGATGTTCACCCGCGCCGGATTGGCGCTCGCAATTTCGAACGGAACCTGCACGTTCACTTGGGTCGCGCTCACGTAGAGCAGCGGCGCCGCCACGTCATTGAAGAACACCCGCACGCCGGCGAGCTCCGTGGGCAGCTTGCCCGTCTGTGGGTCAAACGCGGTTGCCTGTGCGCCCTCGCTCGGCCCGATGCCGGCGCCGAAGATCGACACCAGTTCGCCCGGCGCCACACCGCCCCCCACGAAGTCGAACGCACCCACCACGCTTTCGCGCGAGATGATCGCGGCGTTCGTCCCCGTCGGATTCCAGGTCGCGCCGCCGTCGGTCGTGCGCCAAACGCCGCCATTCAGCGTGGCCGCATACAGCGCGTTCGGCGTGTGCGGGTCAATTACCAACTGGCGGACCGTCAGATTCTCCAGCCCGCCATTGGCAGCCGTCCAGGATGACTCGCCGCCGGCGCGCTTGTAGACGCCCGAGCTTGTCGCGGCGTAGAGCATCCCGTCGCGCTTGTCGATCGCAATCGAGACGACCAGCACGGCCCCGCTGTCGGGCAAACCTGCGTTTAAGGCGGTGAAGTTCGCGCCCGAGTCCGTCGAGCGGTAAACGCCCCCGTTCGTGCCCAGGTAGATGTTTGCCGGCGTCACGGGATCGACGACCACGGTCACCATCTGGATCGTCGTCTGCTGCCCCTGGCTGAAGTTCGCGCCCTCGTCCGTGCTGCGGGCCAACTGATAAACGCCGCCGTACTCGGCGATGGCGTACACGTTGCGCGGGTTCGCAGGGTCGAGCGCCACGCCCGGTACGTTGTACGTCCCGAGGATCTCCTGGAAATTCGCTCCTTGGTCGCGCGAGCGGTAGAGGCTGGCAAAGGTCCCATATTGTCCCGTTGTGGTGCCGAACCAGACAGTCTGGCCGTCGGTGGGATGCAGCGCCAGGCTCAGCACAGGCGCCTGCAATGGGAAGTTCGTCCAGGTGGCGCCGCCATCGTCGCTGCGCGCGAGCGAGCCGTCGTTGCTGTTGAAGCGGTTGATCGAGCCGCTGTAGACACGGTTCGAGTCCGCAGGATCGACCATCAGCGTGCGCGAGCGGAACTGCTCCAACCCACCGCGCGCCTCACGCCACGAGTCGCCATTGTTCACCGTCTTGTAAATCTCGCCACCGTCGGTGGATGCATAGGCCACGCCCGGGGTGTTGGGGTCAACCGCGATCGAGAACACGTTCGCGCCATTGAGCCCGATCGAGCTTGGCTGGTAGGTCGCCCCCATGTCGTCGGAGACGAAAACGCCCGAGCCGTAGGCCCCGGCCAGGACACGGGTCGTCTCACCCGGCAGAACTTCGAGCGAAAACCCGCCAGCCTGCGGAAGCCCCGTGGCACGCGTGTACGTGCCGCCTTGGTCGGTCGAGACCAGCACGCCGTAGCGATCCGCGAGGTAGAGCACGTTCGAGTTCGAGGATCGACCGCGACGTCGGTGAAGTCGTACCGTTCCGTCGCCGGCAAGCTGGCCAAGTTCTGCCCCGGCCCGTCCTGACGAAAGATGCCGATCGAGGACGCGACATACGCGCGATCCGGGTTTGAAGGGTCGAAAGCGACGCCCTGCAACGTGACGTTCTGACTGCCCGCACGCGGCGTTCAGGAAGCGCCGCCATCCCGGCTTTCATAGAGCTGGGCCGGGTTGGAAAGCGCCAGGATGCGCTGCGTATCGTTGGGGGCAAAGGCAATGTCAGTGGACGCACCCAGCAGAGGCAGGCTCGTCAACCGCGTCCAGGATTCGCCTCCGTCGGTCGAGCGAAACACGCCTTTGCTGAAGGTGCCTGCCAGCACGAAGGTCGGGTCGCCCGGCTTTGCGGCGACGCAAAACACCTTGAGGTCGGTGATACCGTTCGACGTCTTGACCCAAGGCCCCTGATTCTGCCAGCGGTAGACGCCGTCGCCGTCGAGCGCGACAAACAACTGATTCGCCCCGCCGCTTACCGCAGTTGCGTCGAACTCCGTCGACGGCAGCCCTTCGTTGAATGCCTGCCACGTCGAGCCGTCGTCGCGGCTGCGGTAGACCCCGCTGTCGGTGGCGACGTAGATCCAGCGTGTAGGACCGTCGACGACGTGAAAGTCGTTGATGGTGGCCCCCGGCGGACCGCCTTGCGCCCACAGCGAAACCGCCACGAGCGCCAAACCGATAACCAAAGAGGAGGCGCGACGCAGCGGAGCGGATGAAATTGGCATGGCAGGGGACCCAACCGAATTCTTACGCTTGCCACCGGACGGAAGCAAGCGGTGGATATCCACCACCTCTCAGTTGGCAGGTGGTGGCTCGCGGGCGCCCGCATTCGACACGTCAACAGGAAAAATCTACACGATCGGTCTTACTGCCGCCCTCCTTCGGTCCGATTTGCGGGCCTCAAACGCCCGCCAAACCGCTTCGGGCGCAGTTTGTGTGAAACTTCTCGACTTTGGTGTGCGAATTGCTCTAATGAGGACCGTCGAGGAGAGGGAATGAAGCTATTTGGAATCTCGAACCACGGGCTGCTGACGATTGGGTTTCTCGTCGCCATCCTGTGGGGAGTTTTGCTGGTCGAGCGTGCCGTCAATTTGCAGACGCGCCGCGACTACAACGAGTTGCGCGAGGCCTTGCCGGCCGCCAATCAGCCGTCGCAGGAGAAGCCGGCGCAGGCCACGCCGAAAAACGGCTTGGCATTCAGCTAATCCAACACAAAGCTTTCACGTCCAACTTCCAGCAAGCACCGTGTAGCGCACGGGCGGGCGCTCGCCGGTTAGCTTCGCCCTGAGCGGCGCCAGCCAGTAACCCAGCCCCCGCCAGGGCTCAGATAGGCTCCAACGCAAGTTCAGCTCTCGCCGCAGTTCTTCGATCATCCCCTGGTCCAGATAACCCATGCTCAGATCGGGCTCCTGCTGCGTCCCCATCTGGGCCAAGCGGCGTTCGCGCATCTGTTCCCCGTCGCGGTACGAGTGGTACACGGGCGTGTCCAGAATCACCACTCGCCCGCCCCAGCCCAGCACCCGCCGGACTTCCCGCAACGTTGCCCGGTAGTCGACCGCCAAATGGAAAGACGCGCGGAAGACAGCCAAGTCGAACTGCTCATTCGGGAATGGCAGGCTCTCGAGCGCAACTCGGGCGCGCGGACCGGACTCAGCGTTGGGCGCTGTACGGAGGTCGACAGCAAAGGCTTGATGCCCCCGGGCGGCCAAACGCGGCGTAAACCAACCCGCGCTCGCGCCAATCTCGAGGATGCGCAAAGGCCGAGCAGCCGCCTCTTCCAGCGGCGCCAGCACCTTGCGCTCGAAGAACCGTTCGGTCGGCCCTGACACCCTCTACTCGTCGAAGCAGTACAGCGCGGACTTGGTACGCAGGTAGAGCCGCCCGTCCGTGATCACCGGCGTCGCCCAAATCTCCTCGCCCATGTCGTTCACTTGCACGACATCCCACTGCGGCCCAGGGTTCAGCACGGAGACGACGCCCGTTTCGGACGCCATGAAGACCTTGCCGTCCGCAGCCACGGGCGAGGCGAAGTAACGGTCCATCGCGTCGCGCAGCCGCCCCTGTTTGGTCACTTCGCCGGTCTTTTTGTCAAGCGCGGTGACGATGCCGCCGTCCTTGACCAGATACAGCACGTCGCCGAACAGCAGCGGGCTGGGCACGTTGGGCAGCGTCTTGTAGTAACGCCACCGGATGGCGGACTCCGTCATGTCGCCCTGGCCGCCCAGCTTGATCGCCTGCACGGCGTTCACCACGGACTTCTTGCGGCGGTGGTGCTCCCAGTCACGTTCTTCCATCCAACCGCTCAAGTCTAGGTCCAGACTGTCGAAGGTCTTTTCGGCGTCCCTGATCACCTTGCCCGCTTCGGCCGGAGAGAGCTTGTTGTCACCATCTGCGTCGACCTGCGCCAGGATCTCCTCGAACGGCGGTACGTCCTCCTGCTGGCCAAGATCGGCGGCGCCGGCCCAGCCGAGCACGTAGATCGTGTCTTCGTCCATGACGGGCGTCGGCTTCAGCTGCCAAGTCAAGCTGCGGACGTACCAGACGATGTCGCCGCTCTCGACGTCATAGGCCTTGAGCTCATAGCTGCCTGCCAGCAGCAGTTGCAGACCACCCTCGGGGGGCTGCCAAAGGATGGGCGTCGAAAAGCCGCGCAGCGAGAACGGCCGCTCCTTACGCCAAACGGTCTTGCCGCTTTTGGCGTCAACGGCCAGGATGAACGACTCCGTTTCCGAGTCGCACACCTGGATTACCTTGCCGTTCACATAGAGCGGCGAAGCGCCAAGCCCCATCGGGTTGTTGAACGGCCCCAGCTCGCGCCGCCAGAGCTCGTTGCCGTCCGGTCCGTAGGCAAGCAGCCCGAAGTCCTGGAAGAACGTAAAGACGTTGACGCCGTCTGTCGCCGCGCTCGGCGAAGCCGGGTTGTTGGGCTCGCGCAGATGGCCTCGCGAGTGCGCTCTACCTCGCGGCCAAAGCACTCGACCGCTCTTACGGTCGAGCGCTAACGTGTAGAGCTTCTGTCCCTCGAAGCCAGTCAGGAAGATCGCGTTCCGGCCAAATACCGGCGAGGAGTTCCCTTCCGGCAGCGCCGTCTTCCAGACCACGTTCTTGTCCGGCCCAAATTGCGCCGGGATGCCCGTGTCCGCCGAGACGCCGGAGCCATTCGGCCCGCGAAAACGGTCCCACTCGCCGCCTGGAGCCGCTTGCAGAAGGGTTGCGGTGAGCGCCAACACCAGAAAACGCATGTTGAGCACTATACTGCAACACGCGTCGCCAACGGAGAAACAAAGAGGCGCCCCAGCCGCTCTACCTGAGGTGAAACGACTATTTGCCGCCGGACTGCTCTTGCTTGCGCTCTCCGCCGTCGGATTGATCGTGGGCATGATAGCCACCCACAATCGTCTGGCGGTGGTCGGAACGGACGCCACCCCGCATCAGGCCGAGTCGTTCGTCGCCCCGTAGTCCGCGCCTCCTGCCCGCAAAAAGTACACGTCCTAGACGTTGCCCTTCTTCGCTTCCTCCGCCATGCGCTCACAGGCGCGTAGCGTCAAAGCCATGATGGTGATCGTCGGATTCTGACTGCCCGCAGTGACGAACGCGCTGCCATCGACGACATACAGGTTCTTGATGTCGTGGGTCTGATTCCACTGGTTCAGGACGCTTGTCTTGGGGTCGTCGCCCATGCGGCAACCGCCCAGCTCGTGGATGGATTCCCTGGAGGGCCCATCACGGGGTGCGTCGAGAGCACCCGCAAGCCGGCGTCCTCGCTGAGCTGCGCCAGCGTATCCATCGCATCGCGCGCCATGTTGTGCTCGTTGTCGGTGTAGCGCACGCTCAGCTTCAGCGCGGGAATGCCCCACTTGTCGACCACGTGGTCGTCGATGCGCGCATGGTTCTCATAGCGCGGCAAGACGTCGCCCATCGTGGTGTAGCTGACCGATGATCCGTAGTAGCGCTCTAGATCCTTGGCCAACTGCTTGCCGTAGGACGGCAGGCGATTCGGGTCAGGCGTCGCGCCGCCGTGGAAGTCGACCGCGTAGCCGCGCAGGTAGTCCTTCTTCGGCTTCTGTCCTTTCAGGTTCTGGGCCCTTGGTATGTAGGCGGAGCCGCGCCGCATGCGGCCGTCCGAGTCCGGCGCGACGGCGACGACGGAACCCTTCACGTAAAACTGGTCCATCAAGTAGTGGCCTAGCGCGCCGCTCGAGTTCGCGATGCCGGAGTTGAGCAGCAGACGGACCGACTCGAGACACGAAGCGGCCACCACGACACGCTTGGCTTTGGCGTGCATCTCGCGGCCGGAGCGCCGGTCGACGAAGCTAACGCCGTTCGCTAACCCAGTCGTCTTGTCGATGGTCACCGCCCGGGCTACCGCGTTCTCCACCAAGTCGAGCTTGCCGGTGCTCAACGCGCGCGGCAGCGTGATATTGAACGAGCTCGCCATGCGCCCATCGCCCTGCGAGCGACGGATCTTCGTGACCGGGATGTCGTGCTTGGCGCCGGCGGCCTGGATGCGCTCGATCGTCGGACTGAACGGGGTCTCGTCGGGAACGAAGACGCCGTCGGGCAATTGCGGAAGGCCTTCTTTCTTCCCGCTGACCTTGAACAACGCCTCGACGCGATCATAGAACGGCGCCAAGTCCGCGTACTCGATCGGCCAATTCTCGCCAAATCCATCCAAGTCCTTGGCTTTGAACTCGTAGTCGCTCAAGCGGAACGACATACGCGCCCAGAACAGCGACTTGCCGCCCACCATGCGCACGCGCACCCAATAGTAGGGATCGCCTTCGGTATAGGTGTAGGGGACTTCTTTCTCGTCAACCCAGCGGTTGGCGTTGAACTCGTCCGCCTGCACCACGTGGTTGAGCCGCTGCGGATTGCCCAAGCCGCGATAAGGCAGCTCGTAGGCGTTGCGCATGGCGGTCTTCTTGTCGAACTCCGGCAGCGGTCCGGCTTCGAGCATCAGGCACTGAGCGCCCTTGGAGGTGAGCGTGCGCGGCCATGCCGCCCGCCGCTCCCGAACCTACGATAACGACGTCGTATTCTTTGCGCGCCATGATTTTGCCTACTCCACCCGGTACCAGTACAAGCTCGCGCTACGCACGCTCGAGCGCCCGCGCTCGTTGCGGGCTGCGTCGGCGTAATCGCGAGCGTTCATAGTGGCGTGCATCACGTCCATTTTGGCTTCGCGGAGGAAGGCCGCGAGGGCGTCATCGGGGAGCGTAGGCGCCCACTGAACCTCCAGCGGCTTGGCGATGATCTGGTCGGCCTGCGCGTCGCTGAGCTCGGCGAAGGTCTTGCCGAACTTTGCAAGCGCGACACTGTGCAGCGTGTCCAGTCCAGCGTCGTACACTTGGCGGCGCCAGTCGGGCGACTGGCTCACGTAGAAGTCCAGAAACTCCGGAACCTCGACATCGATGGCGCCCGGCTTGCCGTCCATCGGAGGCATGAACAGCTCGCAGATGCGGCGCAGCGACGCCAAGCGCCGCTCGTCGAAATAGCCGGGCACGGTGGGGCCGGCTACGTCGAGCAGCTCAGTCGTCACCGGGGTCGCTTCTTCCGCAGACGCCGTCGTGGACGTCGGGGATGACTGCGCGGAGGCGGCGGCGGGAACGGCCGAAGCCGCTGCCAGCGCCTGCATGAATCGTCTTCGTTGGACTAACGTGGCCATACGCTCCAATCCAGTCTGGAACCAATCTCCATTCCAAAGACTAGTCGAGCGTCGACGGATTGGGCAAATGGGCTAGAGCGCCTCAGAACTTCTCGAAATTGTTCCGCCCGCCCTGCTTGATGTAGCGGTCGTACCAGGGCTGGTTGTGCGGCAGAGGAGCGCCGTCTCGTGTCCAACCGTCCTTGCGGGGCTCGGCGGGCATGTGGTCGGCCGTTTCCACCCGCCAGTTGTCAAGCAGCACGCGCATCTGGTTGTGGGCCTCGCTGTAGCGCTCCTGCCCAGCCACGTTGCGGAGTGAGACCGGGTCGGTTTGCAGGTCGTAGAGCTCTTCGAAGGGTCGCGGCTCTTCGAGCAGGAAGCGCTGGGCCGGTGTGAGAGCGTCGGCCCGCAAGGCCTGCAGAAAGCCCTGCCAAGTAATCGAGTTCACCGAGTCCACTGAGTTCCACAGCGGCTTCCACCAATAGTAGTTACGGATCAACAGGTAGCGCTCTGTCCGGACGGCACGCGTGAACTGCTCGAAATCGTGCCAGTTCGCCTCCGCATAGATCGCTTCCCTGCCCGGCGCCGTCGCATCACGAAACATCGCCAAGCGGCTCGAGCCCTCGGGCGTGTCCGTCTTCACTCCCGCGACCTCGAGCAGCGTCGGCGCCAAGTCGACCACGCTGAACAGTCCGGTTTGCAGCTTGCCCTTCGGGATCAGCGGTGGATAGCGCGCCAGGAACGGCGTATGGATGCCGGAATCGTAAAGCGTCGTCTTCGCCCGTGGGAACGGCATGCCGTTATCCGAAAGAAAGACGATGAACGTCTCGTCGAGAACACCCTGCGCTTCGAGCTCGCCCAGGATCAGCCCGACATGCTGATCGAAGCGCGTGACCTCGTCATAGTAGTGCGCGATGTCTTCCCGGATCAGCGGATTGTCCGGCAGATACGGCGGCACGACTGCATCCTCAGGCTTGTGAGGATTGGCGATCGCGTCGGAGTCGAACGGGCGGTGGGGATCGGTTGAAGCCAGCCACAGGAAGAAAGGCTTGTCCTTGGGACGCCCGCGCAGCGCTGCAAGGCCCTTCTCGGCGGTCTGCTTGCCCGGGCACTCGGCGATATGGTCCCAGTTCTTGCGCTCGTCCTCGCCTAGGTGCCACTTGCCCACTGCCATGCTGTAGTAGCCCGCCCCGCGTAGGTTCCGGGCCAGGGTGTACTGGTCCGGCGGCAGCGGCATGTGCAGGTCTTCAGCGTGCGTTTGGTGCGGATAGCGCCCGGTGAGAATAGACGACCGCGAGGGGCTGCAGGAGGAGATGGTGAGGAAGGCGTTGGCGAAGACCATGCCTTCGGCGCCAATGCGGTCCATGTTCGGCGTCTCGAGTGTCGGGTGGCCCAAAATCGAGAGGTCGCCTTCGCCCTGATCGTCCGCGATGAACACCAAAATGTTCGGCGCCGCCGCCATTGGCAACGCCCACAACAGCAGCCCTAAAATCCATGTCTTCATCGTGCAAGCAAACATAGCGCGAAGCGCCGCGCAGGCGCAAAGAGAGGCCGCGAAGCCCGTGATAAACTGCAATTTCTAAAGGCTATTTCACCCAATGCAATTGCGCGCACTGCCATCCGTCCTATTCACCGCCGCAGCCCTGGTTCTCGCTGCCTCTCCATCAGCCCGGGCGGAAGGCTTCGAGTACCGCGTTCTGGCGACAAACAAGACCTCCACGATGGAGAAAGAGATCAACGAGGTCGCCAAGGCCGGCTTCCGTTTCCATTCCGTCATGGGCGGTGAAACCTCTTTCGGGGGCTCGCAAGCTGTCGTGGTGATGTACAAGAACGCGGGCGAACAGCTCTCCGGACCGCCTCGGATTTATCGTCTCCTGGCCACGTCGAAGACATCCACGATGCAGAAGGAAATGCAGCAGCTCGGCGACGAGGGATTCGAGTACAAAGGCCAAACCGTGTTCGCCTCCACCTTCGGCGGACAAGAAGTAGTTGTCATTCTCGAGCTCGATTCGAACAACCCAGGCAAGCGTGTCGAGTACATGCTGTTAGCCACAAAAAAGACCTCCACCATGGAGGACGAGCTGCTCGAAGCCGGACAAGTCGGCTTCGAGCTGAAAGACGTCACCGTCTCGAAGACAGCATTTGGCGGGACGGAGCTCGTCTGCATTCTGAGGCGTGACGGCTCACAATAGGCCTTGCGCGATGCGCAACGTGTGATACGTTCTATTTTCTAGCCCACGTGTCAGAATCTATCGCGGTTTTCGCCAAGGCTGCCATCCCTGGCCGAGTCAAGACGCGGCTTACGAGCGTGCTCTCCCCCGAGCAGGCGGCAGGGTTTCACCAGGCCTGCGTCGAGGACGTATGGCGCACCGCCTTCGAGTTGGTGGGGGAAGGAGCGCGGCTTTACACCGACGAGCCATTCGAACCCTGGATGGACTTGGCCGGTCCCGACTACGTGCGCTATCAGAAGGGTCAAGATTTGGGCGCACGCATGCTCAGTTGTTTTGAGGATTTGGCGCAAGAAGGATTTCGGCGCATGATGATCATCGGCGCAGACAGCCCTCAAGTGCCGCGACAGCACTATCGCGAAGGCCTCGACTTACTGGTCAGCGAGAAAGACGCCGTGCTCGGCTTGTGTTCAGACGGGGGCTTCTACGCGGTCGGATGCCGCAAACCCCGCCGCATGATGTTCCGCGACGTCCATTGGTCCACCGAGCTCGCCTATTCCGAGACGCGCGCAGCCTTCGAGCTTTCCGGCCTCGTGCTCAAGAGCGGCATGTACCCGCACTACGACGTCGACACGCCGGAAGAGCTGGATCGCTTGCGTACGGAACCATCCCTAGGACCGCGGGTGCGCGCTTGGCTCCGAGCCAACCTGCCCTCGGCCTAGACAATCGCGACGCAACGTGGCGCGCCGCGCTACTGCGTTTTCTTGCCCAGAACGAACTTCGCGAACGGGATCTGGTCCCTATCGACCACCAGCACCTGCTCGGCCTCGCCCACCCCGGGTTTGACCACCTTGACTTGGTAAGTGCCCCGCGCCAGCGGGATCTTCGCGTTTGTCATCTCAGGCTGCTTGCGCCCGTCGATGTAAATCTCCGCGCCGGGCGGTTCACTTGTGATCAGCGCCGTTACGCGGGCGTCTTCCAGCCGCAGGTGGACGATTTCCTGCTCGTTGGCCCCGAGCTCCACGTGGCGCGCTGCCGTGTAGTAGCCCTCGAGCTTGGCTGTCACCTGGCGCGAGCCGATTGGGATCTCGTTGAGGCGACACGGAGTCTTGCACGTCCAATCGGGACGGTTGTCAACAGTGATCTCCGCACCAATCGGCTCGGTGCGGAAGTAGACCGAGACTGTTTTCGGCGCCGAAACCGTCGGACCCGCGCTCTTGGCCACGGCTTTCGGTTGCGGCTTGGGCGCTGGCGGCTCGGCGGGAGGTTCGGCCTTCGGTTCCGGCTTAGGGGGCGCCTCGGTTTTGGCGGGTGGAGGTTCCGGCGCTGGAGCCGGCGCCGGTTCCGGGTTCTCCGGCTCAGAGGAGGCCGTACTTGAAGGCACGGGAGTCGGCTCGGGCTCGGGCTCAACCGCCACAGGCGCCGGAGGGGCAGTCTCAGTCTCCATCGAGGCGGCTAGAGGCTCCGGCGTAGGCGATGCTTCCGGGTGTCCGCCCATCAGCGCCTGCAACGCGCCACCCGGGTCTCGCAGCACCCAAGGATTCGCGGCTATGAAGGCGCCCGCGCCCACGGCGATCAGCACGAGGGCCGCGATGGCGATCCGCTTGCCAGTCGACCACGAGACAGCATCCTCCTCACGCTCGGATTCCTCGACGATCTCGCGCGCGGTGCGACTCAGCGGCGGCAGCCGCGAGGATGCCGTGTCATTGTCGGTCTGCAACGTCGCTGCAAGCTCGGCCCCGATCGCGGAAGCGCCCGTCGGGCTGCCCACAGCTTGAATCGGCTGCGTCTCGTTGGGGTCGACCGCACCCGTATGCGTTTCCACATCCTGGGTATCTTCTGCACCCGCGGCGGCGGGACCAACCGCTTTTGCAAACGCCTTGGCGAACTCCTCGCACGTCGCGAAGCGGTCGGCGGGATCCTTGCTCAACGAGCGCATGACCACCGCATCCACGCCGGGCGCCACCCACGGCGCCGCGACTTGTGTCGGCTCCGGCGGCGACGAGACGATCTTGTAGATCACCGACGTCAGGTTGTCGCCATGGAAGGGCTTCTTGCCCGTCAGCATCTCGTAGGCGATCACGCCGAGCGAGAACTGGTCCGAGCGCCCATCAAGGTCTTCACCCTTCACCTGCTCGGGAGACATGTAGCTCGGCGTGCCCATGACCGTTCCGGTCTGGGTCAGCTTCGTCGAACCGACCCGGGCGATACCGAAGTCCATGATCTTCACGGCGCCGTCGTCGCCCAGCATCACGTTGCCGGGCTTGACGTCGCGGTGGATGATGCCCTTCTCGTGCGCGTAGTCGAGCGCCTCGGCGGTATCGGTGAGCACGTGCGAGACGAACGTCAAATCCTCGATGCGTCCGAAGTTGCGCAGCTTACGCTCGAGCGTTTCGCCACGGACGTACTCCATGGCGATGTAGGAGACGCCCTCCTCCTCGTCCACGTCGTAAATGGTGACGATACCCGGGTGCGACAGACGCCCGGCGGACTGTGCTTCGCGCACCAACCGGTTGCGCAGCGCCTCGACCTCTTCTTCGGCGGCCTTGTCAGCCAGCTTGATGGTTTTGATTGCGACTTCGCGGCCGATTTTGGGATCCCGGGCAAGGTAAACCACGCCCATGGCGCCACGCCCGAGCTCACTCAGAATTTCATAACGGCCGATACGCTCCATGCGGGAAAAGCGGAGCCCCAAAGCAGACCCATTCACTCTATCATGGGCGACCCTGGATACCTACCCCCCGAAACGGGCGAAGTGCCTGTTATTGCTCGCTTTTCCGGCGCCGGAAAAGGTCGCGCAGGGTGAGGCTGAAGCCGGGCAGCAGATCAGGATCTTCGAGAGCGTCATCGAGGCCGAGCCGGCGCAAGGGCTGGCCTTTCCGGTGGATCTCGGCGACTTCCCGCGCCGGCTCCACGATCCACACGGCAGCGACGCCGCAACTCGAGTAGATCCCAAGCTTCATCATCATCTCGGCTGCAGTATTGGAAGGCGAGAGAACTTCGATGACCAAGTCGGGATACGTCTCCGGAAAACCGGCTTCGTTCACCTCGGCAAGCCGGTCCTTTTGGACGAATGCGATGTCTGGGGCAAGCACTGTATCAGGCGAGCGCTCGAGACGCCACCCCGTGTCACCCACATAGACTTCGCCCAAATCATTCTCAAACGCGTAGTCGACGACGCGTGCGCTCAGCCGGCCGACGACGCGCCCGTGCCGAGGATTCACTGGGAACGCGGAAATCAGCTCACCTCGTAGCAATTCCCGTCGCGATCCATCGTCCGGCAGACGTTGGAGCATTTCCGCAGTCCAGACCTCTGCTGTTGCCGCCGCCGTGGACATCTCGGTGTAGTTTACCCGCGCCCCTCGCTTGATACAATCTACGTTTTGGCCTTCTCATGCGCGTAACTCGCAGAAATACCATCGCTTGCGACGTCGGCGGCGTCACCGTAGGAGGCGGCGCGCCCGTCGTCGTACAGTCGATGACGAACACCGACACCGCCGACACGGCCGCCACCGTCAACCAGGTGATGGCGCTCGCCAAGGCGGGCTCCGAGTTGGTCCGCGTCACGGTCAACAACGAAGCCGCCGCCCAGGCCGTCCCCGTCATCGTCGATACGCTCAAGAGCTTCGGCGTCGAGGTCCCCATCGTCGGGGACTTCCACTACAACGGGCACTTGCTGCTCCAGAAGTATCCCGACTGCGCCCGCGCTCTGGCGAAGTACAGGATCAACCCCGGCAACGTCAACATCGGCAAGAAGCACGACGACAACTTCCGAACGATGATCGAGTGCGCAATCGAGTACGGCAAGCCCGTGCGGATCGGCGTCAACTGGGGCTCGCTCGACCAACAGTTGTTGACCAAGCTGATGGACGAGAATGCGGCCAGCCCCAACCCCAAGGACGCCGAGGAAGTGATGCACGAGGCGATCGTGCAGTCGGCGCTCAACTCCGCCGACGCCGCCCAGCGTTACGGTTTGCCCGCCAACCGAATCATCCTCTCGGCCAAGGTCTCGAACGTGCAGGACTTGGTCGCGGTCTACCAGGACCTGAGCTCACGCACCGACCTGCCGCTGCACCTTGGGCTGACCGAAGCCGGCATGGGAATGAAGGGCGTCGTCGCCTCAACCGCAGGCCTCGCCATCCTGCTGCAACAGGGCATCGGCGACACCATTCGCGTGTCACTCACGCCTCAACCCGGCGGCGACCGAACGGAAGAGGTCCGCGCCTGCCAGCAGATCCTGCAATCGATGGGCCTGCGCAGCTTCACGCCGCAGGTCACCGCTTGTCCCGGCTGCGGCCGCACCACGTCGACCTTCTTCCAGGAGATGGCCGACCAGATCCAGACTTACCTGCGTGACCAGATGCCGATCTGGCGCGCGCAGTACCCCGGCGTGGAAGAGCTCAAAGTCGCCGTGATGGGCTGCGTCGTCAACGGCCCCGGCGAGTCGAAACACTCGAACATCGGCATTTCCCTGCCCGGCACGTTCGAAGAGCCCAAAGCGCCCGTGTATGTGGACGGACGGCTCCTACGCACGCTCAAAGGCGAGCGCATCGTCGCCGAGTTCATCGAAATCCTGGACGACTACGTCGCCACCCGCTATGCGGGCGAGGCGGTCGCCGTTAGTTAATATCCACACCGGCGACCCCCAAAAAGATCTATCCTGTCAAGGATCGAAGCCCCATGGCGCCATACGTGCACTAACGAGGCAGCGCCCATGCACTTCCAGGCGGTCGTCCTACTATTCTTGTTGCTGTCGAGCGTTGCACCGGCTCCCGCCCAGCAACTTCGCGAGCTCGCCGCCCTTCCGCAGGGCTATACCGTCGCCGATACCGCCGCTGCTCCTGACGGCCGCCTCGTCGCCGTCGGATGGTTTACGCCTGACGATCCTTCGCGTCCACCTGAAGATCAAGGCGATGCCTTTGCAGCCGCCTTTAGCCCGGATGGGCGCGAATTGCTCTTCCTCCAGAGATGGGTCGGCCGCCGCACGGACAACGCAGTCGCAGTCGCGATAGACGCCCAAGGGGCCGCCTATGTGGCGGTGAGCTCCGCCTCGGCCAACCTCGTGGGCACGCCCGGCGCTTGGCAAAGCGACTTCCGCGCCTCAGATCACCAAGCCTTCCTCGCCAAGCTCGAAGCTGACGGTTCTTTGGCCTACCAGACTTTCATCGGCGGCGAGGCCAATACCTCGATCGCAGCCGTGTCGGTTCGGGACAACGGCGTGGCCGCGGTCACCGGCGGGACATCCGGCGAAGGCTTCCCAACGACGCCGGGAGCCGCAGTGAACATTGCCGATTCGAGCGCCGGCTTCGTCGTGGTCCTCAACGCAGAGGGTTCAGACGCGCTTTTGAGCCTGCGTGGCCTCGGCGGGGCCGCGCTCACCTTCGACAGCACGGGCAACCTCTACGGAGCAGGGTCGGAGCTGGGCCCGAGGACCGTACCGGTCACGCCCGGCGCCTACCAGGACAGCCACGAGCTCCGCGCCTGCGCCGGCGGCTTCATTGGATTTCCCTGCTCCTATGGATATGTCTTTGCGTTGAGCCCCGACGGCAGCCAACTCCGCTTTGCCACTTACCTCACAGGCGACCACGGTTCCGCCATCGAGTCGATCCAAGCCGACGCGGACGGGAACCTCCTCATCGCCGGCTCGACCAACTCGCTCAACTTCCCCAGCGCGGCCTCGTCTAAGCAGGAAAGACCCGCGCCAGCCGTGCCTGTGCCGCCGATCATCCCGCCGCCCGCCCGAGGTTTTGTCGCTAAGATCAGCCCCAATGGCTCGGAGTTGCTCTTCTCCACGCTGATCGGCGGGTCCGGTAGAGATTCACTCAGTGACATGCTCGTCGGCGCGGACTCGATTTACGTGGCCGGAAGCGCCGGCTCCTACGACCTACCGACGCTTTCCGCGCTACCGCAGTGCATGCCCGCCGGCTTTCTCGCCGAGCTTTCGCTCGAAGGCGCTGTGCTGCGGGCGATTTCCTCCGATCAGCTCGAGCGGCCTGTACTCGCCTTCGGTCCCGACACAGCGCTCCTGGCCGCGAGCGGCAATCGCCTCTCAACCGTCGACTTCAGCGCCTCGGCCCCGCGTATCGCATGCGTGAACGAAGCCGCGACGCTGAGTCGCCTCGACGCGGCCGCCCCCGGCTCGCTGCTCTCTCTGTTCGGCAATGAGCTGGCCTCGGAGCCTCTCGCCGCCGAGCCCGATGCTAACGGTTTGTTTCCCACAAGCCTCGGCGGCGTCAGCGTTCTCGTCGGGGGCCGTCCCGCGCCGCTACTCTACGTCTCGCCGCAGCAGATCAACCTCCAAGTACCGTTCGAGACGGAGCTGGAAACCGCCGAGATCGCCCTCGATCCGCCCGACCCGAACTACCCGCCGTACGAAATCGAGATCGAGGCGCGCAAACCAGCCGTCTTCCTGAACCCGGCGCAGCAAGACCCCTGCGCCTCGCTCTATCCCTTCTATTGGGAGAACACGCCCGAGCGATCCCCTCTACCGCTTGCGCTCAACGAAGACGGAACGGTCCACTCGTGCGCGAACCCGGCGAAACCGGGAAGCTATGTCACGCTTTTCTTGACCGGCGTTGGCATCACCGACCCTGCCCCGGTGAGCGGGGCGGTCAACACCGAGCCGCCCGTCACCATCTCGCTCGACGTCCCCCTCGAGCCGTACATCGAACACGCCCTGGCCACCACCCTACCCGGCTCCATCTCGAGCGTCTGGCAAGTCGAGTTTCAAGTCCCATGGGACGTCCACGGTCCGCTGGCGCTGCTACCGAAGGTTGGCGGCATCCCCACGACGCCTCAACGCATCGTCCTGTGGGTAGCGCCAGCAAGGTAAGCGACGACCAAGCTTCGCACGAACAGAGAGTGACGAAAATGTTCCAACAATTCTAGCTTGCACCCTCCGGCCCGTGGTATACTCCGGAAGACAACGAAAACGGAAGAAACTGAAGCTTTAATGAAGGAGCCGTGTACGGCTGCATGCCACTGACAACTACAGCCAAACAAGAAATCTACGACGCCTACGGTGCGCATGATGCGGACGTGGGCTCGACGGAAGTGCAGGTCGCGATGCTTTCGCGTCGAATTGCGGAGTTGACGGAACACCTCAAGGAACATCGCAAGGACTTTTCGTCCCGCCGCGGCATGTTCAAGGCCGTCAGCCGCCGTCGCCGCTTGCTGCGTTACCTGCGCGGTCGGGATCCGCAAGGTTATCAGAACCTGATCCAGGCCCTCGGCTTGCGCGGCTAGGGACGTCAGATGTGACCTCGGCCTGAGGCCGCAAAGCCAACCAGGCCGGTTCACACCAACAACAGCTCACCCTCCTGGCGGTTTGCGCTCGCGTTTGCCGCCTTTCATCCCGCATCGCTTTCTCTCCCTTCCCGCTTCGTTTCAGAAGCCGCGTCGTCGCGCGTCCTTTTCCGGGATCGGGCGGCGCTCCACAAATTAGGACGTACAACGAGAAACATGCCGCATTCCGTCGAGATTGAAGTTGGCGAACGTACGCTGACACTCGAAACCGGGCGCCTGGCGAAGCAAGCCGGCGGCGCCGTCGTGGTCAGCTGCGGAGATGCACGCGTATTGGTATGCGCGACCTCCGCTGACGAGCCCCGCGAAGGCATCGACTTTTTCCCGCTCACCGTCGATTACCGCGAGTACACCTATGCCGCCGGACGTTTTCCCGGCGGGTACATCAAGCGCGAAGGACGCCCCTCCGAGAAGGAGGTGCTCACCAGCCGCTTGATTGACCGGCCCATCCGGCCCCTTTTCCCGGACGGCTACCGCAACGACACCCAAGTCGTCGCCTACGTACTCTCGGCCGACCCTGAGTTCGACCCTGCCCCCCTCGCCATGGTCGGCGCATCCGCCGCCCTGGCCATTTCCCCGATCCCCGTCGTCCACACCATCGGTGCGGTCCGCGTGGGCCACACCACGGAGGGCGAGTGGATCCTGAACCCGGGCTACCGCCAGAGCGAGGATTGCGATTGGCGCATCACCGTCGCGGCGGCCAAATCGGGCATCTGCATGGTCGAGGCCGAAGGCTACGACATTGACGAAAAGATCGTTGTCGAGTCGATCGAGCGCGGGCACGAAGCCTGCAAGTCGATTATCGCCGGCATCGAAAAGTTCGCCAAGAAGGCCGGCAAGCCGAAGGTCAGCTTCACGCCCGCCACTCTCGACGAAGGCCTGCTCAAAGAGGTCTTCAAGAAGTGGGGCAAGCAGCTAGAGGACGCCCTCGACACCAAGAAGCACCCCAAGCTCGAAAGCTACGCCTCGGTCAAGGCCATCAAGAAAGAGATCAAGGCCGCCTACGCCGAGGACGAAGCGAAGTCCAAGGCGCTCAAGCCTATCCTCGATCAGGTTCAGGAGCAGATCTTCCGCCGCTGGGTGATCGAAGAGGGCCACCGCCCGGACCAGCGCGACTGGAGCGAGATCCGCGCGATCGACTGCACCGTCAGCGAACTACCTCGTGCGCATGGTTCGGCCGTGTTCACGCGTGGCGAGACGCAGGCGCTCGTGACCTGCACCCTGGGCACCAAGATGGATACCCAGCGCCAAGAGCTTCTGGATGACGCCGACTACCAGAAGAAGTTCATGGTGCACTACAACTTCCCGCCGTTTAGCGTGGGCGAGACGGGATTTCTGCGCGGCCCCGGCCGTCGCGAGATCGGCCATGGCATGCTTGCCGAGCGCGCGCTGTCTTCGGTCATCCCCGATCACGAAGACTTCCCTTACACCATCCGCATCGTCAGTGACATCCTCGAGTCGAACGGCTCGAGCTCGATGGCCACCGTCTGCGGCGGCACTCTGGCGCTAATGGATGCCGGGGTTCCCATCAAGGCCCCCGTGGCGGGCGTCGCAATGGGCCTCGTCGTCGAAGGCGACAAGTTCCGCGTGCTCACCGACATCGCCGGCGCGGAAGACCACTACGGCGACATGGACTTCAAGGTCGCCGGCACGAAAGAAGGCGTCTGCGCGCTGCAGATGGACATCAAGCAGCCCAACATCTCCATCGAGATCATGGGCAAGGCGCTCGAGCAGGCCAAGGACGGCCGTCTGCACATCCTCGGCAAGATGAACGCGGCTCTGGCCGAGCCTCGCGACGACGTCAGCCCGTACGCGCCGCGCATCACCACCATTCAGATTCCGGTGTCGAAGATCCGCGACGTCATCGGACCCGGCGGCAAAGTGATCAAGAGCATCGTCGAAGAGACGGGCGCACAGATCGACATCCAGGACGACGGCACCGTTCAGGTGGCCTCGACCGATATGGAAGCCGCCAAGCGCGCGATCAACATGATCCAGGAACTGACGGCCTCGCCCGAGCCGGGCAAGACCTATCTGGGCACGGTGACGCGCATCGTCGACTTCGGCGCCTTCGTCGAGATCTTCGCCGGCACGGAAGGCCTCTTGCACATCTCCGAGATCGCCGAGCAGCGCATCCGCGCCGTCTCGGACGAGCTCAAGGTGGGCGACCAGATCTTGGTCAAGTGCCTGGCTCTGGAAGGCAACAAGATCAAGCTCAGCCGCAAGGCGGTGCTCAAGGAGCAACGCGAGCGGCGCAAGAAGACCAAGTCGGAAGATGAGGATTCCGACTAGCATCGAACGCGGAGGCCGGCCCAAGCGCCGGTCTCCGCTCTTTTCTCGGCGCTCCTACGAAGCCGAGGCTGGGTAGTCTCTGGGATGCGTGTCGCGCTTGTCTGCATCCTGCTCGCTTCGCTCGGGCTCAGAGCCGCCAATCTGACGGCGACCGCGTTCTGGGTGGATGAAGCCGAGACCGCGATCAATGCCCTCACGATCCTCGATCACGGTTATCCGACGGACCAATACCTCGGAATCCCCATCTTCGAAAACATGTTGATCCGGCCCTGGCCGGACCACCCTGAGTACGAATTCCGGGACGTCAGCTATTCCGACCGCGGCATGGCGGTCTATCACGCCTGGTTGCCGCTTTATTCGATCGCCGCCTCCTTCTGGGTATTTGGCATAGAGCCGCAAGAGCCCGAGCCGGGCTGGCAGATTGAATCCGACGTGGCGGAGATGGCCCGCAGGACGATGGCGGCGCGCCTTCCCTCTTTACTCTTCACTCTGTTTTTCCTGCTTGCGATGTTCGTCGCCGCCCGCCGGATGGCAGGAGAAGCCGCCGCACTCTCCGCCGTCGTGCTCACGGGGCTTTCGGCGACGGTCGTCGAGGCCACACTTTATGCCCGCTACTACTCGTTGATGCTGGCGTTGTCCGCGGCGGCCGCGGCAACCCTTTGGCGCGTGGTCGAACGCGGCAGCCGCAGAGACTTCGCGCTGCACACCGCGGTCCTGATCCTGCTGTTCTATACCCACCTGATCGCACTAGCCAATTTGCTCGTGCTCACGTCGCTGATGCTGCTGCTCTTTCAGCGCAACAAGCCGTCATTCGTGCGCTGGGGCGTGAGCTTGGCGGCCGTTGCAGCCTGTGGCTTGCCTTGGATCATTGAGACCGGCTATCTGGAGCACTTGGGCTACATACCATCGGGTTTGGCGATGGTTCGATTCCCGGGAGACTTGATCGACTACGTCTTCTCGCGCCAGGTTGGGTATCAAATCCTGACTTGGATCGGCATTTCATGGCTCGCGTTAGCGTGGGTGCGGCACGGTGAGGCTCTTCCATTGCGGCTTCGCGAGCCCTGGCAGCGGCATGGTCGTCAATACACCCTGGTTCTCGGCTGGTCGGTCATTGCCATCGCGACGTATCTTGGAATTTCCCCCGCGGCCAGCCTCTTCCCCCAGCGCCTCACGTTGGCTCTCATCGTCCCGGCCTTTCTCTTCATGGCGATGACGCTCAACGATGCACTTAGAACGATCATCGGTTCGCGAGACGTGCTCGCCGCGCCGGCGCTCGCGCTTGCGTTCTTGGCCGTCAGCGGCATTCTTCGACCGCCGATCACGGACCCGGATGCATTCTCGAATCTCGAGCAGACATTCGAAGCAATCAGCCACCTCGAGTTGAAGCCCGACGCCAAGGTTTATGCGTCCCCTGCGAGCCACCTGATCCTCACGGTCTACTCCGGCAAGCCGATCCAAAGTATTGCGCCCGTCCGCAAGTCGTTTCTCGACAGCTACCCGGGCGAGGTCGTGTTCACCGAAGTTCAGTTTGACTGGGAGTTCGCAGCGCCGACGCAGGAGCAAATTCGCGACGTGGCGAAACGCCTAGGCGTTCCGATGACAGACGAACAGATCGAGCAGATGAAGGAGCGACTCAGCACTCGCTTCGCGCGCGAACGCACGGCGCCTCTCGTCTCGGCAGTGGAACCACCTCTCCGGCCGCTGTCTCCACTGGCCCAAGACGTCATGCGCGAAGTGCGCGAGCAGGCTGACGAATCGGCCAATCGAGAGGAGATCCGCTGGAGCGAACCGCAGTTCGGCCGGGGCTTTTCGATTCGCTCGAATGCGAACCTGTGGCAAACCTTCTACTATCGCCTCGTCGACCCCGCCTCGCGGAGTGGAATCAACCTCAATGCAGCCGAGCGACTGCGCGCCGGCGTCGCCTATTTCGTGCCGCGGGCGTTCCGAGTGATCTTCTATTCGCCGCACCCAATTGTTGCCGGCCCAGTGCGAGATCCCTCCGCACACTCACACTGAGCCGCATCCCAGGTCCTTCGACACACGGTGTGCGAACCTAAGGACCAACGCGCTTCTCGCCGGTTGGGAATGGAAGATCACAGAGAAAGCAAACTCAGCCGTGTTTTCGCCAGACCCTTGTTCATCCCCTCCGTTTTGGGTCTGCTGGTCCTCGGCGTCCTCATCGAAGGAAGCGTGAACCGCAACGCTCCTAGCGTCGATCCCACCCCTCCGGAGTCCGAACCTGCGATCCAGCCCCTTGTCGCGATGCGATCTGGACTCGACAAGGCGCCGCTCGAATACTTTTCGGAGTACTGGTTCCAACTCGGCGACGACGTCCGACGCGTCCTGGTCGAAATCGGCCCTTCGCACACGCCCGGCGTGCTCGTGGCCCCAGGAGTCCTGATCAGCTCACTCTATGCCGCGGACGAAGTACGCAACCTGAAGGCTTCCCGAGAGGCATGGCAGTCCCTGGCGCCAAAGGACAACGACTCCTCCGAGGCCGACGACGAACCGCTCGCCAAATCTCCTGCAGAGTCGGTGGACCACGTTCTCCTCGTCGACGCCGATCTTGGCTTAGCGCTATTCCAAGCTCCGGGCCTGCAGCCCGCCGAGCCTCTGGTTGCGGCGGACTCCGGCCTGTCTTACCCCGGCAGCTTGGTCGCGGCCGTCGGTCTCGCTCCCAGCGGCCGTTTGCGCATTGCCCCGGGGCACCTCGAGTCCTCCGCCGTTGCGACGAACGACACGCCGTTCGCACCGCTGGAAGTCACGATCAACATGCCCTTTCTGCGCGGGGCCGCCGCCATCGTCGATCTCAACAGCGAGTTGCTCGGCGTCGCGGTCGACGGCCCAGCGGAGCCGCGCTTCGTAGCTTGGCCGACCATTCAAGCCTTGTTGGACCGTCTGGATCACGGCGAGCCGTGCCGAGCCATAGAGGTCAGCGACCTCGACGCCGCGGCCGCCAAAATACTCAATCTCTCGAACGGCGTCCTGACCGAAAAGGTGCGAACGGGCGCCTATCCTTCCGCGGCCCCTGTTCGCGCCGGCGACATTCTGCTCGAATGGGCCGGCCAGCCCGTCGCCGACGCCGCGGCCTTCCAGGCGCTCTACGACAAAGCCGAGCCCGGAAGTCACGTTCCAATCGTCGTTTGGCGCGACGGCCGGCGCATCCGCGGCGAAGCGGTCACCCCCGGAACGGATTGCCGCCCGCTCGCAGACCCACCGGAGATGTTCGCCGATCTGGGCTTCACCGCCAGGTGGATGAACGCCGACGAGGCGCATGACCGACCAGCGGGCTGGCAAGTGGCGGCCGTACTTCCCAAGGGACGCGTTGACGGTGTGATCCAGGAAGGCGACGAAATACTGTCAGTGAACGGACGCACACTTCAAGGTCCGCGGTCCGCCCGAACGCTGACTCGGCTCGAATCGACTCAAAGCATCCTGTTCGGCGTCTGGCGCCGAGGCCGCGTTGTCATGCTCGTCCTTCCAGCCGCTGAGGCGGCGACGCCATGAATCTTTTCGGCGGGAGGCTCACGCCACGGCGGCCCAGTCTCGGCTGGGCGGTTTTGTGGCTGCGTTCTTCGTTTCTGCCCTCTCAGAACTATCTGATCCTGCTAGCGATCAGCATTGGCCTGCTCACAGGGTTGGGCTCGGTCGGATTCGTCAAACTGCTCGAGGCGGTTAGCGAATTCGTGCAAGGCGATCTCGCGGACAGCTTGAGTCTGTTCGGCGCCGCGAACTTGGTCCTGCTTCCGGCGCTCGGTGGTCTGTTCGCCGGACCGCTCATCAGCCGATTCGCACCGGAAGCGCGCGGCCACGGCGTGCCGGAAGTGATGACGGCTCTCGCGACGGGCGCTGTCATCCGCAAACGGGTCGTCGTCGTCAAAGTGCTCAGCTCGGCGATGACGATCGGATTTGGCGGAGCCGCCGGCCGTGAAGGTCCGATGGTGCAAATTGGCTCCGCCGTGGGTTCGATCGTAGGCCAACTCTCGCGCGTGGAAGCCGACAAAGTGCGCACCCTCATCGCATGCGGCGCAGCCGGCGGCATCGCGGCGACATTCAACGCCCCCATCGGCGGCGCAATCTTCGCCTTGGAAGTGCTGATGGGCAGGATCCACACGGACTTCCTGCTGGTTTTGCTCACGTCGCTGAGCTCTTGCCTGGTGGCCCGCCGGTACCTGGGCAACTACCCCGCCTTTTTCGTCAGCCCGTATGAGCTCAAGAGTCCCGCCGAGTTGCCGTCTACTTCATAATGGGGCTCCTATGCGGCTTGGCCGCCGCGCTCTACGTTAGGACTCTCTATCGCGCGGAAGACTTCTTTGGTGAATGGCGGATTCCTGCCTGGCTGAAGCCAGCGATCGGCGGTTTGTTCGTGGGCTTAGTGCTGCGGTTCTTTCCGCAGATCTACGGTACAGGGCTACACGCGGTGGAAGGCGCCCTTTGGGCGCGTTTCCCGTGGGAAATTCTGCTGGCGCTCCTCTTCGCGGAGTTAGTCGCAAACGTGGCGACATTGGGCTCGGGCGGATCCGGCGGGATCTTCGCCCCGAGCCTGTTCATGGGAGCAATGCTCGGCGGGGCCTTTGGAACTCTTGCCCACGGTCTGTTTCCAAACTGGGCTGCGGGTCCCGGCGCCTATGCGATGGTCGGCATGGCCGCCTTCTTTGCCGCTGCGGCAAAAGCGCCGACCACCTCGATCTTGATTTTGTTCGAGATGACGAACGACTATCGCATCATGCTGCCCTTGATGGCAGCCGTCGTCGCCGCCACATACGTCTCACACGCGCAGCTTCCGCACAGCATCTACACCCTCAAGCTGTTTCAGCGAGGGATCACCTATCCCTACGAGCCGGAACCGGAGCCGGCGATCGTCGAACCCGGTCTTCAAGCCCCAAAAGAAGCGGTGTAGCTCCCGCATCGACAGGACATTCGTCTTCGGCGCTACGCAGCCCGGTATGATGTCCCCATGGAACAGGACATCTCCCGCCGTGACGTCATCCGCAACAGCGGAGCCGCCGCTCTCACGCTGTCCGCCCTCTCCTACTCCAGAGTCCTAGGCGCCAACGACCGCATCCAGATCGGCCAGATCGGCTGCGGCCACCGCGCTGAAGGCCATCGCAAGATGCTGAAGGCGGCTTCGAAGTCCGCGCCAAAGTTCGACTTCCGCAGCGTCTGCGACATCTGGAGCGTCAACCGCAAGCGAGGCGCCGACCATGTCGCCAGCCTGTTCGGCGAACGCCCCAAAGAATATCAGTACTCCGAGGACTTACTCGCCGACCGAGACCTCGACGCCGTTCTCATCGCGACCGGCGACCACCAGCATGCGCGGATCCTCGCGGAAGTCGTCCGCGCAGGCAAGGACTGCTATTGCGAGAAGCCAATGGCGAATACGCTCGACGACGCCAAGTTTGCACGCGACGCAGTCCGCGAAACCGGGCGAGTGCTACAGATGGGCTCGCAGTGGCTGAGCGATCCCTACCAGCACCGTGTACGCGAGATCATCCGCAATGGCGAGATCGGTAAGGTCGTCTCGATCTCGCAAAGTTGGAACTACAACGGCCCGCGCTGGCACGACCCGAAAGAGGCCAACGTCGCCGCCATTCGCGAGCAGGACACGGATTGGAAGCGCTGGTTGCTCGGACGCGAGGAGCGCCCCTTCGACCCGCAGGCCTATTTCGAGTTTCGGATCTTCAAAGATTTCTCCGGCGGCATCACCGACCAGTGGTACAGCCACGGCTCAGGGCTGGCGCACTTCTACCTCGACACCTTCATCCCCGACGACACCGTCGCGAACGGCGGCATTTTCGCCTGGCACGACGTGCGCCAAAACCCGGACACCTTCCAGTGCGTCAGCACCTTCCAGGAGAAAGAGGTCCTCTACTCCTACAGCACCACGTTCGGCAACGCTTACGGGGACCACACCATCATCCGCGGCACGCGCGGGACGCTCTATTCCCCAGGCGGCGAAGGCAGCCCGCAATGGTGGCGCCTGCCCGAGCCGAAGAGCGGCTGGCGCACCAACCAGGTCTTCGACCTGCACCTCGGCAAGGTGAAACCAGAGCCAATCACGGTCCCCGGTATCGAGGGGCCCCGCCCGTCAGCCAGTCGGACGACCTGTCCTATCACACCGACAACTGGCTCGAATGTATCGTCAGCCGGAAGACGCCGAACGGCAACATCGACACCGGATACGCCCATGCCGTCGCCGTGGTCATGGCCACCCGTAGCTACCGCGAAGGCAAGAAGATGCGCTGGGACCGCGCCAAGGAAGAGATCGTCACGGTCTGAGGAACATCGTCTATTCCCCGCCCCGAAGCGATACAGCGCCTCGCGCGTCCGCAGATACACGCTGCCGCCGCTCAGCGCCGGCGTCGCGTCCACGCCTTCGCCCAGGTCGCTCACGCCCAGGACTTCCCACTGTGCGCCGGCGCGCAAGACGGTCGCCTTGCCTTCGGTGTTCGCAATGTAGACCTTGCCATCGGCCGCCACGGGCGAGGCGTAGTAGTCGCCCAACGCCTCGCGCGAGCGGCCCTGCTTGAGGATGTCGCCCATAGCGGGGTCGAGCGAGGTGATGATGCCCCATCGCGCACCAAGTAGTAGACGCCGTCATACAGCAGCGGCGCCGGGATGTAAGGGAGGCTCTTCTGGTAGCGCCAAACGGCGGCCTCGGGCCTGGCCTCGCCGTGCAGGTTGCCTGCACGCAGCGCGATCGCGCCGTACTCGACGTCCTCCATGCTCGCGAAGACTTATAGAACATTTCATAGCTCTCCCGGTCTACAATTGACGACATGTCGAGGCCATCCCTTGCTATTGCCGCCCTCCTCGTCGCCTTTCCCTGGCCGATCTCTTCGCCCGCCGAGTCGGACCCGCCGCGCATTGTCCTCCAGGACTTCCGTGCCGAAAACTCCTTCGTCGTCACCCCCGGCGAGACGCGAACGCTCCGGACGCGCATCCAGAACGCAAACGGCTCCGGCATATCCGGCGTCAGCGTAATCTTCGGCGCCCCCACCGAAGGCCCCTCCGGCACGTTCGCCGGAGCAACCGGCCCCAGTGGATCGTTCATCCGCGTCGAGACCGACGCCTCCGGCGACGCTGCCGCCGACATCACAACCAATGAGATTGAAGGCGTCTTCGAAGTCGGCATCGCCGTCGAGGGATTCGAGGCATTCAGTCAGTACTCGTTCACCAACATCGCCTCCCTGCCCTCGCCCGCCGCCACGACCCAGGAGATTCGCGACACCGTCCTCGATCAGCGCCTCGGTCCCGTAACTCTGGGTCCTGACGTCCAGCTCCACGGTCCGGTCTTCGTCCCCGCCGGTTCGCTCATCACCGCCCCCGGCGAGCCCGACCCGGCGCGCCAGGACTTCCCCGTCGCCGTTGCGCGCGACTCCTGGCTCATGTGGATCGACGAAGCTCCCGGCGGGTTCTTTGCGCACGAAGCCCAATGGATACTGCTCGACATTGGCCTGTCCGCCCAGGAAGCCGTCGCCGCGGCGGATGTCTACCCCGTCCGCTGGTATCCCACCGTCGTCCCGCCCGCCCGCGACGCCGCATGGCCGTTGCTCTACCCCGCCAACTCCCACCCGGAAGCCTTCAACCCGGACCTGCTTCCCGAGATCACGCCGATCAGCCCGCTCCGCGTGGCCCAGGCGCTGCCGTCCGACGCCTGCATCATCGCCATCCGCGGCCCTGGCCTGAAAGGCGCCCAAAACGACATCCACAACTACATTCGAACCATCACCGGCCTCGGCCTCGTCAGCTCCGACCGCGTCTTCACCAACGGCTTCAACCAGGTCAACGTCGGCGCGGACAACGTCGGCACATTCGAGGTCTCCACGGCGGACATCCAACGCCTCGTCGCCCACGCCGTTAGCGCCAAATGCAAGAAGGTCTACTTCCTGATGAGCTCACACGGGCTCGATGTGCATCACGGCGGTGGCGTCATCACCACAGACCGCGGCCGCTCCAACCCGCTTTCGTTCGAAGACTACGCCAACATCCTCTCCGGCCTGAAGGACGGTGCGCCCGGCGCCGAGCTCTGCCTTTACCAATCAAGCTGTTACGCCGGCCAGATCTCCCAGTGGCTCTGGGGCTTGGGTCTGAACGGCTCTGTCGTCACCCCAGCCGACGAAGACCACATGGCATGGGAGTCGCCCGCCGGCTTCGGCAGTCTCTATCTGCTGTTCTACCTGCAGGCCAAGACGACTACCGCCGCCGACAAAGATGGCGACGGCATGGTTTCCGACAGCGAGGCCGCCGCCTACGTTGCCGAGAACGTTTCCCCCAGCCCCCAAACCTTCGGCGGCGGCGACATGGTGGAACGCATCTTTGGGCCCAATCCCACCGTCAACACCATCCCCGGCAACCCGAACGTGCTGGGTCTCTGGATGGGCTCCGACAACCCCTACCTTCCGCTCAAGGGCTCGAAGAACTACATCTGCATTCGCCGCCCGCGCTCCATGCCCGACGACCAGGAGTTCAACGGCAAGCTCACCATCAATAACGCCAAGGTCGCCGCCAACCGTTTCTTCGACCCCGACGCAGAGGGCGAGGACGGCGCCAAGGCCAACGAGATCGACTTCAAGCTCTCCCCCGGCCAGAAGGAAATCAAGATCCCCATCATCGCCCGCGGCTGCGGCATTACCCGCTACCGTTTCTCCGGCAAGGCCGGAGGCAAGGACTTCAGCGGAACAGGCCGCATTCAGGTCGGGCACTTCAGCGTGCTCGACCCCGAAGCCCCCAGACCGATCCTTCTCGGCGCTCCTGCAGCGGAACAGCCAATCGAGGAAATCCCCATCCAGGAAGGCGCCTCCAAGACCCTCGTGTTGCAGTTCTACGGGCGCGACTTCGACAACACCGCGCCGGCCACCTCTCCGCTCATCCTCGCCGGCCGCGCCGCCACCATTAGCATCAGTCCGCGCGACAACTCCATCGCCACCGCTACGCCCGAAAGGATCCAAAAAGACGGCCTCACCAAGCGCTTCGAATTCACGATCACGGGTAAAAAGGTCGGAATGACCGGTATGGTCTTCAGCCTCGACCCCGCCGACCTGAACATCCGGGACAACCGTCCCGGCGGGAAGGAAATCAAAGTGAACGTCGTCGCTGCGCCCGACCGCCGCGTCGGTCTGCTCCCGCCTTGCGGCCAGTCCACGACTCAGGTCGCCATCAGCGTGCCAAGGCGCAGCGACGTGGAGAACCACGAAGGCTCGGTCGGCCGCCTGCCGAACATGTTCAACGCCCAGCTCATGCTCGACAACGGCGATATGTATCTGCGAAACGGCCCGGCGCAGCTCGCCGACATGATGGGCTCAGTCAATTGCGAGACTGGCGAATTTGTAATCACGGGCAACACCGGAAACCGCATCCCCGGCTACCCCAACGCCCCCGGCCGCGCTACAGGGCGATTCCCGCTCGGCGCCGGGCTCACCGCAGAAGGCCTGCAGCAGGCGGCCAACGCCATCGAGATGACCTACATCTTCGGCGAAGGCGTCTTTCCCGGCCAGCCCGTCGAATACGATCTCGTTGCGACGCCTGAAGTCGACTCCAGTGCATGCACCTACGAGATCGCCCTCGATTCCACGCCGGCTCCCTTCCCCGGCGCCTTTCGCTCGGCCAGCGTGATTACCGACATCGGCTGCTCCTGGACCGCCAGCTCCAGCGCAGATTGGCTGCTGCTTCAGGGCACGGAACGTATGGTCGAAGGCACGGGCCCGGCGTCGATCCAACTTCGCATCTTGACCAACCCCGCCTCGGCCGAGCGCGCTGCGACGCTCACCGTCGCCGACGCCTCAGCCGACATCGCCCAGGAAGGCTCCGCCGCCGCACGGCCCGTGATCGACAGCGTGGTCAACGGCGCCTCGTTTGTCTCTGGCGTCAGCGCCCGCTCCTGGCTCACCATCGGCGGCTGGAACCTCGCACAATCCACGCGTATTTGGGGCGACGCGGACTTCGTCAACGGCGCGCTGCCCTCCTCGCTCGACGGAGTCAGCGTCTCGATCAATGGCGTCCCGGCCTACGCGTACTTTGTCAGTCCCGGCCAACTCAACGTCCTGCCGGACGAATCGGTCGCCGGCAGTCGGTTTTACGATGTTGTGGTCTCGAATTCCGCCGGCTCGTCGGAGCCCTACCGCATCGTCGCCCTGCCTTTGGACCCCGCGCTGTTCCTGTTCGACCCGGAGAACCGCCGCTACGCCGCCGCCGTCCACGCCGACGGAACATTGCTGGGCAAGCCGGGTCTGTTCCCCGGCGCCACCTTACGCCCCGCCACTGGCGGCGACATCGTCCTGCTCTTCGGCGCCGGCTTCGGAGAAACCGATCCGCCACAAGCCGCCGCAACGCTTATCTCTCAGCCCGCGCCATTGGCCCGCCCTGTCGCCGTGCGCATCGGCGGAATCTACGCGCGCGTCTTCTTCGCCGGACGCATCTCGAGCGGCCTATACCAACTCAACGTGGAGATCCCGGCAGGCCTGCCCCCCGGCGACCATCTCGTCGAAATGTTCGTCGACGGCGTCCCAATCCAACCCGGGGTGCATATCACCGTCGAGTGACCAATACGTGGCGAAGGTCCTCTGGCCGGCGGCGTCGACTAGCGGACGCTGTGCGCGGCGCCTTTGAAGACTTCAGCCTGTCGAAGGCAATCTCCTCGCCGACTGTCACTCTTCAGGAACGGACCCATCCTGCGGCTCGAGCACTACGGCCGTGCCGTACACCATGATCTCCGCCATGTTGGTTGCGATGTAAGACGTGGAGAAGCGGACGTCAATGACGGCGTTTGCGCCGAGCGACTTTGCCTCTTCCGCCATGCGGTCTAGCGCATGCTCGCGGCTTTCGGCTAGCAGCTTGGTGTACTCATGCACCTCACCGCCCACCCAGCCTCGGAAAAAGGCCATCAAGTCATTGCCCAAGTGCCGTGCGCGCACAGTGTTGCCGCGCACCATCCCTAGCGTGCGGGCCACTCGCATGCCCGCAACCGAGCTGTCGGTGACGATGATCATCGCTTCACTCCGCGATAGCGGTCGTGCGGGGCTTCCAGCCAACGTTGCCGCGCCACCGACCCTAATAACAGGAACATCCCGCCGCCTATCAGACCGAAGATCGTCTTCGCGAACAGCGGCACATCGGGCATCGTCGCCAAATGCACCACCAGGATGCAGATGACGGCGACGACGCCCGAGCCCAAAAACAGCCATCCCATGCGGCGCGGCGCCTGCACAGAAAGCGCTTCCGCCAGCTCATCCATCCGGTCGTCCGGCGGCGGCGCGAACGACAGACCGGAGGTCAACTTCTTGAAGCCCACCAGTTCGCGCATACTCTTCCCTGGCCTCCTCACAGTCCTCCAGGTACAGACGCACTCGCTGGTGCTCCTGCTGTGTCAGCTCTCCGTCCAAATAGGCGGACAACATTTTGTCGAGAGCTTCGTTTCGCATCAGAGTAGCCTCCTCAGCTTGCGACGCATCGTCTCTCGCGCATCGTGTAGCCGTGGAATTGACAGTCGTGGACTGCCGCCGACGATTTCAGCGATTTCTTTGTACGAGAAGCCATGTAAGTCCTGGCAGAACCAGCACTTCGCGCTGTTGCTCGGGCAGTTGCGCGATCGCTTGCCAGACCTGCTCCTGGATCTGGCCCTTGACGCCAGCGCCTCCGGTCCAGGACGCAGCGAAACATCCGGCGCGCTCGGCTGACCGCGCCTCGCTGATTTGCGCTTCCGCAGGAAGTCGATCGCCATGTTGCGCAAAATGGCACGAACCGGGCGCCCAGCGGCCGATCGGGTCGCGCATCGCCCAATTGCGATGCACTTTCAAAAGGGCTTCCTGCGTCACGTCCATGGCGTCCTCACGGTTGCCGACGATCTGTAGCGCAAAAGTGGAAGGCCCGCAGCCGATACTCGGCCACGAAGGCTTCAAATTCGCCCGCCGGCTTGGCCTTCACGCCCACCGACACTCCAATCTGCTGCGCCACCGCCATAGCTTCTCATAGGAGAGTTCACGAAGCGTGACGCGGATGTTTTCCTAAATTTTTTTTCGCTCTTCCATCGGGCCTCGGCCGGAGCGCCTAATAGCTGCTTTTGGATTGCTGCAGCATTCCGCCGTCCATGAAATACGTCGCACCGGTCACATACGCCGCCTCATCGGACGCCAAGAAAACCGCCAGACCCGCTATCTCTTCCGGCTTCCCCCAGCGGTTGAGCGGGATCTCGCTCATGAGCCGATTCTCCAACTCAGGCATGGCCTCGATGTCCGCATCGATCGGCGTGTAAACCGCGCCAGGCCCGATGTTGTTGACCGTGATCTTGCCCGCTGGCTTCGATGGCAATCGTGCGCGTCAGCATCCGCAGCCTGCCCTTGCTCGCACAATAGGCGGCGTTGGTCGGAGATGGCAGGTCCTCGTGGACCGACGAGATGTTGATCACGCGTCCCCCGTGGCCTTGGCGAATCATTTGACGCGCCGCCGCCTGCGCCACCAGAAATGGTCCAACCAAATTGACGGCCAAGATCTTCTGTAAATCCGCAAACGGATAGTCGACGAACGTTTCCTTCTTCTCGACGCCCGCGTTGTTCACCACGATGTCGAGCTTGCCAAACGAGCCAACTGCTTTTTCGACAAGCGCGTTTGGACCGCTCTTTGTCTGAGACGTCGGCTTCAACCGAGACGCACTTGCCACCGACGCCGGCGATCTTGCGCTCCGTCTCGTTAGGAGGCGTACTTCCGACGTAGTCAATGACAACCGACGCGCCCTCCTGAGCGAAACGAGTGGCAATGGCTTGGCCGATTCCCGTCGCGGCGCCAGTCACAATGGCAACTTTGTTCTTGAGTCTCATGGTTTCGTTTTCTTCAGGCTAAGGGCCAACCCAACGAGAGAGACCTGTTGGTTGTCCCAGCCCGCGCGAAGTATTGGGCGGATGGCCGCGCGCGCGGAGCATTCAAAAGAGCGTGAGCTTTCTTGCTGCATGTCCCATATTTGTTCACGCCGGCATTGCGCCGGCATAACGGCGATTCCAGGCGGCGAATTCGCTCGAGCGCTCCTTTGGCGGCCGACGCTGGGGTTGACCTCTACGCCTTCACCATGTTAGGGTCGAAGTTAGGGCACGAATCGTTCGTGCATGAATGATTGGGCCCGGGACGTGCATATACCGTGTCCATGACGACCGCAAACAGCTACGTGTGTCCTGCCCGCCTACGAGGACCGGATTCTGCGCGCCATTCGGCGCATCATGCGGTCGGTCGACATCTACTCGCACAAGCTCGCCATCGAGAGCGGCGTCACGGTTCCGCAGCTCTGTCTGCGCCGTGGTCGCCGCCGGGCCCCTCACACACAAGGCGCTCGCGAGCGAGGTTGAGCTCTCAGCCAGCACGCTAGTCGGCATCGTCGACCGCCTGGAAGTCAAAGGGCTGGTGACGCGGGAGCGCTCCAAGCTCGACCGCAGACACGTTCTCATCGCCGCCACAGAGGAAGGTGTGATCCTCGCCTCTGGGTCGCCGTCGCCGCTGCAAGACAGCTTGGCCGCGGCGCTGGAGGCGGTCCCTGAGCTAGAACGGGCGGCCATCACACTGTCCCTTGAACGCATTGTCGAGCTCATGCAAATCGGCCAGGTAGACGCCGCGCCGATCCTCGACACCGCCGCCTCCCTGCACCTGGACGTCCATGACAAGGCGCCCGCGGACGCGGCGGACTTACCGAACCCGGAGACCGCTCCGGTTCGGCCCCCTAAATGACCAGTTCAACCTCACAACATCAGGCTGGCGCCGTGAATTGCCGCATTCCGACACCGGCCGACGCGGCAGGCGTACGCACCCTCATCGAGGCGTGCCGACCGCTGGATGTGAATTCCACCTACGCGTACTTGCTGCTCTGCTCGCACTTCGCTCAGACCTGCGTACTAGCCGAGATCGGTGGCAAGCCGGCTGGTTTTTTGTCCGCGTACATCAAGCCAACCGACCCGTCCACGCTCTTCGTCTGGCAGGTCGCAGTCAGCCCAGAAGCACGGGGCCGCAAAGTCGGCTCTCGGATGCTCGACGAAGCCTTCGCACGCGACGCCAGTCAAGGCGCGCAGTACATCGAAGCGACCATTTCGCCTGGGAACAAAGCTTCCTGGGCCTTGTTTGAATCGTTCGCGCAAAGGCGCGACGCCGCGTGCAAAAGCGCGGATCTGTTTCGCCCTGAGGATTTTGGCGCCGAAGCGCACGAGGAGGAACGCCTCCTCCGCGTTGGACCAATCCAACGGGCTTCCTCGTAAGGGGTGCACTCCATGAAGATCATCAATCAGCTCGAATCCAACGTCCGTAGTTATTGCCGTTCCTTCCCGGTCGTGTTCACCGAAGCCCGCTGGTCGACCCTCGTCGACGAGCAGGGCCGTGAATACATCGACTTTCTCGCCGGCGCTGGGACCTTGAACTACGGGCACAACAACCCGATCCTCAAGCAAGCTCTGCTCGACTACGTCGAAGCCGACGGCATCGTCCACGGGCTCGACATGGCGACCAAGGCCAAGACCGAGTTTCTGACCGCCCTGCGCGACGTGATCCTCGAACCGCGGAACATGGACTACAAGGTCCAGTTCACGGGCCCGACCGGGATGCCAACGCGGTCGAAGCCGCGCTGAAGATCGCACGCAACGCAACCGGCCGCGCAAACGTGATTTCGTTTACGAACGGGTTTGTCGGCGTGACGCTGGGCGCAGTCTCGGCCACGGCAAACTCGCACTACCGCGACGCAACCGGCCTGCCGCCGACCGGCGTTTCCTTCCTGCCCTTCGACGGTTACATGGGATCGCACCAGGATACGTCTGAGTATCTCGAGCGCGTCCTCGAAGACGGCAGCAGCGGCGTCGACCACCCCGCGGCCGTCATTGTGGAGACGGTGCAGGGCGAGGGCGGCTTGAACGTCGCTTCCCTGGACTGGCTGCGCAAGCTCGAGGCGATCTGCCGCAAGCATGACATCCTGCTCATCGTCGACGACATCCAGGCCGGCTGCGGACGCACGGGGACATTCTTCAGCTTCGAGAAGGCCGGCATTCGTCCGGACATCATCACCATGTCCAAGTCCCTCAGCGGCTACGGCCTGCCCTTCTTCCGTCGTACTGCTCAAACCCGAGCTTGACCAGTGGAAACCAGGCGAGCACAACGGGACTTTCCGAGGCCACAACCTCGCGTCTGTTGCCGCCGCCGCGGCGATCCGCGAGTACTGCGCAATGACGATTTCGCGAAAGAAATCGAAGCTAAGGGACGCATCGTGCGCGCCGCCTTGGAAGAAATGGCTGATGGCCACGAAGACCTCTCAGTGCGAGGACGCGGCATGATGCAAGGCCTGGACTGCAAGAGCGGAGAGCTGGCGAGCCGCATCACCAAACAAGCCTTCGAGAAGGGCTTGGTGATCGAGACGTCCGGGTCGGAAGGTCAGGTGGTCAAGTGCCTTGCGCCGCTGACGACCTCCGAGCTTCAGCTTCGCGAAGGCCTGCGCATTCTGGCTGAGTGCGTGAACGCCGCGCTCGACGGAGCCGAAGAGCCTGAGCTCGCGGGGGTGAACCAATGATCGTCCGCGACTTGGCCGACGCCGAAAAGACCGACAGGCGTGTCGCCTCCCAGAACTGGGAGAGCACACGCCTCCTGCTGCGAAACGACGACATGGGCTTCTCGTTCCACGTGACCACCATCTACGCCGGAACGACCACGCCCATGTGGTACCGCAACCACCTCGAAGCCGTGCTCTGTATCCAAGGCGAGGGCGAGATCGAGACCGACGCCGACGGCAAGACCTACCAGATCCGGCCCGGCGTCATGTATGCCCTCGACAAGAACGACAAGCACGTCCTGCGCGCGCGTAGCGAGATGAAGATGGTGTGCGTCTTCAATCCCCCGCTAATGGGTAAGGAGGTACACGGCGCCGACGGAGCGTATCCGCTCGAGGCCGAGGAGGTGCTCGCTTGAGCGCCTCCGCCCCCACAGTTTCGACAGACCTCTACCCTTCCCGCGTCCAGAACGCACCGCGGTTAAGCGAACGCATTGACCCCGTTTTGCACTCAGGCGGGCCGGTCCACGACCGGCTCGACGCATCTGACCTCGCGCAGTTTGACTCGCATGGATATCTCTATGTCGAGAGCTTGTTCGACGCCTCGGAGGTTCGCGCGCTCAATGAGGAACTGCGCCGGTTGGCGTCCGATCCCAAGCTGCAAGGGCGTGAGGAGCTCATTACCGAGCCCGGCAGCAAAGCGGTCCGTTCGATCTTCCGCATCCACGAGCTCAGCCGCGCCTTCAATTGGCTGGCCCGAGATACGCGTGTGCTCAATGTTGCAAGGCAGATTCTGGGCAGCGAAGTCTATCTGCACCAGTCGCGCGCCAACATGAAGCCTGGCTTTACCGGCAAGGAGTTCTACTGGCACTCGGACTTCGAAACTTGGCACGTCGAAGACGGCATGCCGCGCATGCGTGCGCTCAGCGTCTCAATCGCCTTGACAGAGAACTACGCCTTCAATGGACCCCTGATGGTGATGGCAGGCTCACACAAGACCTACGTCGCGTGCGTTGGCGAAACGCCGGAGGATCATTACAAGCAGTCGCTCAAACGTCAAGACTACGGCGTCCCCGACCAGGAGAGCCTCAAACGGCTGGCTGACCGTGGAGGCATCGTCGCACCGACTGGCCCGGCGGGCTCAGCACTGTTCTTCGACTGCAACGTGATGCACGGGTCGAGCTCGAACATCACGCCGTATCCGCGCAGCAACGCGTTCTTTGTTTACAACAGCATTGAGAACACCGTCGTCGATCCCTTCTGCGGTCTTAAGCCTCGGCCCGAGCATATCGCCACTCGAGAGGCTTTCGAACCACTCGTCCCGCTGCGAAGGGGCTGAATCCGTCCAGGGCGCGACCGCATGCTAACCGCGGAACAACTCCGTTTGGCGGCGTACCTATTCGTCGTCCTGAATCCGTTCTCACAGGCTTTGTTCCTGTGGGAGCTCATGCGCACAACTCCCAGGCGTGAGTTCGCGAGCATCTACGGACGCGCGAGCTTGCTCAGCCTGGGGGTCTACGCTCTTTTCGCTCTCACCGGCGAGTTCTTGTTTATTGAGGTGTTTCAGGTCCGAATCGAAGCATTCCGCATCTTCGGCGGCCTGATCGTCTTTCTTATCTCGGTGCGCTACTTCACCCAAGGCGGCGGCAGCGCACAGTTTTTCCAGGGAAGCCAAGCGAGATCGCCACCAGCATTTCGATTCCTTTCATGGTCGGACCCGCCACCATCTGGATCAGCATCCTCATCGGACGCAACCTCGAAACGCCCTTCGATGTGCTCCTGATCGCCGCCGTACTGGCAGTGAACTTTGCCATCGTATGCCTCGCGCAAGTCTTGGTCGGGCGCTTCGGGGCCGGCGCCCAGGATAGTTTGCTGGGCTCGTACTTCACCATCCTGATGCGAACCAACGCGCTGTTCATCGGAGCGATCGGCATTGAGATGATCCTCGCCGGTCTACAAGGCGCGGGAGCATTGGGCGGGGGCGCCGCACCGTGACGCTGCTCAGCTTCGGATTCTTCCTGCTCGCCTTCGTCGTCATCGGCCTGCTCTCCATGCTCAAGCGCGAGCAGACAGGCGACGACTATTTGCTGGCGAGCCAAAGCGTACAGCCCTGGCTGGTTGCGTTGTCCGCCGTTGCGACCAACAACAGCGGCTACATGTTCATTGGCATGATCGGCTTCACCTACACCTATGGGTTGTCCTCGATCTGGCTGATGATCGGTTGGATCGTCGGCGACTTTCTAGCGTCGCTATTCGTGCATGAGAAGCTTCGCATCACCACCGAAGCGCACAACCAACAGAGCTTCGCCGGCGCTCTGGCAGCGTGGCAAGGCACGGATTTCAAGCATCTGCAAATCCTCGGCGGCATCCTCACTGTGCTGTTCCTTGGCGCATACGCGGCGGCGCAACTCACCGCCGGCAGCAAGGCGCTCCATGTTCTGTTCGGATGGAACTATGGCGTCGGCGCGGTCATTGGTGCTGTGATCGTCTTGCTCTACTGCTTCGCCGGCGGCATCCGCGCCTCCATCTGGACGGACGCCGCACAGTCGATGGTCATGCTCACGGCCATGGGACTGATGCTCTGGGTAGCGCTCGATCAGCTTGGCGGCTGGAGCGCCTTCGCCGATGCTCTGGCCAACGTATCGCCTCAGTACATGGACTGGTTTCCGCCGGACCTGACCCTCGACGGCTGGGCTGGGCCGGCGCTGTTCGTCACGGGGTGGCTGTTCGCGGGAGCGGCGGTGATCGGGCAACCGCACATCATGGTCCGCTTCATGGCCATGGACAACCCGGACAACATGTGGCGGGTTCGCGGTTATTACTACGGCTGGTTCAGCGTCTTCTACGCCATCACGATCTGCGTAGGACTGGCCGCTCGTCTGCTGCTGCCGGAGGGCGCGAGCTTTGACGCCGAGCTCGCACTGCCGACCTTGGCCGGGCAACTGCTTCCACCCGTACTCACTGGCCTCGTGTTAGCCGGACTGTTTGCCGCCACCATCTCCACGGCGGACTCGGTGATCTTGAGCTGCACCGCCGCGATCACCCGAGACTTCCGCTATCGTCCGCTGCAAAGCTACGCGGCGACCAAGGGCGCTACTTTGTTCGTCACCGTGCTCGCCCTAGCCATCGCGCTCGGCCGCAACGAGAGCGTTTTCACTTTGGTGCTGATCGCCTGGGCGACTCTCGCAAGCGCGTTTGGGCCATTGATGATCGCTTACTCGCTCAACCAAAAACCGCGAGAGGGCCTAGCGCTAACGATGGTCGTGGTCGGCGTCGCAACCGTGCTCGCATGGCGCGCCCTCGGCTGGGACCAGACGATTGTCTACGAGGTCATGCCGGGCATGCTGAGCGGATTGGTCGTGTTCGCGATCGGCAAAGCCTTGGGCTTCGCCCCACAAAGCGAAAAGGCCTGAGCCAAACTCGGCTCAGGCCTTTCCGACGAGGAGAGAAGGCGGGGCGCGCCTACGCCCCGGAGTCGTCCGAGATCGACCGCTTCAGCGTCGGCCGGTCGCTGTCAGTGGTCGTCGTGGGTTCGGCGGGCTCCGTGGTGGAGGAGTCGGGCGAGCGCTTCAGCGTCGGTCGGCCCTCATCCCCCGGCTCCTCGCCGCCGTCGATTGTGTCGGTCGGCGACGACCGGCGCAACGTCGGGCGATTGGGATCCTCATCATCGCGCTTGGTGCGGTTGGTCAGGCGCATCAGCCGCTCGCGCACGTTTTGGAACTCGTTCGTCGTGATCAGGTACTCCGGCTTCGCGGGCAAGATTTCGCCCATCCGCTCCTGGATCAGCTCGATGCGCTTGCCCGTCGGCGGGTGCGAGCTGAAGGCTTGCGCAAATTTGCCGCTCTTGCGCTTCTGCTGCGCCTGCATGCGCTCGAAGAACGTCACCATCGAGGTCGGGTCGTAGCCGGCTTTGTACAGGTACTGCATCCCCAAGAAGTCCGCCTCTTTCTCGAAGCCGCGGGAGAACTTGAGGAAGGTCATCGGAATGGCAAAGTTCGCCGCCTGGTAGATGCCGTAACCCAGCCAGCCCCCGGGCAGGAAGATCGCCATCGGGATGCTCGCCAAGTTGGCGATCTGACCGCGCGTCGCCTGCCGCGTACCGTGCCGCGCCGTGACGTGTGCAATCTCGTGCGCCATCACACCGGCAAGCTCAGATTCCGTCTCCGCCAACTCGATCAAGCCCGAGTTGACGTAGAAAAAGCCTCCAGGCAGCGCAAACGCGTTCACCTCCGGGCTATCGATCACCTTGATCGTGAAAGGGACCTGTGCATCCGAATTGCGAACCAAGTTCTGCCCGACGCGGTTCACGTACTCGGAGATGACCGGATCGTCGATGATCTTCGCGGTCCGTTCAACCTCATCCGCCATCGATTTTCCGAGCTGAATCTCTTTGTTGATGCCGTAGAAATTGACGCCGCCGTCGACATCGCGATCGCCGATCTTCGAGACGTCTTCCTTGTCGTTCTTTGGGTCGCGGGTCTGCTGTACGACGGGAGCCGTCTTGCTCTCGTCGGCTTTGTCTTTGTCCTTGTCGGCGGCGACCAGCGGCATACTCACCGCGGCCAGCGCCACTGCTAAAATCCATCGTGTCATCCTTCTCTCCTCGGGCAGGCGAGTCGACCGGCCGTCACTCTGTTAGACGCCAAAAACACCGTCGGGCGTTTCATCACGCCCAGGAGCGCTTCCAGATTTAGCATCGGGTTTACAAACCCACAGGCCGCCCTGCTACCCTGAGTTCCCATGGCGCTAACTGAATCCACCATGCTCGAGCTCGGCGTGGAAGCTCCACCGTTCGCACTACAGGACGTAGTGAACGGCGAAACGATTTCGTTCGACGATGTGGCCGGAACGAAGGGGACGCTGGTGATGTTCCTTTGCGCACACTGCCCCTTCGTCATCCATGTGCAGAAGGAGTTGGCGAAGATCGGGAAGGACTACCAAGACAAGCCAATCGGCATCGTTGCGATCAGCTCGAATGACGTGGGCACGCATCCACAGGACGGGCCGGACAATTTGCGCAAGCAGGCTCAGGAGCAGGATTTTCGCTTTCCCTACCTGTTCGACGAGACCCAGGAAGTCGCGAAGGCCTACACGGCCGCATGTACGCCGGATTTCTTTCTCTTCGATCGGGATCGCCGCTTGGTCTACCGCGGTCAACTTGATGCAAGCCGCCCGGGCAATGAGACGCCCGTGACGGGCAACGACCTGCGCGCGGCTCTCGACGCCGTGCTCTACGACACCGCGGTTACCGCGGATCAGAAGCCAAGCGCCGGCTGCAACATCAAGTGGCGACCCGGCGCCGCGCCGGGCTACTACGGCTAGCGCCCTTCGGCTTCCAACAGCCGCATCTGCAGTGCGCCAAGCTCGAGCAGAATCCGGCCCACGCCGGCTTTGCGTTGTTTGCGGTCTAGGTGGCCGGTCGGCTCTTCCGGATCAGTCAGGACTTCCAGCAAGCGGAGCTCGCGTTCGAGCTCCGCACGCAGAAACTCCAATCGCGATTCCATCTCTTGGGTCTTCATCATCTCTATCTCTCCCCCAGCTGCCGTCTAGCGGCGAGTTGCCCCTTGGCTCATCTTGAAGGACTAGAGTGCCATGTTTGGGTCGAATTAGGCGATGGGACCAAAGCGCTTTTTCCAATTAACCTTGACACCTTATGCAGGCAAATGACGCCAAACGGACGTCCTGGGACCCAGCTAGGAGAAACCCCTGACAGGATGCTAGCGCGTGCGGACGGTCGCCGAGCGCTCGAAGTCCACGGAGGACGGAAATCCGGGGTAACGTGACAGGAAAGAGAACGGCGTCCGCACCGTTGCTTGGACATAGTGAGCAGGCTCACCATAGCTCCCGCAACTGCGCTCTCCACAGGAAAACCGCGATTCGGGTTCAGTGGGGCAGCCACAGAACGTCTCCACGCGGATCGTCGCCGATCCTTGCGCCGTCTCTGCTTCCGTAGGTCGACTTTGCGCTGCAGAGTTACGCGCCGCATTCATTGCGACCTCATCCAAGCGGGCGGACTCAGCGTAGAAGCGACCGAAGTCCCCCACGGCTACCAGCAGATAGAGCGCGATCGGTAGACAGATCGCCGCCTCCAGCAAAGCGCCCCCTCTTCGGCGTGCGCACCTCATTCGGCCAGCACCGCCGTTCGTGCAGCCGTCGCGCCTAGAGGAGAGGCTGTGACCTCGCGTCCCCCCGGAGCTTCCAGGACCACCACACGCTCAGCGGCAACCTGCGTCCAGGCCGGCGAACCATTGGCGTTCGGCGCCCAGCGCAAGGTGGATTTTGGGAAATAGAGCGCCCCTTCCAACTGCGAGCCCAGGCCACGCTCGAGCGTCGCGCCACCCGCTTCGCCGAAAATCAGCACGCCGGCAAACTCACCGTGGAGGGTCGCACGCAGATCCACACGAGCTTGCGGACGAAGGGTGACCCCGGCCTGCTCGTCCGTCGCCGGGAAAAGCAACGTTACCCCCTCGCCAGCGACTTCCCCGCCCTCAATCGACAAGCCCGCAGTAAAGATGTGTGCACCGGGCATCAAGCGCACTTTCCCGGAGCGAATCACGACGGGCTCGTCGTAGCAACCCGGCCAGTACAGCATCTCGCCGCTCTCTTCGGATGACTCGGCGGCGCCGACCGGTGCGCCCGCACAAGACGGCATGCGTAGCGCGACAAACGGGTCGGCGGCCGAAGAAGGTTCAACGCCACAATCCGGCTCGAACGGTTGCTCACCTTCAACGCTGTATCCGTCCTCAGCGAAGACAGCGATGCAGGGCGGATCATCCGCCGCGAGTCCGCCCACCGCGCGTCCTGCCACAGTCTGCCGATTCGCGCCGAACATACCCATGAAGCTGTTCTGCATCTGTGTCCGGATGACGACTTCCACGTGCTCGGGACTCCCCTGGTGGTCGCCCGTCACGGGCGGTTGGTGCACGATGATCTCCGCGTTGCGGTCATCGAAGCCCCAGAGGCCGGCATCGTGGGAAGCCGCGGGTACAAGGTCGCGTTCGTAGTCAAAATGGCCGCGCCGCATCTCCTGTGCTGCGCCTATGGCAGCAGCGTCCGCCGCTCCCTGGACGCGGGCTTGCTCGGCATAAAGGCGCGAGCCGTCAATCGCCAATCCGACCAGACCGAGCAGAAACACAAACACGACAGCAAACAGGATCAGCGCTTGACCGCGCTCGCCTCGCCTGTTGGACGCAGTTTGACCCACTCCCTCCACTCTGCCGCCCCGCGCGCCGCAGCTCAATCCAGCGGAAGCGGTAGAGCCACTAGGGGGCTCGCCTTAGAAAAAGCCCCTCATTTTGGGTGAACCGAGCACATTCGCCTGTAAAATCGAGAGATCTCATGCTGTTTCGTGTGTCGACGGCCTGCCTGGTCTTCACCCTCGCCCTCAGCGCGGACCCTCGCGCCGCCGTGCGTCAACTATTGGTCGATCCGCAGGTTCAGGCTGCTCTCGAATTCGCCCAGACGAATGAGCCGCGCGTCCTCGACTACCAGGTTGCGCTCACCGAGATCCCCGCTCCGCCTTTCCAAGAGCAGGCGCGCGGCCGCGCCTACGCGGAGATGTTCCGAGCACGCGGTTTGCGTGAGGTCCGCACTGACGACGTGGGCAACGTGCTGGGTCTAAGGCCCGGGCGCAACGCCTCGCCGCTTCTCGTCTTCAGCGCACACCTCGACACGGTTTTCCCAGAAGGCACGGACGTGACCGTCAAACGCGAAGGCGACCGCCTCTCCGCCCCAGGCATCGGCGACGACGGCCGCGGCTTGGCGGTCGTGCTTGGCGTGCTCGACGCGCTCAACCACGCCAAGGTCGAAACGGATGGCTCCATCCTGTTCGTCGGCACAGTGGGCGAGGAAGGCTTGGGCGACCTGCGTGGCGTCAAACACCTTTTCCAGCAAGAACTGCCGGGCAAGATTGACCGCTTCATCTCGGTAGACGGCGTGCGAGCGAGCATCGTCAACGTCGGCGTTGGCAGCTACCGCTACCGCGTCACCTACTCCGGCCCCGGCGGCCACAGCTACGGCTCATTCGGCATGACGAACCCCATCCATGCTCTGGGGCGGCTGATCGCCAACATCGCCGAGTTCGAAACCGCGCCCGGCCCCAAGACGACCTTCTCCGTCGGGCGTATCGGCGGCGGAACGTCCGTCAACTCGATCGCACACGACGCCTGGCTCGAGGTCGACATGCGCTCGCGGGACAAGGATGCCCTGGAGACCCTGCACGCCAAGTTTCAAGCCGCAACGGAGAAGGCGCTCGCCGACGAACGCGCCCGGTGGCAGGACCGTGCGCCGCTCGAAGCCTCGCTCGACCAAGTTGGGCTACCGACCCGCCGGACAGACGCCTGAGGACTCGCCTGCCGTGCAGGCAGCCATCGCCGCCACGCAAGCGCTCGAGCTAGAGCCCGGCTGCGCGAAGGCTCCACGGACGCCAACATCGGGATGAGCCTCGGGATCCCGGCGATCACCATCGGCGGAGGAGGACACGGCCAAGGCGCACACTCGCCCGGCGAGCTTTGACGCCGCCGACTCCTACAAGGGCGTTCAACAGGCGCTGCTCGTGGCACTCGCCTTGTCGGGAGACCTGGACTAGCCCTGGCCCGCCGCGGCGGTGGCGATGAGCACCTTCAGCGCCGCCTCGTCGGATCGAGCGGTTTCGAAGTAGGCCTCGATTTCTCCAGCCTACAACAAGACGCCCCACCCTTCCGGGTGGGGCGCAAAACAGAATTGACGGGACAAGCAACCTACGTCAAGTTCAACGGATCCACACGACCCGTCGAATCGCCGAAGTGTTCGGCATGTAGCGCCCATCGAGTCCATCATCGTCAGGAACAGGTTCGACATGGGCGTCTCCTTGCGGTAGACGATGCGTCGGCCCGGCGAAACGTGTCCGCCGCCGCGGCCACCATCATCGTCGGCAGGTCCTCATGGGTGTGGCGGTTGCCGTCGGACAGGCCCGCGCCGTAGATGATCATCGAGTTGTCGAGCAACGAGCCGTCGCCTTCCTGAATCTTGCTCAGGCGCATCATCCAGTCGGCGAACTGCCGCATGTGATACTCGTTGATCTTCACCACCTTCTCCATCTTCACAGGGTCGTTCTGGTGGTGCGTGAGCGGGTGGTGGCCGTCGGGGATGCCGATTTCGCGGTAGGGCCGCGACGAGCCTTCGCGGGTCACGAGGAACGTCATCACGCGCGTCAGGTCGGCCTGGAAGGCGACCGTCATCATGTCCGTCATCAGCCGGAAGTGCTCGGCAAAGTCGGGCGGAACGCCATAGGGCTTGTCCATGCCCGGGTCGATCTGCGCGTTGTCGTGCTCGGCCTTGGCAAGTTGGAGCTCGATCTGGCGAATCGACCCGAGGTACTCGTCAAGCTTGCGCTTGTCCGTCGGGCCCAGGTCGCCCTGCAGCCTATGCGTATCTTCCGTGACGAAGTCGAGGATGCTGCGGCGGCGGTCGTTGCGAATCGCGCGCTGCTCCGGCGTCAAATGCGCGTCCTTGCCAAAGAGCCGCTCAAACAAATCCCGCGGATTGAGCACCGGCGGAAGCGGCTGAGTCTCCGAGCGCCACGCCAAATTGTTCGTGTAGGCGCAGGAATAACCCGAGTCGCAGTTGCCTGCCTGGCGCGCGTCCTCAATACCGATCTCGAGCGAGGGGAAGCGGGTCAGGTGGCCGATCTCGTTCGCCACGATCTGGTCGCAAGAAATGCCGCAATGGATGTCGTCGGCGGACTTGCGAGGCTGCACGCCTGTCAAGTAGGACCCGCAACAACGCCCGTGGTCGCCTGCGCCGTCGAGCAACGCACGCCCATTGTTGTGGGTCAGGTTGCTAAGCAGCGTGACTTGGTCGCGCAGCGGCTCCATCGGCGCCAAGGTCGAAGGCAGCTCCTTCAGCTTGCCCTCGTAATCCGGGTTCCAAAAGCGCATGTCGATGCCGTTCGGCACATAAACAAACGCCATGCGGACGGGGGCCCCGCCAGGGAGCGTGCTCGACGCCATCGCCGGCGTCATCGCATCGAGGAACGGAAGCGCCACCGCGGCGCCTACCCCTCTGAGAATCGTTCTGCGTGAGAGCGCTTTTCGGGTCATTTGCTTGCGATCTCCTGGCCTCGCGGCCCAGTCTGTTCCGAAACTTCCTCGCCCCGCCTCATCGTAAACGGCAGGCTTTCGACAATTTCATGCACGAGCGTCTGGAAATGGTTTCCGTCCGCAGCCACGTTCTTCAGGATCTGATCGACGGTGCGGCGGTCGTAGCGCTCGAGGCCTCTGCCTAGAGAGTATGTCAGCATCTTCTCGGTCAGGCAACGAGCAAAGTCAGTCATTTGTGTTTCGAGTACGGCGGTCAGTCCTTGGGGCCCTTCAAAGGTCTCCCCAGAGGGCAATGTGCCGCTCGAATCGATGGGATAATCGCCGTCTTCGGTGCGCCAGCGTCCGATGGCGTCGTAGTTCTCCAGCCCGAATCCCAGCGCATCCATGCGGTCGTGGCACGAGGCGCAGACCGGGTTCGCGCGGTGCTGTTCGAGCCGCTCGCGAAGTGAGCCGGTCGCTTGCCGGCCGTCATCGAGCGCCGGCACGTTGGCCGGCGGCGGAGGCGGAGGCGTCCCCAGAATGTTCTCGAGCACGTACTTGCCACGGATCACCGGCGAGGTCCGCGTCGGGTAGCTCGAAACCGTCAAGACGCTGGCCTGCCCCAGGATCCCGGTGCGCTCCGGCGTGTTCAGTTCGACGCGCCGGAACTCCGGCCCCGTCACGCCCTCAATGCCGTAGTGCTTCGCCAAGCGACCGTTCAAGAACGTGTACTTCGCCGTGAGGAACTCCGAGAGCGGACGATTCTCGCGCAGCAACGATTCGAAGAACATCTCCGTTTCGGTGCGCATCGCCTCCTTGAGCTCCGGGCCCCAAGTGGGAACTTTTCCGGGTCCGGGTTGACGTGATCGAGATTGCGCGTCTCGAGCCACTGGCCCGCGAAGGTCGAGCCGAGGGTCGACGAGCGCTCGTCGGCCAACATGCGGTCGACCTGCGCGTGCAGCGTATCGTGCTCGTGCAGCTTGCCTTGCTCGCCCAGCGCCAGAAGCTCCTCGTCGGGCATCGAACCCCACGAAGTAGCTCAGCCGCGAAGCCAACTCTACGTCGCTCACGCGGTGAACTTGCTCCGGATTGGTCGGGTCCGCGTCGTGCTCGATGCGGAACAAGAAGTGCGGCGAGACCAACATGGCCTGCAGCGCGAGTTGGATGCCCTGCTCCGGCGTTCCGCCTTCGTCCTGCGCCATCTTCGCGAAGCGCATCAGCGGGGCGACGTCTTCCTTGGTCACCGGGCGGCGATACGCTCTGCGAGCCAGTTTCGACAGAATCCGTTCGACGCAGGCGTCGCCGCTGGACGGGTCGCAGAACAGGATTTGCTTGCGGCGCTCCGGCTCACGGTCGGTTGGGTACGGTCCCTCGAACGTGATCGATTCGATGTACTTGTTCTTCTCTCGGTCGTAGAGCTCTTTCTCGCCCAGCGTGTTCGGAAAGTCGTCGTTCAGAAAGGCCACGCGAAACGTGTGATCGCCCGCGGGCAGGAACAGCCGCATCTCCTCGACCGAGTACGGGTCAAAGTAGACCAGGCCGGAAGGTTTGGTCTCGGCCATCTGCGAGTGCAGCTTCTCGCCGTCCATGAACAGCGCTAGCTCCACTGCAGCCGCGTCTTTCGGGCGCTCGCCCGGCAGGCCGATGCGAATGATGTATTCGCCATCCCACTCCACGCGATGCTGCGCCTCGATCATGCTCACGTCCAGGCGGCGCGCGGTCTTGTGCTTCAGGTGGTACTCGGCCTCGATCGGCTTCTCCGGCAGCGGATCCGCGCCGATCGCACTCGATGCAATGCGCTCGGCGGCGTCCATGTACTTCTCCATCAGCACGGGCGAGATGGTCAGAACATCCGCGATGTTGTCGAAGCCGTGTCCGGAGTCGTCGCTGGGGAAATCGTTCTGGGCGCGGAAAGTCACGCCCAGCAGGTCGCGGATCGTATTGGAATACTCGACGCGATTGAGGCGGCGCGCGGTCACGCGGCCTGGGTCCGGCTTCACGTTGGCGTCGGCTTTCTCGAACGTCTGCTCGACAAAGCCCAGGAACTTCGCCACCGCGTCTTCAGCCGGCCGCGGGATGCCGCGTGGCGGCATCTCGCCCGTCCGAATCTTGTGGACGATGTGCTCCCACTGCTCGCGGGACGCCAAGATGTCGTCGGCCGAGTTGTACTTCTCGACGTTCAGACCACCCGAAGCGCTATCGCCGTTGTGGCAGGCGATGCAGCTATCTTCGAGGACCGGCCGGATATCCGACTGGAAAGTCTGCCCGGAAAGCGTTGCGGCGAACAGAAATGGAACAAAAATCGAGCGCGTAAGGCGAAAGCCCATCACTCGATAGACGAAATTCACGTTATCGATGTTACCACTTCGGGCCCAGATGTACCCGCGCTGCTGGGCGGTTTTTGTGGACCCAAGGCCTAGCCTAGGCTCGACAGCGCCGCGTCGCGCCCGCCGTAGTTCTTCTCTTGCCACTCGCGGTAGGCGCCGGACCGAACACGACCGACCCAGCCTTGGTTTTCCTTGTACCAGGCGACGGTTGCCGCTAAGCCTTCCTCGAACGGCATCAGCGCCTGCCAGCCAGTGGCCTTCTGCACCTTTTCCGTCGTGATCGCGTAGCGCCGATCGTGGCCGGGGCGATCGGTCACCCACTTGATCAGGCTCTCGGGCTTGCCTGTGGCGGCCAGGATCTTCTTGACCACATCCAAGTTGGGCAGCGCTCGGCTGCCGCCGATGTTGTAGATCTCGCCCGCCTCGCCGCGGTCGAGCACGGCGCGGATCGCACGGGCGTGGTCATCCACATAGAGCCAGTCGCGCACCTGCTGGCCGTCGCCGTAAACCGGCAAGGCTTGGTCCTCGAGCGCGTTGCAGATCATCAATGGAATCAGCTTCTCGGGGAACTGGTACGGCCCATAGTTGTTCGAGGCGCGCGTCACCGACACGTTCATCTTGTAGGTCGTGCAGTACGACAGCGCCAGCAGGTCCGAGCCGGCCTTCGAGGCCGAATACGGGCTCGAGGCGCGCAGCGGGTCATTCTCGTCCGCGTCATGCGGCGGCTCGATCGAGCCGTAAACCTCATCCGTCGAAACGTGAACGAAGCGCGGCGTCTTAGCCTTCTTTGCGGCTTCCAGAATGTGAAACGTCCCAGTGAAATTCGTGTCGATGACCGGCTTGGGCGAAAGGATGCTGCGGTCGACGTGCGACTCCGCCGCGAAATGCACGATGGCCTCGGGCGCAAACTCTTCGACCGCGTCCATGGTCGCCTGAGCGTCGCGCAGATCTACGTGCAGAAAGCGGTAGCGCGGATCGTCAGCGACGGGAGCGAGGTTCTCCAAGTTGCCCGCGTAAGTCAGAGCGTCGAGGTTGGCGACGGAGTCGTCGCTAGGCTCGGAAAGCAAAAGCCGAATAAAGGCGGAACCAATGAATCCGGCGCCGCCGGTGACGAGAATACGCATGATCTAGGTCCATTATTCCCCAGGTTCCGCGAAACCGGAAGGGGTACGAGAGTTTCCGCAAAAATGCCCCGGCGGGCCCATTACCCCGCACCGCTGACAATCCCGCAGTGCGCGCCGCTGGCGCGGTGTATACTAGCCACCGAAAGCCGCCATGCTGAACATTCCCCACCGCCATTCCGCGCGCTTTTGCGACGGCTCGTCGCGCCGCGACTTCTTGCGCGTCGGAGGCCTCGGGTTGTTCGGTCTCTCTTTGCAGAACGTGTTGCGGCTCCAGGAAGCAGCCAAAGCCGCGCCGTCACCGCGTTTTGCGGGGGCCACCGGCTTCGGCTCGGCCAAGTCTGTGGTACTTCTGTTCCTGCAGGGCGGCCCGTCCCACATCGACATTTGGGACCCCAAACCGGACGCTCCTTCCAACGTCCGCGGCGACTTCAAACCGATCAAAACCAATGTCGAAGGCATCTGGCTCAGCGAAACCATGCCGCGCTTGGCCAAGACGATGGACAAGTGCCAGCTCATTCGTTCGATGAGCTACACCCCGGCCGGCTTGTTCAACCACACAGCCGCCATCTATCAGATGCTCACCGGCTACGAGCCCACCGAAGTCTCGCCCTCGGGCCAGCTCGAGCCGCCTTCACCGAACGACTACCCGACGGCCGGGTCCTGGATCTCCAAATTCAAGCCGCCCACCGAGGCCGTGCTGCCGTTCGTCGAGATGCCGCGCCCGCTGCAAGAGTCCAGCGTCATCGGCAAAGGTGGCGCCGCCGGCTTCATCGGCAAAGCGTACGATCCCTACCGCCTCTATCAAGACCCTGCGGAGAAGATCACCCTCGACGACCTCGAGCTTCGCAAGGAAACGCCGAAAGAGCGCCTCGAAGACCGCTTTGCGCTGCTCAAGGGCATCAACGGTTCCATGCCGGATCTCGAAAAAGCCGTCGAGAGCTACGCCCTCGATTCCTACTACGAGAAGGCCTTCGATCTGGTGCTCTCCGGCAAAGCGCGCGACGCGTTCGACCTCTCGAAGAGGACGATGCGATGCGCGAACGCTACGGCAAGCACACCTTCGGTCAGGGCGCGCTGATGGCGCGTCGTCTCGTCGAGGCCGGCACGCGCTTCGTGCAGCTCAACTGGCCCTCGGTCGCCAACGGAAATCCGGAAACGACTGCCTTCGACACCCACGCCGCGAACTTCGGGCCGCTCAAGAATCTGCACTGCCCCAAGCTGGACCAAACGCTCGAAGCGCTGCTCACTGACTTCTCGGATCGCGGCTTGCTCGACGAAACCCTGATCGTCGCGGTCGGAGAGTTCGGACGCTCGCCGCGGTTGGGCGTTTCGACCTCCGGCAATACCAGCTCGCCCGACGGCCGCGACCACTGGCCCTACTGCTACACGGCGCTGGTCGCCGGCGCAGGCATCCCCGGCGGACGCCTCTACGGCGAATCCGACGAGACCGCCGCATCGCCCCGCGAAAAGCCCGTCCATCCCAACGATCTGCTCGCGACCATCTACTACTCGCTCGGCATCGATCCCAATCAAGGGATCCACAACCACCTCAACCAGCCGCGCGAGCTCGTGAAGGGGAAACCTGTCACCGACCTCTGGGTCGGCTAGCCCTTGGATGCAACTTTTTCGTTGTAGCTGCATCTAAGAGGGGCTATGACGCAAAAGCAAGTCCTGATGACGCGTACGCCTGGCGAGACGCACTGGGTCGGCGACGGCTTTCCGGTCCGGACGGCGTTCCATTTCCGCGAGGAGATGAACCCCTTCCTGTTGCTCGACTACGCCGGCCCGACGTATTTCGAGCCCGCCGAGCAGCCCCGCGGCGTCGGCGAGCACCCGCACCGCGGTTTTGAGACCGTCACGCTGGTTTATCAAGGCGCCCTCGAACATCGCGACTCCGGCGGCCACGCGGGCGCCATCGGCCCCGGAGACGTGCAATGGATGACCGCCGGCTCCGGCTTGGTCCATGAAGAGCAGCACTCCGAGGCGTTTACGCGCGGAGGCGGCCACCTCGAGATGGCGCAGCTTTGGCTCAACCTGCCAAAGGCTGACAAGATGACCACACCGCGCTACCAGAACCTGACGGCGGACCGCATTCCGGGCGTCGAGCTTGGCCCCGGCGCCCATGGCCGTGTCGTCGCCGGGACGCTTGCCGGAGTCACGGGCCCTGCGCAAACCTTTACGCCGGTCACCGTGGCGGACCTACGGATGGAGGCGGGCGGACGCGCAGACTTCACGCTGTCGGAGGGCCATACGGCAGCGGTCGTGCTACTGCGCGGGTCGGTCGTCGTCAACGGCGAGACTCTCAAGTGGCAAGGCGGTTCCGCCGTCCTAAACCCATGGGACGAGGGCGTCAGCATCGAAGCAGCAGAGGACTCGCTGCTGCTGATTCTCAGCGGGGAGCCGATCCGCGAGCAGGTCGCCCACTACGGCCCGTTCGTGCTTAACACTCAGGAAGAGCTGTGGCAAGCCTTCCAGGACTACCGCGAGGGCAAGATGGGACGTCTCGAGCCCTCCGCCAACTGCCGCGTCTGCATCCGCAGCGCGACCTGACCCTCAAATGCGAAATGGCGCACGGTTCTTGACCGTGCGCCATTGCTCTTGCTCCATTCCCTACCGACCTACGGCGCCGTCTGCATCTGCGTCCAGCTCGTGTCTGGCAACGACACGTTCGGGTCGAAGTTCACGTCGTTCGTCAGCAGAAACTCGTCTCCCGGCGTCTTCCACACGCGGTTGTAGCCGCTCTCGAGCTCCCATGAAGAACCGGTGCCCGGGTCGGTGTACGTCTCGACGCCCCGCATGGTTGGCTCCACTGGTGAGCAACGCGGTCCTGCGACTCCTGCTGCCGGCGCCAGCTCTGCGCGTTCATCTCGCGAATCTCGTCACCGGTTTGCGCGATGATGCGCGAGGTCTCCGCCGCCGAGCGAGCCCGCTCGCGGGCGCCCTGTGCGTTGATCTGGGCGATCTTGCGGAAGGTGTTGTCGAGCGCTTGCTTCCACTGCGGGTTTACGCGAATGGAGGCGATGATCGTGCCGAACAGCGCTTCGTTGGCGTCCAATTCACCGCGCGGAGCACGGAACCCGATCACGCGGTCGGTAAACGTGATGTAGTTGTTCACCATGCCGCCGAGGCTCATGGTCGGCGACGCCATGCGGGCGAGCGTCGTCACGATCCATTCCTCCTGGTCGCCGTAGGCGATGCGGAACCGCATTGCGTCGATGTCCACACGCGTTCCGCTTCCGGGCGTTTGTTGCGCCGAGACCTTCTGGTAAGCCTCGGCCGCCACGTCGCGATTGGGCTGCGCATCGACGACCTGCGCTCCTTGCCGGAAGCCGGGCGCGAAAATCTGGCTGACGAACGTTTGTGCGTCCATGGGCTGCGCCAGCGGGCACCCGGCTGCCCCGCCCATCTGCTGGGTTTGCATCACGAGTTGGTTGTAGCTCGGGTCGTCGGACCACTGCGCCATGTAGTTGGGAAAGATCTCAAAGCCAAGCTTGCCGTCCGGGCTCGTCAGTCGCACCGCGTTCGAAACCATGTCTGACGGGCACTTCGATTGGATGTTCCAGCGCACTCCACCTTCGAGCTTCCAGTCCGACGGCGCGAGCAACGTGGCGGCCACTACGGGACGGCCAAAGCCGGACGGGTCCATGATCTCGAACTGCTTCAGGCGGACGACGTCTCCGCTCGCCTGGCTCGGCGGCGGCGCTGCCTGCCTGGCCTGAGCTCCAGGAGGGGCCATGGTCGGCACGGGCTCATCGGCGTCGAGCGGCGCAGATTGCGAAACCGACGGCTCGCCCTGCTGCTGCGGCGGCTCTGCGCTGCAGCTCGTGGCTACGGCAACGGTAGAGAGAACGACAATGGGAAATAACCGAGTGAGCATCTTACTTTTCATAGCGGCGAACAGCCGCGAATACCATCATGGGGCCGCCCGGAGCATCTCGAGAAATACCGGCATGTAGAGATGCTGGTCGTGCCAAGTCCGCCCGCTGACCAAGTTACCGTCACGGACGACGCCTTCATTCACGTAGACTCCGCCCGAGAGCTCAACATCCAGCTTGCACTTGGCCACCGTTGCCATGCGGCGTCCGTGTATCACGTCCGCCGCCGCGGGCAGTTCCGCGCCGTGGCACACCGAACAAACCGGCTTGCCCGTCTCGAAGAAGTGGCGCACGGCCGCGAGCAGGTGCTCGTCATAGCGAATGTATTCCGGCGCCCGGCCTCCTGTCAGAAACAAACCGGCATACTCTTCCGGCTGTACATCGCGGAAGGCGATCTCTGCGGCCAGGTGGTAGCCGGCGGTCTCGCGCGTGATGTCCCAACCCGGCGGAATCTCGTGCAGCACCATCTGGAAAAGGCGCGCTTCCGGCCCCGCTACCACAGGGTCGAATCCGCCTTCCTTCAATCGATAAAAGGCGTAGAGCGTATCCATCACTTCCGGCGGCGTCGCCGACGGCATGAGCACTTTGGGCATCGCGCGCTAAGGTAGCACAGCGACCGGGCGGCTTACCCGTAAACGAAGTGCAGGACCTTCTTGAGGTCCTCCCAGGCCAGGCGCTTGGCCTCTTTGTTGTACGCCCGCAACAGGTAGGACGGGTGGAAGGTGGGCATCACCGGAATGTCGCGCCACTTGCGCCACTCGCCACGCATCTTCGTGATGCCTTCGTTTGTGTCGAGCAAGGCTTTTGCGGCCGTCGAGCCCAATACGCAGATCGCCTCGAGCGATCGCATCGAGTTGCCGCTCCAGGAACTGACCGCAGATCGACATTTCATCGGGCTCTGGGCGCGATTGCCTGGCGGACGGCACTTGACCACATTGCAGATGTAGACGTTTTCGCGTTTGATCAGGATGCCTTCGCCCTCGGCCGTGCGGTCGATCATCTGGGTGAGCAACTGCCCCGCCCTACCGACGAACAGCAGCCCTTGGGCATCCTCATCGGCCCCCGGCCCCTCGCCTACGAACACGAGCTTGGCGTCCGGATTGCCGCTGCCGAAGACAATGCGCGAACGCCCTCGCACAGCTTGCACAAGCGGCAATCGTCGCCAAATGTCAGCGCGAATCTCTTCGAGCTTGTCTGTTCGAAACAACAGCCCCCACGGCGGCCGGCTCAGAGAAGGACTCCGCCATCACCACTTCCGACCCAGGGGCGGAAGCCTTCTGGTCCCGGCGCTCGACAGCCTCGATCACCGGCTCAACCTTAGCCGGCGCGACCTTAGCCGCCGGCGTTACCGCAGTCTCGCGCACGAAGACTTCTTCGAAACCGAGGTCCTTATAGAACCGCAAATACTGGGCTAGCTCGGACATCACAACTTTAGGGCATCAGGCCTTGAGGGCGGCCGCCGCGTCCAAGATGCGGCCGGCCATGGCGCGCTTGCTCTCGCGCGGCAAGGGTTCCGCCCCGCCCCCGGCCTTCAAGAGTAACCCTTCGTTCTCCGCCGAGTCGAACCCGGTCCCGGCGCCCAACCAGATTCGCCACCAGCAAATCGCGGCCTTGCGCTCGAGCTTGCCGCGCGCATTTGCCTCTGGTTCTCCGTTTCCGCCGCAAAGCCCACCAACACGCGCGCGCCTTTGCGTCGGCCGCACTCGGCGAGGATGTCCTGCGTTGGCTCGAGCCCGATGCTCTGCTGTTCCGCGCTCTTCTTCATTTTTGCGGCGCGGCCTGGGCGGGCCGATAGTCCGCAACGGCCGCCGCGAGAACCATCACGTCGGCTTGCTCGAGACGCGCCAAGGTCGCTTCGTACATCTGGGCCGCCGTCTCGACGCACACCGTCTCAACACCCGCGGGAGCTGTCAACGCCGTGGGACCGGAAACCAAAGTGACCCGCGCTCCTCTGGCCAAGGCTTCTTCGGCCAAGGCGTAGCCCATGCGTCCACTCGAGCGATTGGAGATATAGCGAACCGGGTCCAGCGGCTCCCGCGTCGGCCCGGCAGTAATCAAAACCGTCTTGCCCGCGAGATCGCGCTTCGTTCGCAGCAAGGCCTCCGCCGCGGCCACGATCTGTTCCGTCTCCGCGAGTCGCCCGGGGCCCGTCATGCCGCATGCCAGCGAGCCGGCCCTCTGGCTCCACCACGTGGACGCCGCGCGCCCGCAACGTGGCCATGTTCGCCTGGGTCGCCGGATGCGCCCACATGTTCACGTTCATCGCCGGGCAATGAGCACGGGGCCCGTGTAGGCGAGATGCGCTTGTCGAGAGAAAGTCGTCCGCCAGCCCGTGCGCGAGTTTGGCCAGCATGTCCGCCGTGGCGAGAGCGATGAGCAGAAGGTCGTGCGACGCGCCACCTCGATGTGCTCAATGGCGCTTTGCAGCGTCTCGTCGCCGGAGGCAGTAGCGAACAAGTCCGTGACGACCTTTTCGCCTGTGAGCGCCGCGAACGTAAGCGGCGTGATGAACTCGCGCATGGGCGGTCATCGCCGCCTGCACATGAAAGCCGCGGTCCTGCAAGTCGGCGCGCGAGCTCAGCCGACTTGTACGCCGCAATCCCCCCGCAAACGCCCAGGACGATGCGAGAGCCGCCGCCGGACCGGAGTCAGGCATGACCATGGGCCTCAGCCCTGGACCGATTCCTCGACCACGGCCTCAGCGATCTCTTCGATCACCTCTTCTTCGGGCGGCGTCCAATCCTCGGGAAGAAGCTCCACTTCGACGGCGCCTACGCGAATCTCTTCCATCGCGATGCGGGTCGGCTTGCGCGACGTCGTCGAGATCGTGGGCCGCGCGCCGCTCTGGAGCTGACGCGCCCGTTTGGCGGCGGCGAGGATGAAACGGTACACGCTTTGATCTTCATCGTTCGGGATGAAGAACGGCATGTCCGGCGGCTTGGTATCCTCGCTCGGCAGCGGTTCCGGCTCAATCTGCGAGAGGGCTTGGCTGTTGTCTTCGTTCATGGCTTCAGCGTCGTCACGTCAAAACTTTCGAGGATCGCGCGGAGGCGTTCGCCCGAGCGCGTCTGCCGGCAACGTTCGGCCAGCAAAATGCCGCGCAACTGTTCAAAGGATGCTTCGAGCTTGTCGTTCACGAGAACGTAATCGTACTTCTCGTAATCGCTTACTTCCGCCGCGGCCCCTTCGAGCCGCCGCTCGATCACCTCGTCAGTGTCAGAAGACCGCTTGCGCAGCCGTTCTTCCAACACCTGGCGCGAGGGCGGCAGGATGAAAATCGTCACCGCGTCCTGCAGCGTCTTTCTTAATTGTGCGGCGCCCTGCACGTCGATGTCCAGAATCAAGTCACGGCCTTTTTGTTGCGCCTCGAGCAGGACCTCACGCGCCGTACCGTAAAAGTTCCCGTGGACCTCGGCCCATTCCAGCAGTCCGCCCCGGTCGCGCAAGTCGAGAAACTCCTCGCGCGTCAGAAATTTGTACTCCCCTGGCCGGTCGCCGGGGCGCGGCTGCCGCGTGGTCACCGAGACCGAGAACTGCAGCCGCCGCTCATCGCGGGTCTTGTCGACCTCCATCAATCGGCGTACCAGGGTGGATTTGCCCGACCCCGAAGGCGCCGAGATGATGAAAACGATCGACATGGGCCGATCCTTAGGATTATAAACGCTTGGCCGCGGCCGGTGGTCTGGTCGCGCTCCTGCTGGAGCCCTCGGTCAACAGCTACTCGAGATTCTGCGCCTGCTCGCGGATCTTCTCGATCTCCGCCTTCAAACGCAGGCCCGCGTCGGTGAGCGGTAGACCGGCTTCGCCGAGCGGCGTCGTCTTCGAAAGCAGCGTGTTCGCCTCGCGATTCATCTCCTGCGCCAGAAAGTCGAGCTGCTTGCCCACTTCCCCGCCCGCGTCGAGCAATTCGAACAGACGCCGCGAATGGGCGGCCAGCCTCTGCAGCTCTTCGCTCACGTCACAGCGGTCGGCCAGCACGGCGGCCTCCTGCAAGATGCGCTGCTGATCAATGGGGGCTCCGCCGAGCAGCGCATCGGCCGCGTCGCGACCCGCTGCTGGAATGCCGGGGCCAGGTTCGCCGCCGGTTCAGCCACCGCCTCCGCCTCGGCCGCGATCGTCTCGCCCCGCGAACGCACGTCCGCCACGATTCCGGGCCCTCGCGCGCCGCTCCTCGTTGAGCTTGACCAGCGCCGCTTCCAGCGTCTCGAGCAACAACGCGTCCAGCGCCTTCTGCTGCTCTTCGTGCGCTCCGCCGACGCCTCTTCCAGTACTCCCGGGATGCACCAGCACGCTCGTCAAGTCCGGCGGGGACGTCACGCCCTCGCCCTGCGCCAAATCGCGATAGGCTGCCAAATAGGCTTCGGCGAGCGGCCGATCCAGTTTGAGCGTCGTCGCGCGCTGGGCACGAAGGTTCACGTGGATCTGCACCGAACCGCGTTTCACGTGCGCAGACACCAGCGCCCGGATCTTGGGATCAAGCGCATCGAAGTCCGAAGGCGTCCGGATCTTCACGTCCAAGAAGCGGTTGTTCACGCTGCGCACGGTCGCCTCGAGCGCCGGCTCGCCATCAGTCGCCACGCGAGCAAAGCCGGTCATCGAACGAGCCGGCTGGAGGCCCATGTGCGAGTCTTGTCCTTTGTCAGACACCTTCGCCGTATCCCAGATCCCGGAACGCCCGCAACGGCCACGTCGGCGGCTCGTCTCGATTCCGATCACCCGACCGAGTTCGCCACCCAGATTGCAGGCCCCAGAATCGCGATTTTCTCAAGCCGTAACCTGTTAGCCATATTCGATCTGCAAGATAAACCTACAGGGCTAGAATGCCGCCTTCGCACGCTGATAGGCTTCCATTCATAAACCCAGCCGATCCGAAATGGGTCGCGACGGCAGGGCTTTCGGTTGAGGGTTGTTCGGGTTGGGGTTTGTCCCGGACAGGTTTTCCGGGACTCTTCGGTCGCGGGCGTCCTCTGAAGGAGGAGTACCTTGAGGCTTAGAAGCATGCGGGAGCGCGCCTGTGCGCCATAACCTCGCCATGTCCGCCGTATTGTTGTCGCCCACAGGGCGACTGTGGCCGCAGGCGCCCAGTCGGTCGAGCGCCGTCTCAGACGCGTCCGACGCCGTCATTCCCGGCGCGACTGTCACGCTGACCAACCTGGGCACAGGGGTCGCCCAGACACGCGAAAACCAATGAGGCGGGACTCTACACGTTCCCGCTGGTTCAGGTCGGCAACTATGAAGTCCGTTGCGAATCGCCGGGCTTCAAAACGCAAGTTTCGTCGAACGTCCGCGTCGAGACCGGCGCGCAGGTTCGGACTTCCGCATGGAAGTCGGTGAGGTGACCGAGACCATCGAGGTGCAGTCCTCTGCCCGACCCTGGTCACCGAGAACGCCGTTGTCGGCGGCGTCGTCGAAAACAAACGCATCACGGAGCTCCCGCTCAACGGCCGCAACGTGGTCAACCTCGCCGTCCTCGTGCCCGGCGTGCAGTACGGCGATCGCACCGGTCGCGGCGACGGCGGGCGGCTTCCCGATCCCGGCCAGGGCTTCTCCGTTTCAGCGAACGGCCAACGCGAGATCACCAAACCGTCACTCTCGATGGCGTGGACGCAAAGGATCCGCGCATCCACATCACCAACTTCGTGCCCTCGGTCGAAGCGCTCGAGGAGTTCAAGATCCAAACCAACGCCTACTCGGCCGAAATCGGCTTCGGCGGCGGCGCGGTCACCTCGATCACCATGAAGAGCTGCACCAACGAGATCCACGGAACGCTCTTCGAGTTCCTGCAACGACAAACTCACGCCGAGAACTACTTCCTCAACTTCGACTCGCGCAGGGCACCGAGCGCGCGCCCAAGGACAAGCTCCGCCGCAACCAGTTCGGCCTCGTGCTCAGCGGTCCCCTCATCAAGAACAAGACCTTCTGGGCGTTCAACTGGGAGTCACGCCGTGAGATCGTTGGCCAAGTCCAAACGACGGCCTTCCCCACCACGGCGTTCCGCAGCGGCGACTTCTCCCGGTTGCTCACGGGCGCCATCAACCCTGCCACCGGCAACCTCTACCGCGCGCCGATCATCATCTACGATCCGACCAACGGCACGCCGTTCGCCAACAACATCATTCCGCAGTCGGCTGCATCCGGCGCGTTGAACATGCTCAACACCTACGTGCCGCGGCGCAGTTCCGCCAGACGGACCCGCTCGACTTTACCGCGCGCGAAGCGATCGACCAGCCGATTAAGCCCAACCAGTTCTTCGGCCGCATCGATCACCACTTCAGCGCCAACGATCGCATCTTCGGCCGCTTGGCGATGGATCGGTCGCAAACGATCTCGAACAACATCAACCCCAACCTCCCCGTCGAGCGCGATTCGCACGTCTACAACGTCGCTTCGAGCTGGGTTCACACCTTCGGCCCGAGCCTCATCAACGACGCGCGCTTCGGCTTCAACATCTCCGACGACGACACCATCAACCCGCGCACCAACGACGAGAGCTTCGACATGAACGCCCTCGGCATTGGCGAATACCGCATTCCCACCGACGGCAACCGCGTGTTGACGCCGCGTGAGCACGGCATCCCGCGCATTACCGGCCTGCCTTTCACCCTGCAGGAGCTGACCAACGGCAACGGTTACGACCGCATGGATACGTTCCAGTTTGCCGATCACATCACCCTGACGAAGGGTCGCCACAACGTGAAGATGGGCGCGGAAGGCTACTACGTCACCATGGAGCGCGGCGCCGCCAACCTCGAGGAAGGCGCGCTGGCTTTCAGCGCCAACCAGAGCGGCTACTCGCTGGCCTCTTTCCTGCTCGGCCGTCCCGACAACACGCAGACCCCCGAGGGCCTGCCTCTCACCTTCCCGCGCTCGTTGCGCCAGGGCTACTACGTCAACGACGACTGGAAGGTCACCAACAAGCTCACCGTCAACCTCGGCATGCGCTTCGACTTCATCGGCGTGCCATATGACGCCAAGGGCCTGTGGCGCACCCTCGACCTGCCCGGCGACACGAGCATTGTCGACGGCCGCGGCTCGGGTTACAACAACAATGGCACGATCATCCCGACCGTCTTCCCGGGAACGGTAGACGAGAACGGAGCGGTCGGCCTCTACAAGCAGCAAACGCGCTTCTTCATGCCTCGCGTCGGCATTGCCTACCGCCTGAATGAGAAGACCGTTCTGCGCATGGGCGGCGGGTGGTTCGACAACATCAACCACATGAACACGCTGACCATCTTCAACCTGATGCCTCCGAAGTCCGGTAGCGATCTCTACCAGACCTTTACCAACGTGGCGCAAACCATTGCCGTCACCGGCATCAACGGTCAGTCGTACAACGTGCAGACGCGGCAGTACCGCCCCGATTCGAACATCATCACGCTCGACGACCCGCTATTCGCCAAGGGCGGCGCGAACGCGACCAACCGTGCAGTCAACGTGCTGGCGATTCCGCCGCGGTACCTCGACGGCGACGTCTGGAAGTGGAGCTTCGACGTGCAGCGCGAGCTGGCGAAGGACCTCGTCTTCACCGTCGGTTACGTCGGTTCGAAGGGTAGCCACGTCGGCAACTCCATCGGCAACTACAACAACCCCGGCACGCCCTCGACCAGCACCAACGTGCAGGCGCGCCGTCCCTACCAGCAGTTCTACGATCCGGCTCTGCCGTCTCGCGGAATCCAAACGCTGGGCAACGTCCGCTACATCGACAGCTATGGCGGAGAGTCACCATCGCAGACCAAGCTCGACAAGCTACTGGCAGCGGCCTGGCCGGCGGCATCGCCTACACCTTCTCGAAGGCGCATGGCGACGGTGAGAACGGCGGACAAGAGGGCGCTTCCTGGCAAGACCCGCTCGACCGCCGCGGCAACCGCGACCCTACCGCTTCAACCAGACCCACAACTTCGTGGCGCACTTCGTCTGGGAAATCCCCACGGGCAACCTGCAAGGGCCGCTCAAGTGGGCGCTCAGCGGCTGGCAAACCAACGGCGTGCTTTCCATCCGTTCCGGGTTCCCGTTCTCCGTCACCCAGGGCGGCGACCTGAACACCGGCGGCCCGACTCGTCCGGATCGCCTCCAAGACGGCTCGCTCGGCGACGCCGCTACGCGTAAGCTGGGTTTGATCCCACGGCCTTCCAAATCGCGTGAGCTGCAACATCCCCAGCCGCCCCGATCTGTGCCACCTGGGCACCGCGGATGCGAAACATCCCCAACGCGCCCGGGCAGCACAACCTGGACTTCTCGCTGTACAAGAACTTCACCGTCACCAACGGTGATAGCGCAGTTCCGGTCCGGAGTTCTTCAACGCGTTCAACACGCCTTACTTCTGGGACCCGACCAACATCGGCTTCTCGACCAACACCAGCATCGTGCCGGATGGCGTCCGCCAGGGCGAGATTCGCTCCCTTGCGTACCCCCATGCGCATCGTTCAGTTCGGTCTGAAGCTGTTCTTCTAGACTGAACCTGGAAACGACGAGGGCGTCCGGCAGCACCGGACGCCCTTCGCTTTTCGGCGCGCAACCCGCTAGGCCCGGAGCGCCCGAGCCGGATCGATCCGGCTTGCCCTTCTCGCCGGAATCAGCGCCGCCGTGCCCGCAACGCCCACCAAGAGCAGGGCAACACCGCCCAACACCATCGGGTCCAGCGCGCCCACCCCGTAGATCTCGCTTGCCATCACGCCGCGCAACGCCACCTTCGCGCCGGCGGCCCCCAGCGCCAGCCCGACGAGCGCGAGAACAAATCCTTCCCACGCCACGAGTCCCATCACTTTGGCCGTCGTACTGCCAAGCGCCACGCGTATCCCAATCTCCCGCCGCCGCTGCGAAACCGAGTACGCCAGCACGCCGTAGATCCCGAGCGCTGACAACAATAGAGCAACGATCCCGAAACCGACAGCCAGAAACATCGCCGTCCGCTTGGACGAGAGCGACAGGTCAGCCCGCTCCTGCATAGCCCTCACGTCGAACAGGGCCACCTCCGGGTCGACCCGCGCCATTCGCAGCGCACCGCCGTTGCCAGACCCTGCGGAGCGCCCCGCGTCTTCACCGCAAGGGTCATACCGCCTTCCGGCGACTGCGCGTAGGGAAAGAAGTAGGCTACGACCGAGCTACCGCTGCCGGACAAATCGCTCAAGCGGATCGAGCGCACCACGCCGACCACCGTGAGCCAACGCGTATTCTCGTCGACTTGCACTGTATTTCCGCGCTCCGGGCTGGTACATGCGCCGCCCGATCGGGTCCTCGTTCGGCCAAAACCGTTCCGCGAGTCGCTCGTCGACGATGATCACCGGCTTGGCGTCTTCATCGTCGCGGGCGTCGAACGCTCTCCCTTTGACCATCTTCATACCCATGGCTTCGAAGTACCCCCGGCGTCACACGGGAGCTGCCGCCGCGAGATCACAGACTCGCCCGGCTTCATCTGATAGCCCTCCGCGAAGATCACGCTGTCGTCGCGGTCGCCGAACGTGGATCGCCGACGTAGAGCCCGCCGCTTCCACGCCTGGGATCGCACGAATGCCTTCCAGCGCACGTCGCGCGAACGCCACCCGATCCTTGCCTTCTGGGTACGCCGCACTCGGTATGCGCAGCGAAGCCGTGAGCACGCCATTACTCTCGAAGCCGGGATCGACTCGTAACAATCCGCGAAAGCTCGCGAGAAGCAACCCGGCGCCAACCAGCAGCACAAACGCAAAAGTTCAACCCAGCCGCGACCAAGACCTGCCGAACCTTATTGCTCGATCGGCCGCTCGTGCCGCTTCGGCCGTCCTCCTGCAAAGACCGGCTCAAGTTCATCCGGAAGGCCTGCGCCAACGGCGCGCATCCGATCAGCACGCCGACCAGGATCGCCAATGCCATCGACGTTCCAATCACCCACAAGTCCGGCGATCTCATTCGCCCTGGGCAACTCCTCGAGCCCGAACGCCTGCAAGCCGCGCAGCAGCCCCGCGCCGAGGCCAATCCCTAGAACGCCGCCCGCGAAAGTGTCGCCAGCACATTCTCGATCAAGAACTGCCGAACCACCTGTGCGCCTCCGGCCCCCAGCGCCCTTCGCGTGGCGAGCTCTTTCCGCTTCAGTGTCAGCCGAACCAACGCCAAGTTGGCGATGTTCAGACCGCCAATCAACAACACGAACAGCGCGCCGCCCCAGAGCAAGTAGAGAATGCCGCGCACGTCGCGCACGAGCAACTCTTGGAGCGGCAAAACCTTCGTGTGAAAACCGGCGTCGATCAGAACCTGGCGCAGGTGCGGGTAGCGGTCGAGGTTGGTCATGTTGAGAGCATCCACCTGCGCCTGCGCTTGCTCGAGCGTCGCTCCGGGCTTGAGCCTGCTGATGTTCGTCCAGTTGTTGTTGTGGTGCGCCTGCTTCTGCTCCGGCGTGAGCGCGAGAGGAGTCCAAAGACGAACGTCGGGATAGACGAAACTAAAGTCCGCCGGCATCACGCCCACCACCGTGTAAGGCCTGCCGCTCATGCGCAGGTCGCGGCCGATTGCGGACGCATCGCCGCCATAGAGTTGCTCGAAGAGGCCATGGCTGAGGATGAATTCTTGCGCTCCGCTCCAATTTCTCCTTCCTCGTCGGTAAAGGCTCGACCAATGGCCGGCGAAACGCGCAACAGCCGAAACAGCGACGGCGTCGCCTGCATACCCTCGACGCGCTGAGGAATGCCGCCGATCTCGAGCGTCTGACCGCTCCGGTTGAACATCGCTTGCTCCTCGAAGGCCGTGACGTCACGCAGCCGATCGTAGTAGTCCCCGCCTGCACTGTTGCCGATGCCGCTCACGCCCGCTCCCGGATAGCGGTTCGTCATCAACAGGATCGACTTCGACTCAGGGACCGGCAAGGGCCGCAACAGCACCGAGCTGACGATGGCGAACGTCGCCGAGTTGGCCGCGATGCAAACGGCCAAAGTCGCCAGCACGGTCGCCGTGAAGGCCTTGTCGCGGCTGAGGGAACGAATGCCGTAACGGAGATCGCGCACGAGCTGTTGCATAGCGACTCGTACGACGAACGGAGTCCTCAAGTTCCCGCCAAAACTGCCACAATCAGGCCATGGCCACCAAGCTCACTGCCGTCAACTCGGCCTTGCCGGTCTCGCAGCGGCTGCCGCCTCCTGCCCCAGCCGCCGCTCACACGGGCGCGCTCGACGGGACCGAAGGCAAAGTCGACCCCGACAACTTCGACCCGCTCATCTGGGCGCGCGGGCCTATGACAAGGCTTCGCCCAGATGACTCCCAAGGCCTCCAATCGCAAGCAGGCCGAAGCCTGGCAGAGCGAACCGCGCGCCAAGGTCACCGAGCTGATCGGCGGCTTCCTCGCCCTACCGTAGCGATCTCGCCCCACAGACGCCTGGAAGTGCGGGACTTCCACCTACCGGCGCGAGAAGGTTGTCTTCCAGAGCGCCCCGGGGTCCTATGTGCTCGCCTACATGCTCACCCCCAAGCAGGGCAAAGCGCCGCACCCGACCATGATCTGCCTGCCCGGCCATGGCCGCGGCGTTGACGACATCGTCGGCATTGACGACAAGGGCAACGACCGCACCGACAAGGACGGCTACCAGCACGACTTCGCGCTGCAATGCGTTGAGCACGGCATGGCCGCGGTCGCCATCGAGCAAATGGCCTTCGGTTGCCGCCGCGAGCCCAAGGCCAAGTCGCAGCGACTGGGCCAGTCCTCGTGCCAACCGCTCGCCTACGCTGCCCTGCTGCTGGGCGAAACCATGGCCGCCTGGCGCACCTAGCCGACGTCATGCGCACCGTCGACTGGATCGAGACCTGTTCCGAGCTTGACCTTTCAGCGCGTCGGCTGCATGGGTATTCCGGCGGCGGCACCATCACCACCTTCGCCCTCGGCACTCGAGCCCCGCATCAAGGCGGCGCTCATCAGCGGCTACCTCAACACCTTCCGCGACAGCATCTTCAGCCTCGCCCACTGCATCGACAACTACGTCCCCGGCATCTTGAACTGCGCGAGATGTATGACGTCGCGAGCTTGATTGCGCCGCGCCCCCTCTTCGTCGAGTCCGGCGAAAAGGACGACATCTTCCCCATCGAAGCGAGGCGCCAGTTTGCGCGGGTCAAGAAGGTCTTTACGAAGTGATGGGTAAGCCTGAGCTCGCGCAGCAGGAAACCTTCCCCGACGTGCCAGCTTCTGGGGCAAGGGCGGCCTACCCTTCCTGGCCAAGCACCTGTAGCCGGTTACTTCCGCCAGCTTGTGTCCAATCCCAGGCCGGCCGCTCAGCATGATCGCGCCGTTCTCGAACTGCCCGGCGGATCGAGAACGTTTGCGCGCCAATCCACCTCGCCCCAGGCGTGCTCGAGCACAGGGCAGTTCGGCACGGTAGACGCAAGCTGCGGACGCAGCCATGGAGACGGGGCCAGCGTTGTGCGGCGAGAAGCCCACGCCGTAGGTCCCGCCAGCGCGGCGATCTTCTTGCCCTCAAAGACGCCGCCGCAGTGCTTGACGTCGGGCATGATCACGTCGACCGCCTGCGATTGCAGTAGCGGCAAGAAGCCCTCGCGCTCCGAACAGGATTTCCCGCCCGCCATCGGTTGCTCGATCGAGTCGCGGATGGCCCGTGCACGACCAAGTCGTTCGGGTCGACCGGCTCTTCATACCAACGCAGCTTCACCGGCTCGAGCATCTTCGCCACGCGGATCGACAGCGCCCGGTCAAACCGGCTGTGGCACCGACCATGATGTCGATGATCCGGGCCGAACGTCGGCGCATCGCCTCGAGGCGTCGCGCGCGCCCAACTCTACTTTGGCTTCGCGCTCCGCTTCATCCGTGTTTCGCGTCGGGAAAAATCGTCGAACACCGCGCTTTCACCGCGCAAAAGCCTTCCGAGACCGAGTCGGCGCTTCGCGAAGTCTTCCAGGCGTGCGGCGGTTGGCGGAGCGATTGATGTTGGCGTAAACCGGCATCGCCTCGCGGACGCGCCTGCCGAGCAACTCGTGCAGCGGCACGCCGAGCGCCTGGCCACACAAGTCGCACATCGCCTGCTCGATTGCGCTGTAGGCCGTCGCCATCAGCAAGCCACCGGCCTTGGCAGGCTCCCAGGCGCGCTGGCGATATTGCCTGAGGTCGAAGGGAGATTCTCGTCCACCGCCGCGAACGTCCGCCGGACCGCGTCGGCAATGCGCGCGTCGTCTTCCGCAGAGGCGCGCGTAAAGCCTGAAGGCATGGTCGTTTTCGGCCGAGCCTGGTCAGGCCCTTGTCGCTATGCAACAAGACGACATTCCACCGTCTCTGGCGGCGTGACGGAGATTGTGCGAATTTCAACCGATTGGATACGTGCAAATGGCAATTGTAGCGGGAGCGGCGGCGGCTAGCGCGTTCCGTCATTGGTCTCGACGGTCGCCTTGTATACGTAGCCCGTGACTCGGTCCATGTCCGAGCTGGAGAGATAGAGCGAATGCGAATCGGCCCTGGCGGCCGAAGACGGCGCTTGTGAGCGCCTTCTGCTCGGTAGTCACGCGCTCCACAATCACGCCGGTCGCAGGGTCGATCAAGTGGGCCGTGCCGTAGGAGTAGCAGGTGACCCAAATGCGGCCCTTAGCGTCCACCGCCATGCCGTCGGCGACGCAGGGGTCGAACTTGGCGAGCACTTCTTTTACGCCGCATGGCCGAACCGTTCGGCAAGGGCCAGCCCACCAGCTCTGGAGGATCCTCGCTGACGTTGTGCGCGACGTAGAGCGTGCGGTCGTCGGCGCTGAGCACAATGTCGTTCGGGCCGACGACGGTGTCGTCGAAGACGCTGGTGGCGCCTGCGCGTCGATGCGGTAGACCGTGCCTGGGGCGGCCTCGCCGCGGCAGCCATTGGGGTCAGTGAAGTAGACAATACCGGAGGCGGAAAAAGTGTGATGTCGTTGGGACCGGTCACATGGCGGGGTCGGCTTCGAAGCCTTTGGCGATGGTGGTCACGGTTCCGTCCGGCGCGCTTTTGGACTTCGCGCTCATCGGTGGCGGTGAGATAGATGTTGTCGTTCCCGTCGATCCACAGGCCGCCTGGCCCGGCTGACGCAACCGAGCATACTGCTGCGCGCCGCCGTCCTTGGTCCATTTGACGATGCCTTTGTATGTACCTCGAGAGGTGAAGTAGAGCGCTCCGGCTGAGTCGACCGCCGGCCCCTCCGTGTTGCCCCACGAGCCGTCCGTGGCGAGCAGCTCCGCCTGCTGGGTCGGGATTGCTGGAGGCGCCTCGGCGGCTGCTTCCGGTTGAGGCGCGGGTGTGGAACAGGCCAAGGCAATCAGGGCGAGGGCGAAGAGGGCTTCGCGGTACATGGCCCCGGATAGTGTAGCGAACCGAGCCTGGGCAATGCCCGGTTCAAACGTTCCGTGGTTTAATAACGCTGGAACCGGGCATTGCTGCCTGGGCTCGGTTCAATTGGGGGAATTTTCGGGATTATTCGGAATATCTGGCACTCGGTAAAGGGTTGACGTACAACGCCATTGGTTTGCCCTGGCTGCGGATTACGTAGTCCATGGCGCGATCGAGGCGATTCATGTCCCAGAGCCAGATCATGCTGCTATTGGGTAGCCCAGCGCTTTGCCTTGCGTCCGAAACGCTGGTTCAAGGCGCGCGTCGCGTAGGACTTGAGCCTCGTGGTGATCTTCTCGGTTTGGCGGCGGCGTCACCACCAAGTGGACATGCGTACTCCGCACGTGGGCGGCGTGAAGCAGCCAGCGTTGGTATTCACACGACCTTTGACTTCTTCGAGACGGCTTCCCGCTCCAGAGCGGAAAGGAGTGACGGCTGTCCCGGTCATCAGGCGCTGTTCGAATTGCACGCGGCCGGGGTCTTCAGGCGCATAGCGGCCAAGCCTATACGTTGTGCCTGGAATCCACGGATCCGCGGCATCGCCATGGAGTCGACTACCGTAGCAGGTGAAGGTTAGGGAAGTACGCCAGCGGTTCCGCGACGGGACGTTGTGGCGCAACGTCGTTTTCCAACGGGGATCGCGGCTGAAACCGGAGCCTGGCACGCCCGGGTCTCGCGTTCGCAGGCTCGAACCTAGGAACCCGGGCATTGCCGCCCAGCTCGGTTGGGCTCTGTGGAGGATGTGAGGTTTGGTTAGTTCAGGACGTAGGCGTACAGCTTGTCCCGCACCGCCACCAGCAAGTACTGCTTGCCATCCAGCAGATACGTCTCTGGCGCATCTGATGGGTCGCCGATGCGCGAATGCCAGACCGGTTTGCTGTTGCGGCGTCCACGGCGACCAAGTTGCTGCCGCCGTCTCCGGTGAAGATGACGTTGCCCGCCGGCGAGGAGGCCGTCGCCGCCGCTGCCGGGCCATATTCGTATACGCATTTCGTTTCGCCGGTCAAGCGGTCGAGGCGATCAGGTAGTCGCCCAACGATCCGATCTGCACGCGCTCTCACCGCCGAACGCATTGAGCCGCGCGGGTCGGGCTCAGCCAGGTAGAGCAGGTTGAAGCCGTTCTTCTCGTGCGTATGCACCAGGCCCGTGACCGGCGAATAGGCCGGCGGCGGCCAGTTCACCACACCGCCTTCGACAGGCGAGACCAGCGAGCCCGGGATGATCGCTTCCTTCGCCGGGTTCGGCGACACGACGCCTGTCGGGCGCGTCTCTTTCGAGCGACCAGTTCGTGTAGGTGCCAAAAACTTCTTCGTCAGCAGGCTCGCCCGTCACGCGGTCCAGCGTGTAGAAGTAGCCGTTGCGCGCCGCCGTCGAGACGAGCTGGCGCATCTGCCGTTGACCTTCGCGTCGTAGAGCACCTATGTTTGCGCCGAGTCCCAGTCATGCGTGTCGTGCGCGGAGGTCTGAAGTACCACTTCAGCTTGCCCGCATCGACGTCCACCGCCATCAGCGTGCACGTAAAAAGATTGTCGCCGGGACGGGGCGCGCCGGTGTAGCCGGGCGTCGGGTTGCCGGTGCCGCAGATATAGAGGCGCGTTTCGGGGTCGTAGGAGCTGGGGATCCAGACCTGCCCGCTGCCGTGCTGTGCCGCGTCCAGGCTCGGCCAGGTGTCGAGGCCCGGGTCGCCGGCCTTCATCGGCGTCGGGAAGTAGGTGATCCACTGGCGCTTGCCGGTCTCGGGGTCGAAGGACTGCAGGAAACCCCGGCGAATCGAGGTCGTTGCCGGTGCCGACGACATCGTGGTTGTCGACGATGATCGGCGCCTTGGCGTCGAGGAAGTACTGCTGCTCGAAGTCGGCGATCTCGACATGCCAGCGCTCTTCACCGGTGCGCGTCGAGCGAGACGAGGTAGTCGTCGGGGGTCTCGAAGAACAGGTAGTTGTTCCAGATGGCGGCCAAGCGGTTGCCGATGTGGGTGCCGCCGCGGGTCTTCCAGAAGTAGCGCCAGGAGCACCGTGCCATCCCGCGCGTCCATCGCCCAGACGTTGTCGGGCGAGGTGACGTAGAGGATGTCGTCAATCATCAGGATCGTGCCCTTGACGTTGACGTTGAGGCCGGATGTCTGCTTGCTGTCGCCCTCTCCGCCGACGATGACCGGGCGGAGGCGCTGAAGCCCGAACCCGGTCCCAGTGTGAGATCCGCTGTCCAGGCCAGGCTCAGGTTTTGACGTTCTGCGGCGTGACGAGCTTGACCGCTGGAAACGCGCTGGCCCGTGTAGTCGCCCGAATAGTTCGGCCACGAATCGGCCAACGGCTGGAGCTGCGCGGCCGGCGGAAGGATCGGCTCTTCCGCCCGGCGGCGGACAGGCAAAGCGCGCCAACGCCGACAGGTACGAGGAGTCGTGGAAACGTCATTTCAAGCTCGCCAGGTAGGCCGTCACGTCGTGGATGTTCTTGTCTTGGTACTTGGGCAGGTTCAGGTGCGCCTGCTTGGGGTCGTCGATCTTGACCTCGATGGGCCCGCCGTGCGGCTGAAGGAGCGGTACTCGCCATCCTTTCCCTTTGAGCGAGACGAGGAAGTCGTCGTAGCGAACGAGGTCACCTCATAGGCTTTGCCGTTCTTCTTCACGGTCACCGTCGCCGGCGTGGGGGCCTTGCCCGTCACGCGGGGGTCGCCGCTGCCGCGCACCCAGTAGTTCTGCAAGTCCATCGCCTCGGGAAACTTCGCCGAAAGGCCCTTCATGTCCGAAACCTTGTGGCATGACGCACAGTTGGAGGCGAAGTAGTCCTTGCCGGCCGAGACGTCGCCGACGAGCACGTTCCGCTTCCCTTTCCTCGCCGCCTGCCGGGGGATTGCCCTGCCCGCGCATGGTCGACTGCACCTTGTGCAGGTAGGCGGCCAGCGCCTTGATGTCGGCCGGGGGCATGGGGATGGGCGGCATCATGCCGCCGCCGGGCGTGTTGCTGCCCTGGATGACGACGGGGCCGATGAGCTCGCCTTCCTTGTCGTTGAACACGAGCTTGGAACGCAGTAGGTTCGGGCCGCCGGAATCGCCGCCGCGCAAGTCCGCGCCATGGCAGAAACGGCAGTTCGCGGTGTAGATCTGCTCGCCGCGCGTGATGGTCGCTTCGTCGGCCAGCCTCACGCTGCTGCGCGGAAAACTCCGGGGCCGAGGTCCGCGCCGTGGCGGTCCCTGGGCGATTGCGGAAAGGGCCAGCCCAAGCACAAGCAGGGCAGGCGCGGCGATTTTGGCTCGCATCAAAAACCTCAACTTTAGGATTCTAGCGCGATCGTCCCGGCATCGTTCGCCCTAGAAAGCCGGGCGGCCCGCGCCCTCACGGACACAGTTCTGGTGCTTCTCGCGCTACAATCGCGTTCCTCGTGCTCGAATGGATCAAGAGAATGCGGACGTTCTCGGGCTGATTTTCTCGGTATTTGTTTTCTTACTCGCTTTTTTCGAACGCGACAAGCTGCGGAGCTTTCTCGGGGCGCGCGGATCGAGCCTAACCTCGAGCAGGAGCGTGAAATCCTACTGGGCTCAGGTAGTGGGTGCGCATCGACCAATGGTTCAGCGATGCGTTTTGGAAGCAGGTCGCGATTCGCTTGCACTACAACTTGGAGGCGCTCGAGGCGGTCGATCCCGCATGGGTCGGGCAATGGGCGAAAGTGGATCAGGATCCAGGAACCGCCCGACGGCGCGGGCATTGTGGAAATCTTCGACAAGTCGGAACGGCAACTCTTGCGCAGAGCCCGAACGGGCAAGTCCAACGAGCTGCACCTGTTGTTGCGAGCACTGCGGCAGCGGGCGGCCGACGACCAGACGCACCGTCCCAATCCTGCTGAACCTCACAAGTTGGGCGGTGAACCGTCATGCTGAATTTTTGAGCACTGGATCGCCGAGCAACTCCAGGCGAGCTATCAGTTTCAGCAGCCGGAACGCGCCTGCTGGTATGAGCCGCGTCTTGCCACTACTGGACAGACTAGACGAGGTTCGCGAAGAAGTTCAGGAAGAATGCTTGAGGCGATTGCGCTCTATGCGATGCATGCGAGCGGGACACCCGGACGGGGTGTCGTCGCGGTTCGCGGCCGGCGTGAGTACGGAGCGCTTATCGGCCGAGTGGGAAGATGTCCGCCGTGGAGATCGAAAAATCCCCCCTGAGCAGCTCGGCGCTCAAGGGCTGCTCGCGACACCCAAGCTCGGCGGATTTGCGCCGGGCGCTGGACGAGGATACGCGCCTCCGCCGGAGCCGCGCAAGATACGGCGGGCGCTGGAGACGCCGCTGATGCTCGCGCTGCTCGACTAGCGACCGTGGGTTGAGGCGCTGGTGCGCCGGAGGCCGACCCGGAAAGAAGGATCTATGCGCGGTTTTTGGAGGCATCGTCAGGCATGAAGGCCGTTTGACCTACCGACGCAAAGCGCTGGCTGGGCTGGGTTATGGCGCAGCTCGAGACGCGCCGCGAGGCGCGTTTCGACCTGGAGGACCTTGGGCCGGGCTGTTAACCTGGCCGGGTGCAGCGCTCCGCGGGCTTGCTGTTTAGGTTCGGCGTGGGGCTAACCACCGGCTGGGGCATGGGACTAACCGTCGGGCTGACGTTCGACTCCTCAGCGGCGGCCTCTGGCCATGAGGAAACAGCAGGCCGGACGGAGCGCTGCGCTTTTCACGGAGTGGTTTGCTCGAAGGGCTGCGCGCTCGGCTGTTCTATGGATTTCTCGGCGGGCTGCTTTTTACATTGCTAGGATCGGCGATTGGCGGCTGTTTCGGTGGGCTGCTCGGCGGGTTGGTCAATGGATCATCCGTCGGACTATTCGTCGGGCTGTTCAACACCGTGTTCATCGGGCTCAATCCGAACCGTGATGGTCATTTCCGTCAGCGAGCGAACGGTACCCGCCGACGGTGTTCGGCGTTCGATCCGTTACGACGGTTATCGTGGCAGCGGGTGCCTTGCTAGAGTGGCTGTAGTAATAATAGCTCGCGCAGAGTGCTCTGGAGGCCGAGCTGGGCCGGAGGCGGCCGAAATCCTCGCTCAGACGGGACCAGCTCATCGCCTGCGTCGGCCTAGCGCTTGGCTTCAAAGGAGGCCCTTCGCCCTGCAGCACGGCTGTCGTACGCTTCCTGCTGTGGCGCAGGGGTCTGGCTGCCCCTCGACGCTACGTCGACTGCAAGCTGCGCGGAGGGGCGTGCTCTCAGCGTTGGCGGCGGGTTCCAGTTCCGGGCCACCGGGAGCTGCGCCGGTATATGGCTGAGGCGTACGGCTCGGATCACACGGCCGGGTGAGAGGTCGGCGCGCAACCGCGCGGACCGCGCCCTCGCGGACGCGGCTCTCGGTGGCTCGGTCCTATGCCCCGAACAGTTCGTCGTACTTCCTCAGTAAGTACTTGTCCGTCATGCTCGCTGCGTAGTCGCACACGATGCGGTAGAGCGGCTCACGGCCGGCGCGGTCGCACGGACGCGCGGCATCTGGCCGGGGTGTTCCACGCAATACTTCGAACAGGGCGATCTTTTCCGGGCCGCGTGTAGGCTCGCGCCCAAGCGAGGCTGAGCTTACAGCACCTGGCTCTCAGTAGGTCTTTCAACCGGCGCGAGGTCTCCGCCGCCTCGAGTCATGTGCGCCAATCGTTCGGCGTGGCGCGCACATCCTCGGGCGAGCGCACTCCTGCCGTGCGTTCGCGGCAAACTTCCGGTACCGGATCAGCGCCGTCACCAGAAAGTCGAGAAGGCGGTGCAGTGCTTCGTTGAACTGCAACTGCACGCCGGCCTCCGGGTATTGCTCGAGCGCCTGGTCGTGGCGTCGCAGCGGCGGCACATGTCGCGCATCTTCCTGATCCCGAGCAGCCGTGCTCGACCGCGTCGTCCAGTCCACAGATTTCATCCGCCGGGTCGATGGTTGCGCCTCGAGAGGCGGGCGCTCGTCCAGGCGATAGTCGGCGAGCTCGGGTGCGTCGGCGTCGTAGTCGCGTGAGTGCTTCACGAGCTCGCGCACTTCGAAGGTGAGATCTGCTTGTGGAAGCTGGTACAGCGGCGCTCGAAGCTTTCGACGATGCGCAGGGCGTGCAGATTGTGATCGAAGCGCTCCCGAAGGCGCATCTGCTCGTCGAGCACCCTTCGCCCGCAGCTGGCCGAAAGGATGGCCGATGTCGCGCCAGCGCAAGCGCCTCAACCAGCGGCTCGTTCAGCCCCAGGGCCACAGCGTCGTCCGGGCCGCCTGCGTGACCTCAATGGTGTGGGTCAGCCGGTCGCGAAAGTGATCCGACAGGGCGAGGTGAAGACCTGCGTTCGATTCGAGCCGCCGGAAGGCGCGAATGACGATGCGGTCGCGATCCCGCTGGTACGGGGGTGCGTAGGGGTGGTCCGGCCTGGTAGCGCCGCCCTCCGCCGCTTTGGTGGTCGAACCGCAGCCGGGAGAGCATGTTTCGGGCGCTAGCTGCCTTCGATCTGCCGCATAGTCGAACCGGCGGCGACGCTCACCGGCCCGGGTTCGGCCATCAGTTCTTCCAGGATGGGCCGCGCCGCAGCCGGATCCTTATCGACGAGCATGCGCGCGAGCGCCAGCTTGGCTCGTTCTTTGGGGACGATCTCGGTGGGGTTGGCGATCAGCGCGTCGTAGACCTTGCGCGCTTCCTCCACGTTGCCCTGCTGGGCGTAGGTGTCCGCTAGAACGAGACGCGCCAGCCCGGCGTAGTTGCCGCCCCGGCTGATGGCGGCCTCCAGTTTCTGTCGCGCGCCGTCGTAGTCGCCCTGCTCCACGGCCATCAGCCCTAAGTAGTACTCGGCTCCGGTGGCCTCTTCGCGGTTCGGGTAATCCCGTAGCACCGCGTCGAAAGCCTCGGTGACGCGGCGTTGCCGCTCGCCCGAGGTCGTAAACGTAATCCGGCCCGGCCGCGGTTCGGTCGTCACCGCGCCATGGTAGAGGCGAACGGCGTCCAAGAACGCCGCGGTGGCCTCTTCCGCTACGGTTTGGCGGTAGGTCATATAGGAGAAGGCGCCTACGATGGCGGCGATGACCGCCACGGCGCCTACGATGATCGCGGTCTTGTGGCGCTGGAAAACCGCCACCTCTTGCCCAACGACCTCAGCGAACCGGTCCTGTTTCAGTTTCTTACGCGAGAATTCGGACACAGAGAGCCCTGCCTTTCCAACTGCTTTCAGACTACGCGGCTAGCCGCTGCGGTGTCAACGCGCCAACGCAAGTCCGTTCGGCCCGCGTCGACCGGCCCGGAAGGCTCGTTGCTGGAACAGGGAGGGTGTAGTATGATTTGGTACTTCGGTCCCAAGGCGTAAGGTTTTGCGCGGGTTGGCCGATTGCATGAAAAAGAACCTTAGAGATTAGGGTGAATTGCTGATTCATAAGGGGAACCCCGGGCAGCGATCCTAGTCTTCCGTAGACACGCCGTGGTAATGCTCCGAGACTTAGAACGTACGCCTGTCCTATCGCAGGATGGGGTAGTACTGAGCCCCAAGGTACAGCGGGATATCCGACGCCTTGCGGCAAAGCTCGCACCCGGCGCCGAGGCGATCGAGTCGCGCTGGCAGCGCCGGCTGGCCACCATCTTTTCCGGCAAACCTGACACACCCCGGCAGCGCGCATTGGCTGCGATCAACCCTGGAGCATGCGCCGCGGAGCTCACTGAGGGCCGTCTGGACGCGTTTTTCGAACACGTCGAATACCACGCCCGCAGACTGGCGAAACTCGACGTCGTTCCCGCACAGGTGCTCGCTTCGGTCTCCGAATACCAACGCGTGCTTTCGCCCGCGATCAAGCGCTGGTTTCCCGGACAGGCCGCGTCGTACGAGTACGCCCTGGACCACCTGTACTTCGGTATTAAGCTGACCCTGAACAACGCTTACTACCAAGTGCGCGACGCCGAGGCGACGGCATTCTTCGACGTGTTGCAGGACCATCTGGAGACCCTGCGCGTGAAGGACCTGCTGCGACGCGTGCTCGAGACGTTGACCCGAACCTTCCGGGCTCACGGCGGAGCGATCCTGCTGCTCGACGAGAGCACGTCGCAGCTCGCGACGAAGGCTTCGAAGGGCATGTCGCGATCGCTCGTGCGTTCGTTTGACGCGAAGCTCGGCGAAGGCTTTGCCGGCTCGATCGCGGCCTCCGGCAAACCGCAGATCATCGTCGACGCCAAGAACGACGAGCGGATCGCCTCGAAGAAGATCCGCGACGAGTTCCACAGCGTTTGGGGCGTCCCGCTGACCGTGCGGGGCAAGACCACCGGCGTAGTGGCCCTCGGGTTTTCCTACGAATATCACTGCTTGCCACGGGAGATGAAGCTCTTCGAAGCGATTGCCGAGCGCTGTGCGCTGGCGATCGAGAAGGCGCAGTTGATGGAAGAGCTGCGCCTGCGCGAAGAGCGCATCCGCCAACTCGGCGAGCACATGATGAAGGTCGAGGAAGAGGAGCGCCGGCGAATCAGCCGCGAGCTCCACGACGAAGTCGGCCAGGCGCTCCTTGTCGTACGCCTCTATCTCGAGATGATCGAGAGCATGTTGGAGAAGGAGAAGAAGCCCGCGCGAACCAAGCTGCAGGATACGCGCGAGGTTGTGGAGACCACGATCGTGGAGATGCGTCGCTTGATTTCGGCGTTGAGCCCGAACGTGCTGCAGGAGCTAGGGCTGCCGGCCAGCATTCGGCAGTTCATCAAAAACTTGAGCCGGACTTTCCCGGGGCGCGTCCGCATGCGCATGTCGAATGTGGAAGAGCTTCCGGATGGTCCGAAGATCATGATGTACCGACTGGTGCAGGAGTGCTTTACCAATGCTGTCAAGCATTCCAACGCTAGGAACGTCAGTGTAGAGCTTACCCGTAGGAACGGGCTTGTACGCATGCGCATGCATGACGACGGAGTCGGCTTCAGCGTCGCCGAGGCGAGTCAGAAGCGGGAATCGTTTGGGATTGCGGGAATGCGCGAGCGTGTTGAGTTGCTGGGAGGCAAGATCGATATCGCATCAGCGCCCGGAAAGGGCACGAAGGTATCGATCGCCATCCCGGTTTAGGAGGGAACGGCGTGAACCGCGGCCCCGTGTCGCGGTTCCGACCCCCGCGTCGAGGAGAAACACATGTCGAAGATTCGTGTCTTGCTGACGGATGACCATACTTTGTTCCGTCAAGGCATCTTGAACTTACTGTCGCAGGAGACCGACATCGAGGTGGTGGGTGAGGCCGCCAACGGGACGGAGTCGGTCGACCAGGTTCCGAAGCTGCGCCCCGATGTGGTGCTGATGGACATCGGGATGCCCGGTCTGTCGAGCTTTGAGGCCACTCGCCAGATCAAAAAGCTGCGTCCGGAAACCAAGATCCTGTTCTTGACGATGTACGACGACGAGGACTATCTCGTCGAGTGCATGGAAGTCGGCGGCGCCGGCTACGTCTTGAAGGACTCCCCCGCCCCGCAGTTGCTCGCGGCCATCCGCGACGTCTACCGCGGCGGCTCGTACCTGAGCCCGAAGATGCTCTCGCAGTTGGTGGACGACTTCCGTTCGCGGATCAAGTCGACGCATCGCCAGCCGCGCTTCGCCACGCTGACGCCGCGTGAGAAGGAGATCCTGAAGTTCCTGGCGGAAGGCCAGAGCGTGAAGGAGATCGCCCAACACCTGAACCTCAGCGTGAAGACGGTGGAAGCGCACAAGTTTAACCTGATGCGCAAGCTGGATATCCACAACAAAGCGCAACTGGTGCAGTACGCGATCCAGAAGAAGATCATCAAGATCCCAGTCGGGCCGTAGTCGCCCGCGACGGACGATCAAAGCTGCTAGATAAGCTGGCCCGCGAGAACGGCGTTCTCGCGGGCCTTTTTCACAGAAGTCATCGACTTGCCGTGCCGGCTGGCATGCACTTGGGATCGATAGGCGATCTTCCTTATATCAAGAGTCTTGCATCAGTGGGAAACTTGGACCCGGTGGCCAACCAAAGCAGCCGCAGCCATGAAGCATCGCAATGAATCACTGCGGAGCGAAGTTCTGTGGGGGCGTGTTCTCGGAATCATACTCGCAGGGGTCTCGCTCCTCGCGGCCCTCGTCTTCGCCGCATCTACCCTCGCCACAACGTTTCGAGACTATGACGACGAGGGCTATCTTCTTCTTACCTTCGATCACTACATTCGAGGCGGAGCGCTCTACACCGAGGTTTTCTCGCAATACGGCCCATTTCACTTCTATGCTCACGAAGCGATCTTCGGGCTTCTCGCACTCGATGTTACACACGACTCTGGTCGCCTGATAACTCTGCTTCTGTGGATGCTGTCCGCGATATTGGGCGGAGTTTTCGTCTACAGAGTGTCGAACAGCGCTCTCCTGGCGTCAGCGGCGGTTTTGGCTACGACCAAGCTTGCGTCCGTCCTAGCCGGAGAGCCAGGTCACCCTCACCAGGTCATCCTTCCGATCTTGTTGCTGGCGTGCTGCATCTCTACCACCCGAACGTCCGGACGCCTGGTTCCCTTCATCCTCGGCGTTCTCGGCGGTTCGCTTCTGTTGACAAAGATCAACGTCGGCCTGTTCTACCTCGCCGCACTCGCTCAAGTCTTGGTTTGCGGCCTAGCGTCCAGCCGAGTCAAGAACGTTCTTGTTGCTTGTCTGCTCGGGTATGCGGCCGGAGCTCCCCTACTTCTCATGGCAAGGGACCTTCACGGCTGGGCTCTGGGGCTCTGTTGGCTGTTGATCATATGCGGAGTGTCGGTCTGCCTGACCGGAGCCCTAGCTATGCCGGCCGGCTCATGGCCGATGGGCAATATTGTGTTTGCCACCGCGGGCGCGGTGACAGCGACTCTTTTGATCGTGCTTGGGACACTTGCGCGCGGGACGACTGTCCAAACGTTGCTGGAAGGGGTCCTGTGGGGGCCTTTGAGACATCCCGACGTGTTCAACGCTCCAATTTTGGCACCGACACTACAACTTGTCGCAGCTGTGTGTATAGCTGGTGGAATTGTCCTTTCGTACGTCTTTAGTAGGCGCGGAGGGTCGCAACAACGATGGGTGGATCCTGTCCGCTGCACCATAGGCGTGATTGTGATTCTGTTGCTGCCCGCTATTCCGATACTCGCCTTCTGGATCTTGCCGTTCCTGCCGATTGGGCTCTTACCCCCTTACGGCAGGTCCTGGCAGGCATCCGACATGTTCCCGCGTTTGTTCGTCGCGAGCTTGGCGGCCACACAGCCCCTTCAGGTTTATCCCGTGGCCGGCAGCCAGATCGGCATCGCCGCTTCGCCCCTGATTCTTTGGGCCTTACTGTGTATTTACGACGGAACTGGCGCAGCGGTTGAAGTGGCCCGCAACAGCGTGGGCGGAGACTCTCGGCCCGTCTCCAGACACGCGCTGCTTAGCGGCTTCCTAGCTCTCACATGGATGACATCGATGGTTCAGCCATCTCGGTTGAAAGAGCTGTACCGTACACGTGGTTCTGATCTGCCTGGCTCTGCTTCGCTTCATCTTCAGCCGGATGTAGAGGCCAAGTTCGTGTTTCTCGCCGGGGACATCCGGAACAACTGTGATGTATTGTTCACTTTGCCGGGTATGGGCAGCCTCAACCTTTGGTCTGGCGTTCCAACCCCGAACGGATGGAACCTGACGGGCTGGATGAAAGGCTTCAGCGCGGACAGACAGAAGGACATTCTGGAAATCCTTCGGCGAAACCCTCGGGGATGTGCTGTCTACAACGCAAGGCTTGTCGAGTTTTGGGGATCGGAGCCCGGTGATCTCGACGAACTGCCGCTCGCACGATACATCATGCACGATATGGAGAAGGTCGCAGAACGAGACGGCTATGAAATCCGTGCACCCGGACCGTCGTTCTCCGTGGGCGGCGGCGGTCCGACCGCCGGTCGGCCCGTAGGAGCCTGCGGCGGACCATCAGAGCGAGTGCCGAATGGCCCGCAAGAACGCTTCTCGCGGGCCAGCTCTATGTTGTAGAGGGACTGGTTAGTTTCCCGTTCTCCAGCCGCGGGCCGGTTGCGTGTTGAGCGCACGACGATGGTTGCCGAGTCGTTCTCGGCGTTTAAGTCCCGAGAGCCTGAGGAGACCTGTACGCTCGCCGTGAGGGGGCCGGAGGCGTTGTTGCGACGTCACCCGCAAAGACGAGTTGCGCGGACTCCCCGATTCGCAGCCCGCCGAGGTTGCAGGTCCAGCCGCTGGCCGTCGCGGACGGGACGCAGTTCTCCGGCACACGCCGGACGGCAAGCGATGGCGGCAGCAGGACCTCCGCCATGTTTCCAGCCATGGCCCCTGGCCCGGCGTTGAGCGCCGTTATGATGAAGCGCTGGTTCTCCCCGGACGAGCGGCTGCGGCGACGAGCGCATCTCGACCGCCAGGTCGCCGCCGCAGGGCTGCACGGAAAAGTCGGTCGTCGGATCGCCTGCGTTGTCGACGAAGCGCGGCTCGGACTCTTCCAACGACGCGTATCGCCATCGACACCGGCGCAAGCGTGACGGACGCTCGAATGTCGCCGACGGACGAGCCGTCGGGCCAGGACGCCATGGGATGAACCTCATCCACGATAGCGATTGGTCGACCACCTCGTAGATGACATATCCAACTTCCAAGAACGGGATCGAATAGCTCCCGATTCGTAGCAATGGCTGCTCCCGGCTCCGTTTCGTCGGCTTCCACCAATTGGACCAGGCCGTCGCCGCCTGTCGTGGGGCTGGCAGTTTCGATGATCCGGCACGGAACTCGACTCCTATCGGAACGCCTCCACTCTCAGCAGGAAGCGTGCTCTGCGAGACCCTCCGCCCAAATTGACCCTGGCGCGTAGTATCCGACCAGTGCCCTTGCGCCGGGGTAGAACGAAGGATCGCCCGTCGTCTTGAATGCGGTGGCGAAGCCTTCTCGCAGAATGACGGCGTCCCGGTTTGCGTCGCTAGACAGGCGGGACCATAGCGGTCGCGGACCAACTCTCGACCAGCCTCTAGAATTGGCACCGCGACGTTAAGACGTTGTTGGTTACGATCGTGGACGAACTGGTCACACTTACGAATGCGGTGACCCGCGTGAATGGGAAAAGTGCGAGTATGGAACACCGAGCTGGGCGTTCGCACGCATGAGGTGATGCGAAGAGTTGTCGCATGCAGGTTGCAGCCGGCGGTCTGACAATCCCCTGGAATACCCGGAGGGACGCGCCGGGCCACGGAAGAAGACGTTGTTCCATTCGATACGATTGTTTGCTAGGACGCCGTATTGCGGGCTTGCACCGGGTAAGTCCCACACCCTGTCCCGTATGGAGGCGCGAAGTTGCCCCAGTCGCGCTGGGCGCTGTGCAGTTGTTGGAGTTGACGATGAGGACCGCGTCAGTGAGGTCTCGCCTTGCCCGAAATCGAGATTATTCGTCAGATTCAGCGTTGGTCGAAACGCTGACGTTGACCGTTAAGCTTGACTCGGCGGGGTCCCCTGGTGCCCTGCAAACTAGCTGGAGATCAGCGACTTCTCCGGCAAGGCCTCCGCCCGAACGATCGGTGGAACGCGGTCACTTGGCAAGTCACCAGAGCGTTTCAGCAGGCGCCTGGGGCGCCATCCCAGCGCCACCAGGATAGCCGCGCAGCAAGGCAGGCCAGGAGAAATTTTTCGGGCTATTTTTCTGAGCACTTCTATCGGAGTAGCACGGTGGCACATGCGACCACAAGGCCCATTTCCCTAGCCCTTTGGTTTTGGTCACAAATGACGCGGAATCGTATCTCACGCGCTCCAGGGTCTAATGGCGTTGCCGGGCTGAACCTCGCTGACCGCCTCACGACGGTCCCCACTGGCTTGAATGGCCGGCTCGAGCATTTCGCCTTCTGAGCGGGCGACGAAGGCGGCGCAGGAGAGGTCGCCGGTAACGTTGACCACGGTGCGCAGCATGTCGAGGATGCGGTCGACGCCTAGAATCGTGCGATACCGGTTTCGACCTTATCGCCTAGGCCGACCGATTGCAGCACGATGATCAGTGTTGATGCCGGCGCTCAGGACGCCGGCCGTGCCCACTGACGCGAGCGTGGCTGTCAGGACCACCGTCGCTTGGCTCGTCAGGTCCATCGGGATGCCGTAGATTTGTGCGATGAACATGACGGCCACGGCTTGGTAGAGCGCGGTGCCGTCCATGTTGATGGTGGCGCCGAGCGGCAGCACAAAGCTCGAAATTTCCTTGGAAATTCCAGAGCTCATTTTCCGCCGTACGGAGCGTAATCGGCAGCGTCGCATTGGATGAAGAGGCTGAAAACGCAAAGACCGGGATCGCTTTGATGCGCCGGAAGAACATCACCGGGTTGAGCTTGGCGAAGAAGCGCACCATGAACGAAATCGTCAGCCCCATGTGCAGCAGCAGGCCCAACACCACGCAGAAGGCGTAGACGATGAGCGAGCGCAACAGGTCCATGCCGAACTGCGAGATCACAGAGGCGATGAGCGCAAAGACGGCATAGGGCGCGGTCTTCATCACCCAGCCGATGATGACCATCGACGCCTCGTTGATGCCGTCAAAACCTGGAGCACGGGTCGCGTTTCTCCGACGGCAAGATGCTCAGGGCCGCGCCGAAGAGCAGGAGAAGAAGATCACCGGCAGCAAGTCGAACTGCGCCGCCGAAGCCAGCGGGTTGCGCGGGATCATGTTCACGACATCGATCAGAGAAGGCGCTTCCGCGGCCATCTTCGCTGACTGCTGCGCTTGACCGCCGTATTGCGCCGAGAGCGAATCGCGCGTCGCCGGGTCCACGCCACTGCCGGGGGCGATGATGTTGGAGATCAGCAGCCCCATGCTCACGGCGAGAGCCGTCGTCAGCGTGTAGTAGACGAACGTCTTGCCGCCGATGCGGCCCAGTTTCGTGATGTCGCCCAGCGAGGCCGCGCCGACGATGAGGCTAGCCGTGACCAGTGGGACGACCACCATCGTCAAGGCGCGAATGAAGGCCGTGCCGACCGGGTCGAGCGCGCCAAGGATGGTCTTGAGCCACCCGATGTCGCCGAAATTGGCGACCGCGCCAATCGCGGCCCCACCGATCAGCCCGAGAAGGATCTTGTTGTAGAGCTGCAAGGCGGCCCTATTGTATCAGCGGGTGCGGGCCGGTTTTCAGGGTTGGCCCGCCGGCTCGCCGCTAGCCTCTTCGTCGCCCATCTCGCCGCCCATTCCGCCCGACATGAAGGCGAACATGAGGTCGCTGATCTGCTGACCGGTCACCTTGAGCGCGATGCCGGCCGATTGATCCCCGGAAAGCGCCTCGATGGACTTGATGATGTCCATCGCCGCCGGCGGCATCGGCATTTCGGGGCCTACCCCGCCCTGCGCCGCCTCCCCGCCTTCCCGCTCCAGCCATCTGCGCTATGGCCAGCAGGCCTGCGAACGCCTGCGATGCCATCTTGGCTTTGTCCGGTGAGTTGAACAAGCCCTCGAGCCGCAGGCCAATGCCGTCGGTGAGCTGGATCGCGAAGCGTACGTGATCCATGTCTCCCACGAGGCCGGAGAGCATGCCCGCCGCCATACCCGCGGGACCGTCCTCAGGGCTCGCCGCTTCCGGCGGCGGCGCCATCGCCTGCAACGGCTTCGCATTGACGATATGCCAGAGCTGAAACCCTTCCGGAACCGGATCACCCAGAGCGAACAATCCGCCGTTCGAGGCTTCCGCGCCGTCGAGGTGGCGGTCAATTGCTTGACGCACGAGCTGCTCCGCCCCGCCCGCGGCGAACGTCTCACCCAGGAACGCAAGGCAGACTGGCGGTTCCGGCTCAGCGGCTTCCTCTTGCTCTTCCTCCGGGGGATCGAGGTCACGAGGCAGTTTGCGGATCACGATCCCACGGTGCTCGGTCTTCTCGCCCGGCGCGTCGGCCAGCAACGCATCCATCTTCGCCGCGTCAAAGCTTCCTCGCATGACGAAGAGGTCTTCGCGGTCATCGGGTGACTCTGGATCCTCGTAGTAGGAAGCGCTGACGAGGCTTTCGATGTTCTCGAAGACCTCCATCGCCTTCTGCTTCATCCGATCGTCTTCGGAAAGCTCGCCGCCCTCTCCGGGCTGGGGCTCCGCCATCATCCGCATGTTCTGGAAGAACTCGGAACCCCGCAAACTCGACACATCAATGCTTCCTGCAGCCGCAGCGCCCGGCGGTAGCAGGCGAACCAAATCGGCATCAGCAGCGCCGGCCCAAAGGCACGAGGCCCAGGCCAAAGCCGAGACGAGGAGTGCGAGGGGGCGACGAACGCGGGGCGCAATGGTCACAATGGGGCAATAGTACGGGCATTTCGAGGCGCTGTCTAGAGAAAATTCGCCCGAGAAAGGGGGTTTGACTTCCCCTGAACCATTGCATACCCTCAAAGGCAAGTGAAGCCCTCACTCACGCCCTGCTCGTGTAGCCGGCCGGCCTAGGCCGGCCGAATCCGCTCCCCCCGTTGCGGCCTTCAGGCTGCGCATGTTTCCGGAAGAAAGCGCACGATGTTCCAAGGGCTACGCGAACAAGTCGAAACCGTATTCAAGCAGGACCCCGCCGCGAAAGGCTGGCTGGAGGTCTTGCTGGCTTATCCCGGCGTCCACGCCATCCTGGCGCATCGGCTGGCGCACCGTCTCTACAATGCGCGCTTGTTCGTGGCCGCGCGCATCGTCTCACACTTCGCACGCTGGATGACGGGGATCGAGATCCACCCAGGCGCAAAAATTGGCCGGCGCTTCTTCATCGACCACGGTATGGGCGTGGTGATTGGAGAGACGGCGGTGATCGGCGACGACGTACTGCTCTACCAAGGCGTGACGCTGGGCGGCACCGGGCACGAGAAGGGCAAGCGCCACCCGACGCTGGCCAATCACGTCGTCGTGGGCTCGGGCGCAAAGGTGTTGGGCAACATCACGCTCGGCGACTGGGTGCGCGTAGGCGCAGGCTCGGTGGTGGTGCGCAATGTGCCGGAGCACTCGACGGTCGTCGGCGTACCGGGACGCATCGTAGCCGTGAAAGGCGTGCGCGTGGAGCATCCCGAGTGGGAGATGCTCGAGCATGGCGAGCTGCCCGATCCGGTGGGACAAACGCTCGCCAGCTTGAACGAGCGTGTGGCGTTGCTCGAGGCGGAGTTGGAACGGCGCGGGGCCGAAGACGACGATCCGACTCGGGACGTTCTTCGCTCAATGAGCAGCGGATAGTAGTTCCCTCCGGTTACTGGTTCGCCCGCACGTGGCTGGGCAACGGCAAGTAGTCGCTCTCGCGGATCATCCAGCGGTCGAGCTCTTCGCGCAGATCTTTTTCGACGGCTTCCAGCTTTGGGTCGCCGGCTAGGTTATCTAGCTCGTAGGGGTCGCGCTCCAGGTCATACAGCTCGAAGACGGGCCGCGGATTGCGGAAGTAAAGCTGCTCGTGCAGCGCCGAGAGGGCGTCAACGCGGTGGGCGGCTTGGATGGCGTGCCAAGCGTCCGTGTCTGGCATGTCGACGGGGGTATAGCTGCGGTTTGGCAGGGCGTTGAAGATGTAGCGATGACGCCGCGTCGTCACCGAGCGCGCCAAGTCAAAACCATCCGTTCTGGTGACCGGCCCCCAGTGCCAGCCGCGTTCGGCGAAGACACGCTCGCGGCCCTCGAACGCTTCGCCTCTCAACAGCGGCAGGAAGCTCACGCCGGTCATGCCGGGCATCGGGTCCAAACCGGCGGCGGCTAGCATCGTCGGCGCCAGATCGACTCCGCTGATGAGCGCGTCGCTCGTCGAACCCGGCGCGACCACGCCAGGCCACCGCACCAAAAGCGGCACGTGGACGCCGCGGTCGAGCAGCGTCCCTTTGCCCCTCAAGAGCGACTGTCCGTTGTCGCCCATGAAGATGACGAGCGTCTGCTCGGCGATGCCGCGGGTGCGCAGCAGCTCCATGATCGCGCCGACGCCGGTATCCAGGTCGCGCACCTCGGCCAAGAATCGCGCGTAGTCGACGCGAACCTCAGGCAGATCCGGCCAGTCTGGCGGCAGCTCTAGCGCATCGGGATCGATGTTTTCGTGATCCTCGCCAAACCCGCGGTGCGGCTGGTTGAAACCGAAGTAAAGGAAGAAAGGCTTCCCATGCGGAACCTCGTCCAGCGCGGCGCCGACCCGCTCCGCCACCTCGGCCAGATGCTCGCCCTTGGTGCTGGCCGAGCGCACGAAGTGATCGAAGCGCCTGTCGAGGCTGCGCATGCCAAGCGCCTCGAGCGCGGCCTGAATATGTGGAGCGTCGCGCACGCGCCCGTCGAGGTGCTGATGGCGACCGTCGAGGCCGGCCCAATAACCGGCTTGGCGCAGAGCGTCGGTGAAGAACGGGACCTCGGGCCGCGCAGGCTGGGCAAAACGCGTGACGCCGATGCCCACCGGAGAGCGGCCGGCGAAGATCGAAGTTCGCGAAGGGGCGCACTGCGGAGCGGCGGTGTAGGCGCGCTCAAAGCGCATGCCTTCCGCGGCGAGTGCGTCCAGGTTGGGCGTGATGTTGAAGCGCTTGCAGTTGCGGCTGCCATAGCAGCCCAGGTGCGGCACGCTGTGATCGTCGGAGAGGATCAGCAGAATGTTGGGTTGGGCGGCAGCCGCCCAACCCTGCGCGCAGAGCGCAAAGAACGGGATATAAAGCGCGAACAGGCGGGAGACGATCTTGGGACTCATCGTAATGACGTTCCCAAGAGCGTAGCAGGCGCCTGCTCAGCGCATCTTCGGGACGCCCTTTTCTACCTTGTAACCGGCCGGCGTCTCGAAAACCGAATCGTCAATCGCGCCCCGCTCGACGCTCTCCATCGTGGTGCGCGTATGCGGCTTACCACCGATGTAGATCGTCTGCTCGAGCGGAACGCCGGGGAAGGTCTGCTCCTGCTCCCAGTCGTCCGAACCGATGACGGCTTGGCCGGCGAAGGCGGGCACCAGCTTCGTCATGAAGGCGGCCATCTTCTGGAACACAGCGAAATCGGAGGCCTGCAAGTCAAACGTGTTCCAACCGGCGGCGCACAGCTGCGCGAAGAGCTTGTCGTCTCGGAACCCGTCGTACCAGTCGCAGGAGTGGCCGCCGATCTCCGCCGAGCCTTCCGCACGCTTGTAGACAGGCTTTGCCGCGGCCGATCCCATCATCTCCTTCATGCGGCCGCCCATCATCTTTTCCATCATGGCGCGCTGCTGCGGAGGCATGTTCTTCATCTGCTCCTGCATCTTGGCCATGGCCTCGTTCACTTGGCCCATCATCTTCTCGAGATCTTCTCCGGACATCTCGCGCACGGTCTTCTTCGAGTGGTCGATCATCTTCATCATGTTGCCGTCGGCCAGATAGATGAAGCCCATCTGCTTGCCGTCGACGGTGGAAGAAGTAGCGACCCGGTCCGACTCGATGTAACTAGTGGTCGACGTGGTCTTGTTGCTACCCAAATCCTCAGAGGACTGCTTGAGGATGATGCCTTGACCGGCGCTGAGAGCCCCGATCGAGACGCAAAAACACAAAAGAAACGCATCATGTTTCGATGATGCCACAGGTTCGGCGAGTGTCAACGCCAAGGCGGACGCTGGGACACAATCCGCTTCAGCACTCACCGCAACGTAGCCAGCGCCGCCCGTCGCGAGCCAGCAGCTCGTCGGCCGCCTTCGGGCCCCACGTCCCCGAAACGTAGTTCGGGAAATCGCGCGGAGGCAGAGCCTTCCACACGTCCATGATGGGGGCAACGATCTTCCAGCTCGTCTCGGTCATGTCCGCGCGCTGGAACAGCGTCGGGTCGCCGAGCATGCAGTCATAGAGCAAACGCTCATAGCCGGTGGACGGCGTGGCTCCGAAGTAGTCCTTGTACTTGAAGTCCATGTCGACGTCGTCGATGCGCACGATCGGCCCTGGAACCTTGGCGCCGAAGCTGAGCGAGATGCCCTCGTCCGGCTGCAGTCGCAGGATCAGACGGCTGGGGGGAAGGTGGTCGACGTCTGTCTTGCGGAAAAGCATGAATGGCGCACGGCGGAATTGGATGACGATTTCGTCCCGCGCATGGGCATGCGTTTGCCTGTGCGCAGGTAGATCGGCACGCCGGCCCAGCGCCAGTTGTCCACCGTCATCTTCATTGCGACAAACGTTTCCGTCGTCGAATCCGGCGGCACATCCTCTTCCTGGCGATAGGCCTTAACCGGCTTGCCGTCCTCCTGGCCTTCGCCGTACTGGCCACGCACCGTGGCCTGCAGCACATCTTCGGGCGACATCGGCGTCAGCGAGCGCAGAGCTTTGGCCTGCTCGTCGCGCACGGCGTCGGCATCGAAAGAGACCGGCGGCTCCATCGTGGTCAGGGAGATGAGCTGGAAGATGTGGTTCGGCACCATGTCCCGCAAGGCGCCAGAGCGGTCATAATAGCCGCCGCGGTCCTCCACGCCGATGCTCTCCGCCACGGTGATCTGCACGTGGTCGATGTAGCGGTGGTTCCACAACGGCTCGAAAATGCCGTTGGCAAACCGGAAGACCAGGATGTTCTGAACGGTTTCCTTGCCGAGGTAGTGGTCGATGCGGTAGATCTGGCGCTCTTCCAGCACACGCTTGATGTCTTTGTTCAGCGCCTTCGCGGATTCGTAATCCGAACCGAAAGGCTTCTCGAAGATCACGCGCCGCCACGAGTCGCCCTCTTCGCTGGACAGACCGGATGCGCCCAACTGGTCAACCGTAGGCGTGAAGAAACGCGGCGCGGTCGCAAGGTAGTAGAGGTAGTTGCCGCGCGTGTTGTGACGATCGTTCACCTCGTGCAGCACATCGCGCAAGCGATCGAAGGCGCCCTCGTTCTGCACGTCGCCCGGCGAGTAGTAGAGACGCTGTACGAGCCAGTCCCAAATTTTCGGATCGACTTCGCCGGGAGCGTACTCCTGGACCTCCTTGGTCAGCTTGTCGCGAAACTCCTCATGTGTCATCTCGCTGCGCGAGACTCCGACGACCGCAAACTGGTCCGGCAACAGCCCGTCCTTGGCGAGATTGTGCAACGCCGGGATGAGCTTGCGCTTGGTCAGATCTCCGGACGCGCCGAAGATCACGATGATGCAGGGATCCGCCTTGATTCCAACCGTTTGCGCCATTGTCGCTTGACTCCCCTCAGGCCTTCGCGGCGCGCACGGCCGCTTCCACAAAGCGCGCCAGTCCGGCGCTTAGATCCGGCAAGTGGACCCGCAACGCACGCCGGCCGCGCTCGTCCAGCACGCCGAGGTCTCCGCGCGCTTGCGCCGCCTGCACCAGCCCGAACGTGTAGCTACGGCCTGGAACAGGCAGATCCTGGGCTGCCTGCGCCGTTACTTGCAAAAACACGCCCGTGTTCGGACCGCCCTTGTAAGCCTGCCCGGTCGAGTGCAAAAAACGCGGGCCAAAGCCCATGCACGTCGCCGTGTGGCGCCCATCCAATACCGCCGCCCGCACGTCGGTCAACTGCGCCTCGATCTCGGGAAACATCGGCAGGTAAGCCAGCAAGCCAAAATAGTCGCCTTCACTCAACCGCGCGAAGTGGGACGCGAGCACGCCCGCCAAGTCGTCATGGCCGGCCAGGGCCTTGGCGTTGGCCTCATCCGCGTAGAGCTCGATGCCGTCGAACGTAGCGAACGGAGTCTCCTCCGCCGCCTTGCCCGTCTCTTCGAAGCGCTGCATCAGCTCCTTGGTCTTGACTTTGCTCGCTTCCACATCGGGCTGGTCGAACGGATTGAGGTCCATCACGGCGCCGGCCACGGCGGTTGCAATCTCCCAGCGATACATCTCCGCCCCAATGTCCTGGCGAGTGGGGCAATGGATGCGCACGACCGGATGACCCGCCGCTTCGAGCGCCTTCAGGAAGCCTTCGTCCGGCTTGTCGTCGTCCAGCTGCAGCGAGACGAAAACGCGGTCCTTGCCGTAGTCCTCCACACTTGCGGGCGGCTCCAGATCCACCGGGATGATGGCCTTGCCACGCTTGCCGGTAGACTCCGCCAATAGCTGCTCCAGCCACCCGCCCAGGGAACGAAGACCTGGAGTGGTCAAGAACGTGACCTTATCGCGACCCTCGTTTGCGTTCCAGCCTAGGAATAGCCCCAAGCGTACTCCGGGGTTATCCGCCGGATCGGGCTTGTGGCACTCCTCAGCCATGGAGGAGGCGGCGAGCAGCAAGCGCTCGACGTCGAGCCCCATTGCCGCTGCCGGGGCCATGCCGAATGCCGAGAGCGCGGAATACCGTCCGCCGATCTGGGGCTCGCCATAGAACAGACGCCAATAGCGGTCTTCCTTTGCCGTAGCTTCCAGCTGAGAACCCGGGTCTGTGACAGCGACGAAATGTTCGCCCGCGCTCTCGCCGAATTGATCAAAGAAATAGCGCCGTAAAATGTCTGGCTCGAGAGTCGACCCAGACTTACTCGAGACAAAAACCAACGTATGTTTGAAATCGACAGCTTCGGCCGAAGCTCGCACTTGATTCGGGTCGGTCGAGTCAATGACCCGGAGTTGCGGGAACGCTCTACCGTTCCTCGATCGCGGCCCAAAGGTTTTCGAGAAGACGTCCGGACAGAGGCTGGAACCGCCCATGCCGAGAAGGAGGATGTGCTGAAACCCGCGGTCGAGCACATCTTTCTGGAACTGCAACAATTCGTTCAAGGCCCCGAGTTGCCGATCGGCGACGTCGAGCCAAGCGAGCCATTGTTCCTCTCCACTGTCGGTCCACAACGAGGCGTCGCGAGCAAACAGGCGGGTCGTCTTGTCGGCTTTCCTCCATTCGTCGGCGAGGCCTTTCCAGCCAGTCCATGCGTGTGTCGGCAACTGTTCTTTGCTCATCCCCTGCCCTTGCCGTCACCGCTCTCTGGCAGCTTTGCGCCTGCTTGCCAGATCCTGCGCGGTGCGGTCGTATGGTATGGAAAGCCCTCAGTTTACCACCGGGCGCCGCCCTCGCCCCCGACGAGGTAAGGCCCTAGCCCGAGAGCGTACCAATGGACTATCGGTTGGGGTCCGCACCCTCTTCTTCCTTGCCGAACGAGCGCCTCGTCGCGGACTCCTCCGCGTTGCGCGTTCGGAGCGCGTGAACGGAGAATGAGGAAAAAGGTAGAATCCGGTCGGATACTACCTTTCTTCACGACGATAGAACGGCAACCATATGCCGCAGTGAGCAACGATGGGAAGCGAAACCAAAGTCGGCGTCTATGTAGACGTCGAAAATATGGCCCGCAATGGGGGCTACGTGATGCGATATGACATCCTCCGGGAGTTCGCCTCGAGAGGCGGAGCGGATCCCGTCCGGCTGAACGCGTACGTCGCCTTTGACTACGGACGCGCCCAGACCGACCAACAATACAAGGAGAATGCATTCAACTTTCATTCCGCGTTACGGGACTTCGGTTACAAGGTCATTCAGAAGCCGGTGAAATGGTTCACCGACGAGGCTGGACAGCCATACGCCAAGGCGAACGCCGACCTGGATATGGCTGTCGACGCGCTACTTCAATCCGAGAAGCTCGATCGCGTCCTGCTCGCGACGGGCGACGGCGACTTCGTGCAAGTCGTCCGCGCACTCCAGAACCGGGGCTGCCGCGTGGAGGCCGTCGCGTTCAACAACGTCTCGTCCGAGCTTCGCCGGGAAGCGGATCTATTCATGTCCGGCTTCCTGATCCCGAGCCTTCTGCCGGTCCATGGCGGCTCGCAAGCCCCTTGGAGCGAGGAAGGCTCGCGTGTTCGAGGGGTCTGCTATAGCTATTCCCACGATCGCAGCTTCGGCTTCTTGCGCTTCATGCGCGAGATCGCAAGCGGCCTCTGGAACATCGATACGCGCAAAGCGGGTTCGCCCTACGCCAGCGCCTTCGCGCATCAGTCTGAGTTCCCTGAAGAAATCGACTTGGACAAGCTGCCGAGCCGCGACTACATCTTCGAGTTCACTCTATTCACCTCCGAAAGGGGCCTGCAGGCAAAGGACCTGACGGTCGTCAAACACTCCTGAGACGCCGCCGCCGGGCGGTCGCCCGGAAAGTGCTCCGAGCGCCGCTCTCGGGCTGCGCAACCCCGCAACCGTGAGCCCGCAGCGTTTGCCATCCCAGGCAAACCCCTCGGTTGAGGCAATCCACGGCGGCCCTTGTTAGAATGGCCGTCCGTGATTCGCCTTCTGCTCCTCACCCTGGTTCTGGCGGCGCCTGGTCTCGCCGCCCCGAACTTCGTTCTGATCTTCGCCGACGATCTGGGATATGGCGATCTGGGCAGCTACGGCAATCCGGTGATCCGGACGCCAAATCTGGATCGCATGGCCGCCGAAGGACAGCGCTGGACGAGCTTTTATGTCGCCGCGCCCGTGTGCACGCCGAGCCGTGCCGGTCTGCTGACCGGCCGCCACCCCTGCGCAGCGGGACGATGGGGCCTAGCCCGCGGGTGTTCGCCGAGCGATCGTTGGGCGGGTTGCCGGCATCGGAAGCGACCGTCGCGGAGGTGCTGCGCGACGCCGGATACGCCACAGCCATCATCGGTAAGTGGCACCTGGGACACATGCCGGGCTTCTTGCCGGGCAGTCAGGGCTTCGACCTTCACTTCGGGCTCGTCTCCTCCAACGACCACAACCGTACCTACGACGGATCGCTCGGCCGCTTGCCCGCCTTCGATCCGCGTCCCGGCTACTGGGACATTCCGCTGATGCGCAACGCGGACGTCATCGAAAAACCAGCGCAGCAGCAAACCCTCACGCAGCGCTACACCCAGCAGGCCGTGAATTTCATCGAGAATCGCGGCGACAAACCGTTCTTCCTCTACTTCGCGCACAGTTTCCCGCACACGCCCCTGTTTCGCTCGGAGGGCTTCCGCGGACGCAGCTTGCGCGGCGTTTTTGGCGATGTAGTGGAAGAGCTCGACTGGTCAGTGGGCGAAGTGCTCAAGGCGCTCGAGCGCAACGGGCTCGAGGAGAACACGCTGGTCATCTTCACTTCCGACAACGGCCCGTGGCTGATCTTCAACGAGCACGGTGGATCCGCCGGTCCGCTTCGAGAGGGCAAAGGCTCCACTTGGGAAGGCGGCATGCGCGTACCGGCGATCTTTCGCTGGCGTGGCCGGATCAAGCCGGCGGTCGTGCGCGACATTGGCGCCACGCTCGACATTGCGCCCACTCTCGCCACGCTAGCTGGAACCGCAATGCCCGCAGACCGACCGTACGACGGGTCGTCGCTGGACCGGACGCTGCTCGAGGGCGCCCCTAGCCCGCGCAAGGAAGTTTTCTACTACCGCGCAGGAGAGCTCTTCGCCGTGCGGTCCGGACCGTGGAAGGCGCACTTCCAGACGCAGACCGGTTACACGGAGCCGCAGCCGACGAAGCACGATCCGCCGCTGCTCTACCAACTCGACGTCGACCCCGGCGAACGCTACGACGTCGCTTCGGAACACCCGGAAGTGGTTGAGCGCATCCGGCGCTTAGCCGCGGAGTATGACAGAAACCTCAAACGAGGGGAAGACCAGCTTGGCAAACGCGCAGCGGGTCCAGTGGGAGTGTTCACGCATGCGCCCGTGCGGTGATGGACGCGCCGGCTAGCCTAGCCGGCGGCGAAGCAGCGGTCCACTTCGGAGTCGCCTAGGACCGCAAGTGCGGCTTGGCGCATCCCCTTCCCGATCTGGCTCATGCGCATGGTGGCCCGCTCGTTGAGCTCGCGCGCGCCGATTGCCGCCGAGCAAATGGCGACGAGCACCGTAGCGTCGAAGCGAAGCTTGGTGGCGAAGAGCTTGCCTAAGTAACTCGCGTCTCCCGTCACTGGAGCGAGGAAGCGGCACAGCAACCAGGCAGAGAGGAACTCCTTCCGCGCGTCCAGGCAGAACTGCACGCGCTCGTATCGGGTGGCCACAAGGCGATGCGGCGGCTTCGGCATCGGCGCCGCAAAACGCTCCCGCAGTTTACCGACGTCCTGCCATTCCGGATCCGGATGGAAGCCGACCAGCTCGCGAGCGGCGACAAACAGGGCCAGCGCAAGGAGTCCAACAAGCAATGCGGTGACGACGATCATTAGACGGCTTTAGTTTGACGCCGTGAGTGTTGAGAATCCATGGTCGTCAAGTCCCTTTCGCCAATGCGGTTTTCTACTTAGACAACCTTAGTCCGTGGCTTATCCCGCGAGGCGGTCGGCTACTTAGGCGGCTCGTAAAAGGTATAGCGCAGCGACCAGCGGTCCGCTTGTCCCGGCTCGAGCGAAAGCTCGATGAACGGCTCCGGGCACAGCGTGGTGCGCGGCGACCAGAACTGCAGCTTGGACAGCGGCTTGTCCGCCTGCATGCGCACGCCCGCGCCCACTGCGCGGTTCTCGATGACGAATGCATTGTCGGCGGCGTGATCAGAAAAGCCGCTCAGCAGGGCGATCACGCTTTGACCGGCGGGCAGCTCTTTCGTGTAGTGCAGCGTCTCGCCGTCGATCTTCGCATAGCCTTTCCAGTCACGGTCGGCCTCGGGCGGGAAAGCAAAGCGCACGGAGAAGTCCGGGCCGGTGGGCTGATTGTCGATCACGAAGAAGTTGTGGTTGTAGACGTCCGTCTCGATGCGCTTCTTTCCGATGTTTTCGAGAACATGGTCGATCACGAGCTCGGGCTCGCCGGGCGTCAGCGTCAAGCGCTTGCGTAGCCGATAACCGTAACCCGAGGTTGGATCGAGCGCTTCCTGTTCGAATTCGATCCAGTTTTCGCCTTTACGGATTGTCCACTTGCCGGGGTCCTTCACGCGGTAGGAGTGCGTCCAGCGATAGTCATCCTCTTTCGGCTTCTCGCAGATCCCTACGCCGATGCGCAGGAATGTACCGCCCTCTCCGGCCTCGTCATAGCCGAGCCCTTTGCCCAGCGTGCGGTATTCTTCCACCGGCCCTGTGGTGCGGTCGTGTAGGTACGGGTCGTCCGACTTTTGCCACTCGCCGAAGTACTCATGACCGGCGAAGCGCAGGCTAGAGATCGCGCCGGACCAGTCAAAACGCGTCCCGCGGTAGTAGCCGTTCTGCGGATCGGGGAGCCAGACTTTGGCTTCGATTACGTCGTTGTGGAATTCCGCCGAAGGGTGTTGCGCGGCAGCCGCGACCGCGATGAGAAACAGGGGCAGCACACGAGCCATGCGGCAATCATAGCCGTTTCATTCTTGCGGCGGCTTCTGTTCCGGGATCCCCTTTTGCACCTCGTCGCGCGCCTTGTCTTTGGCTTTTTGGATGGCGCTGTCGAGGATTCCGCCCAGGCCGAAGGGTAGACGGGGCTTCTCCTCTTCTACCGGAGATTCAGCACCGGGCGGAACCGGCGCAGTCGGCTCGGCGCTCGGCGCGGCCGGGGTTTCGGGCGCGGCCTCGGGCAGCCAACCCGGAAGCTTCTTCTTGATGAGCGATTCGAGCAGCCGATTGGCATGGGTCGCCGCCTGCTGCTTGGCGAAAGCTGCGAGGTCCAGGAAGACCTTCGGCGATTCCGTACTACCCGTCACACGCAGCGGCGCCGAAACCTGAGCCTCGCCCTCGGCGTTCTTGCTGCCGCCGAGCGCCGCCGCCAGCGCTCCAGTGATCAAACTCGAGATCTGGTAGTCGAGGTCGATCAATTGTCCGCCGTATTGCAGAAAGCCTGAGCCTCCCAAGACGGCTTCGTCGTTCCGCAGCATCATGTTCGGCGTCTCCAGACGCCCGTCGCCCACTTCGAAGTCGGTGGAGAAACGCACGAAGCTCGTCACGCCCTTCACGTAGCTATCCTGGCTGCCGATCACCTTCATGACCTTCTTCTCGATCGTCTGCAAGGTGTCGAACAGGGCCATCTTGCCGTCTTCGATTTCAAGCTCGCCCGACCCGCGCAGGGAACGCTGCATCTGGGCCGCGTCGCGCCCGGAAAACTTCACCGAGTAGCGCTTGAGGGCCAGCTTGCCGAACAGCAGATCGTCCGCATCACTGAAGGCGCTGAGCATCTGGTTGATGTCCACGCCGCTCACAGCACCCTGGGATCTCGCCGCGCACACGGTCTCCGTCGAACTGCACTTGCAAGCCGCCCTGCCAACGGCCCTCGCCCAACCGAAAGCTCGCGTCCGGCATCACAAAGTCATAGGTCGGGTTGGCGGCCGGGTCGATGAGCGTAAGTAGCACCGGCGCCTCTCCCGAGAGCGGCAACTGCCCGACGGACGGGTCGCCCAACTGCAGATCTTCGATGTGTAGGTCGCCCGTCGCTACCAGCGTGCCCAACAAGTCGCCCTGCACGTCCGTCTCGAGATGTGCCCACGAGCCGCCGCCCGGTGAGGCGAGAAACTCCCCCATGTAATCGCGGCGGAATTTTTCGGGCAGCCGGCCCGGGCGGGCGTCGAGGATCAGCTTTCCTTTGGCAGGTGAGCTTTTCGGCGTGAACGGGCCCGTCTCGCCGTCGAATTGCAGGTGGATCGCTTCCTCGTCGAATAGATCCAGATCGGCGCTCAGGGAAACGCCGCCGCGGGATCGAAATCGCGCAGGGTCACATTCAAATTCCGCACGACCATCGGCTCGAGTCCGGCGCCGTGTACCGGATCTCACCGTTGCGCAGCACAAAGCTCGCGACGCGAAAGCCGGTCGCCGCATTCGAATCCGCGGGCTCTTGCGCCTCGGCCGGAGCCTTGCTCAGCGCATCGAGCAGCGCCTGCACGTTCGTCTTGCCATTCTCCGCGGTCTCGACCGACAAGCGCGGACGCTCGATGTCGATCGACTCGATCGCCACGTGGCCGCCAAAAAGCTCCGCCAGCTTGGCGCGCGCCGCCACGCGGTCCGCTTGGAGCATAGGCTGGTCGCCGTAGCCGGGGGGATTGGCTATGCGGAGGCTGTCAAACGAGATGGCAGGCCGGAAGTAGAACCACTCCGGGATGTCGAAATCGCCGCCTTGGATGGTGACTTCCACCGGCAGCAACGCCTGCGCCTTGCGCCGTAGCCCTTCGCCCACGCCGCCCGAGAGCATCGAGCGGATCAGCAGGCCGCTGCCTCCCATGACCACCACGTAGAGCGACAGCAGAACGAGAACCGCCTTGGCGAGCTTGCGCATGCACGCTCATTTTAGGCGAGCCGCGCCCCCGCCCACGCAGGGACGCGAGCGCGCGGCTCCGAGGTCGAGCTCAGCTCGGACCGTTGGGGTCCATCCAAAGCGGCTCCCAGTGATGCCCATCCAGGTCGTAAAAGCTCCACCCGTACATGAAGCCGTGATCCTGCGCGTCCATGGCAGGCTTGCCGCCGTTCTCGAGAGCCGTCCGCACCATCGTGTCCACCGCCTCGCGGCTTTCACATGAGATGGCGAAGAGCCCTCGGTTTGCGTGGAACCATCGCAAAGCTTGCGCTTGGTAAAGGTCTTGAAGAACGGCTCGGTGAGCAGCATGATGTAAGCATCGTCGTTCACGATCATGCAAGCCGCCTCTCGTCGGTGAACTGGGCGTTGAAGCTGAAACCCAGCTTCGCGAAGAAGGCTTTGGAGGCCTCCAAGTCGCGCACCGGCAAGTTGACGAAGATTTGCCTGGCCACGGTACGCTCCCTCAGCCCTTCTGCGGACAGACGAACATCCACTTCACGCCGAAACGGTCGTGCAACATGCCGAACTTGTCACCCCAGAAAGCGTCGTCGATCGGCATGATGACCTTGCCGCCCTCTGCGAGAATCTCGAAGCTCTTGGTCATGCTCTCCGCGTCGGCAAAGCCAAGCGTAATCGATACTTGCCCGCCCTTCGCCGCATCCTCGGGCGAATCGCAGAGCATGATCTTCAGCTCGCCGGCAGCGATCTCGCAATGCATCACCAGGCCTTTGCGCTCGGCCGGGATGTCCATCGGACATTCGTCCCACTTCATCAGCCGCTCCGCTTTCGCGCCGAGCGCCTTCTCGTAGAGCGCAATCGCCTCGCGGCCCTTGCCGCCGCCGATCGAAATGTAAGGTTGGATTGTTTGTAAAGCCATCTCTTTTCTCCCGAGCCGCACCTTCAGCGGCCGGCTCTGATAGGTAGACCGGCGCCGCGCCGCGAAATCATCGCTCGGAGGAAAAAGATTTAAGCCGGCAAGCTCATGGGCAAGCCGAAGCGCGGGAACAGGTCTTCGACCTCGAGGAAATGCACCACGCCCGCGACGGCGTCATCCTGCACGTCGAGGACGATGAGAGACCAGGGCGTGCGACCGCCGTCGCGATACTGGCCGAACGCCGGAGCGCCGCAAGCGTCCACTGGAACCAGCCGCGAGCCTTCGCAGCCAATGCCCCGCCCGAGCATCCAGGCGCGGATCTGCTCTTCGCCGCGCAGCCACAAGGCGTAGGGCGGCATGCTGAGCGTCGCGTCTTCGCGCATGAGGGCAACCAACGCGTCGAGGTCGTAGCGTTCGAAAGCTTCGGCGTAGCGCTCCGCCAACCGTCGCTGCTCCGCTGTCAGCCCGCCCGGCTCGGCTTCGCGCAGTTCGCCCACAGTGGCGCGGGCGCGCTGCAACGCGCTGTTCACGGCAGGGACGGTCATGTCGAGCGCTTCAGCCGTTTCCGCCGCTGACCAGCCCAACACTTCCACCATCAGCAGCGCGGCTCGCTGCCGAGGCGGCAAGCGCTGCAGAGCCGCTACGAAGGCCAGCCGAATACTTTGGCGCAGCATCGCCTGCTCGGCAGGCTGCTCGTCCTGCGGGATGGCGACTTGGTCGGCGATGGGCTCGAGCCAGTGCGTGCGCGGTTTCTTCACCAGCTCACTTTCCGGCGTACCCTGCGGACCGTCCTCGGTCGGTCCCACGCGGCGAGCCCGCGACGAGAGCGCATCGAGACAAACGTTGGTTGCGATGCGGTAAAGCCAAGTACGGACGGACGCGCGGCCATCGAAGCGATCGAGCCCGCGCCAAGCGCGAATCATCGCCTCTTGCACGGCGTCGTCCGCATCCGCCGGCGAGCCGAGCATGCGGTAACAGTGTCCCGTGAGGGCTACGCGGTGCGCTTCGAGATCCTCGATGTTGGCGGCGGCGGACATGCAGCGTTCATTCTGCCATTTGGCGGCGACCGCGATCAGCGCAGCATCTTCTTGAGCTCGCGCCCGGTGTAGCTGGCGTTCACCTTCGCCACGTCTTCCGGCGTTCCTTCGGCGACCAACGTGCCGCCGCCGTCGCCGCCCTCCGGGCCCAAGTCGACCACCCAGTCGGCGGACTTGATCACGTCCATGTTGTGCTCGATCACGATGACCGTGTTGCCCAGGTCAGTCAGCCGGTGCAGCACCTCGAGCAGCTTCCGCACGTCGTCGAAGTGCAACCCGGTCGTGGGCTCGTCGAGCAGGTAGACCGTTTGGCCCGTCTGGCGCTTGCTCAGCTCACGGGCCAGCTTCACCCGTTGCGCCTCGCCGCCTGAGAGCGTCGTCGAAGATTGCCCCAGGTGCAGGTAGCCCAGGCCGACCTCGGCCAGCGTCTTGAGCTTCACCGCCACCTGCGGGAGGTTCTCAAACAGCGGGACGGCCTCTTCGATCGTCGACTCCAGCACGTCGGCGATCGAATAGTTCTTGAATTTGACCTGCAGTGTCTCCTGGTTGTAACGCCGGCCGCGGCAAACGTCACACGTCACAAACACGTCGGGAAGGAAGTTCATCTCGATGCGCTTGTTGCCGTCGCCCTGGCAAGCCTCGCAGCGACCGCCTTTGACGTTGAAGCTGAAACGCCCCGGCTTGTAGCCGCGCGCCCGCGCTTCGGGCAGCATCGAGAAGTAGTCGCGAATCGGGGTGAAAACTCCGGAATAAGTCGCCGGGTTCGAACGCGGAGTCCGCCCGATCGGGTCTTGATCGATGCGCACCACCTTGTCGACGTGCTTCAGCCCTTCGACCTTTGTGCGCACCCGCCTCGATCGGCGAGCGGTAGACGTGCTGCATCAGCACGGGGTACAAGGATGCTGTTGATCAGCGTCGACTTGCCCGAGCCCGACACGCCCGTCACCGCAACAAACAGGCCGAGCGGAATCTCCACGTCGATGTCGCGCAGATTGTGCTGCGAGGCTCTGCGGATCACCAACTTGCGCTTGTCTGGCTTGCGGCGCTCGGCCGGCGCGGGGATCTGCATGCGCCCGCTCAGGTATTGACCTGTCAGCGAACGGTCGACGGCCATGATCTGCTTCGGGTCGCCTTCAGCCACGAGCTCACCGCCCAGGCGTCCGGCGCCGGGGCCAAGGTCGAGGACGTGGTCCGCGCGCTCGATCGTCTCTTGGTCGTGCTCGACCACTACGATCGTATTGCCCAGATCGCGCAGTCGCATCAGGCTCTCGAGCAGGCGCTGATTGTCGCGCGCGTGCAATCCGATCGACGGCTCATCGAGCACGTAGAGCACACCGCGCAATTGCGTCCCAATCTGCGTCGCCAAGCGGACGCGTTGCGCTTCCCCGCCCGACAACGTCGCCGCCGAACGGTCCAGCGTCAAGTAGTCCAACCCGACCGCCGTCAGGAAGCCCAGCCGCTTGCGTACTTCGTCCAGAATGCGGCCCGCGATCAGCCTTTGCCGTTCGGTCAGATCCACGCTCTCGGCCACCACCAGTGCGCGGCCCACCGGTAAGGACGCAAACTCCGAGATCGATTTCCCCTCGATGTGGACCGCCAAACTTTCGGGCCGCAGCCGCGCTCCACCGCAGGCCGGGCATGTCATCGGCGACTGGAACTTCATGATCCAGTCCTTGTATTCGCCGCCGACGTCGTCGCCGTGCCAGTCTCGCAGCAGCGCCAGCAGGCCCGGAAAGTGCCTCCCGCCGCCGTGGATCAGATAGTCGAGGTCGTCATTGTTCAGATCCGCGACCTTCTTCTTGAGCGGAATCCCCTTGGCCTCGGCCGCGCGCCTGATCTTCGACTCGATGGAGGAGTAGAGCAGCCACTGCGCCATCGCGCCGCCGAGCAAAGGCTTCGATGGATCAGTGATCAGCTTGGCCGGATCGAAGTCCCACAAGCTACCCAGGCCCGTGCATTCCGGGCAGGCGCCGTAGCGGCTGTTGAACGAGAACGAACGCGGCTCGAAAGCCGGCACGCTCGCACCGCACTCCATGCAGGCGAGCTTTTCCGAGTACAGCTTCTCGTCTTCCGCCTTGCCGTCCTCGCCGCCCATCGCTACCAGCACGAGCCCGTCGGCAAGCTGCAACGCCGTTCGGATTGAGCTGTCGAGCCGCTTCTCCACCCCGGCGCGCACGGTGAGTCGGTCGATTACCACCTCGATGGTGTGGGCATGGTGGCGTTCGAGCGAGATGTCCTCGTCGAGCGCCTTCATCTGGCCGTCGATGCGCGCCCGCAGGTAGCCCTTCTCGGCGAACTGCTCGAGCTCACGGCGGTAGATACCCTTGCGTCCGCGGATGACCGGCGCCAGGATGGTCACCTTCCCGCCGCGGCGCATCACCTGTTCGGCAATCTGGTCCGGCGTCTGGCGCTGGATCGGCGCGCCACAGTTGGAGCAGTGCGGCTTGCCGACCGAGGAGTAGAGCAGGCGCAAGTAATCGTAAATTTCAGTGATCGTCCCGACCGTGGAACGCGGGCTGCGGCTGGTTGTCTTCTGCTCAATCGACAGCGCCGGGCTGAGCCCGTCGATCGAATCGACGTCCGGCCGTTCCATCTGATCGAGGAACTGCCGGGCGTAAGGCGAAAGCGTCTCGACGTAGCGCCGCTGCCCTTCAGCGTAGATCGTGTCAAAGGCTAGCGACGACTTGCCCGAGCCGCTCAGCCCGGTGACGACGGTCAGCGTGTTGCGCGGGATCTCGAGGTGCAGATTGCGCAGGTTGTGCTGCCGTGCGCCGCGGACGATGATGCGGTCGAGCATTCCCTCTCACGATAGCGAGACGCCGCGCACGCCGCTTGGGCGCCCCAAGCCTGCGGGGACCGCAGCGACGAGGAGGAGCGACTCACACTCCTCTTTTCGAGGATATCTCGCATCCCTTTCTCTGAATAATTCGAACCCACTGAAAGGCCTCCAAGGACACCACTAGGACCATTCCATAACCTTAGACAAGATCCAACCAAAGACTCGCTAACTTATTGACAACACGATCCCTCTTCTCTATCCCCCACCACACTCCACACGCTTCACCTTAGAACACGACAGTACCAAAGACACAAAGAGTACTGACCACGTCTGCTGAACCTGCATTAGGCACTTTTGACTGCTTGATCCATTGCCCTCAACCGAATCGGGAGTCCAACATACAGATGAGCCAAGACGCTTGGGGCTAACCCATCGCAGATTGAAGTATCGAAGGCAGGCACCTGAATGCGCGAGACGACTGAAACACACAATCACGCCACTGCAGACAACTACAGATGGACCGACCGTGCGAGATGCTTTCGATTCAACTCTTCTGGGCAGGCTCTGGTGCTCTTCGCCTTGCTCTTCTCGATCTTCGTGGGAGCCTTGGGGCTCGTGCTCGACGGCGGGCGGCTCTTCTACGAAAAGCGCCAGGCGCAATCCGCCGCGGATTCCGGCGCCATCGCTGGAGCACAAGAGCTGCGCCGAGGCAATAAGGATTACGCTACGCAGGTACGTCCGGCCGTCGTCAACGACACAGCCCTTCACGGATACGCTGACACGAACTCGACCATCACCGTCGACTACCCGCCCGCCCAAGGTCCCCATGCGGGCGACCCGCTTTTCGTGGAAGTATTCGTGAGAAAACAAGTACCCACGACCTTCATGCGAATTCTGGGTCCCAAATATTCGTACGTTACGGCACGTGCGACTTCGGGCCTGAGACCGTCTCCGGATCCTTGCGTTCTGATTCTCGACCCCGAGGTATCTGGCGCCTACACGCAAAACGGCAGCCCCAACGTCTCGACCGATTGTGGATTCATGGTCAACTCACGCTCCGGAAGCGCGCTCTTGGAGAAGGGATCGGGCTGTCTGGAAGCCTCATGGGTCGGAGTGACCGGCGGTTACGGCGGCAACTGCATTTCGCCCTCCCCAACCACCGGCGTTAGCCCAATGATTGACCCCTTCTCGGCGCTCGCCCCCCCTGACGCGAGCGCAATGTCGGCCGGCGGCTTTTCCGTAGTCGCGGGAGTAAGAGTCTATCGACCGGGATACTATAGCTCGAAAATCCAAATCCCCAATGGCAACGTAGTCTTCTTGCCAGGCACGTATGTGCTCGAGCGAGGCATGAAGGTCACCGGTGGTGACCTGTTCGGTGAAGGAGTGTTCTTCTACAACGTCAACACGAACGGGAATGACCACATCGACATCGGAGGAAACTCCCGCGTGCGGCTTTCAGCACTACAGTTTGGCGCATACAAAGGCATGCTGTTTTTCGCGAATCGAGATTCACCCGACAAATCCCCTGGCAATCTACTTGGACGCGGAACCCTGGATTCGTATTATTCGGGAGCTCTCTACTTTCCGTCGCAACATCTGGACTGGGCGGGCAATCCGGATTCCGATATGTACTGGGCCATGGTGGTCGCAAACACTCTAAACGTGTCCGGCGCCTCGGGCATCACCATTCGGGTCAACAAGCCGCCCAAGAACCTGTCCCCACCAGCCTACGCCGCAGTGCTCTGGGAGTAGCCGGAAACGCACGGAGGAGAAAAGACTATGCTCACACAACTGCTATGGGACCGCCGAGGCGGCTCGATCACTGAATTCGCCATTACGGCCCCGCTACTCTTTCTGATGGCGCTCGGCGCAGGTGATTTCGCGCGCGTCACGGTTGAAGCGGCTCAGATGGAGGGCGCTGCGAATGCCGGCGCCACCTGGGGCTACAGAACCGTCAAGGACGCCGTAGACTATCAAGGAATCCAAAACGCGGTCTTAACGGACGCAATCGATGTCTCGAACGTAAGCGCCACCGCTGAGCGTCTCTGCGACTGCCCGGACGCACCCGGCGCGTGGGTCAGCTGCACGCAGTCCACGTGCTCTGGGTATGGCGTGCCGAGAGTATATGTTAGGGCAAGAGCAACCAAGACCTTTTCCACGCTTGGGCGCTATCCCGGTGTTCCAAGTAGGATTCCACTAAGCGCTGGCGGCTACATGCGGGTGCAGTAAACCAGGGAGGATGATGATGACTCAGCGTAACCAACTGGGACCCCGTGACTCGCGGCGCGGTAGCACGATGGTGGAGTTCGCTCTAACTTTCACCCTGTTCTTGGTCGTCGCTATCGGAATATTTGAATTCAGTCGGCTAATTTGGTCAACCGCGGTATTATCCCATGCGGCCAAAGAAGGGGCTCGCTACGCGATGATGCACGGCAGTCACAACCCAACTAAAGCCGGAGGCACTCCGACGGCGGACGTCAAGACGATCGTCGACGCCAACGCGATCGGAATTCCGTCTGAGGCGGTTGATGTTTCCGTGACCTGGACACCGAATAACGAACCAGGCAGCTCAGTACAGGTTGACGTGAAGTATAACTTTCGCTTTATCGCAAGCGCTCTGATTAGCACTCCGAGCCAACTTGAGTTAGAACGCCATTCTCAAATGATCGTAGTCAACTAGTGCAGTCCGTCGGCTACGGTGCTATCGGAATCAAACACGCTACCCCGTGAGCAGGGAGGGGCGGCCCGCCGCTCACTGATCAACGTGGTGTTGTACTCCGACCGGCCTGCGGCGGAGCCGCCGGATCCCCTGGCTGGGTCAGCCATGCCGCCAGCGCGATGTCCGACACTTGGTCCGGAAGCAGCATCAGCTTGTCGCTCATCGAGGCCGCTTCGAAGGAGCCGCGCACCCAGTCGGACGGGAATCCAGGCGCAACGTTCCAGAGCAACGCGCCGCCTTCCACCCAAAGCGTCGACGCGGCGCGGAAGTCCCCCGCCGTGCGCAAATGTGGACTGAACAGCTTTTCCACAAACTCCTCGTCCTTCGAGGCGTCGAACAGCCGCAGGTCCGCCGCCATGCGAATCGACCCGCTCGCCACGGCCCGCGCCAGTGAGCACCACGGACCCGTATCGCCAAGGCAGGCCAAGTTGATCTCTCCCGCGCCGGTGCGGCTGCGCAGGTAGGCAAGCGCGATTACGACGTCGAGCACGCGGTTCGCCGTGTCAGTGCGGTTGAACGTGGTGTAGTAGGTCTCCGCCCTGCGGCCGGCCGCCGCTACGTCCGGCCGCGGCGCTACAGCGTGCGCGAGTTGGAAGGCGTCAATCGCCAGAACGTCGCCCCCGTTATCCAGCAACTTGGCGACAAGCCCGTCGCGGCTCTCCGACGACGACAGCGCCCAAGCGCCGCCCTCGGGATGCACCACTAAGGTCGGCCGCGCGGCCGCGTTCGGCGTCGACGCCTTCAGGTAGACCGCCGGAATCCGCTCGCCGTAGTCCCGCCGCCCCAGCGTGAGCTTTTCGCCGTTCGGGAGCTCCTCGGCCGTCTCAGTCGCAATCTCCTCCGGCGCCGGCTCGAAGGCCATCATCGCGTAGGACAACCGCTCTCGGAACGCTTGCCGAGCCTGGCGTAACAATCCCGCGTTGCGTGGGCGCAGCAGAAGCATCCCGACATTCGCCTCGCGGATCCGGTCCTCCACGTATTTCTCCGCCGTCACCGCGTTCGCCGGCAACGTCTTGTTCCAAAGCGCGAGTTGGTCGGACGGGTCCGGTAGCGTGAAACTCTTCTCCGCGAAGTTCTTCGGGTCGCATCGCCCAGCACTACGCGGCCGAAGAAGCGGTAGACGGCTTCGCGACTGCCCAAGTTGTAGTTGTGCGGAGCGTCGAGCTGGGTATACTCGAAGCGATCCGGGACGCCCAACAGGCTGTAGAGCCCGGCCAGAGCCGGTCCCTCGTTGCGCGGCAAGTTGCGGGTCCAGTCGCCGGTCGCGCTGACGGCTAACATCGGGCGCGGCGCCATCAGCGCGGCAATCTCCACGTTGTTTGCTCGATGCGCAGGTTGGGCGCATTCTCACAGGGCGAACCGCCCGCATGACAACGAGATCATGTTGACCGGGCGCCGAGTAGGCGATGCGATCGTCTACCGCAGTGAGCAGGAATGTCTGGGTCGCTCCGCCCGATGCCCCGGTTGCCCCGATCCGTTTGGGGTCGACTTCGGAGAGACTCCAGGAAATCCACTACCCGGATGCTGTCCCATAGTTGCGCGCCGAGCAGGTTGACGCCCCACAGCTCCTCTACCTTTCCGCCGATGGTTGCGTGCGGCAACTGACGGGTTCGTTGTAGCCCACCAGTGTCGTAGGTGAAAACCACATAGCCTTGACGCGCCAAATTGATCGCCCGGGCCGGCACAGAGCCGCGTTCGCCGTGCTCGATGCGCCCATCAGCCCAGTGCCCGTGCGGAGAGATCACTGCGGGGTACGGCCCCGAGCCCCGAAGGCCGGTACAAGTTGCCGCCCAGGTAGAAGCCGGGGCGCGTCTCGAGCAGCACCTTCTCGATGCTGTAGCCCTGCCATTCCGTATGGCCGAAAACCTGTGGATTGAGTGGCGTCTTGTCCGGCAAAGGCAACAGCCCGGACGCCATCAGGATTTGCTTGCGTAGGTGGGCCGCGCGCGCCCTCCAGGCATCGGCGTCCTCAAACGTAGGCGTCGCGAACTCGAAATCCGTGTGGCGGACCTCCACGTTGCGGCGGTCCGGGATATCGTCCGCCCGCGCGGCGAACGCCATCAAGGCCAACACGATCAGCGACAAAGCGCGCATATCCGGCGAGTTTAGCAACCCTGGGCGAGCCACGACGCGAGCTGGTCTACGCGGTCAAACACCACCTCCGCCCCGGCCTCCTCGAGCACGGCCCGGTTGGCTGTCGAGGCCCACGCCGCCCCCACAGGCGTCAATCCGGCGGCTCTGGCAGCGCGCACATCCGAGGGAAAATCGCCGATTGAGGCTACCCGTTCCGGCGGTAAACCCCAATCTGCGAGCACCCTCTGCATGCACTCGAGCTTCACCGCGCCGCCAGCCGAGCCTGCCTCTACACGTTCGAAGGCTTGGGCCAAGCCGATCCTGTCGAGTGTGATGGCGGCCGCGTCCGCTCCTTTGCCTGTCACGATGGCGCACCGCACGCCCGCGCGGCGCACCTCGCCGATCAGCTCCGTCAATCCAGGAAACGCATGAGGGCAGCGCCGGTGCTCCAGCGCGTAAAGCTTTAAGAACAAGTCGTATGCGGTCCGCGGATCGCCGCCCAACAATCCTGCCAAAACCCCCTCTTCGCTGGGCCCGAAGCGGCCGTGAATCTCGGCATTGGTCAGCGTCGCCCCTGTCCATTCGCGGATCGTACGGCGGAACGCCGCATAGCTCACGGGCAGCGTATCCGCCACCGTTCCATCGAGGTCGAAGATGAGGCCAGACCAGTACATTCGGTTCAAAATCCTCGGGCCGGAATTCAGGCGCGCCCTAAGACGAATGCCCGAGAAGCACGCCTAATCCGGAGTTTTAGAAGTAAGGAGGAGTGATAGCGGCCCTACGCCGACAGTCTAATTGTTCTCTGAATCCAGCTGCGCTTAAGCTGACTACGGGCGAAGAAGCGCGGTCGCGGTTTGTTATTTTATCGTGCCCCGGAGGAGCAATGCTCATCAGACGACCCTACCACCGCGCGGGCAAAGCGGAGAGCGGCAACGCCTTCGTTGAGTTCGCGCTCGTGTTCTTGCTTTTGCTGACCATGATTGTCGGGATGTTCGAGTTTACCTGGGTTCTCTTCGTCCGGGCCACCTTCCACCATGCCGTGCGCGCCGCCGTGCGTTTTGCCATCACTGGCGGGGACGGGTCCGGATTGGATGACGAAATCAAACAAGTCATCAAAAAGAATAGCTTTGGTTTGCTTAGCGACACCGACCTGGATGACTACGTCGGCGTGGAATTTTACGACCCGAACTGCCCGTCCGGCGCCACTTGTCCAGCCGGCGGCGCCGCCTCGGCCAAGGTGGCCAACGCGGAAGCCGGCAGCATCATTCGCGTCACGATTAGCTGCTACGACATGACGCCGATCACGACGCTGATCCGCAAGGACGCGAATGGCGGACCCTTTCCGTTCGTGCTGAGCGTTTCCGCTACCGACAAGATGGAACCCTACCCTGGAACGCCGCCCAGCCGCGGCACTCTGGCCGATCCGACTGCCTGCGCGCCCTAGGAAATGGAGACCATGCACACCCCATCCATCGTCCGCTTCCTTCGCCGACGCTTCCGCGGCCTCGGTAACGAAGGCCAGTCCGTGGTCGAGTTCGCCGTCGCTTTGCCGTTTCTCGTGCTCATGTCGATCGGCTCTTTCGCGGTTGGCATGATTCTGGACCGCCATCTGACCCTGGGTCAGGTGGTGCGCAATGGCGGCAACATGTACGCCCGCGGCATCGACTTTGCCAGCGATCAGAACAAGAACTTCATCATCGACGCCGCCACCGGCCTGGACTTGCACCTCAACTCCGGTCACACCGCCGTTTGGTTCACAACGCTTACGCGTGTGCCCGCGAACGCGCAGTGTGACGACGGCTCCGGTGGTACGCGCGATTGCAACAATAACGGTCAGGTCGTGATCGCGCAACGCTACATGATCGGCGACACCAGCGGGCAGAAGATGAACAGCCGCATGGCGGCGGCAGGCTTCCCCTTCTCGTTTGTCGACAAGGCGGGCAACTCCGCCACCGAAGGCGACCACGAGGATTACTACGACCTGACCGAAGCCCGCGCCACCGCAGCGCCGAGCTCGGTGACCGACCCGACAAACGGCTTACAGGAAGGCGAACTGCTCTACGTCGTGGAGGTCATCCACCGCCCGACCACGATCCAATTCCAGGGCATCTTTGCTCCGGAGTATATGTACTCGCGCGCGTTCTTCTAGCTGACGGTCTGACCGCAGGCGCGCTACGTAATCGAATTGCGCCAGGCAATGCGCTCGGCTTGGGAACCGGCGTGGGTCTTGACCACCCATCTTTGCTCCGGCGCCATCTCGAGTACGTTGAAGCTGCCGACAATCTCGCTCTCTTCCAGGCCCTGAATCTCTTCCCGCGGGTCCAACCGGGCTGGGAGTAGAACCTGGATGTCGGGGTACTGATCGACATCGCTGGCCCGTTCCAAATTCGGCCCATAGAAAGCGAAACGAAACAACGTCAGCCACCCTTCGTCTGTTCTCTCAATCGAGAACGCAGCCAAGGTCTGGATCAGAACCGGATCCAGATCCAAAATGGCGTCTTTCAGGCTGGGGTAGCGATCCACTCAGTTCCAGGCCAAGTCGGCCCGCTTGTTCCAGTAGAGCGTCGGCGGTTCCGCGAACGCAAGCAGCGCTTCGACGTCCGGCTGTAGCTCGAGCGCTCCGAGATTAGACTCGAGTTGCTCGACCGTTGCCGCCCCGCTCAGTACAACGTCCGCCCAAGGCTGCGCCAGGGCCGCTGCCAGAGCAACGGCGTCCGCGGGGCCGTCGTGCTGCAACTGTGCGAGCAGCGCGGCGCTCTCGGGTTCGGTATTGCGCGATGTCAGCCGCCCGTTGGCCAGCGCCTCTTTCACGATGACGCCCCAGCCCGCCGCGTGCGCCTCAGCCAGCGCCTGTCCTGCTGACGGCTCGAGCACATTCCACGTCGCCTGCACGCAGCCGAACGCCGGCCTACCGTCCGCGCGGACTTCGAGAGCCCGGCCCAGAGCGCGCGCCTGCTCCGGGCCGCTCAGCGAAAGACCCGGAATGACGCCCTCCTCGCGCAGCGCAGCGACGGCCCGCAAGAGATCCGGGCTCTCGAAAGCGCCGCTCGAAAGCGTGGCGGAGTGGATGTGATAGACCGCCAGGTGTCCGCCCAGCAGAGCCCGTGTTTCCTCCCTCTGTTGGCGAAACTGCGAGAGAGAGTGCTCCTTGACCTCATGGACGTCCGCGTCCGTGCGCCAGCCCGCCGTGTAGGCGTAGCCCCACTTCGACCCGATCGTCACATCAGAGCGGGTCAGCCCGCGCGCCATGACCCATTTCGCCAGAAATTCTTCGGCACGCCCATACGAGCGTGCGGCGTCGAAATAGCGAACTCCGCCCCGCCAAGCAGCATCCAACACGGCATGAGCCCGCTCCTGCATCCGAGCGGGTTCGTAATCCTTCTCGAGATCCCCCGCGTGGCCCAGGTTGATGTAGCCTGGCCGTCCCAGCGCCGCCAAACCTAACCCGATCGACGATACATTCGGACCGTTCTTTCCAAGAGTGCGCACGGTTTCCATGGTCCCAAAGTGCGTGAAGCCCTCCCGGACAGATCCAGGAGGGCTTCCCGTAAGTCGAATTGTCGACCGGCCTTATCCCTGATTCCGCTTCCGGATTAGCGTGATCGCGGCTAGCAGGCCCGCACCGAGCAGCGTGATCGAGCCCGGCTCTGGAACGTTCGGCGCCAATTGCTCGGAGAAGCGAACCTCAAACTGAGTCAGGCTCGCGTTTCCGAACGTATCCGAACCAGGCCACACGCGCAGTTGCAGCGTATTGAAGATGGCATCGCGCGGGTCGAATTCCGTGTGCGAAGTCAAGATGCTCACGTTCGGCGGACGAACGTCCACGGTGTGGGTGAACAGGATGTCGACCTCGTTGTCTTGGTAGAGAATCTGCTCGACGCCAGCCGCCGACTGTGCGCCGACAGCCGAGACGATGTTCATCGTGATCGTCGAATCCTTGATGTCGTACGGCGATGTGAGCGCAGACGCGACGTAGAACGAAGTAAGAAGGTCCATGAAAAACCCATTCGTCACGTCGAATTGGCCGTTGAGGCTGAACAGCAACCCCGGACCGGGATCTAGGCCGCCATCGTCCAAGCCCGAAACCAGAATGTTATTCGTATTCGGTAGCCGATTGGTTTGGCCGCCGTTGACGAAACGAGTGAAGTTGCTGAAGATCAGATCGTTCGCCTGGATCGACGCGCCTGGTTGCAGCAGCTCAGTGAACGTGCAGTAGCCCGGATTTGCGCATCCCGTCAGAATGACGGTCGCATTCGATTGAGCCGGCGCTAGAAGCGCGGCGCACAGGGCGACTACGGGCGCGCCCCACCGGAGAAAACTCCTCAACATCAAACTAGCCTCCCCTGCGAGAAATCACAGCATCCAACCTTGGCGCTCGCTCCCTCTCAGCGAACGTGCCGACCGCATCGGCGTCCTAACGGGTCTTTTGTGTCCGGTCGTGGCGCTAGTACCAAACCTGTACAAACGTCCTACGCCGACTGTGGACCTCTTGTCCCAATAAGGGTACCCGAAACGGCGCAAGCGCGCCACCGCAAGTTTTCCCTTAGGCCCAGGATTTGGGATAGGCCAAATAATCAGGCAGCCGGGTCGTGCGATCGCCGCGAGTCTCGGCGAGCTGTTCGCTCGTCAGATCCTCGGCCGTCCGCAGGTCGGCTCCGGTCAGATCTGCGTTAACCAGATCCACGCCAATCATGCGCGCCCCAACGAGATTTGCGCCGCGCAGATTAGCGCCGCGCAGGTCGGCCGCCTTCAAGTTAGACAGCACCAGACGGGCTCCGGAGAGGTTTACGCCCGAGAGATCGGCCACGACGAGGTCGGCCTGTTCGAGGTCCGCCCCCGAGAGGTCCATCTCGGCGTCCGGGTTCGTCTCGCGCCAACGATTCCAGCCGTCGACATCTTCGCGAAGCATCTTTACCAGATCGGGATTTGCCATACCAATTCGGAACCAAGTCCTAGGAGAATAGACCCATTGTATTGCGTTTGCTGGGTCGCCATGACAAGCGCTCCTCCTTACTTTGGCGCCAGGCGTTCACCCTACCCGTCCGTACGTCGATCCCGCTACAATCAGCCGCAATGTTGCTGAAGAGAGCGGCCCTGCTGACCATCGCCTGCTTAGGCGCCCTTGCCGCACAAACCGATCCGGACTCCGCGGACGACCGCACATGGATGCCCGGTGGCGCTCCCGAGGAGCAAACATGGGCTGTAATCGCCCTGTTTGGGACCGGCGAAAACGGCTCCGGAGCGTGGGACGGAAAAGCCGAGATTGCCGATGGCGAGATCTTCGATCTGGCCGGCTATCGCTTCGAGCCTCCCGATCGCGTGTTGCCCGCCGGCGGCTGGCGCGTCACCGTCAACGAGGACATCATCGAGACCGGCGTGATCAACGACTTCGTCGGGGGCTCGGCCGTCGAGAAGATCGTCATGCCCAAGGGGGTTTTGCTGCGCGGCTCCGGCTCGCCGGCGACGCGGCTCACGCTCACCACGTCCCGCGGACGCGTGGAGCTCCGCCCCATGCAGCTCGCATTCGGCCAGTGGCAGACCGCGCTTGGCGGATCGGTACGCTACCAACGCACACCCGCCGTCACGGATCTCTCCGGAACCGAGATGCGGCAACACGACTTTCCTTCTCTGGCGCCAAGCCCCGACGGTTCGCTCACCGCCATCTGGATGAGCTACCACGACCGCCGCGAGGAGTTGAACATGCGACGCCGCCTGGCCAACGGACGATGGACGCGCCTCATCCCCGTGGCGCGCAGCGAGGAGGACCTCTGGCGGCCGCACGCAACCACGGACGCGGACGGCAAGCCGTGGTTGATTTGGTCGCACCGCCCGGCGTCCCACGGTCCCGGCAACTGGGACCTCTACGCCATGCCATGGGAGGGCGACGCCTGGGGCGAGCGCGTACGGCTGAGCCGCAACCCGCTACCTGACATCGAACCCGCGGTAGCGCGCGCCGCCGACGGAACGGTCTATGTCGCATGGCAATCGATGGTCGGCCGCTACGCGCAGATCCGGCTGCGCTACCTGCGCGACGGCCGTTGGTCGGAAGAGCTCGCCGTCACCGATACGCCCTCCAACAACTGGGAGCCCGCGATCGCAACCGGGCCGGACGGCGCCGCTTGGATCGCCTGGGACCGCTATGACGAGAGCTATGACGTGAATCTGCGGCGGTTCTCGCCGGAGGGAGGCTTCGGCCCGGAGCGAGAAGTGATCTCGACGCCGCGCTTCGAGGCCCACGTGTCTGTTGCGGTCGACGCCCAGAACCGGCCCTGGGTGGCCTGGGAAACCGACTCTGTGAACTGGGGCAAGGACTACGGCTTCTTTCTGGGCCAGCGCTCGATTGGGGCGCCGCTGGCCGGCGTCCGCGAGACGGAGATTGCAGTCCTTGACGGCGAAGAGTGGAAGACCGCGGCGCCGTTGCGCTTCTCCGATCCGCTCGAGCCGGGAACGTCGGCGCATAGCCGCCCGCTGCTCTCGTTCGATCCGGACGGCAACTTGTGGCTTGCGTTCAAGCGCCGCTACGCCCGCCGGGGCTTCCGCAACGGCGTCCACTGGGAGTACTTTCTCTCGCGACTCGACGGCGACAAGTGGACGGACCCGATCCTGCTGCCCCAAAGCGGAACCGCAAATCCACGCGGATGAGCTTGGCCGCGGCGGACGGACGCTTGTGGGCGTTCTGGCCGCATGACAACCGCGATTGGGCATTTGGCAGCCAGCCGCACAACGCGCGCGTCTCCGCCGGCTCGCTTCCGCTGCCTGGGCGCGGGCGGCCCCGGTGCTGCGCACCTTCGCAACGCCCGTGGTTGAGGCCAAGGCCACGCACCCCAACGAAGTGGCCGACGTGCGCACCATTCGCAACCACCGGGTGGAGGTCCACGGCCAGACGATGCGCATCTTGCGCGGCGACTTGCATCGCCACACCGAGCTATCGCCTGACCAGGGCGGGCTGCCCGACGGGTCGTTGCCGGAGTTCTACCGCTACATGATCGACGCCGCCGACATGGACTACGGGGCCTCGACCGACCATCAAGCCGGGGGCAACGACTTCTGGAACTTCATGACCCAGAAGATGGCGGACATGTACCACTTCCCCGATCGATTCGCGACGCTCTATGCCTACGAACGCAACCCGGGCAACCCCCACGGGCACCGCAATCTGCTGTTCACACACCGCGACTATCCGGTGACGCCGTTCTTCCAGTCCATTGACGATAAGTTCCTTTTGCCTGATACACCTGACGGCGAGCTCCTCACGTTTAACTCGAATAGCTTTGGGGGCACGATCCGGAACGACACCACGCTGCTCCACGAGGTCGTGAAGGCCAACGAAGGTCTGGCCATTCCTCATACTTCGGGATCGAGCGCGATGGGGACGGATTGGCATGCCTATGATCCAGAGGTAGACGCGGTGGTAGAAATCTACCAGGGCGACCGGATCAATAGCGAGCATGAAGGCGCCCCGCGCTGGAAGGGTCCGGACGGCAAACAGCCCGGAGGGTGGCAGGCGCCTGGGGCGGTTTGGAACGCCTGGAAGAAAGGCTACAAGCTGGGCGTGATCGCCAGCTCCGACCACATGTCCACCCACATCTCCTACGCCATGGTCTATGCGCCCGAGAATGGCCGCCACCAGGTTTGGGACTCGATCAAGGCGCGGCGGACGTATGGTGCGACCGACAATATCGTGCTGGAGTACTGGATCGGCGACTGCTTCATGGGTGAGGATTGCGCGACGCCGGGGCGGACGCCGATTCGAGTACGAGCGCGGGGGACAGGGCCGATCGCCGCCATCCATGTGATTCGCGACGGCGAGTACATCTACAAGGCCGAGCCCGGCGCGCAGCAGGCCGAATTCGAGTTCGTCGACAACGAGACGACCTCGGGCGCCCACTGGTATTACGTGCGCGTCGAACAGCAAGACGAGGAGCTCGCCTGGTCCAGCCCCATCTGGGTCGACTGGAAATGATCGCCGACCGATGATTTTGCGGCGCGCGGCCGGTCTAACTCTACAAAGGAGCTTTTTTCGATGCCGAACACGATTCGTCTTCACCGCGTACTGCGCGCCAAACCCGAGAACGTCTACAAGGCGTTTCTCGACGCCGACGCCTTGGTCAAGTGGATGCCGCCCAACGGGTTCACCGCCAAGATCCACCACATGGACGCCAAGGTCGGCGGCTCGTTCAAGATGTCATTCACCAACTTCTCCACCGGCTCGAGCCATTCTTTCGGCGGGGAATACCTGGAGCTGACTCCCGGCAAGAGGCTCCGCTACACCGACAAGTTCGACGACCCGAACCTTCCAGGCGAGATCACGGTCACGATCGACCTCGAAGCGGTCTCGGTGGGCACGGACGTGAAGATCGTTCGGAAGGCGTGCCGGACGTAATTCCCCCAGAGGCTTGCTATTTGGGGTGGCAGGAGTCACTGACCTTGCTCGCGATGCTGGTGCAGGCGGAGATCCCGGACTAGGGGTGGCGCACGGAGACGTCAGGACAGGTCGACGACATCGCCTTCGCGAATCTCGCCGGCCTGACCGCAATGCGCGCCGACCCCGAAGTTCTGACTCGCTTCCCGCACGATGGTTCGGAGCACGGAGCTGTCGTAGCCAAGATCGGCCTGCGGGCGAGTCGGCATCCCGCAGCGTGGAGTGGCTGCGGCGATCGTGAGGACGGTGGAGCCGATCCTCAATTGCTTCCCGATCCACGATTGTTCAACCAGCCCCTCGATCCCTTCGTCGGTTTCGATGAGAAAGTTGGGCCGGAAGCGCCGAACGTCCCAGCTCCCTTGCGGATTGAGCGAGCGCATGCGGTCGAGTGAAGCCGTCGTCAACAGGTGGATCTCTTCGTTGTCGAAGAACGTCCCGGGGACGGCGACGTGCTCCATGAGGACTTCCGGAAACTGGGTGGGATCGGGTAGCGGCTCGCCCTCCTCCCGCGCAAAAGCCTCGACGTAGTCCTGGATGAGCTGCTCGTCGCTCTCTTTGTAGCGCTTGTAGAACTCCCGATTTTCGGCAGGCTGTAGCGGCCAGAGTCTCGCCTCTCCGCCGATCAACTCGGTGAGCTTGAGATGGACGGTTGGGTCATCGCTGCCGACTGTCGTCCCATCAGGAAAGGTAATGTCGACTTGCGGGATCTGGCCGGCAGCGGGGTCCTCACGGTAGCGGGCGTTGCACTGCATGAGCTGGGGGTATTTCTTGCCCCACTGGACTTCCTTGCGCTTCTCATCGCGCATCGCCCAGCAGCGGTCGCCCAGCAGGCCTTGGGTGGAAACCGAGCAGCTGGGGATGCGAGCTCCCTGCATGGATTTGACGGGGAAACGCCAAATCTCTTTCACAACACCTATGCGCATCGTTGATCCTCCAGCGTCGAGCCGAAGCTAATGTCGCACAACGCGGTCATGGGCGGTAGAGGAAAGATCAGGCGGGGCGAGGAGCCTAACGATCGACTACGCTGCCGTCGCCTGCATCGTAGGTTTCCGCCGGGTGGTAGTCGTGGCCGAACATCGAGGTGACATAGTCGCGGTCGAGCTCGATGCCCAAGCCCGGCCCGGTGGGTAGGTCGAGGTAGCCGTCGCGCACCCGAAACGGCTCTTTGAGATAGCCCTCTCCGAGGCTGACCTGCTCCTGGCAGAGGAAATTGGGAATGGAAGCCGCCAACTGTACGCCGGAGGCCAGCGCAATCGGCCCCAGCGGATTGTGCGGCGCGATCTGCGCGTAATACGCCTCAGCCATAGACGCAATGGCGCGGCATTCCGAGATGCCGCCGGCGTGGCTCAAATCCGGCTGCAAGATGGTCGCAGCACCGAGCTCCAGCACCTCGCGAAAGCCCCACTTGGTAAACACCCGTTCGCCGGTCGCGATCGGCAGAAAGGTCGACCGCGCAATGTCAGCCATCACCTCATGGTTCTGTGCCTGACAAGGCTCCTCGATGAACATTGGCTGGTAGGGTTCGAGCGCCTTGATGAGGATCTTGGCCGACTGCGGCGGTATGGCGCCATGGAAGTCGATCGCGATGTCGGCCTCAGAGCCGGCCGCCTCGCGCAGCGCGGCGAAGTCGTCCGCCGAGCGTTGGATGGTGGCCGGATTCTCGACGGCGCGGTAGGGCCGCGTCTTGAACGGCCCCGTCTTAAAGGCACGAAAGCCCTTGGCCAGATCCGCCTTGACCTGCTCGGGCGTGCGCGCATGCGAGTAGACGCGGACGCGATCTCGCGTAGGCCCACCGAAAAACTCATAGACGGGGATGCCCAGCGCCTTACCCTTGATGTCCCACAGCGCCTGGTCGATGCCCGACAGCGCCGAGGTCAACACCGGACCGCCACGATAAAAGGCGTGACGATAGATAGCCTGCCAGTGATACTGGACGCGTCGCGGGTCCTTGCCGATGAGGTACGGCTCAGCCTCTTTGACTGCGGTGATGACGGTGTCGCCGCGCGATTCGACGATGGGTTCCCCTAATCCAACGATGCCGGCATCGGTGTGAACCTCTAGGAAAGTCCAGCGGGGCTTGACCTTGTAGAGCTCGAGCTTGGTAATCCGCAGCGGCTCGCGGGGGCCGATCGGCGTAGAAGACCCGCCTCGCTCCTGCGCCCGCAAGAAGGCGCCGGCGAAGGCCGACGTGAACAATGCGCTTCCGGCGAAACCCAAGAAGGCGCGGCGGCTAGGTGGTCGCATCGGCCTCCGATACTACCACCACGGTCGTCGCTTCGCGTCAGGCGGCTAAACAGCGGTAGCTTGCCGCTCCAACATGTATCCCCGCCGAACTACAGCGTGAATGGCAATGTCCCGACGCTGCCCAAGCTTCTTGCGCAAGCGGCTCACATGGACATCAACAGTTCTTGTACGCGCTCCGTCACTGTAACCCCAGACGTGACGAAGCAGAAACGGCCGCGAGAAACAACGGCCAGGTTCGCTCTCAAGTAGCTCGAGTAATTGCTGTTCTTTCTGAGTCAGTCGTACGGGTTTGTCGCCCGTCCGTCCCGTGTGCATACCAAACCCTCCAAAACGGCGCGCGAATCCCCTTTGGACTCGATCACACCTTGTCTGGGTTTCGTGTTCGGGGGTTTTACTTAGGAAGTTACGCAAGATACGTACGAAACATCACCTTTCGAGGCGGGGCGGGTCGCCCTCGACGCGGACGGGGCGGGGCGAGTCCGCGCAAGCAGGCAGGCGGCCATGACCGTAAAACTCGAGGCCATACTCGACATGGCGGCGCACATCGCCGATGCAGACTTGATCTGCCTGTGGCTCGATCTCGGCCCAGAGCGCCCGCGAGCCGGCGGAATGGTCGAGCGCGGGATAGATGCGCCGTTTGAGCTCGGCTATCCCGAGCACGGCCCCGGCCGCAACAAGGGCCAGAGCCCACCCCGCGCGGTTGCGCGTGGCCAGCGCCGCGGCGGCGACGGTCACGGCGGCGACCGCCCCCAAGGCTCCGAACGGGACTTGGTCTGGCGGCCACGCGGAGCGAATGCCCGATGCCAAGGCCTGCGGCAACACGTCCGCGGCGAGCGGCAGCGCCACCAGCAATGCCGCACACCCGGCAAGGGCCCAGCGCGGCGCCGGACTGCGCGCTAAGCGCACGCCGAGCAGCGCGCTCAGCGGCGGAAGGACAGGCAGGATGTACCCTGGCAACTTGTTCTTGGAGATGGAAAAGAAGACGAACGCCGAGACCGCCCACAGGGCAAAGAAGCGCGTTCGCGGGTCGCTCGACCAGTCCTGCTTGCGCAAAGTCACGACCAACGGCGT
>JAWKHJ010000014.1:0-187194 GCA_041394905.1 Bryobacterales bacterium | reverse complement strand
GGTCGTAGCACATGTCGCACTTCATCATGAGCTCTTGCGGAACCTGCATCTTCGGCACGCCGAAGGGACAGGCCAGCACGCAGTTGTTGCAGGCGATGCAGCGCGGTTGACTGGCCGATTGCACCACGCCGTCCTCGGTCTTCTTGATCGCAAAGGCCGGACACACCTCCGCACAGGTCGGCGAGTCGCAGTGCATGCACACCATCGGCGCGGTCTGCGGCGACCGGCCCGGATCGATGAACTCCAGATGAATCATCGAGACGCCCTTATGCGTATCGCATTCGGTGCAGGCCTGGACGCAGGCTTGGCAGCCGATACAACGGTTCGGGTCGATGAAGAATTCGTGCTGCTCTGGAACAGGCATGGGCGGATGACTACTGCTGCGGCTCCAATTGATCGGCGTAGGCCGGCGGCGTGCCGGCCTTCTCCACACGGACGGCGCAGACTTTGTACTCGGGAATCTTCGAAATTGGGTCCTGGGCGGAGACGGTGAGCTGGTTCGCACTCTTCGCGCCAGCCCAGTGGTACGGAATGAACACCGTATCGGGGCGGATCGTCGTCGTCACCTTGGCGCGTAGCGTCGCCTCGCCGCGGCGGCTGCGCGCGGTCACCCAGTCTTGGTCGCGGACGCCGAGCCGCTCAGCAAGCTGCGGATGGAGCTCCAGGCGCGGCTCAGGGTATTGATCGACGAGCGGACCGATGCGGCGAGTCTGCGTGCCTGACAGGAACTGACTCACGACGCGGCCGGTGGTCAGCATGAGCGGGTAGTCCGCGTCGACGTCTTCGGCGGGCGGAGTGTAGGGCGCGACGTTGAAGCGAGCTTTGCCGTCGAGAAAGTAGAACGGTCCCGCGCCCTTGGCGACAGGGTTCCAGGAGCCTTTCTCAAACAATCGCGGCGTTCCGGTATGGTCGATGGGCCGGCCTTCGGCGTCTTCGCTTGGGCATGGCCAGAAGACGCCGTTCTGACGCTCGACCTTCTCGTAGGTGACACCCGAGTAGTCGGCCACGCCGCCCTTGCTGGCCACGCGAAGCTCGTCGAAAATCTGTCGCGGGCTCTCGAAATGGAACCCGTGCGGCCGTCCCAGACCGTGGGCGATGTCTTGGACGATCTTCCAGTCCTGCCGCGCTTCTCCAGGGCAGTCCACGGCCTTGTTGATCTTGATGATGCGGCCCTCGATCTGCGTGACGACGCCTTCGTCCTCCTCGTGCAGCGAGCCCGGCAACACGATATCCGCATGACGCGCCGTTTCGTTGAGGAAGAAATCGATGGCGACGTAGAAATCGAGCTTTTCCAGACATCGGCGTATGAAATTGTTGTCGGGGAGCGAGACCTTGGGGTTGAAGCAGATGGAGAGCAGGCCGCGAATTTCGCCCCGGTCGATCTTGCGAAAGATCTCGTAGGCGTCGACGCCCTTGCCCGGCAGCGAGTCAGGGTCGACGCCCCACACTCCGGCGACATGCTTGCGATGTTCCGGATTCTCGATGTCGCGCGCGCCGGGAAGCTGATCGCATTTCTGACCGTGCTCGCGGCCGCCTTGGCCGTTCGCCTGTCCCGTGATGGTGGCGTAGCCGCAGTGTTCGCGCCCGATGCGCCCCGAGGCGAGCACCATGTTGATTGCTCCAAGGACATTTTGCACGCCGTGGCTGTGGTGCTCGATGCCGCGGGCGTGCAGCAGAAAGCTGGTCTTCGCAGCGCCCCACCACTCGGCGGCTTGTCGAATGGACTTCTCCGCGATTCCGGTCACTTCGGCGGTCCGCTGCGGCGTCCACTCCCGCACGTGCTCGGCGACCTGCTCGAATCCTACGGTGTGCGTCCGGATGAACTTGTGATCGAGCCAGTCGTTCTCGATCATCAGGTGCAGAATGCCGTTGAACAGGGCGATATCTCGGCCGGGCTTGACGGGTAGGAACAGATCGCAGGTGCGCGCGATCGGCGTGATCCTCGGGTCGACCACGATGATGCGAGCGCCGTTCTCGCGCGCCTGCCAAACGTAGTTCGTGGTGATGGGCGCGCATTCCGCGACGTTCGCGCCGCTGATCCAGACCACCTCGGCGCCAAGGATGTCGCTCCACGGATTCGCCGCGCGATCGATGCCGAACGCCTTCTTGTTGCCCGCCGCGGCGCTGACCATGCAGAGGCGTCCGTTGTAGTCGATGTTCGCCGTGTGCAGGGCCAAGCGCGCGAACTTGCCCATCAGGTAGGTCTTTTCGGTCGTAAGGCTCGCCCCCGTGAGCATGGCGAACGCGTCGTCGCCGTGTTCGCGTTGAATGCGTTGGATCTCCGCGCAAGTACGGCGTAGGGCTGCATCATAGGCGACTTCTCGAAAGCCCCCATCTGCGCCCTCGTCTCGTTCCAGCGCCTCCAGCAGGCGGTCCGGATGAGCGCCCTGCAGGTAGCGCTTGACGCCTTTGGGGCAAAGCATACCGCGATTGAACGGGAAGTCCTCGCGCGGCTCGAAGCCGATCACTTCGTTGTCGCGGACGCGAAGTTGAATTCCGCATTGTTGTCCGCAAAAGCAGCAATGGGTCGGGACGAGCTTGTCGGCCACAGCGCTCGTATCGAGCCGCGCGCCTTCCGAGTAGCCGCGGTGCGGTCCGAAGGCCTCGATCATTGCGCGTTCGTCTGTTGGTAGGAGCGCCATGGCTATTCCGTTACCTGTTCGTGTCGCGTCCAGTCCGCCGACCGGCGAAAAGCCTCGCCTTGCGCCGTGGCGGTCAGAATTCGTCGGCAGCGAGGGCAATAGTGCTGGTAGTGGTCGGCGTCCTCCTCGAGCTCGTAGCGATACCCAAGCCGGCGCTCGACAGAGATGAGATCGTCGACTTGGAGCTGGGAAGCATACTTTTCTCCGCACCGGCGGCACGACGCCTGCGGGCCGCGGGCGCCGGCATCCTTGTAGAACGCGACTCCAAGCTGCGCCGGCCTCTGGAAGATATGGAAGAACTTGCCAAAGGGCAGCCAGAGCAGCGTGAAGACGACGATCGCCGCGTGCACGATGGCCAAGAACTCGTAGGCGTATCCGTGCATCCACGAGTAGCTGACCCAAAGAGCCAGCCCGGTGATCGTGATCGCGAACAGCAGCAGCAGCGGCAGCATATCTTCGCCGAAGCGCTGGACCGCCCGGCGCCGCGGTCGCGCATGCGCCGCCGCATGGCGAGCATCACGCCCGGCAAAACCAGGAAGGAGGCCCAAACGAGCGCGTGAAAGGTGATCTCTGCAACCCAGCCGTCAATCGCCATGATCCCCACTGGGAATCCGAAGACGAGAATGCGGTAATGCGTGAAGTCGTTCGGGGAGTTTCGAAGTGGATCCAGCCGAAAACCAGCGGGAAGGTCACCGCGGCGGCCAGGATGCAGCCCCACATGATCAACATGTGTGCGATGCCGCGCCCTGCGCCGCGCCGAAAGATGAAGTGATTGAAGGCGAACTGCGAAACCAACCGCCGAACCCAAAGCGCAAGATTGCGCGCCAAGTTCCGCGGCTGGAGAAACACCCCGCCAGCCTCTCTTGAAGTAGACCCACGTCGGAGGCCGCTGCAGCCACATCACGTAGCGATACGTGATGCCGAACGCCGCGAAAAGCGTGCCGAAGGTGTAAGCAACGAGGGCGGCGTCAAAATGGTCGAGATTCCGCGAGCCGATCAGGATCAGCAGCGCCAGAACCGACATCGCGCCGACACCAACTCCGGCTGCGATCCAAGATTCACGAGGCAGCTTCATCTTGCTGGCGGCTTCATTGTGTCGGTTTGAGGACGAGATTGCCAAGGGGCGTATTTTGAGGCTTGGTTCCGACAAAGTATGTAATCGTTCCAAGCCAGAGATCGCGCGTGCGCAATTCCTCGAGATCTTCCAGACCGCAATCCGTCAGCAAGTCTTGAAGTCGCCCGTGTGCATGATCGGCGGTTTGCTCAACTCCATCCGCGACGCGCACGATCCAGAAGCCCGCCGCCGCGGCGCCTTTTTGGGGGCGGTCCAGTCGGTCACGAACAGGCGGCCTCCCGGCAACACGCGCACCGCCTCCGCGAGCGCGCCTGCTTCTGGTCGCGCGTCAAGTGGTGCAGCATCAAAGTCGTCGTGATGTGATGCAGCGTGTTATCTGAGAACGGCAGCGCTTGAGCAAGAGCGGCCGCCCAGCGAACGCCGTCGACCTGGGACCGCGCGTGGCGCAGCATATCCTGGTCCGGATCGAGGCCGATGAGCCGACCGCCGGTTGCAGGCGAAGAGCTTCCCTCACCAGCGCGCCAAGGCCGCAGCCGACATCGAGCACGCGCATACCCGGCCTCAGACCAAGGTCTCCCGGCGATCAAGCGCGGCAGATCCTCGAGCGAGAACCAGCGCACCACTCGCACATACAGTGACACGGAGCGCCAGCGGCCCAGTGCTGGAATCCAACCTTCGCGATTCCTCGTCACGAAGCGTACTCGACAGCCAACGCTGCGCAAGTCCACGCCCCCGCCACGTACGAGCGCCGCGCGCTGAGTCCGACAGCTTCGCATCGGCGATCGGGAAGATCTTTCTTATCGAAATGCACGCGGGTCCGGCAATCGCCTACGGAGCGTAGCCCCGCCTCCTCCTCGGTGCCGGCCGCCTCGGTGCAAGCGAGGAGGGCTGCAATGCGCTGATGGTCGGTTGGGGGCCCGGTCCTCGGCGGCGCTCGGCAACCAAGCGACGATAGCCGGCCGCAAGATGTCATCCTCGATACCCGCGTGCGTCAACAGCGTCGCAGCCAACATGCGAGCTTGAGCCCGCAAAGTCTCCAAGGGAAACGCGGCCTCGGCCTCGATGAGCGAGGAGGGGGTTGATCGCGCCGTGCTAGTCGCCTCCATGGCGTACTTGAGAATCCAGGCCATGAGCAGGGCGGAGATCGTCAGGTACACGAACACCACGAAGCCGATCGAGTAGCCACGCTCTCCCAAATCGCCCACCGCGAAGGCCATCATCGGGGGAATGACAAAGCCCCCGAAAGCGCCCAGTCCGCCGACCCAACCAGCGGCCCGCCGACGGCCTGCGGAACGGCTTGGGGAACGATCTTGAACACGGCCGCGTTGGTTACGCCCGATCCGGCGGCCATCAGGATGATGCCCGGCAGGGCAAGCTCGAATCTCGCTGGTCATCGTCATCACGAGCGAGCCAATCAGAGTGATCATCAGCGCTAGGATGGCCGTGTTCTCGCCCCCTCCCGAAGCTTGTCCGCCATCACGCCGCCGGCGACGCGGATCAGCGACGACAGGACCGAGTAGACAGCCGTCAACAGTCCGGCCGTCACGGGCGTCACGCCATGGAGCTCCGTCCAATAGGTCGGCAGCCAAGCCGTCAGGGCGATGAATCCGCCGAAGGTGGTGAAGTAGATCCAGACGAGCGCCCATGTTCGCCAGACCCTGACCGAGGTGCGCAAGCTCTCTTTGAGCGATCCCGCCGGAAACAGCTCCTGACCCATGGACTGCGCCTCTTGCGGGCTTCCTCGGCGCTTCGACCGGCCTGGCGCAACTGGAAATACCAGGCGTTTCGCCCCATCGCGAAATACAGCGCAGTTCCAGCTGCGAGAAGAATCAACCAGATCAGGTAAGACCCGCCGAGTCCGATCGAGGCAAGCGCCAGCGGGATCAGCATCGAAAAGATGCCCCGGCCTGAGGTTGCCGCAGCCAGCGAAGATCGCCAGCGCCCTACCTTGCTTCGCTGCGCGGATACCTACGAGACTTGGCTGATTCCGACCGAAAAGGTGGCGATGCCGCATCCGCATAACAGGCCCAGCAGCAGCAGCAGGGGATAGAGCGATGGGGTCAGGCTCATCCGGGTAGGATGTCCAAATGATCGCCGTCAAACCGGCCATTCCGACAACCGACAGCACCAGCAGCGTGAGAAAGGGCTTGCGGCCCCCGGTGGTATCCACCCAGGCGGAGAAAGGGATCCGCAACAGCGAGCCGGAGAGCGCCGGCGCGGCGACCAGAAAGCCGACCATCATCGGGCTGAGCTCCATCACCTCCTGGAATCGCTTGGCGGTGGGGCCGAACAGCGCCACGGCTGCGAATCCGATGAAGAAGCCGAGCGTTGCGGCGACGAGGCCGTCTTTCGGCGATCCTTTGATGTTCATGCGATCTCCTACTCCTCGCGTCTAGGCGGGATGATGTTGACTGCGCCGCGTCCATCGTACAACCTGCGGTTTGCGCCACAAGTAGGGATTCGGAATCACCAGCACGTGGACCAGCCGCGTAAACGGGAAGAAACCGATCAACAGCCAAGCGTTGACGACATGAAGCTTGACCGCCCATGGCATGGGCGCCACGGTTGTGACGTCAGGCGTGAAGCGCACCAGCGACCACAAGTAAGGCGAGATCGACGAAGCGAACCAACTCGAGCCCCACGAATGGGCGACCGCAATGTACACGCCCCCCGCGACCTGAAGCAGGAGGAGCGCGTAGACCACCCAGTCGGAGACAGTGGTGACGACCCGAATCTTCGGAGTCGTCCAACGGCGCACTATTGCCGCCACGAGACCGATGACGGTCATCAGCCCGCCGGTGAGGGCCGTGATCTCCAGAATGTAGAGCTGCATGGGCTTGGCGTTGAACGCCAGCAGCTCGCGCGGAAATAGGAAGGCGACGATGTGGCCGGCAAGAACGACCAGAATGCCGTAGTGGAACGGCACGAGACTCCAGAAGTGCCTCTTGTTCTCGAGAAATTGCGACGAAAGGCTGGAATAGCTGAACGTCCTCTGACGGTAGCGCTGGATCGTCGCGAGGAAGAACGTAAACATCGCCACGTAAGGCAGCACGGCAAAGAGCAGCACGTCAGACATGGCACGCCTCCACGAGAGTCGGCTAGAGGAGCGCGCACTGCAGCCGCAACGGCGCGCAGCAGATGCTCATAAGGGTTGGACTTGCCTCGAACGCCCGCAGCATCTTCTCGACCGCGGGCAGCGGCGGCCCTCGCGCAGTTCCCCGGCCTTCTCGTCCGGCATGCGCGCAATAGCCGCCAGCACATTCGACAGATGGTCCGGCAATTCGCCTCGCTCGCCGATTCCGAGCTCGCTCAGCGCCTGCCGCAGATAGGCGAGGAAACTCCCTCGGGCGTAGCCTTCTGCCGTAGAGCTGCCAGCCAACCTCCAGCGGCGCACACCGGGTTCAAATCGAAAGTGCGCGTGTAAAGCTCCTGCAACTCCAACAGCGGACGGGCGCCAATCTGCGCGTCGAGCTTCCCGCAGGGCGGCATGGCAGGGTTCCCCTCTGGACAACCAAGCAGCCACGGCAAGCCGAAAGCCATAGTCCTGACGTGGATAACGCAGCAGCTCGGCCAGTTCCTCGAGCAGGGCTTTCATATCGACCTCCCCGTGCCCGAGCTGAACCCGAAGCCGGTGGCGGCCTGCGCCTCCGCGCGGGTCCTCCAGCATCTGGATCGCCTCCTCGCGATGCATCGGCGGGATGACGAAGCGGTCCTCGAAGCTGCACAGTGCGGTGAGCTTGTAGATCGCGTCGGCCTGCTCGGGCGTGCAGTCGGCCTCGGCGAGCATTCGCAGCGCGGTTTCTTCCTCGACGTCGCCGACGGTTCGGAAACGCCGCCACCACCGCACGGCCTTTTGCTTACGCAAGGCGTAGCGGACTTGCCGCTCCTCGCCGGCGCCGAACAAGTTCGCCAGGTAGCGCACGGGCACGCGCGACTCGTCGATGTCGTGAAATAGCTCGCCCGAGGCGTGGGTCAGCGCATCGCCGTCCCCGCGAGAAGAGATGACCGGCGAGAGCGGGGACGTAGAAGAGCATCGGCAGCGTACGGTACTCGATGTGCGGGGGGAGAGCGACGCCCCATTCCTTGACGAATTTGTAGACGGGCGACCGTTGCGCCGCCTCAACCACAGCGCTGTCGACGCCGCTTGCGCGAGCCGCCGCGATGACTTCCGGGTCGTGTGGGTCGAGAATCAACGAGCGATGCGCCTCGACCAGCTCGTGGTCAGGCTTCAACGCGACTTCCTCGATGCGGTCCGCGTCGTAGAGCAGGACGCCGAGGTAGCGAATCCGCCCGACGCAGGAGTGAAAGCACGCCGGCGCCTGGCCGGTCTCGAGCCGCGGATAGCACAGGATGCACTTCTCCGCTTTGCCGTTGAACCAGTTGTAATAGACCTGTTTATACGGACACGCGGCGACGCACGAGCGCCAGGCCCGGCAGCGGTTTTGGTCCACCAGCACGATGCCGTCTTCGCCTCGCTTGTACATCGCACCGGACGGGCAAGACGCCACGCAGGAAGGATTCAGGCAGTGGTTGCAGATGCGCGGCAAGTAGAAGAAGACCAACCGCTCGACAGAAGAAAGCTGCTCCCGCTGCGTATCGGTCAAACCCTCGAGGTTTGGGTCGTTGGCGGCGTAGATGCGCGAGCCGCCCAGGTCGTCGTCCCAGTTCGGGCCGGACTCGATCTGAATCAGCTCGCCGGTCACTTGCGAGATGGGCCGCGCGGTCGGCTGGTCGTCGCCCGCGGGCGCGTTGAACAGCGTCTCGTAGTCGTAGGTCCACGGCTCGTAGTAGTCGTCCATGGACGGCATGTGCGGGTTGTGGAAGATGTTGAAGACCAGCTTGCTCTTGCTGGTGGACTTGAGCCGGAGCTGGCCATCGACGACCTCCCAGCCGCCCTGGTAGTCCTCCTGGTCTTCCCAGCGCGTGGGATAACCCGTACCGGGTTTGGTCTCCACGTTGTTCCACCACATGTATTCGGCGCCCTTTCGGTCGGTCCAGACGTTTTTGCAAGCGACCGAACAGGTGTGGCAGCCGATACATTTGTCGAGGTGAAAGACCATCGAAACTTGGGATCGAACGTTCATCTCAGCCCCTCCTCGCTCCTGCGGTCACCACTCCACCTGGTCTAACTTGCGTACATAGATATGCGTGTCGCGGTTCGTCCCCGTCGGTCCCCAATAGTTGAAGTGGTAGGTGAACTGCCCATAGCCGCCGATCATCAGGTTCGGCTTCAAGCGTATGCGGGTCAGGCTGTTGTGTCCGCCCGCCCGGCGGTTGCCACGAAGCGGCGACTTCGGAACCGAGTACGTCCGCTCGGGCGAGTGGTAGTGCAGGCAGATGCCGCGTGGAATGCGCGCGCTCACCGCCGCGCGCGTCACGACGACGCCATGGTCGTTATGCGCTTCCACCCAATCGTTGTCCGCCACGCCGAGCTCGGCCGCATCGCGGTCGTTGATCCAGAGGGGCTCGCACCCGCGAGACAGGGTCGTCATGCGCTGGTTGTCGCCGTAGGTCGAATGGATGTGCCATTTGCCATGCGGCGTGAGGTGATTCAACATCAGCGTCCTGCCGTCGGATTGGCTCAGGCGCAAATCGCCGTATTCCTTGGTCGGCGGTTTGGGTTTGTAAGTCGGCAGGTGCTCGCCGAAGTCGATGTAGCCGGGGTGGTCGAGATAGAAGTGCTGCCGCCCGGTCAACGTCCGCCAGGGCACGCCCTGCTCGACGTTGTAAGTAAAGGGCGAATACGGGCGGCCGCTCTCGATCAGCCCCGACCACATCGGACTATTGACGAAGCGCGTTGGCTTGGCGACGATGTCGGCGAAGCTCACGCGGTGCGCGCGATTGTTTTCGGCTAAATGCGCGAGCTGTAGCCCGGTCTTCGCTTCCATGTCCTTGTAGGAGCGCCAGGCCAGCTCGCCGTTGGTGACCGTGGCGAGCTCGAGGACGAGGTTGCAGGCGTCCTTGTCGACAGCTAGAGACGGATAGCGTTGACCGCCCCAGTCCTCTACCGGCCCTTGATCGAGCGCTTGGTCGTAGAAGTCGGCGCAGTCGTAGTGGGTGCCGTGCGCGCCCAGGCCGTTCTCGCGGACGTTGCGGCCGAGTGAGTTGAAGCGGTTGTAGAGGTTCTTGTAGTCGCGTACGACCACCTTGAACCCGGGCATCGTCTTGCCGGGGATCGGCTCGCCTTCGCCGTGCGCCCAATCCGACGGCGTGGGCTGCGCCATCTCCGCCGGAGTATCGTGCGCCAACGGCGTCGCGACGACATCCTCCACCGGGTCGGGCAAATGCTTGGCCGCCAGTTCGGAGAACTTCTTCGCGATGCTCTGGAAGATCCGCCAGTCGCTCTTCGACTCCCAGCAGGGCGGGACGGCGGCCTGCAGCGGATGGATGAAGCTGTGCAGGTCGGTCGAGTTCAGGTCGTCTTTCTCGTACCAAGTGGCCGCGGGCAGAACGATGTCGGAGTAGAGCGCCGACGTATCCTCCATGCGGAAGTTCTCAGATCGACGATCAGGTCCATCTTCCCGTGAAGCTTTGTCAGCGCCAGCTCACGTCGTGGACAGAGCCTTCGGCGCGCTCCTCGGCGATGTCGTTGTGGTGCGTGCCGAGGTAGTGGTTCAGGAAAGTATTCGTGCCCTTGGCGGAGGCCAGGGACTGCGTTGCCGCGCCAGATGAACCAAACGCGCGGCCAGTTGCTTCCTGTCGGGATCTTCAACGGCGAACTTCAGCTTGCCTTCGCGAAGCTGCTTGACGATGTAGCCGGCGGCCTCCTGTTCGGTCTGGCGCTGGCGCTCCGCGCTTGCCGCATCACTCTCCAGCGGACTTCGGTCAAACTGTGGCAGAAAGGCAGCCAGCCATTCTTCACGGCGCGCACCTGCAGGTCCATGGTGTGACCCTGCGCCATCGAACGCCGGCCGCCATTGCCATCGGACTTAGGCGTCGTACTCTACAAAGTCCCGTTCGTAGCGCCATTGGTCGCTGTGTACGTAGTGTGCCAGCTCGGTGAGTTCTGGGAGCCGGGACGGCGCGTGCCAATCCTTCGGGCCAGCGATCGCGGACCACGACTCCATCGGCGCCTAACTTCTCCTGACCCACGTAGTGCGCCAGCCCTGCCTCCGTTTTTGCCGACGCAGCCCGCGAACATCAGAGCGTGGATCACCGCCCGATACATGAGGTTGTTGTGATACCAGTGGTTCACGCCCGCGCCGATGATCACCATGCACTTGCCGCCGGTGCGCTCGGCCGTATTGCCCCATTCCCTGGCGAATCGGATCAGTACGTCGCGGCCGACGCCTGTATACTTCTCCGACCATGCCGGCGTGTAGGGCGAGTCATGTCATAGCTAGCGGGGTAGTCGCCCTCGAGCCTGCGCGAACGCCGTATTGCGGCCATCAGTAGGTCGTAGACCGTCGTCACGACTGCCTCCGCACCGTCCGCCAGCGGAGTCGGCGAACCGGGATGCCGCGCGACAGCTTTCCGCCGGACGAAAATCGTCGAGCAACCTGGACGGACTCGGCGGAGGCGGACAAAAACGTCAACGCCGGCGCGATCGGGCTGCCGTCCCGCCCGTCTTCGAGCTCAGGTTCCACTTGCCTTGTCCTTCTCCGCTCAACGGAAGCTGTGCTCCCGACCGGCATCTTCGGCCGTCCGGCATCCTCGTCCCACATCAGGAACTTCCAGTCGCCGTTCTTCGATCGTCGCGGTAGCGCTCCAGACGATTCGCGCGCAGCAACGGACCTGGCTTAACGACTGTCGCCTTGCCCTCGAGCGTCACCTGGTGCAAGCAATCGCGCGCTTGGCGTAGTCGAGGAAAGGCTGCGCTCGCTTCGTGGTGAAACCTTTGAGCAGGACGTGGTTAACCGCCATCCACCACGGCGCCGTCCTGATCGGCGTTCAGCGCGCACCCATTCGCTGGCAAACTTTATCGAAGGGAAAAGTCCGGCGAGAAACCCATTGCTTCGACCTGTTATGGCGCGCCTGGCCGGCGAAGGCGGCAGTCCGGCGTGCGCGTCATCGCAACGTTCGAGCCGCAAGATCGCCAGCATCTTGGCGTTGTACCAGTCGGCCGACTTGTGAACGTCCGTCTGCTCGCCCCAGGTCTCGGGGGCGTGAAGCTGCGGTAGAAACATGTACCAGTCGTAGAACGACATGAGACGCCGCCCATCAACTGCAACATGCGTGCGCCGGAGGCGTAGGAGATCATCGACATCGCGGGGATGGGTGAGAAACCTTTGAGGCATGGGACCGCATCACGGCGACCTGCATGTTGGCCGCGGCGATGAGCTCGACCGCCTGCTCCCAGTCCACCCGCCGAAACCCGCCTCTGCCGCGCGGGCCTGCTGCCAGCGCTTGCGAGCCTGGTCCTCGACCAACGAGCGCCAAGCGTCGACCGGGTCCGGATACTCGGGTGCGCGCTGACCACAGGTCGAGGAGTGCGCCGCGGGCATAGGTATTTCACCCGTAGCGGGCTGCAGAGATAACAAGAGGAAATGCCTCGCTGGCGGCAGCCCCGCGGCTCATACGGCGGAATGCCGGACTCGAGCGCCGGGTAATCGAGACCCTGCATCTCCCAGGTGACAATGCCGTTCTTGACGTAGATGTTCCACGTGCAGCCACCCGTGCAGTTGACGCCGTGTCGACCGCACGACCTTGCGCCGCTGCCAGCGATTGCGGTAGAACTCCTCCACTCGTAGATTCGGCTGGAACCCTGATCGCGAATCCACGTCAGTGCTCTTTTCGAGTCATTGGACGCCTCGTGCTTGGGGACTGTGGACGATGCGGCGGCGGAATCGCCGCGAAAGTGATTCCGCCAAATGCGCTGAACAACAGCAGCGCCGCGGTTCCCGCCAGACCGAGCCACAAGAGTTGCGTCCGGCCTACCGCGGACGATTCGCTCGTGGTTTCGGCCCGGTCGGCGAAGAACGCTGTCAGGGCATGGACTTCTTCCTCGCTCAGCGGGCGGTCGCGGTAGAGCGCACTCATGGAGGGGGTCGGCGGCACGGATAAACTGGGCGGTCAGGGCCTTGGCTTCGCCGAGCCGGCTGTAGACTTCGGTCAAGTTGGGACCGAGAGCGCCCCCGCCCGCTAACCCACGCCGGAAACGTCATGGCACAGACAAGACGCCCTGCCGGCTTCGAGCTTCGCGTCGCCGCGGAAAAGCTCGAGGCCGGCCTGAACTTGTTCCGCCGTAAACGGCTTTCTCTCTGCTCGCCAAGGCTTCCGTCGATTCGCCAGTCGAGCCTCGCCGGACTGGCCCGCGAGGTAGTTGATCAGCGCAGCCGCCCGTTCGGGCGTCATCCCGGGGAGGGTGGCACTACCCATGCCCTGTACTGCTCTCGACCATGAAGCGCGCCGCCGGGTCGCCGCTGTCGATGACGGCTTGGGGTTCGACGATGAAGCGGATCAGCCGGACGACCGCTCTCGCCGATCGCTCACGCCCGCCAGATCGGGCCCAGCAAGAGGCCCTCCACCGACCGTAATATGGCGCAGCTACGCTGAAAATCCTCGGCGGGTGTCTGCGCCCAGACGAGACCCGGCGCGATGCTCAACGCCAGCAAGACCCAAACGGGTCAGGCTTTCATTCGCGCACCTCCTGCAATGCGAGCGGACGCAAAGGTCTCCGATCCGCCCTTTCCGGCAATCGCCGCCAACGTAGTGTTTGCAGAAAATCCAAGTACACGTCCCGTACCTGCTCTATGCGTAGTGCGCCGAGCAGGCTCTCCCGTCTGTTGCACTCGCCCTGCCCCATCAAGCACGCGGGACGAACGCGCACAGGGTCGACTTCCACGACATCGATCAGACGGATGCAACTGCGGCTGCTGTTGAGCCAGGTAGCCGCCCTGCCCGCGCGCCGGTAAACCAGCCCGGCGTTGCCGAGTTGCCAGAGCAGCTTTGAGAGATAATTCGCCGGTATGTTGCTCTCCCGGGCGAGGTCGCGGCCCAGAAGCGGCGTCCCCTCGGGTTGGCTCGACAGCCGGGCCAGGGCGCGCAGAGCGTATTGCGAGGTTGTCGACATCATGCGCTCGTCCCCCTCACGCGGCCGGCGGCTCCTCGAGTAGCCGCCGGGTGACTCGCCGGACGGTACGCGCAGCGGGCGATCCTGACCCAAATGGGTCGCCGGTGAGTGCAAAGGTTCGTGAACGCAACCGCCGCATAGACGGCGGTATTCACAGACTCCGCACTTGCCGGCAAACTCTCCGGCCGCGCAATCGCTCGAAAAGCGGCGAGTGGCGATAGACGTCCACCAGCGAGTCGCGGCGGACGTTGCCCGCCGAGAGCGGCAAAAAGCCGCTCGGGTAGATCTCGCCGGTATGTGAGATGAAAACCAGCCTGTTGTCGTTGATCCCGCCGTGACGCGCCATGGCGGCCGCCGGCCTCGAGGACTGCAGGTGCCGGACTGCGGTCCGCAGCTGCGTTGCGCCACGAAGCGGCGGTAGTGCTGCGCCTCGGTGGTCTTGAGGTCGAAGGATGCGCTCTGGAGAGATGCGGTGCAACCGCGCGAAGACCTGCTCGTACCTCTGCCGCCGTCAATCGTCCGACTGCTGCGCCCGTCCGGTCGCGACCAGAAAAAAGACGGCTCCACAATTTGGCTCGCGAGGCCCTGACCAGCGCAGCGATCTCCTCCAGGCGTTCCCAGTTGCGGCGCGTCACCGTCGTGTTGACCTGCGTCTCGAGGCCGATCTCGGCCGCCCAGCCCAGCGCGTCCAGCGAGCGCTGCCAGGAACCTCGCACGCCTCGAAACCCGTCGTGTCCGGCCGCGTCGGCGTCATCGACGCTGATTGCCATCCTGGCTACACCGCTAGCGACAATCCGGGCGACGGCGGATTGCGTCAGGAGCTCGGTTGCACTCGGCGTGATGGTCGTTCGGAATCCCAGTGCGGAGCTGAACTGCAACAGATCGAAGATGTCGGAACGCTCCAGCGGGTCTCCGCCGGTGAAAACCATCAAAGGGTCGCCGAAGCGCCGTATTTCCTTGAGCAAGAGCATGCTTTCGAGCGTGCTCAGCTCTCGCGGGTCGCGGCGCGGCTGCGGGCGCACGCCCGGCAGTGTGCACAGGCCAAGGACAAGCCTGCGTCACCTCCCTAGATCACCAAAAACGGCGCGTCTTCGAATCGCATCTGCTTTAGCATAAATTCATGAAGATGTCAAGACTGTGACACCTGTCACGGCGTCCCTCAATTCTTCGGACTTAGCCTGAGATCGTCGGCGCCGGGAGCGGCGACATCTGGAGGAACCGAATGACAGTACTCATGGACAGGACGATCGGAGAGCTCGTGGCCGGAAGCTCCGCTGGTGAGCGAATGTCTTCGAGAAGCGGAGGATTGACTACTGCTGCAAGGGTAGCGCCGCAGCCTCGCGGAGGTGTGCACCGAGCAAGGCATCCCGTGACCGAGCTACTCGCCGAGCTCGAACGGGAGCCGGTTCAGGACCAGACCGTCGACTGGGCGCGCGAGACGTTGGTCAAGCTCGCCGACCACATCGTCGGAGCGTCACCACGGCTATCTGCGCGCCGCTCTGCCGTCGATCGCCTCTGCTCGACAAGTCGTCCGGGCGCACGGCGAGCGGCATCCGTCCGTCATCGAGCTCCGCTCGGTGTTCGAGAGACTTTCGAACGAGCTGACTTCTACGGCGAAGGAAGAGATTGTGCTGTTTCCGCACATCCGCGCCCTGGAACGCGCTGCGGTCGAGCTTCGACGTCACCGCCCTTGGCTGCGCCCGGAGGCACCGTGCGCAATCCCATCCGCATGATGGAACACGAGCATGACGACGCCGGCCGCGCGCTGAGCCGCATGCGCGAGCTGACGTCGGATCGCGAGCCGCCTCGAGACGCCTGCAACACGTTTCGGGCGCTCTATGCCCAACTCGCCGAGCTCGAGCGGGACCTGCATACACATCCATCTGGAGAACAACGTTTTGTTCCCCCGCGCGGCCGGAGCTTGAAGAAGGGCTGAGGGCGTGAGCTCAATGCATCTCGAGACTCGCTTCCTCTCGCAGGCCGTCCGGGTCGTCGATCCAAACCCGCGACGCTCGATTCGAATCAAGCCCTGCGGGATTGGAAGCGGCTGAGATTGCGCGACAAGACTTCTCGAACGGTCCCGAGCCGGACAGCCAATTGTTCACGGGTCTCGGCAGAGGGAACGGCGAGCTGCCATGCTGATCGGCCAAGTCCAACAACGACTGAGCCAAACGCTGGCGCACACTGCCGAAGGTGATGATGCAGAGTCGCGGCGACGAGAGCCCGCAGGCGTTTTCCGACCACGGCCGCGCTAAAACCGACCTCCGGCTGGCGACGGCACAGCGCCGGTGAAGTCGCTCGCGGGAATGATGTAGGCGCGAACCGCCGTCACCGCGGCCGAGGCCGGGTAGGGGCCGCCGTCAAACACGGGAATTTCCGCGATGCTGGCCGGCGCGTTTTCCATTGTGAGCAACATTTCCCGACCGGACGGCGCAGTCTTGAAGATGCGGACCGATCCTTCGGCGACCACGAACATCCCCTCACAAGGCTCGTCTTCGAGGAAGATCACTTGGCCTGGTGCGTACGACCTCGGCAGGGCGTGGGCCGCAACCTCGCGGATCTCCTCCTCGGAAAGCGCGGAAAAAATTCGGACGCGTCGAAGCGTCTCGGCGGTGGACGACAAGGCCGGCATTCCAGGACGGCGCCATCCGGCCTCGCCGGCCGTGAGCGCCAAACCTCCACGAAAAGCAGGATAGCGCCATGAATATCACGGCCGACACCTTACTCCCCGAGCTTCTACGCGACCGTCCCGCTTCCCGCGCGGTGCTCAACCGTTACGGGCTCGCCGGCTGTGGCGGAAGACAAGGTCCTCACGAGTCTGTGGGGTTCTTTGCCCGAGCTCATCAGGTCGACTTGGCGACCCTACTCGAGGAGCTGCGCCAAGCCGCGGAGTCCGGCCGGCCGGTCGAGCCCTTCGCGGAAGGCGCCGCCGACACGATCTATCGCGGGTTTTTCCGCGCCGGCATCGTCTCCATGTTCACTGCGGGCGGATTATTCGGCGCCGTCCTGCTCGCGATTCTCGCCTGGCGGGGAGATCTGACTTCCCTCGACCTGCGCGCGGCGATTTGGGCGCACGCCCACGCGCAAATCGCGGGCTGGGTGACATTTTTTGTCATGGGCTTCGGCTATCAGGCCTTCCCACGCTTCAAACAGGTGAAGCTGGCTTGGCCCCGGCTCGCCGCGGCGACGCTGCCCATCATGGCGGCTGGCCTTGCGCTTCGCGTGGCCGCCGGTTTTGCCGACCAGACTGCCCTTGGCCAAATCGCCGGGGCGGCAGGCGGCGCGGCGGAGCTCACCGCGGTCGCATGCTTCATCGCCATCCTGGCGAAGACTTGGAGCCGCGCTCTCCAGCCGCGGCAGCTTTGGGAATACTACGTCTTCGCCGCGCTGGGCTGGATGCTGCTCGCCTTCGTCGTGGACATCGCAATCTTTGCGGCCTCCGCTCAACCCGGGAGCGAAAAGGAGTGGATCGACTTCATCGCCTTGTATGACGCTCCTTGGCGCGACATGCAGCTTCTGGGATTCGCGGGCGGCATGATCCTCGGCGTCAGCCAACGCTTCTTGCCCTTCATCTACGGCTTTCGCGAGGTTCCGCGCCGGTTGGCCGTTGGCGGCCTGTGGCTGTGGAACGGCGCGGTGGCTGCCGAGATTCTGCTCTACATGGCCTTCATGCAGACGCACCAACCTCAGCTTGGCGTGGCATGGCTGGCGGCTGTTGCAGCTATGCCGGTTTGCGTTCTGCTCCTGGTCCAAGGCATGGGCGTGTTCGGCCGCTGTGAGGAAAGCGACCGTAGCCTGCCGTTCATCCGCGCAGCCTTCGCGTGGGCGTTCGTTGCGTTTCTGATGCTGCTGTTGACTCCGCTTTACAGCTATGCGGTCGGCCAACCGTTTTCTCACGCTTGGTTTGGCGCTTTCCGCCACGCCCTGACCGTGGGATTCATCAGCCTCATGATCGTCGGGGTGTCGAGCAAAGTCGCTCCGGGTTCTTGCTGGCGCTGACCCAGCGCGCCTGAGCCCCTGCGAGCGGCGTTCTGGCTTCTCAACATTGGTTGCTCCATGCGTGTCGGCTTCCAAGTGGCTACGGATCTTTTCGGCCTGGGCCTTTCCGCCGACCGCGCTCAGTGCGCCGGTGGAGCTCGCCGGCTTCGCATTGTGGTCAGCTCGACCTGCTCGCGACGATGCGGTCGACCGAGTCGGCGGCCGAATCGCCAGGGCGCATTTCCGCGATCACCGCCCAAAGCCGGGTCGCCGATGTCCTGGCGGTCGATCCGCGTGTCGAGCCGGTCTTCCTGCGGTTCGGCTTCGACGGCATCCTCGACCCCATCGCTCGACGCACCCTTGCGCGCGCGGTCACCGTGGCCCAAGCCTGCCGGCTGAAGGGCGTCGATCCCGATACGTTCATCGCGACCCTAGTGGCCGCCGTTGAAGAGCGCCCTGAGGTCGCCTCGCAACAACTAGTCATGATCGAGGAGATACGAGATGTCTGATTTACATCGAACGGAAGCCGAGCCCGTCTTCGACTTGGAGACTCTGTTTGCCGAAATGCGAACAGAGGCAGCCAACTCCGCCACGGGCCATGCAGCCAGAACGCTTGTCCATGAGGACGATTTGCGCGTGGTTCTCGTCGTGCTGGCCGCCGGCGGAAGCATCAAGGACCACCGGGCGCACGCCTCAACTTCAATTCACGTTCTTCGAGGAGCGATAGGCGTCGGCCTGGATGGGCGCTCGCTCGAGCTCTCGGCGGGCCGGCTCCTCGTGCTCCAGCGCGATGTTCCCCACAGTGTCATCGCGAACGCCGAAAGCGCATTCGTACTGACTCTGGGGCGGTCTCACTGAAGGGGCGGAAGCGTGTTGACGCTGTCGGAGAAGAATGGATAAAGTGGTATTTTGAATGACTCTTTTGGCGAGATGCCTTACTCGGTCGGTTCGCACCGCTCTGGAGGCGTGTCGAGCCAAGTCGACGAAGAGGTCATTCGCACCGTGGTCGACGAGTTCTACCGGGCGGCTCGGGAGGATCCCGATCTCGGCCCCGTGTTCGCCGCGCATGTAGACGATCGATATAGATACCCCCTTGGCAAGAGCGTTCGCGCAGTGCGGGTCGTTCCACCTGGATTTAGCAAAGCGCCTTCTCGAGGTTCCTTTGAGCTACTTGGTTCATTCCGAGGCGTTCGACGCCTTGCTGCCCGAGACTCTCCATTACTTGGGCTCTCGCCTCCGTGAGATTTTGAGCGTGTCGGACGTCAGCGGGCGGTTTCAGCATCTTTCGCAGCGGGATCGCGAATCTATCCTAAGCCTCCCTTCGTGCGGAAAAGCCGGAGCTACTCTCCATCCCCGCTGTATCCGACCCGTCGGTCGGCTAGGGCAATACGGTCGGCGGCTCGAGCAGCGAATGAGCCGGGGCAAAGCCGGGTGGGCGTACCGCAGCGTGTGTTGCCTTCCCAACCGGCGTCCGTAGGTCATCTCACCTGACGCGCGCGACCCGCACGCAGCGAAACCCATTAGGGCGCTCTCTGCCGCCGAAATTGAAGTGGCATCAAGAATGCTACTTCAGGCGGCATCAAGGCCGAGTCGTTGGTGCGCCAGATTTTCTACTTCCTTCTTTCCGCCGTGATCGTGGGGGCGGCTGCGCAGGGGCAAACGCCGCCCGGCAACCCGGTCGAGCGGAGCCGGCCCGTCGCGCAGCTCAACCAGCAAACCCCCAAGTGGCTCGAGTTTGGCGTTGCGTACCGCTTTCGTTTCGAGAGCCGCGAAGGCAATGAATACCGACCAGACGGCGCTGAGAGCTACGGGCTGAGTCGCGTCCTGGTCGACATCGGCGCAAAGCCTAAGCCTTGGCTCAACTTCCACTTTCAAGGCCAGGACGCTCGTGCGCCTGGAAAGGACAACGCGACCGGCTTGTTCCGGGACCCCTTCGACGTACGTCAGGCCTGGGTACAGGTCGGCGATGCGGAGAACGGCATGGTCCACGCGCGCGTAGGCCGGCAAGAGCTGCTTTATGGGAAGCAGCGGCTTGTCGGCCCGCTCGACTGGACCAACACTGCGCGGCAGTTCGACGCCGCCAAGCTGACTATCGGAAAGAAGGCCCTGCATCTCGACCTGTTCGCCGCCTCGGCCGTAGTCATCGATCAAAGCGGTTTGAACGAGCGCCGCGACGGCAGCAACCTGCACGGGGCCTACGGGACCCTCAATGGCTTGCTCGACAAGGGCGCCCTGGAGGTCTACACGTTCTGGAAAACGAGTCCACGCGTGATCGACGCGTTGGGACGACCCGGCGACGAAGACCTCTATACGAGCGGCGTCCGCCTTGAGCGTCCCTCGGAGCGGGCTTCGACATGGAGACGGAGTGGGCGCGCCAATACGGCCGGATCGCCGACGAAGACATCTCAACTTGGGGCGCGTACGGCGTGCTGGGCTACACGCCGCCGGGGTGGCGGTGGAGCCCGCGCTTCGCCACTGAGTACCAATTCGGCTCCGGCGACGGCGACGCGGCGGACGGCGAGCATCGAACCTTTGACCAGCTGTATCCGACGGGCCACCTCTACCAAGGCGTGGCGGACCGCATCGGCTGGCAGAACGTAAAGGACGTTCGCGCCGGCGTGACTTTGAAGCCCCACACCAAGGTTAGGCTCAACCTGGACTACTTCAACTTTTGGCTAGCCAACAAGCGAGACCATCTGTATGCGGTCAACGGCGCAGTTTCGGTTCGCACTCCACAAGGAGGCGCGCAGAGCAGCCACGTCGGCCAAGAAGCGGACGTCGTGCTGACCTGGACGCCGGCGGGCCACGCGACTATCGGCGGCGGGCTGGGCTACTTCTTCACAGGCGACTTTCTCAAGCAGACGACGCCGGGCCGCCGTCACGTCTTCACCTACTTTTTTGAACTACGTTTTGTGAGCCATTGTGACCAGTCCCTCCGCTGAGCTACTCGCCAGCGCTGTACCTCCGAGTTGAGAGATTCTTCAACCGCGCCTCGAGATCGCCCAGCGGAAGATTAATAGCGCCCGGAACATGGCCCAATGCAAGCGTCACAACACCGTCGAGCGACTGAAGCGGCGGTAGACGCGATACAACGACGAGGCGTCCTCGCAGTCGAGATGGAGGCGGCGGGCCTCTCCGCATTCGGCCGTGCGCGCGAACGTACCATTTTCTGTCTTGTCCACGTGACGGACCAGATGGGACGCGTCGATGGAGATTTCGAGAAGGGTGAAGTGGAAGGAACCACCTTGGTCATGCAAATCGCACGAAGGAAGCCTGACCGCCTGGGCCGCCTGCGATCGCGCGTTCGCCAGCTCAACGCACTACTTGCGTTTTGTGATCGGAATCGATATTGGTCGCGAGCTGGAAGCAGAAGTGTCGGATCGCAGTGATCGCTGCGCCCGACCATCGTCGGACAATGAGACGGGGAGCGATTGGACTACCGAACCTTTTCTCTGTGGTTCAGTCGTGGCTACTCCCACATCAATAACGTGCACATGCCGAGTGTCGACGAACGACGATTCGACGTCGCGTTCAACAGGCGCTTGCTGAGCAACTCGGTCCTGATGCGCGTGCTGTCGCCAATGCTGTCGCCGTGGTCCTCAACGAGCGTGTCGGGCTTGGTGTTAGCGCTACGGTCGTCGCCGACCTCGATGCCGACGACGACGTCGACGTGCTCAACGAGCGATTGCGTTGCGCAGGGTGGGCGGGAGCGACCCGAGGCGCAGCCGGGAGGGTTTTGGGCGGACCAGCGCCCAAAAATCGGGGGTCGCTCCCGCCCAACCTGCGCTCGCCGTGAGCGCCGTAAGGGGCTCGCGGCGTCCGTTAAGCTGCTGAGCGTGAAAGACTTGGCAGTGCAGCTCGTCGCACTGGTCCTCCGCGTGAGCGGAACACTGGCTGCAAATAGGTGTTCCGCTTCAGGCCGCTGATCCCGGCTTCTTCTGAGTTGAGAAGATCTCGTAGCGATGGGGCAGCAGATGGAAATCGAAGTCGGCATCGACCGGCCGAGATCGCTCATGCGCCGAGATCTCGCGGCTCCATTCTTGGAATGCGGCATCGGTTTTCGGATGTCCGAATCGGCCGGCGAGGTCGCGCAGCCGGTCGAGCTTGGCCTTGTCGAGCTTGTCGTACTGACGGGTCTCGAAGAGGTGGCGCAGCCCGAAGTACTCGCCCATCGGGCCCTTCGGCCGGTGCAACTGCGGGTTTGCCAATGATTCGGCGAAGCGATCGAAGGTGCGCTCGGCGCTCCGAAAATTCCTGTGCTCGGCGGCGACGTAGACGAGACGGAACCGTCGTAGGGCTGCGAACAGCCGCCGATACCGGTTGAGGAAAGAGGCAAAACCACTGGTCGAGAGAACCCCTTCGTCGACGTAGCAGAACGAGGTTGCCGGCGAGGATGCGCCACTCTCGGCCGGCGCGACGAAGATCGGATACTTCTCGACGAAGTAGCGCCGCGTCTCGCCAGACAAGCGGTGCGACGCGTAGGTCTTGCCCGGCAGCAGCGATTTCTCGATCCCAAGACCGCCACAGAAATGCTCGAGCTTTTCGCTCTCCGTGCCGAGGAATCGACGGTCGCGATTCGCCAGCACAAAGTCCAAGGCCATCAGCTTGGCCTTGATCGAGAAGTTCGGACGAGGTCGGCGGTTGCGGTTGTCTTCATCGCCGATCGCTCGGTAGACCGGGCGGGCGCACAGATGAAACACCTTCGTCCGGTTCGCGTACTCAACGGACCGGGCGTGGCCAGCGCCAACGACCCGATGGAGGAATCGCTCAGCCGGCCGTCCTCGGCGAGCAGAGATCGACGTTTCAAACTGCCGGCGCAAGAAGTAGCCGCCGTGCAGCGCGACCAGCGTGAGAAATGCTGCTTCGCGCGAGGTGTAGCCAAACCGCCGCCTAAGGGCTTCGGTCCTTTGTGTACTCGTCATGACATCGGGGCCAGCAAGGCGCTAGCGGCTCGGTTGATCCGTGAGTTCTGGAGCCGAACGGGCAAGAAACCTGACGAGGTGGAGCCGGCAAAGGCGGGCTCTTGAGCATGGGTTTGACCTTCTCAAGGTCGCCAAGAGCACCTCAGCAAACCGATCGTTCTGCGCTCTTCTTCCTGTGGCGAAGCTTCCGCCGCGCATAGAGCGAAGAGTCGTCGTAAACGCCCTGACCTCAAACGACCTGAGGTTCGCTGACCCGACTGACTCCAGTTCACGGACGCCGTCCGCTGGAGGAACGCGAATGGAACCACAGAAGAGGCTGCTGACCTTGAAGGAGGTCGCGAAGGAACTGCGCTGCTCGAAAGCGCACGTCTCGAACGTCGTCAACGGCCGCATCCGCGGCGTCGCTCGGCTCACCCATATCGCCGTCGGCCGTCGCAAGCTGGTTCGCCGAGAATGGCTGGACCGCTGGATGGAAGAAAACAAGATCGAGTGCTAGTCTTGTTCCCAGGCTGGAATCAGTCGCTTTGGACGCAGAACCGAAGGAGGTTTGATGCGTCGTAAGCGATTCCTCAAGGGCAGCGTTCGCCCTCGCCAGCACGGTCGCCGCAAGGTCTGGGTGGCCCAGTGGTGGGAAGACGGATGCCGCCGATCGAAGGTGCTAGGGAAATGTTCCGAGATATCCAAAAGCCAGGCCGACGCCATGATGGCGTCGATCCTCCAACCTCTCAACCAAGAGTCCGGGCAGTTGACCCCGCCGCGCTACTCGTTCCGCGAGTACGTGGAAGATGTCTTTCTGCCCGTTCATCGCCGCAAGTGGAAGGAGTCGACCCGCGCGACTTCCGAACACACGATCGGGCGTCATCTGCTGCCGACCCTCGGAGATCGAAGACTCTCCGAGATCGGCCGCGAAGATCTACAACTGCTGCTCGACAGCAAGGCTTGCACCCATTCAGCCAGCGTAGTGGCTCACCTGCGCTGGCACCTGAGCGCGATCTTTCGCATGGCTCTCAGCGACGGCGCGATCTCGGTAAACCCGAGTCCGGGGCTTTTCACTCCTGCATGTCGGCCGGAAAAGCCGCGTCTCGTGATGTCGGTATCGGAGATTCAGCGCGCTCTCGACGTATTGCCGTTGCGAGAACGGCTGATGTTCCGGATGGCGGTGTTCGCGGGCATGCGCCCGGGGGAAATCCTTGCGCTTCGGGTCGGCAACGTCGAGGACGGCGTCGTGCACATTGAGCAACGCGTCTATCAGGGCAAGCTCGACAGCCCCAAAGGCCGGAAGGGCAAGCGGACCGCGCGGACAATCGCCCTCCCGCCCGGCACGGCCGCTGAACTGCGCTCCTGGCGTGAAAAGTTCGCGGAACCTGCCCCGGAAGCATTCCTGTTCCCGTCCGAGCGCGGCACGCCGCTCACGCGGGAGAACGTTTGGAGGCGCAACATGCTTCCGCGTCAGTTGGAGACCATCGGCCTCGAGTGGGCCGGCTTCCAGGTGATGCGAAGGACCAACGCGAGCCTTCGCGGAAGGCCAACATCGACGACAAGGTCGCCGCAGACCAGCGCGGGCACGGTCTGGGGGTGAGCTTGAAGTGTACTCGGTGAGCGATCTTCCAGCAGAAGATCGAAGCCGTAACGAGACTCGAATCCGCAGTGCTCGACGCTCCGCAATCGACGGTGAACTCGGAACCGCCGCAGAAAACGGAGTAATCGGAGTGAGCGAGTTCGCGAGCAAATCCTAAGTTATTGAAAACATGGAGCGGGAGACGGGGATCAGACCCGCGACATTCAGCTTGGGAAGCTGACGTTCTACCACTGAACTACTCCCGCTTGGCGAGTGGCCGTGGACTGAGGGTGAGTTATCACTCATCACGGGGTCTCGCAATGCAGCAGCCGCTCCGGTTCGCTTAGTATCCGCAAAGGCTCTCGCCACGCCCGCAATGGAAGACTCTCCTCTCAGCCTGCGTCTCGTCATCCTGTTTCTGTTGCTGGGCGTCAATGCGCTCTTCGCCGCAGCGGAGGTGGCGCTCGTTTCGGTGCGCGAGACGCGCATGCGGCAGCTTGCGGAAGAAGGCGTCAGCAGCGCTCACACGGTGCTTGGACTGCTCGCCTCGCCCGACCGCATGCTGTCCGCAACGCAGCTCGGAGTGACGCTCGCGAGCCTGGGTCTGGGTTGGGCCGGCGAGGCGACGGTGCTGCGCGTGCTCGAGCCGGTGTTGGCCTACATCGTGCCGGCTGAGATGGAGCAACTGCGGCACATCGTCGCCTTCGCGTTCTCGTTCATCGGCATCACGTATGTCCACATGGTGCTCGGCGAAGTCGTGCCCAAGAACCTCGCGATCGAGCGTTCCGAGCGGCTGGCCTTGCTGGTCGCGCCGCCGCTCGACTACTTCTCTCGCGTGACCGGGCTGTTCGTCTCACTCGTCAAGGGAACGGCGTGGCATATCTCGCGTCTGCTCGGCCTCGAGATGCGCGGCGGCCAAGAGGGCTACACCGCCGAAGAGCTCAAGCTCATCGTCAGCGTGAGCGGAAGAGAAGGCGAACACGCCGAGCGCCAGCAGCACATGCTGCATCGCGTGATCGACTTTTTCGACCTGACGGTGCGCGAGGTGATGGCGCCACGCCAGGAGATGGTCGCGCTGCCCAACGACGCCTCGTTCGATCAAGTGGTCGACTGCATCGCGCGGCGGCGCCACACACGCATTCCCATCTACGATGGCTCGAAAGAGAACGTCGTCGGCGTCGTGTTTGCCAAGGAGATCTGGGCGTTCGTACAGCAGATGCGGCGCTGGCAGCTGCTTGATCGGCCGGCCCCGAAATTCGTGCTGCAGCGTTTCGTGCGTGACGTCGAGTTCGTCCCTGAGACCAAAGAGCTTTACGCGATGCTCGAAGACTTCCAGGAACGTCGGCGCCAGTTGGCAGTCGTCGTCGACGAGTTCGGCACGGTCTCGGGACTGGTCACGATGGAAGACCTTCTCGAGCAGATCGTCGGCGAGATCCAGGAAGAGCACGAGAAGATGACCATTCTCGAGCCGCCCTCGGGGCCGATCGAGCTCGATGGCATCACGAATGTCCGCGACCTGGAAGTGCGCTACGAGATTGAGCTGCCCTACGATGCGGGGTTCGAAACGCTCGCGGGCTTTCTGCTGAGCCGCTTCGGGCACATTCCCGAGGTTGGCGAATCCATCGAATATGAAGGTCGAACTTTCACCGTCGTACAGATGGAGCGTAACCGCATCTCGCGCGTGCAGATCGAAGCCGTCGAAGCGGCTGTAACCGAAGAGTCTTAAATCCACAACCGGATCCACAGGTTTTCCACAACAACGGAAGTCACTCCATGAACAGCACTTACTCGGAATTCCAGAGGCGGGCTGTGGAAATTTTCCTGCTGCTTCTCACAGCCGCTCTCGTTCCTGTTTCAGCCGCGGAACCGATCCACGTTTTGATCGTGGACGGGCGAACAATCACGATTGGCGCGCGCTGACCCAGAGGCCGTGCAGGCGATTCTGCATGCCAACGGAGACTTCGTGGTCGACGTCTCGACAAACCGGCGCCGTCGGCCCTCTCGGCGGACGCTTGGGCGGAGTGGCGACCTCGTTTCGCCGATTACGACGTGGTGATCAACAGGGTTCAACGGCGGCCACCTGGCCGATGGACTTCGCTGGCCTCGCGAGGTCGAGGAAAGCCCTCGAGGACTATGTGCGCGCGGGCGGCGGACTGGTCAACATCCACGCGGCGAACAACGCATTCCTCGAGTGGCCGGCCTACAGCGAGATGATCGGGCTGGGTTGGCGCGATCCCTCTTTCGGAGAGAGCTTGATCGTCGAGAAATCCGGCAAGATCAAGCGCATCCCCGCAGGCGAGGGGCGCAAACCGGGACACGGGCCGAGCTACGATTTCGTGGTGACGACGCTGGCCGCCGACCACCCCATCTACCGCGGCATTCCAAAGACTTGGCTGCATCCTTTCGAGCAGTTGACCCATGGCCAGCATGGACCGGCCAAGAACCTGACCGTGCTCAATATGCCTGGTCGAAGGACACCAACGAGAACGAGCCGATGGATGGGTGGTCCCTTACGGCCCAAGGCCGTGTCTACACGACGATGCTCGGCCACACCTCGACCGGGCGCATCTCTTCGAATCGCAATCTGCGCTGTATTGGCTTCCAGACGGTGCTGGCGCGAGCGGTCGAATGGGCGGCTACAGGCAAGGTGACGATTCAGTTTCCGGCGGACTTTCCTTCAAGGAAGGAAGCCAGCATGAACACGTTGATCGCGCCGAACGACAGCCAAGACGGGTTAGTGATTCCTTAGCGAACCGCGACATTTCGCGACATATGCGGGCATTTGCGGGCGCCGCCGAAAGTCCGCGACCGGTTCGAGCCGTCTCGTTTCCCAATTCCACGATACACCCGGCGTCAAGCGGGTAGGCGGCGGTAGAATGCGAAGGCTTTGACCCGAAGCGTCTGAAGCAGCCGCGCTGTTGCTGACGTTTTGCGCAGATTCAGGTGAGGCGCAGGACGCCGAGCCGGGATTGCAGTTCGCGCTCGACGAGGTCGAGCTGGCGGAGGTCAGCGGGGAATCGCTGGCGGTCGACGTTTCGTGGAAGCGACGGCGGACCGCTCAGCGAGCATTCACGTTCCCTGAGCTTCCACGCGCTCGAAGCCAATGGCATGCCGGCCTACATCCGGCCGCTGCTCGCACCGATCGAACTGCGGGCTGGCGAGCGGGTCCGGCTTGGCCCGTTTCGCGCCGTCTTCTACTACCGCGACCTGCAAACGCTCGATCCTCTGCGCCAACTCGTCGAGGACTCGAAGGTACGATTCACCGGGCGGACGCGCGCCGAGGTCGAGCTCGACTGGATCGAGCGCATCGCGTTCTGGTCGCGGCGAGCGGTGATTTGGCGTGGGGTGGATACGGCGCGCGAACTCGAGATTCCGGTAAGGCGCTGGAAAGACCTCTCGGCCAAGGCGCTCTTTGCGTTAGCCGAGCCCGTGGCGCGCGCGGAGTGGAGTTGCGCCGGGCGCACGACGCCTGGCGAACGGGAATCTGGAACGCGGTCGAGGGACGAATGGCCGTGGTGCGCTCGAGCTACCGAGTGGGTCCCACAGACGGTCCGCCCAAGACAGTCGAGACGTTCGTCACGGGCGTCTTGCGAACGCCGCAACGCATCGTGACGCCGCGCGGGGCGCCTCGAGCCAGCATGGCGTTATGACCCTGGCTTGGCGCGCTGGCGATCGACCGCGGCGAACTCGAGGTCGCGCCTGGGCGGGAGGTTGAGGTCTGGATCGCAGGTGACGCCCGCTCGTTTCGGCTTTCGCGCGGCGAGCTGAGCTTGCAGACCGCTCCCTGTGCCACAGAGAAGGCGGCGGTGCGCGACGGCAAGGGTCGTATGCGCAAGGTGAGGGTGTGTCGCGCCGGGGGACCAGAGTCTCTTGCCTCCATCGAAATTCGCTCCCCTGAAGGCCGCATGATGCAACCCTGGGCCGTCGCGGTACCTACGGTCGTGCAAACGCCGGTGCAAGAGCTGACGCTGCTGCGGCTCATCCGGCAGCCGCCAGCACAGGGCCGCTGGTGGGAGGTCGTTCGCGTGAGGGCAGAGATACTCGGCGACGAGATTCGGCTGCTCGAGCCTGTGGACAGCTCCGCACTGGGTTCTCCGCTGCTGCTGGGCGGTGCGCTCGCGGGCGTCGTGCTGGACGAGTACGGCGGGTAGCAAACGTCGAAGCGCAGTAGGGCGGACTAGGTCGAGCTTGATCGGCGTGGAGCGGCGAAGGCAGCTCGGGCTCGCAGCCCGGGTGGAAGCGGCGGCAAGCAATCCGAACGATACTGCATGACCGAGACAAGCCGGCGCTCACTAGACTGAGGATAACCCTGCGAGTACCGTTGGGATTGTTGTGAGCCTCAATTACGAGATTCAACAGCTTCTGGCCGGCTTCAACACGCCGCAGCCGGTGGCGGAGAAGATCAGCCGCATGATCAGGACGCTCGACCGCGACCGGATCGCGCCTGGAATCGACGTAGGGGAGCCGGCCCCCGATTTCGAGCTACCGGATGAGTCGGGCCGTCCAGTCCGGCATTTCCCAACAACTTGCGCATGGCCCAGCGGTGGTGACGTTCTTCCGTGGGGCTTGGTGCCCGATCTGCAATCTGCAAGTGGCGGCGCTGATGCGGTGATGCCGCAGATTCGAGCGGAAGAGCAGGGTGCTCGTCGGGGTGCATCCAGACTCGGGCAGTTTGCGCCGACGGCTTTGCCGGATGGTTTTTGCTGCTGCGCGACGCCCGGCAGGAGGTCGTTCGCCGCTACCGTCTGCAGTTCCGTTCCAGCCGAGTGCGCAGCATCTACCTGGGCGAGTTCGATCTCGACATCTCCGACCGCAACGCCGACGGGTCGTGGAACCTGCCGGTCCCGGGTACTTTTGTGATCGACCGAGAAGGGATCGTACGCCGCCGGCACGTGACGGCCGACTACGCTCCGGATGGAGCCGGAGGACGTGATCGCAGCGCCCTGGCGGAGATCCGCAGCAGGGGGTGACGTGCATTGACTCCGCTTCCGCGCCTCGCGGATAATCCGGCTCTCGGCGCTCCCTTCGATTCAAGAGCATGATTTCCCACTTGCGCGGCAAACTTGCCGGAAAGGAACCCAACTTGGCCGTGGTCGACGTCAACGGAGTCGGCTATGCCGTCTCCATCCCGGTGACGACGTACTCGTCGTTGCCAGCGTTGGGCGGCGACGTTGTGCTGCACACCTACACGCATGTGCGGGAAGACACGCTGGCGCTGTTCGGGTTCCTCAATTCGGGCGACCGCAAGCTGTTCGAGAAGTTGATTACGGTTTCGGGCGTTGGTCCGCGGCTGGCATGACCGTGCTGTCGGGCATGAAGTCGCAAGAGTTGCTCGAAACCATCCAGTCCGGCGACGCGGTGCGGCTGACGAAGATCCCCGGAGTTGGGCGAAAAACAGGCGAAAGGATTATCCTAGAATTACGCGAGAAGCTCGGAGGGATCGAGGGGCGGCGAAGCGCCATCGACGCCTCGGGCGCGGCGGTCGGGGCAAAGTGGTCTCCGCCTCGTCAATTTGGGGTGTTCGCGCGATGCGGCGGACAAGGCGGTGGACAAGGCCGGATGGCCGGAGCGCCGCCGGAGTTTGACGCGTTGTTCCGCAAGGCGCTCGATCTGGTCCGAAGCTAACGCGCTAGTCTCGAATGTCGGAAGAACGCATCGTCTCGCCGGGGCCGCTCGACGAAGATCGCCAATACGATCTCACCCTGCGGCCGGCAGATCTCGACGGCTTCATCGGACAGACCAAGCTCAAGGAAGTGCTGGCGATCGCCGTGCAGGCATCATGACAGGCGACCCGCTCGACCACGTCTTGCTCTACGGCCCGCCCGGATTGGGCAAAACGACCTTGGCGGCAATCATCGCACGCGAGCTCGACGTCAAGATCGACTACACGTCCGGACCCGTTCTCCAGAAAAAGCTCGATTTGACCGGCGCTTTGACGGCCATCGAGCCGCGTCAGGTCTTCTTCATCGACGAGATCCACCGGCTGCTGCCGGGACGTGGAGGAAGTGCTTTACACGGCGCTCGAGGACTACCGCGTGGATGTGATGATCGCCGGCCCGGTGCGCGGACACGCTCGATCAGATCCCCGGCTTTACCGCGGTTGGGGCGACCACGCGGGCCGGGTTGATCAGCGCGCCATTGCGGGGCGTTTCGGACTGACGCTGCGGCTGAACCCTTACGAGCCGGAGGAGTTGCGGCATCGTGCGCCGCTCGGCCAGGTTGCTAGGCGTCCCGATCGAGGACGAAGGCGCGGCTGAGATCGCCCGCCGCAGCCGCGGAACGCCGCGCATTGCCAGCCGCTTGTTGCGCCGCGTGCGAGACTATTCCCAAGTGCGCTCGGACGGACGGATCACCCGCGACATCGCGCGAGACGCGCTCGACCTGCACGAAGTCGGCCGCACGGGCTGGACGAGATCGACCGCAAGGTGATGAGCACGATCTTGGCCAAGTATGGCGGCGGTCGGTCGGGCTGAATACTATCGCCGCGTCGGTGGGCGAACGCTTCCACGATTGAAGAGGTCTACGAGCCGTACCTGATGCAGCTTGGGTTTCTGGACGAACGCCGCGCGGCCGCATGGAGCACGCTGCTGGCGTTCGAGTACTTCAAGCTGGAACCGCCCCGGGGCGGCGGTCGGATTTAGTTTGAGTTATTGATGCAATTCGCCTGGATAGCAACGCGGTTGTTTGGACCATGGCCTTCCGTCCATGGCTCGGAAGCGGACGCCCAATCGTCCTTCCGTCGCCGAGGTGAGGCATGAGCGCGGCGCGATACGTCGCGATCGAGGGGCCGCTGCGGGTCGGCAAGTCGAGCTTGGCGCGGGCGTTGGCGGAGCGCATCCACGCGCGGACGCTGCTCGATACCGAAGAGAATCCCTTCCTCGAAGAGTTCTACAAGGGCGGTCCCGGCGCCGGGTTCCGCACGCAGATGTGGTTCCTGATGGAACGCTACCAGCAGTTGAGCGAAGCCGGCATCGAGCATTCGCAGACGCCTGTGGTGGCCGACTATCTGTTTGAAAAGGACAAGCTGTTCGCCTACTTGAACCTGACTGATGAAGAGGTCTCGGTTTACGATCTACTACAACCACTTCAAGAGAGCCTCGTTTCGCCCGACTTGGTGATCTACCTGAAAGCGACGCCCGAAGTGCTGCGGGAACGGATCTCGCGCAAAGGGCTGCCGGCGGAGGCGAAGATCTCCAACGCCTATCTGCACGAGACGGTGCGCGCCTACGAGCACTTTTTCGCGCACTACAAGTCGTCGGACGTGCTGGTGGTCGATACGACCAAGGTCGATTTCGTGCACAATAAGTCGGACCTCGAAGAGCTGTTGCGGGAACTGAGCCAGCCGGTGCGCGGCACGCAGTACTTCCTGCCGCTGGGCTCATAAAGGGATTCGACCGATGGAGTTCGACTTGAGTTGGGCCGCGCTTGCGGCTGCTTTCGGCGGAGGCGTGTTCGGCGCAGCGATTGGAACGCTGCCGGCGTTCATCCTGACCAGGTTCGCCGTCCTCGCAGGCGTCGCGGCTGCGGTCGGGGGCGGCGGACGGCCATCCTCGAGCAAATCGCATTTGGACCATTCCTGGGACCGCACGTCGCGTTCGGAGGCGGCGTCAGCTCTCCTACGCGCACAGCAAGGGTTGGGTCGAGTACGCGACATCACGCCACCGCTGATGGGGCTAGGGCGCGCGGACGTGCTTGCCGTGGGCGGCCTGTTCGGGGCGATGGGTTACCTGATCGAGCGCGGCTTCCAGGCAGTCGGGCTCGGGCCGTGGACGGATGCGATCGGGCTGACGGTGGTGGTCTCGGCGATCGTGGCTCGGCTTGCGTTCGGGGGAGACAGGCTTGTTTGGCACGCCGGGCCCAAACGGCAAGTGGTTGCGGCCCGACGACGCGGCCTGCTGAGTGCGCTGGCAGGAAAAGCCCGCGCAGCAGCTCGTGATGATTGGCCTTGGCGCAGGGCTGCCGTCGAGCTGTGTAGCACTGATGCTGGGTGCGCCCGCCGGCGGCGTGGCGGGTTTGGAATTGCGGCGGCGTCGCTGATCTTCGCTCAAATGGGCGGGCAAACACCGGTCACGCACCATCGCACTGCCCGCAGCGGTGGGCGCGCTGGCCACGGGGAGCTTGGCCGGAGGCGTCGTGTTTGGGCTGATCGGAGCGTTCGCGGGAGAGTTTTTCGCGCGCGTGTTCCTCAATCACGGCGATACACACATCGATCCCCCGGCGGCGGCGATCGCGTTTACGGTGATGTTGATTCAACTGTTGGCGCTGGTTCTGCCCGTCGCGCCCTAATGCTCGGACGTCGGGGCGTCACATTCGCCCCAGGCGATCGAGACGGCGCCGTCGGCTTGGCGCGTCATTGTCAGCTTGCCCCAGTAGCGTGAGCCGTCCACCGAAGCTTGGCAGGCCGTCGAGCCCTGCTCTTGTGTCCAGGTGGCGGAGGCGGCATCCGCTTCAGCAACGCCGGAGACACGGCCGAAGCGGCCGTTGCGCTCGTAGAAGCCTTCGACGCGGCCAACGTCATCGGTCGAGATGACCAAATAGCCACCGCCAGGCAGCGCGAATTTTCCCGTCAAATCCGCAGTTTCGTGCGCCGGCTGACGGCCGACTGCAAGCGCGGCTGAGGCGAGCAGGATGGCCGACAACGAGGCGGCGCGGAAAAAGCTCGAGCGTGACATGACAAGTTCCCTCCTAGCGGGAAACAAACCCCTCTAAAGAAGAGAACGCAACCACCGGGCGGTGAGTTTCAGTCAAGTTTATTCGGCGCGGAAGGCGCCGGTGGCGTGGCTGCCATCGCAATAGGGCTTGTTGGCGGAGAAACCGCAGCGGCAGAGGGCCGCTTTGCGGACTTGAGCGGTGTCCTTTCCGCCCCGAATTTTGACCGGTCCGTCGAGCAAAAGCGGACCGTAGGGGGCGGCGGAGATGGCTAGAGGGCCGGCCGGACCTTCGCCGCCATCCGACGAGAGGCGTCCGAGTGCGGCGGGCGCACGAAAACCGGATTCGCGGTGGGAATTGTCGCAAAGGGGCTTGTTCTGCGAGGCTCCGCAGCGGCAGAGCGCCATGCGATCGTCCTCGATCAGAACTTCGCCGTCGAGCTTTCGCAGGGTGAGACGTCCGCGGGCGTAGATCGGCCCGTTCGGACGGAGCTCGAGGGTATTTTCGGCCCCGGCGGGGGTTTCAACGTCGACAGAGAGCGCGCCACTGGGGCACTGCTGGACGGTGGAAATGACCTGATCGGCCGAAGCGTTGTCGGGTTGGACCCAGGGCTTGGCGTTGACGTCGAATACGGATGGCGCGCCTTGCAGGCAGCGCCCACTGTGGATGCAGCGTGCGGAATCAAATGTAACGGTCAGATTTTCGCCGGGGTAGCTGTGCAGCTTTTTCTTCATGTGCGCTCAGTCTAGCCCGAGCGCCTTGCGCGCGGCGGAGGCCGAGTGCGGGGCTCGAAAGGATCGGCTTGGTGCGATCGGCCTCGGGCAGAGCGTCGACGACGCGCGCCATCGAGGCTTGCGCCAGAACAATCACGTCGACTTCACGGGCGAGGTCGCGCAGGCCTTCCGAAACCAGGCGATCATGTTCCTCGCCGTTGCCGCAGGCGACGGCCTCGAAGGCCCCGACACAGAGCTTTTCAACGATAGTGCGTTCCAGCCCGCGTTTGGCTGCACGGGCGCGGATGAGAGCCGCGGTCGGTTCGAGGGTGGTGGGCAGGGTCGCGACGACGCCGATGCGCTCGCCCAGCGTGACAGCCTCGTCCGCCATGGCTTCGTCAATGCGCAGGACCGGCTTGTCGACCAGTTCGGCGGCGAGCTCAGCCGCGCGGCCGACAGACGAACAGGTCACCATGACGACGTCGGCGCCGGCTTCCGCCGCTCCCTGGGCCATCGAAGCGAGGCGCCGAATCGTGCTTTTTTCCAGACGGCCGGCTGCGATGGTGTTCTTGAGCAGCGTCTCGTCGACCAAGTTGACGACCGCGACTTCGGGGAGGATTTCAGCGGCCAACTTCGCGAGCGGAGGCACGATCACGGGGGAGGTGTGGAGCAGGGCGAGTGTGAGCATGGCTTAGAGATCCTCGTCGCCGACTTCGATCACGGCTTTGACCAAGCCGGGAATCTGGCGCAGTCCCTTGAAGTCGTCCGCGACCTCGGAAAGCTTCATGCGGTGGTTGACCCACGGGGCGGTGTCGATCTTGCCTTCTTCGATCATGCGAATGATCTTGGGGAAAGCATGTGCGGAGTTTCGGCTGGATTTCAGCGTCAGCTCTTTGCGGTGGAAGCTCGGGTCGTGGAACGAGATGGTGTCCTGGATCAGACCGACGAAGACGAGCGTCGCACCGTGGGCGCAGTAGTCGAACGAGGCTTCCATGGAAGCTTTGGCTCCGGTGGCGTCAAACACGCAGTCGAAGCGCCGGTCGCCGATTTCGTTGACGGCTTCGACTCCTCGTTGCTCGATGAATTTGCGCCGCTCGGGGCTGATGTCGAGAACGGTTACGTTCGCGCCCAGGGCGTTGGCAAACTCCACGACGGCAAGACCGATAGGGCCGGCGCCGATGACCAGCGTGTTCGCGCCCGAGCCCAGCTCGCTGCGCTCAACGGCGTGAAAACCGATGCCGAGGGTTTCCACCAACGCAAGCTGTTCATAGGAGAGCTTTTTCGAGGGGTGCAAGAGGCGAACGGGCACGGTGAATAGGCCGCGCATGCCGCCGTCGACGTGCACACCCATCACTTGCAGCTCTTCGCAGCAGTTGGTCTTGCCCAACTGGCTCGCATGGCTGGCCGGATTGTTGATGTAGGGTTCGACCGAGCAGCGGTCGCCGGCCGCGATTCCTGCTGGATTTTCCGGTATGGAAAGCACTTCGACGCCAAGCTCGTGGCCGAGCACTCGTGGATAGGTGAAAAACGGTTGACGCCCTGCGAAGGCGTGTAGATCCGTGCCGCAAACACCGATGCTACGGACGCGCACGAGCGCTTCGTCGGGGCCCGGGGAGGGTGAAGGGGCCGACTCGTCGTAAAACTCGCCGGGCTGGTTCAGTACGACTTGGCGCATATCATCGCAAGCATACCGAACCGCCCGACAAGCCGACAAACGGAAGGAAGGCGGGAATCCGCTTCCAGGAAGGAAGCGGATTCCTTAAGCAGTATGAGCGGCCTTCGGTCGGACCGAAGCCCACTCGAGCAAACGGATCATCCTCTCCACCTGAGCAAGCTCGCTCTTGAGGCTCAGCCAGCGCGGATCGGACGGAAAGTTCGTTCGGCCCCATCCGCAGGCGAGCTACGGTGCTCCGGGCCGGACGATTCTGGGGGGTCATCGCGTAATTGTGAGAAGCCATGAACGAATCTCCTTCGCTGAAAGCCGACGGTCTGAGTGCCCGTACGACTTCGTTGCGCCCGCCAAATGACGGGCAGTTCGTGGCGAATCCTCCCCCTCCTGCAATAAAACGACTCATTGGTCCAGTAGGATCAGGGATCTAAGCTTCAGAAGTACTGTTCCAGTACTTTGGTACCAACATACAGTACTGTGGTACCTGTTTCAATCTGCCAATGGTCGTATCCGCACCTAGGATTTGTGCGTTTTGTTACACGGGTGAAGCCGCTAGCGGACGTGAAATTAGCCTGCGGGCGCTTTTGGCCGGATGGACGCCCACTCGAGCACGCGGATAAGCCGTTGGGCTTCGCGTAAATCGCTGCGCAGATCATCGAGGGCATCTGCGTGGGACGTCACGCCGGATTCGATTCTCTCAATGATGCGGCGGCGCGCTCTTGCAAACCGTCCGAGGCTTTCGATCTCCCGAGCCCGTTCGTCCTGTGAGGGCATCATAGCCTTCTCCTCTCGCGAAGGCTGACACTTCCATATCCGCGGCCTTCGCGACCCGTCTCTCACGGGAATTTTTCAGTTCTGTGATCTGATTGACTCGTTCCTTTCTTGCGCCCAGGGCCTTATGTCTCGGTTGCCGTGGACATATGCCTTAGCATTACGTGCGTCACCGAAGTCGTCTACGGTTTTTGATCTTTTTTGGTTTTTCTGAGGAGATTTACCTGAGCGAACCGGGGGAATTCCCTAGAAGAGGATTGCCAATACATCGCCTAGCGCACCGTCGCCGGCACGGCGCGGGCGATAAGCGACGTTTACAGTCCAACCTTTGGCGCCACAAGGGATTTCCTTCCATTCCTTGAGCGGGCTGGCAAAAAGCTTTGCCGGACGCCCTTTGGGTTCGCGAAAGCGAACATCGAGGATCGGGTGTCGCATGACGATGATCTTCTGCGGGCCGCTGCAGTCAACCACATCGATACGGCCGGCCATAATGGCGGCGCCGGACGGTGGCCAACGCATGGGCGCGGGGGGCGGCGGCTTGGGGGGAGCGGGTACTTTGGCGATCTCGAGCGGAGTGACGGGAAGGGTCTGGGCGACAGCAGGAGGCAGCGTTGGCTGCTGTTCCGCGCTAAGGGCCTGCTGGCGGCGGCGAATGAGCTCGTCCATCTCATCCGTGGCGCGGAGGCGCCATTCCGGTAAGGCGGCCAGTATGCGTAGTTGCGACGCGGAGGCGTCCCACTGTTCTGCAACCATCAGCGCCTGAGCGAGCGCCAAGCGATAGTCCGGCGAGGCTGGCGCAGCGTCGAGCGCCATGCGGGCTTGGCTGACGGCTTCGGAGACTCGCCCGGCAGCTGGCTCAGAGGGACGCAGCAACATCAACGCCAAGCGGTAACGTGTCCGCGCACTCGCAGCGGTCGACCCGGCGGCCTGCAGTAGGAACTGCTCAGCCTCGTCGTAGCGTCCGCGATCCATCGCAAGCGCGCCGAGGGCAGCCAGGACGCGGGCGTCTCCTGGCCTCTCCCGCCCGAGCGCAAACAGAGCTTGCTCGGCGCGTTCGTTGCGGCCAAGCTCTCGGTCGACCTCCGCCAAGGCGAATCGAACGTCCCAGTCCGAGGAGCCGCCGGCATCAACCACAATCGCTGCCGGCGAGGCGATTGAGTCGCTGGGCGTCGCGGGAGTCATCGCCTCGAAGGCTGCGTGCAAGGCCGCTTCGACGGCAGCCTCGCCCTTGACCTCGATCGCATGATCGAGATCAAAGGGACGTATGTCCGCAGGAGCCTTGCCCTGAGGGCGAGCCAGCAGATCGCCAACCAAGACTGCGCATAGAAAGTTGGGGCGCCAAAACTCGGGAGTCGCGACAGGCATTGCGCAATTGCTTCCAGAAAGCCACGCAGGATTGCGTAGCCGCGTGAGATGGCGCGAGGGCGCGTCCGACGAGTCCGCCCGTCAGGGCCGGGTTCGAGGTAAGAAAGGTATTCCGCGAAACCTTCGCGAAACCAAGCCGGTGCGTCGTGCAGGGGATCTACCAAGTGCGCGTACTCGTGTCCAGCGGCGCGTTGCGGACTGCCCGGCGCCGCCCAAGCCATGACGATGTAGTTGCGATCCGCGCCGGCGAAGGAGAATGCGCGGCTGCGGCCTGTATTGGACCCGATGTAGCCAGAAGGACTCGAGCACAGTGGGCAAGATGATGGCTGACACCAGGAGGTCCGGCTTGCGCAGGCGGAGTCGAAGCTCGTCAAAGACGCCGCGCGCGTGGTCGAGGAGCGAGCGCCAGATCTGGGCGGATTCGGGTCCAAGTGTCAAGGGAATGATCTCGACATGTTGCGGCGGTCCGGTGGCAGCCGGCATATAAGTGCGCCGCCAAACAAACCGTGACTCATGCCATCGACGCAACTTATTTTGGCTTGGCGTGGGCGGATGCGCCAGTTCGCGACGCGGGCGCTTGACGAAATGATTGCAGTAAGGTTCAATAGGATGAGCGCGGCGGGTTTGCCGCGCTTTCGTTCGTTCCACTTACTGTGCGCAAGTGGCGGAATTGGCAGACGCGCTAGGTTCAGGTCCTAGTGGGATTTAACTCCCGTGGGTTCAAGTCCTCTCTTGCGCACCATCCCTTCCCTTTTCAAGTTCTGAAGGCGCCTTGGCATCGCCTTTCGTCCGCGTCGAGGGTGTCTCGTCTAACCGCATTCGGTGAGCGCACGAGCGTCGCTGGGCGCGGAGTCATCGTTGTGCTTCCTCGGCGTTAGTGCGGCAGGGGCGGGCCTAGGAAGACCATTTCTCGCTCGTTCGGACAGCCCTAAGCGATTGATTTTTTCGCACCCTGTCGACTAGAGGCCGCTAATTGGATTCTTCCACCTATAAGTATGGCGACCGACGCTCCCGTTCAGGCACTCCCGAAAAAGAAGGAATCGACCGTCAATCGGCGCGATTTTGTCAAGGCCGCTGGGGCGGCGACAGCGGCTACGGCCGCCGTCTCAACCACGGCCCGTTCGTTCGGCGCGCGAAGGGCGCCGGACCAGATCAAGTACGGCTGGATCGGACCCGGCAGCCGCGGCTACCGCCTCTGCTCGAGCGTCACGCGCAGCACATTCCGATCGGCGAATGCGTCGCGATCTGCGACATCTATGAACCGAACCTGCAGCAGGCTGTGGAGTTATTCGGCGGGAAACCGACGGCCTACACCGACTACCGTAAGCTGCTCGAAAACCCGGATGTCGAAGCGGTCTTCATCACCCGTCCCGCTGTACGTGCACTATCCAGTTACGAAGGCGGCGCTCGAAGCCGGCAAGCACGTTTTCTGCGAAAAGTCGCTGGTCTTCAAACCCGAAGAGGTGCATGGGTTGCGCGCCCTGCATGAGGCTAACCCGAACCTGGTGATCCAGGTGGGCCTGCAACGCCGTTACAGCCAGTTCTATCAAGCGGCGAAGCAGCTGATCGACGACGGTGCGATCGGACAGCCGACACACATCCAGGCGCAGTGGCACCGTAACACCAGCTGGCGGCGCAAGGCTAGCCCGGAGATGGAGGATCAGATCAACTGGCGCCTCTACCGCAAGTACTCAGGCGGCCTCTGCGCCGAGCTGATGTCGCACCAGGTGGACGTGGCGGATTGGTTTTTCGGCTCGCACCCGGTGAGTGTGATGGGCGTCGGCGGCATCGGCTATTGGAAGGACGGTCGCGACATCTACGACATCCAGCTGGTGTTCGAGTATCCCGGCGGACAGAAGCTGCAGTACAGCTCGGTGACGACAGTCGCCACATTGCCGGTCGCCGCGTTCCCGGCGACGGCTGCCGCAAAACGGTCCTAGGCACCGACGGTGCGATTGAGACGACCTTGATCCCGTTCGGCGACGGCATGCTACCGCGACCCGATGAAGGAGCACATGGGCGAGCAGAAGGCGGCCGCGAGCGGCGAGGCCTGGAAGGCCGGTGCGACGGTTGGAACGGACACGCTCGAACAGGGCGATGGTCTGCCGATCATCCCGGGATGCGCGACCTCAATGGCGATGTGGGCTTCATCGAGAAGAAGTCGAGTTCGCCAAGCGCTGGATGTACAACAAGGGCATCATGATGCCCAAGGAAGAGAAGGACCCAGAGTGCATTCGAGCTCAGGCTTCCTGACGGACGTCCGCGACGGCGGCAAGCCGCGGTCGGACATCAACGTCGGACTGCAGGACTCGGTGGCTGTGATGTTGGCCAACCTCGCGATGGACGAGGAACGCAAGGTGTACTTCTCCGAGATCGAGCAGATGGGCAAGGACGGCACGAACCTGTCCGACGGCGGGACGCCTGTGCAAGCTGGCGGCGGGGCCTAGGCCCGGTACAGTTCTTTTCGTATGAAACCCCGCTGGCAACGGCGGGGTTTTCGTTTTGTTCCGGCGGCGGCTGGAGGGCCGGAAGCAGCCAGCGGCTTTCCAGCCGGCGCTCCTCTTCCGGCGCCGCTACCCGCCGTGTACGGTCACCTTGCGCGCCATGCGGTCCCAAACCGAAGCAGCCGAACAGGAACGCGCCGCCACCCAAACCCACTGGATGATCAAGGCCTCGCCAAGCTCAGCCGTTCAGCTTGCCCAGATAAATACGCAATGGCGTGTAGGCGATGTGCTGAAACGGCAGCCACACCATCACCTTGGCTAGCGCCGGCGGAAACATCGTCAACGGCACGAGTAGCCCTGAGAGAGCAGCTCTTGGACGTAAATTGGCCAGCAAGCCCAGGATTGCCTTCAAACGCAAAGCTAGCGCACAACGATGAAGTTGAGCGCCCCAGTCACCATGATAGCCGCCGGCCAGGGCGACGAAGAACGCCGCCAGATGCCCAAGGCTAGCCGGCCGCGAACCGGAAAGATCAAACTGACGAGAAACGCGCCGCAGGCATCGTCCAACAGAATCAGCCGAAACGCAGCCTCACCCACCGCCTGGCCCAGGTAACGCACCTGCACGCCGGCTGGCTTGAGCATCGACATGACCACATCACCGCTCTGTACGTCGGCGGCGATCTCGCTGTCGATGTTGTTGAAGTAGACCGAGCGGATGACCCAACCGACCGCTACGTACGTCGTCATCTCCGCAAAGTCGAAACCTTCGGCGAAGTGCGGATCGGACGGCGTAAGCGCCTTCCAATAAAGTAGTAGACCGTGACGTTGATCAGGTAGGTGACGATCCCGGTGTAATAGCGCAGCCGGAACGCCAGAATGTTGACGAAGCCGATGCGCGCAAACTCGAGGTAGTGGCGCAGCGGTCTCAGTACGGCCGCTGTCATCCGCCGCTCCACGCCGGCGCGCGGCCGAGCCAGCTCCGAAGAAGCGCCCCCGGTATAGATGCGGCGAACGATGTCTTCGATCGACTCCTCTTCAATGACGATATCGCGCACGTCGAGCTGAGACGATACGCGGATGACCTCGCAGTGCTCCTCGCGATCGAACGAGGCGACCACGGTATGCTCGTCGGCGACCTCGAACGAGACATTCTCGAGCTGGATGGTCGGTGGGACGTACAGGCTGCTTGAGTTCAAAACGAATTTGGGTTTGCCGCCACAACATGCGTTTGAGCTCATGCAAAGGACCGTCGAAGAGCACGCGGCCGTGGTCAATGATCATCAAGCGCTTGCACAAGGCCTCGATGTCGGCCAAGTCGTGCGTGGTCAACATCGTCGTGCCAAGCTCACGATTGATCTCGCCCAAAAAGCGGCGGATGCTTTCCTTGAGTAGATCGAGGCCGATCGTGGGCTCGTCGAGAAAGACGAGCGGCGGATTGTGCAGCAGGGCGGCCATGTCGCAGCGCATGCGTTCGCTAGGCTGAGCTTGCGCACGGGCTGGTGCAGAAAGCGGCCGAGCTCCAAATTTCGTCAAAGCGCGCCATCCGCGCCTTGTAGTCCGACTCGGGGACTTCGTAGATGCGCTGCAAAAGGCGGAAAGATTCGACAACGGCGATGTCCCACCACAGCTGCGTGCGCTGGCCGAAGACCGCGCCGATGGTTCGGGTGTAGTCCATGCGCTGTTGGTAGGGAACGCAGCCGTTGGCAACAATGCGGCCCGAGGTGGGAACTTAGCGCCCGTGAGCATCTTCACCGACGTCGACTTGCCGAAGCATCGTTCGAGGCCGATGTAGCCGACCATCTCGCCTGGCTCGATGGTGAACGAGACGTTGTCGACCGCGCGGAGAGTACGTGCTCACGGTGGAATAGGTCGCGGACCGCACCCCAGAGCCCTTCGCGGCGCTGGAACGTATAACTCCTTGACCAGATTTTCAGCCTCGACCCGCCCTAACATCGACGTTCCATCAGTCTATCACCGAGATCCCCTCTCCCCGAGCCTCCAGATGGAGCCGCCGGGCTGGGCCTCAGGCGAAGGCGCCGCTCACGGAGGTGGCGACGAGTCCGAAAGCGAAGGAGCAGTACCGGCCCTCCCCAGCGCCAGATCAAGGTGCTGTGACCCAAGGTTGCGGCCATCGTCGCCGCGCAGCCTACGGAGACGCCGAATCAATCCATTCCGCAGTCGGCAAGCCACGAGCCCAAACTCGCGGGCCAAAGGTTGCGGCGAAGTCGAAATCGTGAAGCGACCGGCCGCCCTCAGATGGGAAGAAGCGCCGATCTGTTGCCAAAAGCGCAAACAAGTACCGCTCAGCAGAGCGAAACACACGCCTGCCCACAGCCGCGCGGATGGGGCGACAACGAGAAGCCCTCTGGACGCGACCCAGGTACGGCCCAGCCGCCGGCTCACTGGGCGGCAATGATGTCCGCCGCATCCTCAAACATTCGTATAAGAAACGACGAGATCGTGGTTGCCGACGCCGAGGCCACAAAAGCCGCAAGGAATCAAGCGCGGCATAGGCGTACAGCGCTCTGCCCGAGGTCGAATCCAAGGAAGAAGAAAAGTTTTCGCCGAGAAGGCAGCCCCTGGCGGCACTGGGACTCCAGCCACGGTGGAGAACAGGAGCAGTTTCAGCGGCGAGGCGGCAAGCGGCCAGGGAATAGGCCAAGCTTCGAGGTAGTAGATGTTGAGAAACAGGGCCGCGCAGGCGGCAGCCGAATCCATCCAATTGGGTCGCGATTCCATCCCGCGCCGGCAGTAGACACCGAAAGGAAGGCGGAAGTTTCTGATCCTAGCGAGGAGCAGAAACGAGAAAACCCGGCGCGAAGGCCGGGTTTTCCTTTTTGAATTAAATCGGGCGGCGTCCTACTCTCCACACCGTTGCCAGTGCAGTACCATCGGGGCTGGGGAGCTTAACGGCCGTGTTCGGGATGGGAACGGGTGTGGCCTCCCCGCTAGAGCCACCCGAAAGTCGGGAACTCTTTGGAGCTGAACATTGAAGGGACGCTAATCGACAGAGTACTGTCGTTAGAGCGCACCCGGAACGTTTTCGTCCTGGGTAAATTTTATGGTCAAAGCCAAACGGGCGATTAGTACCGGTTAGCTGCACGTATTACTACGCTTCCACATCCGGCCTATCAAACTCATATTCGTCTTCGAGTGCCCTTCAGGGAAATCTGATCTTGGGACGAGCTTCGCGCTTATATGCTTTCAGCGCTTATCCCTACTGAACTTCGCTACCCAGCTATGCCTCTGGCGAGACAACTGGATCACAAGAGGTTCATCCGCCTCGGTCCTCTCGTACTAAAGGCAGCCTCCCTCAAATTTCCTCCGCCCACCGCAGATAGGGACCGAACTGTCTCGCGACGTTCTGAACCCAGCTCACGTACCGCTTTAATAGGCGAACAGCCTAACCCTTGGGAGCTTCTCCACCCCCAGGATGCGATGAGCCGACATCGAGGTGCCAAACCCGGGCGTCGATGTGAACTCTTGGCCCAGATCAGCCTGTTATCCCCGGCGTACCTTTTATCCGTTGAGCGACGGCCCTTCCATGCGGAACCGCCGGATCACTAGGACCTGCTTTCGCACCTGCTCGACTTGTAGGTCTCACAGTCAGCCTGGCTTATACCCTTGCGCTCTTCGGCTGATTTCCAAACAGCCTGAGCCAAGCTTCGTGCGCCTCCGTTACTCTTTAGGAGGCGACCGCCCCAGTCAAACTACCCGCCATGCAGTGTCCCTCCGCCGGATTCACGGCGGCAGGTTAGATTCACAGAACAGCCAGGGTGGTATCTCACCGGTGGCTCCCTCGAGCCCAAGAGCCCGAGTTCAAAGCCTCCCACCTATCCTGCGCAAACTGCCCCATAAATCACTGCAAAGCTGTAGTAAAGGTGCACGGGGTCTTTCCGTCTTGCGGCGGGTACCCGGCGTCTTCACCGGGACCACAAATTCGCCGGGCTGGTTGTTAAGACAGTGCCCAGATCGTTACGCCATTCGTGCAGGTCGGAACTTACCCGACAAGGAATTTCGCTACCTTAGGACCGTTATAGTTACGGCCGCCGTTCACCGGGGCTTCGATTCAAAGCTTTGCCGAAGCTGACCTCTCCTCTTAACCTTCCGGCACCGGGCAGGCGTCAGCCCCTATACGTCGTTTTCGACTTAGCAGAGACCTGTGTTTTTGTTAAACAGTCGCCTGGGCCCTTTCACTGCGACCCCCCCGGAGGGAGGCACTCCTTTTCCCGAAGTTACGGAGCTATTTTGCCGAGTTCCTGAACAACCATTCACCCGAGCGCCTTAGAATACTCATCTCACCTACGTGTGTCCGTTTACGGTACAGGCGCCCAACTCCACCTTAACGGCTTTTCCTGGCAGTGTGCCCGCACAGCTAAGGGGATATCCATCACCCCCGCCGCTAAAGACTCCTGCGTCCCCGCTCGGTATAGAGAAAGGCGGTCACGGAATATTAACCGTGTATCCATCGGCTACGCCTTTCGGCCTCACCTTAGGACCTGACTAACCCTGAGCGGATTGACCTTGCTCAGGAAACCTTAGGTTTTCGGCGGCCATGGTTCTCACATGGCTTCTCGCTACTAATGCTGGCAGAGTCTCTTCCGACCGGTCCACCGAACCTTTCGATTCGACTTCGCTCCTGTCAGAATGCTCTCCTACCGTCCTTGCGGACCCGCGGCTTCGGTACGACACTTAGCCCCGATACATTTTCGGCGCCGAGCGGCTCGACCAGTGAGCTATTACGCTTTCTTTAAAGGATGGCTGCTTCTAAGCCAACCTCCTGGCTGTCCTAGCCGATCGACTTCCTTACCCACTCAGTGTCAATTTGGGGACCTTAGCCGGCGATCTGGGTTGTTCCCCTCTCGACTACGAAACTTAGCTCCCGCAGTCTGACTCCCGTGCTTGCGTCCGTGGCATTCGGCGTTTAAAAGGATTCGGTAAGCGGGAAAGCCCCCTAGTCCTGTCAGAGCCCTACCACCACGGCGAATCACACGAGGCTAGCCCTAAAGCTATTTCGGAGAGAACGAGCTATAACGGAATTTGATTAGCCTTTCACCCCTATCCTCAACTCATCCAAGCAGTTTTCAACCTACAATGGTTCGGGCCTCCAGCTGCTGTTACACAGCCTTCACCCTGGTCAAGGATAGATCATCCCGTTTCGCGTCTACTCCCAACGACTGATGCGCCCTATTCAGACTCGCTTTCGCTGCGGCTCGTTTGCACTTAACCTTGCCGCTGAGAGTAACTAGCCAGCTCATTAAGCAAAAGGCACGCGGTCAGCCCGAAGGCCTCCCACTGCTTGTAGGCGTACGGTTTCAGGTACTTTTCACTCCCCTAGCAGGGGTTCTTTTCACCTTTCCCTCACGGTACTAGTTCACTATCGGTCGAGAGCAAGTATTTAGCCTTACCGGATGGTCCCGGCAGATTCCCACAAGGTTTCACGTGCCTCGCGGTACTCAGGATCCCACTAGGTCTGCTTCGTTTTCGTCTACAGGACTGTCACCTTCTTTGGTCGAACTTTCCAGATCGTTTGACTAGGTCCGCAGATCCACGTTGTGGTCCTACAACCCCGAACTTCCCCGAAAGGTCGTTCGGTTTGGGCTCTTCCGCGTTCGCTCGCCACTACTAGCGGAATCACTTTTGTTTTTCCTCCAGGTACTGAGATGGTTCACTTCCCTGGGTATGCTCGATCAGCCTATGTATTCAGTTGAACGTGACGTGTTCCGCACGCCGGGTTTCCCCATTCGGAAATCTCCGGGTCGTAGCTTGCTTCCAGCTCACCGAAGCTTATCGCAGGTAGCCGCGTCCTTCATCGCCTGCTCTCGCCAAGGCATCCCTGTACGCCCTTAGTAGCTTGACCATAAAATTTTACCCGAACGAAACTGGCTCGGCAGAACCCGTCCCGTCAGGCAATTTTACCTATGTTTTCTACTAGCGCTCTTAGGGTCGTCACCACAGACGGAGCTGACCCGAGGTCGGCAAAGACCTTGATCAACATAGAATGGCGACGACGCCCGACGATATCTCTATCAATTAGTGCCCTTCAATATTCAGTTGTCAAAGACCCTTCGAGACTCATTGCCGTCTAAGCTTGAGCCCAGGTCTGAAGCTTTTATTCAAGCCTCAGACCTGGATTCAAACCAGAGCTAGTGGTGGGCGTGGGAGGATTTGAACCTCCGACCTCATCCTTATCAGGGATGCGCCTAACCAACTGAGCTACACGCCCGTTCCCAGACCGAAACCCAGGTTGGAACTGGTGGAGCTGATCGGGATCGAACCGACGACCTCCTGAATGTGCAAATCAGGCGCTCTCCCAGCTGAGCTGGCAGCCCCTAAAGCTGCTTGAACCGCCGGGCTCGAACCTATGGTTCGAGCGCCGTGGCGCAAACGACTCTCGTAAAAAAAGAGGCTGGTTGGACGCGCCCCGCGATCGCTACGCGAAAGCGGGCAAGAAAAGGCATTTGCAATTTCCGAGAAAGAGAAGATCGGGTGCAACCTGGAACCATCTTCCGCTTACACAGTCCGAAGACCGATGGGCGTCCGGTTCAGTTTTCTCTTTAGAAAGGAGGTGATCCAGCCGCAGGTTCTCCTACGGCTACCTTGTTACGACTTCACCCCAATCATGGATCATACCGTGGGCCGCTGCCTCCCGAAGGTCAGCTCACGGACTTCTAGTACAATCCACTTTCGTGATGTGACGGGCGGTGTGTACAAGGCCCGGGAACGTATTCACGGCGTCATTCTGATACGCCATTACTAGCGATTCCAACTTCATGCAGGCGAGTTGCAGCCTGCAATCCGAACTGAGGACGGCTTTTAGGATTAGCTCCGCCTTGCGACTTCGCAACCCGTTGTGTCGCCCATTGTAGCACGTGTGTAGCCCTAGACATAAAGGCCACGATGACTTGACGTCGTCCCCACCTTCCTCCAGCTTGTCGCTGGCGGTCTCCTGCGAGTCCCAATTTTTGGTAACACAGGACGAGGGTTGCGCTCGTTGCGGGACTTAACCCAACATCTCACGACACGAGCTGACGACAGCCGTGCAGCACCTCTACAGCAGTCCCCGAAGGGAAATCCCTATTTCTAGGGACGGCCACTGCAGTTCAAGCCTAGGTAAGGTTCTTCGCGTTGCGTCGAATTAAACCACATGCTCCACCGCTTGTGCGGGCCCCCGTCAATTCCTTTGAGTTTCAGCCTTGCGACCGTACTCCCCAGGCGGCGTACTTAACGTGTTAACTCCGGCACAGACTCAGTGAAGAGCCTACACCAAGTACGCATCGTTTAGGGCGTGGACTACCAGGGTATCTAATCCTGTTTGCTCCCCACGCTTTCGAGTCTCAGCGTCAGTACCGGTCCAGAGAGCCGTCTTCACCACCGGTGTTCCTCCTGATATCTACGCATTTCACCGCTACACCAGGAATTCCACTCTCCTCTCCCGGACTCCAGTCCGTCAGTTTTGGTCGCACCCTCCCAGTTGAGCCAGGAGATTTCACAACCAACTTGACGGACCGCCTACACTCGCTTTACGCCCAGTAATTCCGAACAACGCTTGGAGCCTACGTATTACCGCGGCTGCTGGCACGTAGTTAGCCGCTCCTTCTTATACGGGTACCATCACTATTGTCCCCGTCGAAAGACCTTTACGACCCGAAGGCCTTCATCGGTCACGCGGCGTCGCTGGATCAGGGTTTCCCCCATTGTCCAAGATTCCCCACTGCTGCCTCCCGTAGGAGTCTGGCCCGTGTCTCAGTGCCAGTGTGGCCGTGTGCCCTCTCAGGCCGGCTATCGATCGGTGCCTTGGTAGGCCGTTACCCTACCAACAAGCTAATCGACCGCGGGCCCATCCTTGAGCGACCGAAGCCTTTCACCCCGAAGGGTCGTATGCGGTATTAGCTCCAGTTTCCCGGAGTTATTCCCCACTCAAGGGCAGGTAACCCACGTGTTACTCACCCGTCCGCCACTTTCCCAGAGCCCGAAGGCCCTGTTCTCGTTCGACTTGCATGTGTTAAGCGCGCCGCCAGCGTTGATTCTGAGCCGGGATCAAACTCTCGAGTAAAGATTGTGAACCTGAGGCCTTTCCGAAGAAAGACGCCAGGCAAACTCGTGAGCTTGGTCGCCCGACCTTAACTCAGAAATTGCGCGTTTGCCTTTGCGCGTCCAACCAAACTTTCAAAGATCCGTGGCGCTCGAGATCGCTTGTCGAAGTACCCTCCGACATCCCTCTGGCGCCGATCTAAACTCGTTTTGACCGCGTAAGTCCCTGTGCTTCGTTTCCGCGAAGCGTGCTCAGGCTCGCCGCTGGTCTGAACTTTTAAACCCTCCGTGAACCCGGAAGGCTTTGGGTGTCGCCGTAGTGCGTTTGTGCGTTTCGGGCCGGAAAAACCCTTAGCGCCGCACCAGCGCAATCACTAATCTATCAAGGTTTCGACCGCGTTGCAAGCCCGAAGGCCGATTTTTTCTCCGAGGTCGATTTTTTGGTTCGCGCCGCGCGTGCGGGCCAACCGCCAAGAGTTAGATTATCAATGTTCGCGCACAGAGAGCAAGCCGCCGATCAAGTTTTTTGCGGCTTGCCTTCTTTTTGCCGCCTTCTTGGTCGCCTTCTTCGCGGCCTTCTTCCCCGTCTTGCGCGACGGCCTGCCGCCGCCTTCTTCAATGCGGCGCGCGCGCCTCGAGGCAGCTCGACCGCCTGCGCCATCTCGAGCTCTTCAGGCTTCACGCCACGCGGCAACGAAGCGTTGATCTCGCCGTCGGTCACGTAGGGGCCGTAGCGTCCGGAAAGGACCTTCAGAGGCTTTCCCGTCGCCGGATGCACGCCGAGCTCCCGCAGCGGCTCTGCCTTCGTAGCGCGCCTGCGGCCCTTGGGCTGCTTGAGCAACTCCACAGCCTGTTCGAGTGTGATGTCGAGCGGGGACGCAACGTCGGCTGGTATCGAACGGATCTCCTCACCGCTCTTCACAAAGGGACCAAAACGCCCGTTTGCAGCCAACACCGGCTCGGCCGTCTCGGGATGCTTTCCTATCTCGCGCGGAAGGGAAAGCAACGCCAGCGCGGTTTCGAGCTTCACCGTATCGGGACTCATACCAGGCAATAGCGATGCCATTTTCGGCTTCTCGCCATCGCCTCCGGCGCCCAGTTGCACGTAAGGCCCAAATCGCCCCGTCTTCAAGTAGACCGGCAACTGCGTCTCGGGATCCTCGCCGAGCGCCTCCGGCTCGCGCGCGGCGGCTTCGAGCAACTGCAACGCGCGTTCGACCGACAACTCGTCTGGCGGCTGTTCGTCGGGGACGCTCGCGCGCTGCTCGCCGTTCGAGAGAAACGGGCCATAACGCCCAATTCGCACTTCCACGGCGTCGCCCTGCTCGCTTTCGCCTAACGGAATGCCGCAAACCTTGCGCGGATCGATCGATTGCTCGCCCTGCTCGACCAGTTCGTTCAGCCCGGGATGCCCGTCGCCAAAGTAGAACCGGTGCAAGTACGAATCGCGGTCCGCCTCTCCCCGCGAGATCGCGTCCAGCTCGTCTTCGAGCCGCGCGGTGAACTCGTAATCGCAGAGATTCTTGAAGTGATCCTCGAGCAATGCCACCACGGCCATCGCCGTGAACGTCGGCACCAGCGCCGTCCCTTTCTTGAACGCGTAGGAGCGTTGCAGCACCAAGTCGACGATCGTAGCCCAGGTTGAAGGACGCCCAATTCCGAGCCGTTCGAGCTCGCGGATCAAGCTGCCTTCGGTGAACCTTGCCGGCGGCTGCGTCGAGCGCTCGAGCGCGTCGACGGAGCGCGCATCGAGAGCATCGTCGGCGGCGACCTTCGGCAGCACGTTCTCCTTGCCGCCCAGCTCCTCGCCCACGTCCTCGCCTACGCCGTAGGCCCGCAAAAAGCCCGGAAACTCGACCGTTTTGCCCGAGGCGCGGAAGCGCGCGCGTCCGCTCGCCACCACCACGGCGACGTTCGTGCCCCGTGCATCCGGCATCTGGCTCGCCAGCGTCCGCCGCAGAATCATCAGGTAGAGCCGCAAGGCCTCCTCGCCCAGCGTGCGCCGCACCTCGTCGGGGTCGGTGAACGATTCGCCGGCCGGGCGGATCGCCTCGTGCGCCTCTTGCGCGTTCTTCACCTTCGTCTGATAGCGCCGCGCCTCGGCCGGCAGGTACTCTGCACCGAAATTCGCCCCGATGTAACTCCGCGCGCCCCGCAGCGCCTCCTCCGACAGCGTGGTCGAGTCGGTGCGCATGTAGGTGATGAAGCCGTTTTCGTAGAGCTGCTGCGCCACGCTCATCGTGCGCCGTGCCGAGAGCCGCAGCTTGCTCGTACCGTCCTGCTGCAGCGTGCTCGTCACGTAGGGCGCCGGCGGCGAGCGCGTATACGGCGTCTCCTCCACCGACTCGACCTTCGTCGGCCCCGTCTTCACCTCTTCGAGCAGCGTCTGCGCTTCTTCGGCGCCCAGCAACAGGACATTTGAGCCCTGCTTGAGCGCGCCTGTATCGGCGTCAAAATCACGCCCTACGGCTACGCGCTGGTCGCCAACGTGGGTCAGCTCGGCCTCGAACGACTGTTCCTGTCCGGCCTTGGCGAACACGCCCTTCATGCCCCAGAACGTTGCCGAATGGAACCGAATCCGCTCGCGCTCGCGTTCGACCAACAGCCGAACCGCCACGCTTTGTACGCGGCCCGCACTCAAGCCTCGCGCCATCTTCTTCCACAGCAGCGGGCTCACCCGGTAGCCGTAGAGTCGGTCGACGATGCGTCGCGTCTCCTGCGCCTCCACCAGATCCATGTCGATCTCGCGCGCGCTTTCGAGCGCGTGCTGGATCGCTTCTTTCGTGATCTCGTGGAAGACCAGGCGCTTCACCGGCGCCTTTGGCTTGAGCGTCTCGAGTAAATGCCAACTGATCGACTCGCCTTCGCGGTCTTCGTCAGTCGCGAGATAGATTTCAGAAGCGTCCTGCACCAGCTTCTTGAGCTCGCGCACGTTCTGCTTCTTGCTCTCCGGCACCACATAGAGCGGTTCGAAATTGCTGTCGATGTCGACGCCCAAATCACGCCACGGAGCCTTCTTGAACTTCTCCGGCACCTCGGATTGACTGCTGGGAAGGTCCCGAATGTGCCCATTCGAGGCCTTCACAACGTACCCCTTGCCGAGAAACTTCTCGATCGTCCGCGCTTTCGTCGGCGACTCTACGATTACGAGTGCGGAGTCGCGCTCTGCCTTCGCCATATATCCCTCAGTTGAACGCCGGGCCAGGTCCGTCAGGATAGGCCCGAATGAATGTTTTGCCCGGGAGCTGCCGGATTACGCCGAGCAACTCGAGCTCGCTCAGCGCAGCCAGCGTTTGCGGCGGGGCGATGTCCCCGCACTCCCGAATGATGTCGTCAACGTGGCGCGGTTCGTCAAGTCGTAATGTCCGCACGACCCTTTTCGCCGTCGGGCTGGCGAGCGAAAGGTCAACCCCCGCTGACGGGTCAGCGGCCGCTTTGCTACGGCGTTGTTCGGCCTTCGCCGAGAGGTCTGCGCGCACCTCGAGCGGCAGTTCTTCGACGATGTCGTCCGCGGTCTGAACCAACTTCGCGCCGTCCTTGATCAGCAGATTCGGGCCCCAGCTCTGCGCCGAGACGATGTTGCCCGGCACTGCGAAAACCTCGCGATCATGCTCCAGCGCCAGTCGCGCCGTGATCAACGATCCCGAGTACTGCGCCCCTTCGATCACCATCACGCCCAGGCTCATTCCGCTGATGATGCGGTTGCGTAGCGGAAAGTTCTGCGGGAACGGCGTCGTCCCCAAACGGAACTCCGAAACCACACAACCTCGATGCGCGATCTCGTCGTAAAGTTTCCGATTCTCTTTCGGATAGGGCGTATCGACGCCCGTCCCAAGCACGGCTACCGTGTCGCCGCCCGCATCGAGCGCACCATTGTGCGAAGCCGTGTCGACGCCACGCGCCATGCCGCTCACATGCGTCAGACCCAGCCTCACCATGTCGCGCGAAAGCTTCTCCGCAACCGCCTTGCCGTAGGCAGTCGGCCGACGTGTACCCACCACAGCGAGCGTGTGGGACTGCAACAATTCCGCCCGGCCGCGCACGTAGAGCAACAGCGGGGGATCGTAGATTTCCTTGAGTCGCTCCGGGTAGCGGGGATCCTGGTAGGGCACCACTGCCACCCCCGCGCCCTCGGCCTTGCGCAGCTCGTCCGCCGCCTCTTCAAAGGCGATTCCGGCGTGAATCGATTCCGCCGTCGCTTTCGGCAGTTGCGGCATGGCAGCTTCTAGCTCACTCAACGAGGAGTGAAAGATTCGCTCGGGATGCCCGAGAATCTTGACAAGTCGTAATGCTCTTTGCGCTCCGAGACCGGGAGTCAAATGCAGGGCAAGCCAGTAGAGCAGCGTCTCCCGGCGAGCCTCCAGGGCCGTCATTGCTTCGACTGAATCTAACAACGGTTGGGGCGGGCTGACAACCCGCAACTAGCTCCCAGCGAGATATTTTTCGGCTTCGGGCAGGTCCTCAGGACGGCCGATGTCGCGCCAGAACCCCCGTATTTCGTACCACTTGACCGGCTTGCCCGAGTTGACCAGAGCATGCACGGCATCGGTGAGCTCGTACTCGCCCCGCGGCGAGAGCTCGATGCGGTCCAGTGCGTCAAAGATCGATGGACGAAAGACATAGATCCCGGCGTTGTTCCAGTTCGTCGTCGATGTTCCCTTGGGCGGCTTCTCGACAATCTTGGTCACCCGCTCGCCCTCTGTGTAGACCGCTCCTCCCTGGTAAGGATCGTCGACATGCTTGACGGAAAGCGCCATCTCGGCGCCCTCGGCCGCGGCCAACAGCCCGGCGTAAACCTCCGGCTCGACAATGTTGTCGCCGTAGGTCATCAGGAAGGGGTCGCCGCCAGCGAACTCGCGCGCGAGCATGGCCGCCGAGCCGGTGCCATCTTGTTTTTTCTGAATGACATAGCTAATCTCGGCCTGAGCCGGAGGGTGCTTCGCGAAATAGTCCTTCACCATCTCGGCCTTGTAGCCGACGATGATCAAGACCTTGCGAACGCCGGCCTGCTCCAGCCGTTCGATTTGGTGGGCGAGCATGGGCCGGTCGCCTAGCGGCAGCATCGGCTTGGGGCAGTCTTCGGTCAGCCCCTGCATGCGAGTGCCGCGGCCGGCGGCAAGAGTCACAGCCTTGGTTACGGGTTGCACCCTACCAAGCTATCGCGTTCGCCGGCCCGGCGCCGACTGCTACTGTACAAAGTGAGTCGAAGGTGAGCGCAGTCTTTTCCCCCCCACCCTTGTTCCGCTTCCACGACGCCCACGCGCACCGCGCGGAGCAAGGAACCTCGTGAAGACCGCCGACGTTCTGCGCGCCTGGGGCGCCATTTTGCAAGGCCGCAAGCCTTCGCTCTCCATCGAAATCACACGGGAATGCCCTTTGCGTTGTCCAGGCTGCTACGCCTACGAGGACGAACACCTCGGCGGGGGCGCCACCTTACGTACGCTCAACGATTTCCGCGGCCAGCAGCTCATTGACGGCGTCCTCAACATCGTCGACCGACATCGTCCGCTGCATCTGTCCATCGTCGGAGGCGACCCGCTAGTACGTTTCCGCGAGCTCGAAACACTCGTACCGCTGATCCTCGAACGCGGCGTCCACGTACAGATCGTCACCAGCGCCTTCCGCCCGCTCAATCCCGAATGGGCGACACTGCCGCGTTTGACCGTCTGCGTCTCCATCGACGGCCTGCAGCCAGAGCACGACGAGCGGCGCAAACCCGCAACCTACGAGCGCATCCTCAAGAACATCGTCGGTCAACGCATCACGATCCACTCGACCATCACGGCCCAGATGCTCGAGCGGCCCGGCTACCTGCGGGAATTCCTCGCCTTCTGGACCCCGCGTGAAGAGATCCAGCGTGTTTGGTTCAGCGTCTTCACGCCCCAGATCGGCGACGATCTGCCGGAAATCCTCACCCCTGAGCAACGCCGGCGCGTGATGGGCGAGCTGCTCGAGCTGCGCCGCGAGTTTCCCAAGCTCGAGATGGGCGAAGCGCTGATCAAACAGCTTGCCGAGCCGCCTAAGAGCCCGCAGGACTGCGTCTTCGCCCGCACCACCGAGGTCCTCTCAGCCGACCTGGAAACACACGTCACGCCTTGCCAGTTCGGCGGAACGCCCGACTGCTCGGCCTGCGGCTGCATCGCCTCGCTCGGCCTTTCCGCCGTCGCCAACCACAAGCTCGGCGGCTTTCTCCCCGTCGGCCCCATCTTCCGCGCCTCTCGCCGTCGGCGAAGCTTGGCCCAAAGCCGCGCCCCCGCCGCCGAAACCCGCGCCCCTGAAGGTCGTTCGATAGCAAACCTGCCGACTTCAGTCCGAAAACGAGTAATCCGGCAGCTCAAAGTCGTCCTTCAAACTCTCGCCCATGAACAGTCGGCCAACCCCGGGATGTTCATCACCTTCGTCGCGGTGTTGCGCACCCAAACCCCAAACTCCGTCTTCGGCACGAATGTAGACGCAAAGCGGGCCGCAGTCTTCTGCTTTGCCTCGAGGAACCGCCGCAGCCGACGCTCATACTCGGCGAACGCGCGTCCATAGTCGTCGCCCGCCCGGCCCAGCTCGCCCGCCAACACGTAGGCCTCGACCATCGCCAACCCGGTTCCCTCACCGGCCAGCAGCGAAACAGCCGCCGCGGCGTCGCCGATGAGCACGCAGCGACCCTTGTGCCAACTTGGCATGTGGATCTGGCTCATGCGGTCGAAGTAGATCTCCTCGACGCTCTCCATCTGGGCGAGGATCTGCCCCGCTTCCAGCCGACTCCGCCAAACTCCTCACGCAGCAAAGCACGCACGTCGCCTACCGATTGGCGCGTAAAGGCCCGCTCCACGTCGCACCGGAAGATGAACAGAAACAGCGTGCGGTCTCCCCGCAACGACATGCGCGCCAGCTGGTGCGACGCGGTCGGGTGGATCACATAAACCCCTTCGTCGCGCGGCCGATACCCTCGATCTCGAACGCCGCCACGGCATAGCCGAGGAAAGTCTCGTAGTCCGGGTTGGGTCCAAAATGCAGCGCCCGGACCGAAGAGTGCAGGCCATCCGCACCGATGACCAAGTCGAACTCGCGCACGCCGCCCTGATCCAGCGTGACGGTCACGCCGTCCGCATGCTCTGCCATCGCGAGAATCCGGTCGCCAAAGAGCGTCTCGACGCGCCCCTCGAGCGCCTCGTAGATCATCTTGACCAACGCGCCGCGTCGGATCGTGGTGAAGCGATCGCCCAACAAATCTCCAAAAACGTCCGTTGAGAAGCCTCCGCTCTTATGCGAGCGCTCGTCGACGAAGCGCACTTCTCGCTGCTTGTACCCCTCCTCATCGAGCCGCGGACGGAGCCCCATCCGCTCGGCCACGGTGAAGCCAAGTCCCCAGAAATCCACGACATAGCCGCCCGTGCGCAACTCCGGCGCCTGCTCGATCAAAACCGGCTCGTGCCCGGCGCGGAGCAGCCAGTAGGCAAGAGTAGGGCCGGCGATTCCGGCGCCGCTGATCGCGATCTTCATGCCTTCTTTGTACCATTGTGTGTACCAGTAGTACATACCAGGGTGCGAAGATGAGTCCGGATGGGCCGCCGCAGACTCGACAACCTCGACCCGGAGCGCCAAAAGGCTTTGTTTGAAGCCGCCGCCGAGGAGCTCGCCGCCAACGGCTTCGACGGAGCGTCGTTGAACCGCATCCTCGAACGATCCGGCATGAGCAAAAGTTCGCTCTACTACTACTTCGAGGACAAAGCGGACCTGTTCACGACGATGATGGAGCGCACGATCGGGATCCTGTTCCGCCAGATCGGCCCCTTCGACCCCGAGGCTCTGACCGCCGAGACCTTCTGGAGCGACCTCGAACGGCGCTACGGCGAGGCGGTCGCCATCGTCAGCGGAAACCCTTGGTTCGTGCGTTTTGGCGGGATTTTCTACGGTCTGCGGGACGACCCCAAGCGCGGCGCCGCCACCGGACGGTTGTTTCTGGCGGTCCGGCGCTGGATTGGGACGATCCTCGCCCGGGGGCGAACTCTCGGAGTCGTCCGCTCGGATCTTCCCGAGCCTCTACTCGTCGACACCGCGATGGCCCTGTTCGAGTCGCTCGACCGCTGGGTCGTCGAGCACTGGCAGCAAATGTCCGACGAAGAACGCCGCGCCTTGCCGGCCCTCCACATGGGCCTGTTCCGCGACCTTCTCGCCCGCAAATAGCTGAGCCTTCATTGGTTAGCCGCAAACGTCGCACCAACCTCTTCGCATTGCGGCGTCGCCGAACCAGACGCCTCCGTGGGCTCGAAAGCCATCGGCTCATTCCCCCGTATCTGCTTCAAGCAGTAAAATCCGTTCATCATCGCGCACATCAAAAAGGCCCCCAGTCGCAGCCGCCCGAACGAGCGCGCGACGCGGAGCAGCGAGTACTTGAATGAAAAAGCCTCTCGCCACAACGCACGGTGCGCCTTGAGTAATTGCTCTGGCGACATGCCCCGCGGCCGGAACGCCACGTTATACCCGTTGTAGTGCTCCCAACCACGGTCCTCGAGAATGCGGCCGTCCCGCTCGAGCTTGGCGTAGGCCGGCGTGCCCCGGTAGGGCGTCAGCACACTCAGGAATGGCACGTCGACTCCCGTCTCATAGAGCCGCTTCGCCATCGCGGTGATGCTTTCGGGCGTATCGCCGTCGAATCCGGCGATGAACCCGGCCATCACGCAGATTCCGCGTTCATGCAGACCCCGGATGCGCGCCTTGTAGGTCTCGACTTTGTTTTGCGGCTTGTGCGCGTCCTTGAGCGACTCCGCGCCGAAGGATTCGATGCCGAAGAAGATCCCAATGCAGCCCGACTTCCGCATCAGATCGAGCAGAGCCCGGTCGTTGGCGATGTCCATGCTCGCCTGGGTCAGCCACCACTTGCGCAGCGGGACCATGGCGGCAAGCAGCTCGCGGATGTAGGAGCGCTTTGCCGTCAAATTGTCATCCCAGAACCAGACGATCTTGCGCTGCCACCAATGCCGGAAGCGGTCGTAGCGCATGTCCTCGATCACCTCGGCAACCGGACGCGTGCGAAAGCCGGGGTTGATTGTCGGGACTGTGCAGAAGGAGCATGTGAACGGGCATCCGCGGGTCGCCTGCACGACCCGCGGCACGAAGAACCGGCCCTGCAACAGGTCATAGCGCGGCGTCGGCAAGCGGTCGAGCGGCTCAGCCGACCCCACGTAGCGTTCGCGCAGCTTGCCTGCCGAGACGTCCTCGAGCAGCTCGGCCCACACCGATTCGGCCTCCCCAATCACCACGCTGTCGACATGCCCGAGAGCCTCGTCCGCATTGAAGGTCACGTGCGGACCGCCGGCGACAACCGTCTTGCCGCGTCTTCGATATTCGCGGGCCAGCCGATACGCCTCCGGCGCAAACCCGGTGAAGAACGACAGCGCAACCAGATCGGCGTCCGTGTCGAAGTCGACCGTCTCCACCTGCTGGTGAATCACTCTTGCGCGATAGCGGGAAGGCGTCAAAGCCGCGAGGTGTATGCCTGTAATCGGCGGCACGAAGTTCGCCTCATGCCCCTCGCGATAGCGAGCCCGGTAGACAACCACGATGTCGACGCAAAGGTTCTGCATGGAATAACTTTACATCACAAAGTACTCTATTGCAAGCCAAGCGCAAATTCGCCTGCATGTAGGACAAATCGCGACAAGAAGCGACATACTGGTCTGCCCATGGATCTCGAGATCAACGGAAACGTCGCCGTCGTGACAGGAGGCGCAAGCGGCATCGGCCTCGCCTGCGCCCGCGCTTTGAGCAAGGAGGGCTGCGCGGTCGCCATCTGGGATCTCGCGCCCGGGGCTGCCGAACTCGCGCATTCCGTCCAACTCGACGTGCGGGATTTCGCCGCGGTCGAAGCGGCCGTGGCCTCGACCGAAGCGGCCTTAGGGCCCATCCGCCATCTCGTCCATGCGGCGGCGATCGGATCCGGCAAATTTGGCTTTCCGTTCACCAACCTCGAGCCGCGCGACTGGCGGCGCGTGCTGGAGGTGAACATCCAGGGGATGGTCCACGTGGCGCAGGCCGTCTCGGCCGGCATGGTGGCGCGCAAGGCCGGCACAATGGTGTTCATCGGCTCGGTCGCGGGCCAGATCGGCTCGCAAACCGACCCGCCATATAGCGCGACCAAGGCCGCCGGCATCAACTTCGCGCAGTGCCTCGCCAAAGACCTCGCGCCCTATGACATCCGCGTGAACACGGTGAACCCCGGCATGGTGCAAACCCCTCTCAACAAGGGAGTTTGGCAGGCCTGGAACGACCAACAGCCCCCCGAGAAGCAGCGATCGTACGAAGAGTGGGGGCTCGAAAAAGTGCGCGCCGTCGCCCCGCTCGGGCGCTGGCAGCAGACCGAAGACATCGCCGACATGGTCGCCTTCCTTTCCTCCGCACGCGCCCGCCAGGTCACCGGCCAGACCATCAACGTCGACGGCGGCCAGGTGATGCACTGGTAAACCTCAATCCATCAGCTTGGCGTTGATCTCGGCGTACGGCGCGGCCTCTTCGGCGAAGGAGAACGTTCCCGCCTCGCGCATTTCTTTGGCCGCGCGCAGGAAGGCTCCGAGCGCTGCGCGCGCCAGTGCGCTGCCGACGCTCACCCGCCGCACGCCCACTTTGGAGAGTTGTTCGAGAGTCAGCGCGACGCCGGGCATGCCCATCAGAACATTCACTGGACGGTCGACGGACCGCACAAGAGTCGCAATGTCATCCAGGCTGCGCAGAGCAGGCGCATAGAGCACATCCGCACCGGCTTCCTGGTAGGCCTGAAGGCGCGTGATCGTGTCGTCAAGGTCGGGCCGACCAACGAGGTAGTTCTCCGCGCGCGCCGTCAACGTGAACGGAAAAGGCAGGGCTCGCGCCGCCTCGACCGCAGCCCGGACGCGCTCGCGGCCTGTTCGAGCGCGTACACAGTCGGCTCTTGCTCGCGCGGCCGGTCTTCGATCGAGCACCCGGCCAGGCCCGCTTGGGCGGCCAACCGAATCGTCTCGGCAACCGCCTCCGGGGCGTCGCCGAAGCCGTTTTCGAAATCGGCGCTGATGGGCAGCTTGGTCGCCGCGGCCAGCTCCGCCGCATGCTCGAGCGCCTGCTCACGGGAAACGAAGCCGTCGGCCCGGCCCAGCGAAAAGGCGTGGCCGGCGCTGGTGGTCGCGAGCGCTTCGAAGCCGAGATCCTCGAGCAGCCGAGCCGTCCCGGCGTCCCACGGGTTCGGAATTACAAAGGCTTGATCGCGATGATGCAGCGCGCGGAATGCGGCGGCTTTCTCGGCTTGGGTCGGCATGGAGGTTGCTCCTACGCCTTCCAGTTTCGCCTAATGCGCCTGGTTGGCCTCGTGCAGCCGTAGCAGCGCCCACATCAGATCGTCGGCGCCGAGGTAAGACTGGTAGAACGACGGGTAGGGGGAACCGTCGAGCAGCTTGGCGGGCCGGTCGAGGCTCTTAGGCAGCGGCGAATCGTCGTCAAAAAAGTGCTCGATGGCTTTGTCCGCCAGGTGGTTCGCCCCGGCGAGATAGACATCCTGGGCGTCGCCTTCAACTGCGTCTGCGGCATCGAGGAGCAGCCCGATCGCGTCGGCGTATTGCTCAGGAATGCGACCCGGCTGCGCGACATTCGCCACTTTCTTGCCGAGCGGCCGCTCGGGCAGATCGTCGAGCTTGGTGAGCGCAAAGGCGCCCGCGAGGAACTGCTTGCCGAACAGAGCCGCGACGCGCTTGTCGCGTTTTCCGCGGGCAAGCCAGCGCAAACGAGCAAGCGCAGGATCGAGCTCGTCTTCGTGCTTGATCAGGTTGTCGTCGATGCGCTCGGCGAGCAGGTGCAGCCGTAGGCCGATCTGGGGCCAGATCTCAGCCAGCGTCACCGCCGCTTCGTCTAGGTCCCAGGCCATCGAGGCCATCTGCTCGGGATGGCGGCGCACTTCGCCCTTCTCTAGGTAGACCGGGAAACCCTCTGCCGCGACTTGCTGCTCCAGCGCGCGCACGAAGCGCTCGAAGCGCGGCTCCATCCAGCGTCGGAACACGACACTGCGGCTCTTCCGGATAACGCGGGCCCACAAATCAACGTAGTAGCCGCCGTGGCGCGGAAACATGCCGAACTGCGCCCATTCTCCTTCGGTCGGACGACTCGGCTCAGTCAGCGACGCGTGGCGGCCATAGAGCAGTGTCCGGCCTGAGAGCGAAACCGCACCGAACCACAAACCGCGGGCGAAATTCTCCATCACGCTGAGCTGGTCGAGCCCGTGCGCGGGCTGCAGCTCGAAGAATTTTTCATAGAGCGGCCAACGGCTGTCGAACTCGTGCTTGAGATCGAATGGGAAGCCCTGGTCGGCGCGCTCGCGGCGGAAATCCCAGCCTGCGTGCTCGCCCCAAGCGGGCAAGCCGGTCTCCGGCTGGACGGCATGAGCCAGGAACCAGCGCAGCGAGGCGTCGGCCGCCTCGGCATAGCTTTCGTCGGAGGTGATCTGCGAGAGCCGGTAAAGCGTCTGATAGAGCGCGGCGTCGTCGGCCACGTCGCCGCCGCGGTAGGTGATCTTGTGCGCCCGGTTGTTGCCTTTATAGACCAGCGGATGGTTGACGACGTCACGCGGATCGAGGCCGTCGGCTTTCTGGGCGTAGACGGCGTCCTGCGGCAGCTCGGGCTGGTCGCGGCGGATCAGCAGTCCGGCGAACTGCGGGGTCTTGGCCTCGCCGTAGCGGTCAGTCCCAAACTCGAGCATGGCGTCGGCGTAACGTCGCACCAGCGCGAGATAATCGACCGTCGGCGCCTCGCCGCCCCAAGCGAGAGGCGCGGCGCCAAGGGCGAAGGCGGCGAGCAGGAGCAAGCGCGACAACATCGGCTTTCGGCGGTCACGCGGAGACCGGTGCGAGGCTGCGGAGCCGCGCGACGACTGCTTCGAGCGCATCCACCAGTGCATCGACCGATTCCTGAGTGGTCTGGCGTCCGAGCGAGAAACGGATGCAGGACTTCGCGCGGCGCTTGGGCAGTCCAATCGCGGTGAGCACATGCGAGGGTTCGACCGCTCCAGACGAGCACGCTGACCCAGCCGAGACGGCAAACCCTTTTAGATCCAATGCAATGACCAAAGGCTCCCCTTCAACCCCCTCGAACCCAATGCTGGCCGTGTTCGGGGTGCGCGGGCTCTCCTGCGCGTTTACCCAGACGTCGGGGATACGGTCGAGTATGCTCCGCTCGAGCGAATCGCGCAAGCCCCCCAGGCGCTTCGATTCGGTCTCTCGATCCGAGAGCGCAAGTTCGGCCGCAGCACCGAGCCCGACGATGCCGGCGACGTTCTCCGTGCCGGCGCGGCGCCCGCGCTCCTGCCCCCCGCCGACGATCAAGGGTTCGACGTCGAGGCCGTTGCGCACGTAAAGCGCCCCGGTCCCTTTCGGCCCATAGAACTTATGCGCCGTCACCGCGATCAGGTCAGCCTGCCAAGCGGCGGGGTCGATCGGGATCTTACCGGCGGCCTGCACGGCGTCGGTGTGAAACAGCGCGCCGGCTTCCTTGGCGATCCGACCGATCTCAGCGAGCGGCTGGATCGTGCCGATCTCGTTGTTGGCGGCCATGATCGAGATCAAGTCCGTATCCGGCCGCAGCGCCGCGCGCACTTCGTCCGGGTCGACCACGCCGGAGGCCCCGACGGGCACGATGGTGAGCGCCGCACCTCGCCCCTCGAGTCTGCGACAGGAAGCCAATACAGCCGGGTGTTCGATGGAGCTGGTGATGACGTGGCGCGCCTTGCCCGCCGCCCCCACGATGGCCAGGTTGTCGGCCTCGCTGCCGCCGCCGGTGAGTACAACAGCTTTGGCGTCCGCACGGAAGAGGGCCGCGATCTGGCGGCGAGCGTTTTCAGTGAGGCGCTTGGCGTCCTGGCCGAAGGAGTGGATGCTGGAGGCGTTGCCGAAGACCTCTTCGAGGGCGGGGCGCATAGCCGCGAGCACGCGCGCGTCCAGCGGCGTCGTCGCATTGTGGTCGAAGTAGTGGCGCCGCACGGGAACTCCTTGCAACCATTGAGTATACCGTGCGTTTTCCGGCTGCCTCGGGCATACTCACGCTGCTCACCGACTTCGGTTTAAGCGATCACTACGTAGGGGTGATGAAGGGCGTTGCGCTCTCGATTTTCCCCGAGGCGAAGCTGGTCGACTTGAGCCACGGCGTCGAAGCCTACTCGGTCGAGCAAGGAGCGTTCTTCCTCGAACAAGCCTGGCTGCGTTTCCCTCCGGGCACGGTTTTCTGCGCCGTGGTCGACCCGGGCGTCGGCACCGCACGCCGCGCGGTCGCCGCCCTGTGCGAAGAGCGCTACGTGATTGCGCCAGACAACGGCTTGGTCTCGCGCGCCTTCGAAGGCCGCGAAGCGCAGGTGCGCAAGCTCGACGCCGAGCGCTTTGGCCTCACGCCGATGAGCGCGACCTTCCACGGTCGCGACCTTTTCGCGCCGGCGGCGGCTTGGCTCGCCTCCGGTCGCTCGTTTGCCGATTTCGGCGAGCCGATCGAGGATTGGGTGCGCCTGTGGCCGGCGAGACCGGCGCCGCATGAGACCCGCGTTGTCAACATCGACCACTTCGGGAACGTCGTGACCGGCTTTCGTGAGGAAGATTTGCCCGAGGGGGCGTCCGTGCGAATCGGCGGCCGGCGAGTGACCGCGCGAGCTCGCACCTATGGCGACGCCCCGGAGGAAGAGCCTTTCCTGCTCGTCGGCAGCTCGGGCTATTGGGAAATCTCCATCCGCCAGAGCTCCGCGGCCGAAGAGCTGGGCCTGGTGATCGGGGATAGCGTACACGTGAGCCTCTGACGGCGGCGCGATTTCAGCCTTCCGGGAAAACATCCGCGATGGTCGCTTGAATGGCCTCAGCCGCCGCGCGCGGGTCCTGGGCGGAACGAATCGGCCGCCCCACCACGATGTAGTCCGCACCACCGCGGAAGGCTTGCGCGACATCGACCACGCGTTTCTGGTCATCCGCCGGACGGTTCTCCACCGGTCGAATGCCTGGGGTGACGACCATCAACTTGGGGCCGAGCTCTTCGCGAATACGCGGAGCCTCCAGACCCGACGAGACTACGCCGTCGCAACCGATTTCGAGCGCGCGGCGTGCGCGAGAAAGCACCAGCTCTTCCGGGTCGCACTGGAAACCGAGGTCGTCCAGATCCCCACGGTCGAGGCTGGTCAGCACGGTGACTGCGAGCACCTTTACGTCCTGGCGTGCGTCGCAGGCCGCGCGCACGATGCCGTCGTTGCCATGTACGGTGCAGAAGGTCACGCCCCGGCCGTTCAACCGCGCAACTGAGCGCCCCACGGTCGCCGGCACGTCGAAGAACTTCAAATCGACGAACACCTTTGCACCGCGCTTGGCGATCCAGTCGACCAGCTCCCAATAGCCGCCCGCCATGAACAGCTCAAGTCCGATCTTGTAGAAGCGCACGCTGTCGCCAAGCGTCTCGACCAACGCCCGCGCTTCCTCGGGGCTCTCCACGTCGAGGGCAAAGATGAGACGCTCCTCGCGCGGGATGGATTTCTTGGTGGCCAGGTAATCTTGCATCATCGGTTCCGAGTCTGCGCGAGCTCGTCGAGCACGGCTTCGTCCATTGTTTCGCTCTCGGGGCTCGTCTGTCGCGGCCGGCGGGGCTCGAGAGGCAAAATCCGGTGCCAACCCGTGCGGAGTGGGCTCATGCGAGCCATGGGATCGGGGCGCAGGGTCTTCTCGAGCAACTTCTCGTCGAAGGCGAGACCAGCTTGGCGCGCATGTCCAACCATCCAGCCCAGGCTGACGTCGGCGAGCGCTGGATTGCCGAAGCCGCCGCAGACGTCGGCGTGCGCGCCGCGAAACCAACGCTGCTCGACCACGCAGCCCGGCGGAAACGGCGCCTGCCAGATGGTGGGGTGAAAGGCAATGCGCCGCTCGTGGAACGCCAGGGCGTGATAGGCGCGGCGCACCGTGACGCCGAGCAGCGGGCCGCGCGAGCCGACTTCCGGGGTAGTCCATCGGCGCAATCCAGGTAGCGGCAGCCCCAAGGCTTCGACGGTATCCCAGGCGCCGAGAAAATCGACTTGCGGTTTGCGCCAATCCGCGTCGGCGCGGTCCTCTCCGGCCAGCCAGGCGGCCCAGACACGATCCCAGGCGTCGGATTCGGGTTCGGGTGGTACGCCGTAGCGGCCGAGCAAACGAGTCAACTGCAGCGCCGCAAAGGCGCCTCGGCTAACGCCAAAAAGATACAGCACATCCTCTGGGCGCCAATGCTGCGCTAGAAACTTGTAGGCTTCGTGGATCTTTTCGACGATTCCGTGCCCGGTAAAGCCCCGGATCGAGCTGTCAAAGAAGCTCGCCGTCCCAACGCCTTCCTGGTAGAAAACGATCTGCTCGCGGTCATCGGAATCGCGCGACGCTGCAGCGCGCGCTAGGCGCAGCACGTTGGTCGGGTAGACGCCCGGCAGGGGATTGGCGCGGTTCCATGTACCGTCCAGGCACAGAACGAGCCGGCGGCGGCCGGAAGAGGTTCTGGATGGAGTCGGGACCATGCGCGAGGTCTAGCTCGGCTTGTCTCGCGCACTTTTGTGGGGCGCGGCTCTGTTGTTCGCTAGTCGATGAGGCCGTTGCGCATGGCGAAGCGCACCATCTCGCCGATCGAATGCAGGTTGAGCTTCTCCATGATGCGTCCGCGGTGGGCGTCGACGGTATAGACGCTGATGTTGAGCACCTGGGCGACTTCTTTGTTGGTCTTGCCCTCAGCGAGCATCTGCAAGATCTCGCGTTCGCGGCTCGAGAGCAGGTCGATGGGGTCGGTGACGTGCTTCCGGTAGTCGCTCAGAACGGCCTCGGAGACGCTGGGGCTCAAGTAGCCTTCGCCGCTGGCGACAGCGCGCACGGCGGTGAGCAGTTCCTCGTCGATGGCATCCTTCAGCAGGTATCCGGCCGCACCCGCGCGCAGAATCTCGCGCACGAACACGTTGTCCTTGTGCATGCTCAGGGCCAGGACGCGGATCCGCGGGTGGTCCTTTTGCAGACGGCGCGTCGCCTCGATGCCGTTCAGCTCGGGCATGGAGACGTCCATGATGACGATGTCGGGCTTGAGCTCGATGGCTTTTTGCACCGCCTCGCGGCCGTCGGAGGCTTCTCCGACGACCTCCATGTCCTCTTCGCCATTGAGAATTCGAGCGAATCCCTGGCGCACGACCTGATGGTCGTCAGCCAGCAATATCCGCGTCTTGCGTGCCGTCATCGCGTCCTCCTAGCGGCGCGCGCACTTCGATGCGCAGTCCCTTGCCTGGTTTGGAATGCAACTCGATCGAGCCTCCAGCCAGGTGCGCGCGTGCGCGCATCCCGACTAATCCGAGGCTTTTCGCGCCGGCAAGCTTTATCGGCCGCAAACCTTTTCCATTGTCTGCTATCTGGAGGACGATTTGATCCCCAAAGGTTCGTAATGTGATTTCGACGTGCGTGGCTTGGGAATGGCGGGACACGTTGGTCAGCGCTTCCTGCGCAATTCGGAACAGGTGCGCGCGTGCATCGCTAGGCAGCCGGCCTTCGAAATCGGTGTCGAAGGTGACCTCGATTCCTGTCCGCTGGCTGTAGGTTTCGGCGAGCCAACGGAGACCGCCGGCCAACCCAAAATGGTCGAGGATGGCGGGATGCAGTAGTTGAGACATCTCACGGACGTTGTGGATCGCCTCGTCGGTGAGCTTGACGCAATCCGCGCGGCGGGCGGCATAGTCCTCTGACGAACGATCGAGGGCGGCGAGGTTCGCCTTGATGGCGGCGAGCGACTGACCGAGCTCGTCGTGGAGCTCGTGAGAAAAGCGCCGCGCAGTCACCTCCTGCTTCTCGATCAACTGCATGGAGACTTGGTCTAGCTCTCGTGCTTGGCGTTCGATCCGTCCGACCAGATTCAAACCAGTGAGAACCGATGCGAAAGCCGCAACCGCCGCGGCAACGAGCGAAGCCGCCAGAAACGCCTGGCTGCGCCGGCGCAATTCAACCGCTCGTTGGTCGATCGACTCTTGGGCGCGCAAGGATGCCTGATGCGAAGCATTGACAGTTTGGCGGAGCGCGAACATGACTTCTTCCTGGCGCCGAAACAGGCTGCTGGTCGCGGCCGGGTCGGGATCGCCGCGCTGCAGTAGGCGCCGCGCCTCTTGGACGAAGCTGCGAAACGCCAATCGAAACGGCTGCCAGCGCTCCTCGGCTGGGGTGCCTCGGACCGATGCCAAGGCTTGCTCGACGCCGCGTTCGGAGACCGTGAGCACCTCTTGGAGTTGTTGCGCGTCAATGGATTCCGGGTCATTGACCAGGTTGAATACAACCATGCGAAGCGCCACCTGGCTGCGCTGGATGCGGTCGAGCGCCTCGGTCGTCGACAGTTGCAACTCGCCGAGATTCGCCGCACTCGGCGATGAGCGCGTTGTTTTCAAGTCCAACGTACCCAACGATCAGCAGCAGCGCCAAGACCACGGCAAAGCCAGCCCCTAACACGACGAGCGCGCGTCGTCGCAAGCTACCGAAGGCGGCTTCGGGCTGCAGAGCCCGTGATCCGAAGATGGCATTGAGGACCGGCGAAGAAGAGTTTAGCGTCGCGCGACGAAACTCTCCAGCTCCCCGGTGAGGACGTGTTCGCGGCGTCCTTCTAGGACGGCACGGTCGGCGTCGAAACGCCCGCTCCAAATCCAGTCCGCGTCGCCGCGGCCGGTTTGAAACAAGAAAGAGCCGCCGCTGACGACTCCGATGGCGATCGGCCGCACTTGGCCTGCGCCGGCGCAGCCTGAAGTTTCGCCGCTGAGCTCGCCTTGGTCCACAACCAACGTCAGAGTGCAGTTGCGCTCGCCGGAGTCGACATTCCAACTTCCTGGATGGGAGCCGGAGCTTCGCTCAGGTCCCAGTATCAACGCTTGGTGGGTCGTCACCCTTCCGCCGCCGGCGGCGCCAGAGGAGGCGCTTCAGCCGACGAGCCGGCAGTCGGGCCCAGACGGCCGCACATCAGCAGCGGCACAACCGCCGCCGCCGCGAACAACGCTCGCAATTCCCGCGTCGACTCTGGCTCCCACATGGACGGACGCTCAGACTGCTTGCATTGTGCGACGCCCTACCTCGCGCAGCAGTGGTGCGAAGAGGGGATATTTCGTGCGGAATTCCCGCTATCGATTGCGCCGAGCCTGCAACAGCGGCCAGGCGAGCGAGACGATCGTCGCGATCAGGAAGAAGAGCGTAATCGGCCGCGAGAGCGCACCGAACCAATCGCCGCGGCTCAGGATGAGCGCACGCCGCAGGTTGGCTTCCATCATCGGACCCAGGATGAGGCCGAGCACGAGTGGACCGAGCGGAACGTCGACGCGGCGCAAAAGGAACCCCGCCAGCCCCGCGGCGAACATGACCCAAACGTCGGCTACAGCATTGTTGAGCGCGTACGAGCCGACTGTGCCGAACAGCGTGATGCCGGCCCAAAGCCAGGGCGAAGGGATGCGCAGGATGCGCGCCAGCGGACGCGCCCCAAGCAGCCCCAGCAGCATCGCCAGCAGCGACGCCGCCGCCAGCAGGAAGACGATCGTGAAGACGAACGGGCGCTGATTCTCAAATAGCAGCGGGCCGGGTTGGATGCCGTGGATGAGCAGCGCGCCGATCAAGATGGCCGAGACCGCGTCGCCGGGGATGCCGAGCGTGAGCATGGTGGTCATCGCGCCGCCGATGGCGGCGTTCGCCGCAGCGACGGCGGCGCTAAGGCCTTCGAGCGCACCCTTCCCGAACTCTTCGGAGTTTCGCGCCGTCCGCCGCGCCTGCTCCCAGGCGACCACTGAACCGATGTCGCCACCCGCCGCCGGCACCGCTCCGACGAGCGTCCCCAAGCCGGCGCCGCCGATGGCTGGGCCGGCCATGCGCTTCCACTCCTGACCGGTCGGCAACACGCGGCCGAGCGAGGCGTCCACGTCGCTTCGGCTGTCATGCCCTTCGGCGATCTGGGTGAAGACTTCGGCCAAACCAAACAAGCCGATCATCACCGGGATGAACGAGATGCCGTCGAGAAACTCCGAGCGGCCGAAGCTGAAGCGCGGGAACGCCGTCATCGGATCCAGACCGACCGTGGCGAGCGCCAAACCAAGCAGCCCCGCCAGCAGACCCTTGAGCACGCGTCCGCCGGAGACGCCGGCCATCAGGCTGATGCCGAAGATCGCCAGGCCCGCGTACTCGGAGGGACCGAAACGCAAAGCGAAGCTTGCGATCGGGAACGCCGCGAAAGCGAGGAAGAGAATGCTGATGAGTTGCCCGATCGCCCCCATCAATGCATTGACACCCAGCGCCAGCCCGGCCTTGCCTTGTTGGGAGAGCGGGTAGCCATCCCAGGACGTGGCGATCGAAGCGGGGGTGCCCGGCACATTGATCAGGATGGCGGGTATGCCGCCAGCCGGGATTGCCGCGCAATAGATGCCGAGCAGCATCGCAAGGCCCTGCTCCGCCGAGATCCAGAACGTCAGCGGCGTGAGGACGGCGACGCCCATGGTGGCGGTCAGCCCGGGAAGCGCCCCAAAGATCGCGCCCAGCACGACGCCGGCGACGAGAAACAGAAATACTTGCAGCTCGAAAACTGCGGCGAGGCCTTGCTGGATGTCGGCGAGCATGTCTTATTCGAGAGTGACCTTGAGACCGAGCTGGAAGGCCACGACGACTACCGTGGTGAGGCCCGCCGCCGCGCCAGCCGCGGACTTCCAGCTCTCGCCGGTCCAACGCAGCATCAGCGCCAGAAAGACAGCCGTGCGCAGAAAGAACAGGCCCGTTCCCCAGAGCATCAGATAAAGGAACAACAAGCCGACGACGCCCGCAATGCGCTTGGCCGCGTCCGGGACAGCTTCCGGCGGAGGCGTGTGGCCCGGCCAAACGAGCAAGGCAATGCTGAGCCCGGCCATGGCGAAGGCGATCGCCAGCGGGAAGAAGGCCGGGCCGGGCAACGCGCCTTGGCTCGACGGGAGCGCCCAAGCGCGGCGCCGAGTGCGACGGCAAAGGCCAGAAAGCCCAGGGCGGCTACGCGCGAAAGATTCAACGCTGCATCCTCAACAGTTCCGGGATCTCGGCGCTGAAGAACTGCGCCTGCTGTTTGGCGAACGCCTCGAACTCGCTTCGGCCCATGTAGGCGGGCGTCATACCGCGCTCGCTGCAAAGCTTCTGCCACTGCTCGGTCTTGAAGGCATCGCCAAAGGCCTTCGCGAGCTTGTCGACGTCGGCGGATGGCATTCCCAGCGGCCCGAAGAAGCCGCTCCAGGCCGGCGCCCCGATGGCGTAGCCAAGCTCGTACGTCGTGGGGGTATCTGGAAAAACGCTGGTGCGCGACTCATCGAAGACAGCGAGCGGCCGCAACTTGCCCGCCTGCACGTGAGCGACGACTTCGCCCACCCCGGCGACGACGGCATCGACGTGACCACCGAGCAAAGCCACCAGCGCGCCTGAGCTACCCGGATACGGAAGATGCGTCACGCGAATGTCCGCGTTTTGCTCGAGCAGCAACGTGTTGAAGTGCCAGATCGAGCCCACGCCGGAGTTCGCCATGATCAGCCCGCCAGGCCGTTTCTTGGCGGCCTGGACGTAGTCGTCGAGAGTCTTCCACTCGGAATCGGCCCGCACCACGAGCGCCGGCGGCGTCTTCGAGACGAGGCAGATCAGGCTCATCTGTTCGGGGCCGACGTCGGCGTAGCCAAGCGACCGCACCATCGCGATCTCAACCGGGGCGTGCCCGATCGTGTAGCCGTCCGGCGGACGCCGTACGACATAAGAAAATGCAAGCGCGCCCGATGCGCCGGGCTTGTTCTCGCAAACGATGGGTACGCCTAGCTCGCCCTCGGCCAGACTCGCCATCACGCGCGAAACCGTGTCAGAGGTTCCGCCCGGAGACGCCTGGACGACGAGCTTGATCTCACGCGAGGGGTATGGCCCCTCCGCGCCGCCACCGCCGCAAGCCGTCATGGCCGCCAAGGCGAGCGCACCGCCAATCCAACGCCAACACATCTCGCGACAGGATAGCTCAGCGTAGACGGCAGTCGTAGACGAAGGCCGGGGGAAGGTTGCGTACGATCATACGGCGCTGAACGATTGGGAAGTAGCGCCGCAGCAAATCTCCAACATCGAAATACTCGGCGCGCCCTTCTTGGAGGCGTACGCGAGTGACGTACTGGAACTGCGTGAACACGCCATCTTCGGCCAACAGCGGAAACACGGCGTTAAACATTTCCTCGATGAGCGAGTCCGGCAGCAGGCTCAGGCCCAGCGACGACAGTACGGCGTCGGCTTTGAGGACGCCGCGGCGGGCAAGCTCCTCATCGGCTCGCTCCGCACCACATTCGATGACTTCCAGCCGGGGATCGGGCAGGTTCGTGCGTAGATATTCGACGAAGCGGGGGTTGATCTCAAACGCAAACAGCTTGGCGTCGCGCGGCAATTGCGCCAACAGCTCCTCCGTCATTGCACCCGTACCGGGACCAAGCTCCACCACGGTCTTGGCGCGGTCCATGGGCAGAGGCTGCACCATTGCTTCGACCAAAAACCGCGAGCTTGGCGCGATCGCCGCCGTGGATTGGAACTCGGAAATCGCCTGCGAGGCGAACGTTGCAATTCCCATGCGTCTATCGGCTCCAGTCCCGGTCGATCCTTTCCCTTCTGCTATTTGCGCCCCGAATCGTAGCACACATCTAGGCGTGACTTCCCTTAGGCCTTGGGGTACTCGAGAGTGAGCGGGTCGGGCAACGGGATACGCTGGACGCCCGCGTCACCGGCGAACTTTTGGAACGAGTACTCCGGCTGATCGGGGTTGCCGGCCAGCATTTGGCCCACTTCGCCGACTCCCAGAATGACGAGCTTGTCCGGATGCAAATAGGTCTGCGCAACGCGCAGCACGTCGTCGGGCGTGACCGCGGCCACATGGTCACGGTAGGTCTGCCAGAAGCCCTTCTCGCGCCCCGTGAACTCGTCGGCAGCGAACGTGCCCGCGACCTGACCAGCCGTCGCGAAGAAACGCGGGAAGATCTCGATGACGTAGTTCTTCGAGATGTCGAGCTCCTCTTGGCTGACCTTCTCTTCGCGAATGCGGCGCACCTCTTCGACGACGATCGTCGTCGCCTGGGCGCAACGCGCGTTCACGGACTGGAAGCCCGCAGTGAATGTGCCCGGGTAGTACGTTCCAGGCGAAAAGCTCGAACCAGCGCTGTAGGCCAGGCCTTCGTCCGAACGCACACGCTGCGTGATGCGCGAGATGAAGCCGCCGCCGCCGAGGATGTAGTTCATCACGCTGACAGCGAAATGGTCCGGATTGGAACGCTCGATGCCGATGTGCCCCATCTGGATCTGCGACTGGTTCACGCCGCCCTTCTGGACCATGTAGACGCCAGGAGCGGGCACGTGCGTGGGCGCGGGGATCGGCGGCAGCGCCGGCTTGGTCTTCGCCGGCCACGGCGCGGACATCGCCTCGCTGAGCTTGTCGACCATCTCCTTGGTGTCAAAGTCGCCCGAGACCGAGAAGATGAACGATCCCGGATACAGGTAGGTCTGGTGAAACTCCCGCATCTTGTCGATCGTGATCGACTCGAGCGAAGGCTTTGTGGTCTGCCAAGTCGAGAAGTGGTCGTCACCGCGCAGCAACCGCTGGTATTCGCGGCCCGAGATCGAGCCAGTGTCGTCGTTGCGGCGCTCCATCGATTGCAGGCTCTGCGCCACGGCGAGCTGGAAGCGCTGCTCGTCGAAGCGCGGGTTCTTGAGCACGTCGAAGAAGAGCTCGAGGGTACGGTCGAGGTTGGCCTTCAGGCAGCTCATGCTGGCTGAGCCGGAGGTGTCGCCAAAGCTCGTGCCGATGTCGCTTGCGAGGAAGGCGAGCTCCTCGTCGAGGTCGCGCGGACTGATCGAAATGGTCCCGCCGACGCGCATCTGCGAGCCGGTCATCTGCGCCAGCCCCCAACTCGAGCGCGGCGTGAGGTAAGCGCCGCCCTTGATTAGAGCGGAAACATCGACGAGCGGCAGCGTGTGGTCTTCGACCAGGTAGGCTACGGCGCCGTTGGGCAGCTCGTGGCGGTAACCGGCCGGCTCGGGCGGATCGTAGACGAGCGGCTTGAACTTGAGGTCCTGCGGATGCGCCGGGATCGTCTCGTCAGCGCGCAGCCCGGCGGCGAGCAGCGGCGCGGCGGAGGCATAGCGAAGCCAATCGCGACGGGTCATTGTTGGTCTCCTTCCGAGGCGGGCTTCTCGGTTCCATCGGGCCGCTGCCCGCTCGTGTAGTAGAGCAACACGTTGCTGTTCTCCGTTGTGAAGTATTTGCGCGCAACCCGGCGCAGGTCTTCAGCGGTGACGGCTTGGATGCGGTCGGAAAACTTGTTGATGTTGTCCCACTCGCCCAGCGCGTCGTAGCTGAGCAACTGCGTCATCAGGTTGAACTTGGATTCGAGGCGCTCGAAATCCTCCGCCATCTGCTGGTTCTTGACCTTCTGGATTTCGTGGTCGTCGACCAGCGTGTCCTTGAGAACCTGAATTTCCTTGTAGAGCGCCTTCTCGATCTCTTCAGGCTGGTGCGGCGGGCGGGCGACTCCGATGAACTCGAAAAAGCCGTCCCACTTGAGCCCATTGACCCCGGCGCCGGCCTGAACAGCGAGCTGTTGCTCGAGCACGAGCGACTTGTAAAGGCGGCCTGTGCGGCCGTTGAGCACACCCGCAAGCACAAGCAAGGGGGGCTCGTCTGCGTGCGCGTCGGGCACGGTGTGGTAGCGGATGCGCGCCATTGGGCGGGTCTCGGCCTCGGCGATCATGCGCTTTTCGGCCAATTGCTCAACCTCGACCGTGCGCACTGGGGGCGGCGCGACCTTGCCGCGCGGGATGCGCCCAAAATACTTCTCGGCCAGCGCTTTGGCCTCTTCTACGTCGAAGTCGCCGACCAGCGATGCGGTGATGTTGTTCGGCGCGTAGTAGATGTCGAAGAAGTCGAGCGCTTCCTGGCGCGTCAACCCCGCCAGATCGCTCGGCCATCCGATCACCGGCCAACTGTAGGGCGCCGACTCCCAGAACATCGCGGTGAATTCCTCTTCGAGCTTGCCGGTGGGCGTCGAATCGACGCGCAGGCGCCTCTCCTCGTTGACGACGTCGCGTTCGGAGTAGAACTCGCGGAAGACCGGGTTCAGCAACCGGTCCGACTCCATCCAGAACCACAGCTCGAGCTTGTTCGACGGGACGTTGATGAAGTACATCGTCATGTCGTTCGTCGTGAACGCATTCATCCCGGAAGCGCCGGCCCCGGTGTAGATGCGGTCGAACTCATCCTTGACGATCAGATCGCGTTGTTGCGCAATCAGCTGCGAGAACTGCTCGAGCAGCGCTTTGTGGCGCTCGGATCGGGCGGCTGGGTCGTTCGCGTCCGCAATGCGCCCCCTGCGCTGGTCTTCGATCAGCTTTTCTTCTTCAGCGCGAATCTCGGCGCGCACCTTGTCGAGCTCAGCCATGATGGCGAGGTCCTTGTCGATGTCCGTAGTGCCAATGGTGCGGGTGCCCTTGAACATCATGTGCTCGAACAAGTGCGCGACGCCGGTGACGCCGGGGCGCTCGTTGACCGAGCCGACCTTTGCCACCCAGCCGGCGGCGACGTTGGGATCGCCTTCGCGCGGCACGAAGAGGAACTTCATCCCGTTGTCGAGCGTGTGGACGACAGCCTCGACTTTTTGGCCGTAGAGCGAGAGCGCGCTGAGCGCGAGCAGCAGCAGAATTCTCATGGGTGCTTCCCCGATTATGACGTGGCAGGGGCGGATTCGGTTGTGAGGGGCTCGAACACCGAGCGCCAGAGCCGCTCCGGAGCGGCCTTGGTCCTACACCCGGTAGTTGTCGATCGCGTCGTCGTCGAGCTCCACGCCCAGCCCCGGCTTGTCGGGGATGTGGTAAAAGCCTTCGTGCATCTGGAACGGGTCGCGCATCAGATCGTCGGCCAGCACGTGGGTGATCGAGATGGTGTACTCGACGCCGGGGAAGGCGGCGTTTTGGTGCGCCTGAAAGACCTGGTTCACACCGGACGAGATGGAGTGCTCGACCCACAGCGGGATGCCGGTGACCTCGGCCATCAATGCTTTTTGGGCAAAGCCGCGCCCCATGGGCTTGCCGACGACGAAAGCCGACAGAAGCCCGTCGCGCACGAACGGCATGGGGTCGTCGGGCATGTGCTCTGCCAGTTGCAGCGGGAAATCGGGCTTGAGCGCGCGGTAGTCGTCGACGTGGCTGCGTGCGAAGGGCGACTCGATGGCAAAGTAATTCGGCAGCTTGGCCATTTGTTCGCCGATGTGGCGAGTCCGGCCGACCGAGCGCCACCAGGAGTTGGCGTCCGCCCACACGCGCATGTCGGAACCGATCACGTCGCAGATCGCCTGGCCCTGCTCGTAGGGATCCTCCCACGGCCGCGCCTTCACTTTGTGAACGCGGTAGCCCAGGTCGTAGCCCATCTTGGCCTCGGATGCCATCAGCGCCGGCGGAAAACACTGGCTCCACCACGTTTGGACGATCTTGTCGCGCGGCGAGGTCGAAAACAGCCGCGCAACAGACATCCCGGAGGTCTTGCCAAGCAGGTCGTAAACTGCGACCAGCACGCCGCCCAATGAATCGTCGAGCAGATACTCCCACGGCGAATGGCCGACCAAGCTCTCGGCGATGGCCTTGGCGCGCCCGGCGGGCATGTCCGCGTCGCCGATCCCAACCAAGCCTTCGTCGCTGTGGAGCTTGATGATGACCGGCTCGTAGTGCGTCTGGTAGCGGTCTTGCAGCTTGAAGCTGCGCTGCCACGCATCGCGCACGCGCTCGTGCATCGGCACGCGGGTATGGATGACCTCCGCCTTGACGATCTTGCTCGAACGCGCGGAGGCTGGAACGGCCGATTCGGCCGCGAGTAGCGGTTCTCGTAGGCGTGAGCCGCCCGCAGCGGCGGCGATGATGGTGAGGATTTCTCGGCGGGTCAGGCGCGATGGCATGTCGCAAAAAGGATACGACTACGCGACGGTCAAATCCAGCGCCTCGCTGACGGTCGCGTCCTCGTGCACCATGGCGCAGACAGCTTGCAGGGCTGCGGTCGGGTCGGGCTGTTGCCAAATTTGGCGTCCGAAGATGACGCCGGCCGCACCGGCTTCCAGTACGTCGTTGACCAGGTTGAGCGTCGCTTCGAGCCCGCCGCCGCGATTCGGGCCCCCAGCGACCAGGATCGGCCGCCCGGCGCTGGCGACGATGCGGCGAAAAGCCTCGACGTCACCGCAAAAGCGCGTCTTGATAGCGTCGGCTCCGAGCTCGGCGCCGAGCCGGCAGCACATGGCAACGTCCGAAGCGATGTCTTCCGGCAGCATCGCCTCGCCGTCGCCGCGAAAATCCATGTGGTTTGAGAGCATACGCTGGCTCAAGACCTCGGCCAGCACAGGCATGCCCCAACGCCGGCCTTCCGAGCTCGTCCTGCCGATGTTCTCGAGCTCGACGCTCTCATAGGGCGCACCGACGGTGGCGTTGAGAACGACGGCATCCACTCCCAGCGCAACGGCATGCTCCACATCACAGTAGATGCGCATGGGGCCGCCTGGGCCGGCCGTCGTCACCGCGCCGTCAATGCGAAGAATCACGCCGAGGTCGCCAATGTGATCGGCGCAGAGCTCGAGCAAGCCGGGTGTGATCAAGACCGCGTCGGCGCCCGCGGCGTCGCACATCGCGACGGTTTCCGTGGCGTTTTCGAGACCGGGCACGATGCCGGCGGCATTCCCATGGTCAACGGCCACGATCACCATGCGGCCTCTGCGGTTGAGACGGCGAAGGCGAAGAGTTTTCCCGAGGGGCATGTCGGAAATAGTATATGGGCGTTGGCGCATTGTTCGACCCGTATTTTCGGAAATCAAATGGCTTACGAGGCCTGCACTGACAACCGCCCTGTCCGGTCAGTCGGCCAGCGCTCCGAGCAAGGGCAACGCAAGGGGCGTCTCGACTAGATAGTCAAGCTTTCCCATCCGCGCGACGGCGTCGAAAACCGCGCGCCGTGGCGCCGGCTCGAGCGTGATGACAAACGGCAAATCCTGCTTGTCGCCGCTGGGTTCCTGCAACACGGCGTCGATGCTGACATGGGCCTCGGCGAGAATGCCCGCCAAGTCGGCGATGATGCCCGGCTGGTCGCGCACGCGGAAGCGCAAATAGTAGGGCTGCACCTCTTCGTCGATGTCGGCCGGCGCCCCCTGTTCGAGCGCCTCGTAGGCGAAAGGCGAAACGCGCAAGGAACCGCCATTGGCAAGCTCTCGGGCGACGTTCATGATGTCGGAGACGACGGCTACTCCGGTCGGAGTCGGGCCGGCGCCGCGTCCGTAGTAGAACGTGTCCGCCCCGTGCGCGCCGCGCACCCAGACGGCGTTATAGGAGCCGGAAACGTGCGCCAGAATGGCTGAGGACGGCACCAATGCGGGACGGACCGCGAGCAGCAAACCGCCCTCTGTCTCCTCGGCCGAGGCGATCAAACGGACAGTGCGGCCGATGCGCTTGGCGTAGAGAAAATCCACGTCGCGCACCCGCAGAATACCTTCAGTCGGAATCTCGTCGGGCCGCACGTGGACGCCGAAGGCGAGCGCCGCGAGCAGCGAGAGCTTCGAGCGCGCGTCGTAGCCCTCAACGTCGGCCGTTGGATCCGCTTCAGCAAAACCCAGCCGCTGCGCTTCACTCAACACAGTTTCTAGGGAATCGCCGCGGCGTTCCATCTCGGTGAGGATGAAATTGCAGGTGCCGTTGAGAATGCCCAGCAGAGCCTGGATGCGGTCTCCGGCGATGCCCTCACGCAGCACGTTGAGGATCGGGATGCCGCCGGCGACGCTGGCTTCCATTGCCAGGCGCACCCCCGCAGCACGGGCCTCTTCCCAGATGCGAGGTCCCTCGAGCGCCATGAGCTCCTTGTTGGCCGTGACGACGCTCTTGCCGTTGGCGATGGCCGCCTCGACGATCTGCTTGGCGACGCCCGTACCGCCGATCAGCTCGGCGACGATGTGGATCTCCGGGTCGTCAACGACGGCTCGCCAGTCGGTGACTCGCTTGGCGTCGGGAAAGGCGGCTGCGGCCTGCGGAGGGCTCTGCTCGACTGAGCGCGAACAGATGGCGCGTACGACTAGATCGCAGCCGAGCTTTCGCCCGATGCGGGCGGCATTGTCGGAGAGAATCTCGAGCGTGCCGCCGCCGACGTTGCCGAGACCGATGATCCCAAGGTTGATCGGGGACACAGACTTCCGATTATAAGGAAGCCTTCAGCTCGTCCGTAGCCTCGACCCGGCGGACGCGTCCGCCCGAGCCCTCCGGGTTCTGTTCGTCGAAGCTCTGCTCAGGCCGTACGGCCTGGTAGGGGGTGGGGTTCGGCTGCTCGGAGAGTGAGCGCCAGAACGTCCGCGCCGTGGCGTCGAACTGCGACATCGGCTGCAATCCGAGCACGAACTCGATGGTGCGCAGCGCCGAGAGGCTGCTGTAGAGGTTGGAGTCGCGCACGCCGCGGCGCACCCAGGGGCCGGCCAGCAGGCAGATGCTGCGGTGCGAATCGACATGGTCGGCCGTCCTGCGCATCGTCCTGCGCGATGACGATGAGCGTCTTCTCCCAGGTGGCGCTCTGGCTCACGCCCTCGACCAGCCTCCCTAAGGCGTAGTCGTGCTCGGCGATCATCGCTCTGGCCGTGGGATATCCGGTGGTGCGCCCCGCGGTGTGACTGTTGGGCAAGTGAACCAACATGAGCCCTGGCAGCTCTCCAGCAGCGGCTTTTTTGCCAAAGTCCGCCAGGAAGGCGTCGACGCGGCGGCCGTCGGAAACGTTCAGATCGAAGCCGGGGTATTGCTTGTCGGTGTAAGGTTCGAGCGTGGGGTCGCCGCTTTCAATTCCGTAGTTGCGCACCGACAGGCCGGCGGAGAGCGCGTTGGTCCACAGGAAGCCCGCCGGCGGGATGCGCGCCGGTTCGTTGCCTGCGAACGGGTCCGTGCGCAGGCGCCCGGCTGCGACTGACGGCCAGAGCTTTTCGACGTAGTCGTTCGCCATACCGGCGAAGGACCAGAACAGGCCGTCGGCGCTGACCGAGCCCGGCGTATAGAAGTTGTCGAGCGCGACGAACTCACGCGCAAGCTTGTGATAGTTCGGCGTGAGCGCCCCGCCGAGCGAAGCTAGCGCCGCATCGCCTTCCGCGCCGCCGATGTCGCCAAGAATCTGGTCGTAGGTGCGGTTCTCTGCCAGAACATAGATCACGTGCTCGATTGGGGATGGCTGCCCCAGTCTGGCTGGAACGGGATGATTTTCCGGGGCGCCGGAGACCTGCGCGAGGTCATCGTCATAGGGGATGTTCTGCGCAGTGCGAACGGTGGCGGCAGCAAGGGTCGACTCGTCGAGCGGCGGAACGATGCCGAGCGAGCCCTTCTCGAGCGCCGCAACGTAGTCAGCCGGCTCGCCGCGGCGGGTAGGGTCAGGGCCGTTGGGCTCGGGGTGCGAGCCGCCGCCCTTGCCGTTGAGGTAGAGCAAACGCCCATCCGGCAGCGCGGCCGCGGCGGTCGGATACCAACCGGTCGGGATGGCCCCGATCAAGCCGCTGGCTCCGGACTCGATGTCGGCCACGGCGATGAGATTGTTGCCGGAGCACGTGATGTAGAGCCGCTTGCCGTCCGGCCTCAACGCCAGCGCCGAGGGAGCGGTCCCCGCAGGCGTGGTCAGCGACGGGCCTAGCGAAAGACGCTCGATCAACCGTGGAGTCTGATTCGCGGTCAAGCCGTAGACCCAAACGCTGTTGGTGTTGGCGGAGGCGACATAGAGGCGAGCGACCAGCGGCGGGGCGTCCTGGTCGTCGGGGCCGGGTTCGATCTCGCCGGGCGCGATCACGATGTCGGACGCGAGCCCTCCCGCTGGGACGGCCTGCAGCATGCGCCCTTCTGAGACGCGGTAGAGCCCGACCGACGACGCGCCCCAATGGCTGATCCACAGCGTGTCCGGCTCGATCCCCAAGCGCATGCGATAAGGCCGAGGGCCGGTGCGGAAGGCGCCGACGCGAATGCCGGAACTGGCGTTGAGCACGACGACCTCGTCGCGAAACAGATTCGCCGCGTAAAGGAAACGCTCGTCTGCGGACAAGCGCACGTCTCCGATGAAGTCTTGCGGCGTGAGTGCCGCTGGGTCCACGGCTTGGAACTGCCGCCCAGGAGCCAATTTGCCGTCCTTCCAATCGAGCTCGAGGACGTTTCCCGAGGCCCCGCCGCCGACGTAAAACTTAGTCTTCTTGCGGTTCGCCGTCAGCCCGAGCCAAGCGTCGCCGAGCGGGATGCTTTGGACAGCTTGGCGGCTTTGCAGGTCGACGACCGACAGCGCCGGCGGCAGGAACCCCGCCTCGAGCACGACCGCATGGCCGCCGTCGGCAGAGAGCTCGAGCGCCATCGGCAGCGTTCCGAGCTCGATCTGCTCTCCAGCGGGGGTCAGCGGCCAGCCTGTGGGCAGGATCGCGCCGCCATCCGGCAATCGGCCGACGCGTTGTTGCGCGCATAGCGAGGCCGCGAGCAGAAAGATTGCGCCAACACGCTGCATGCCCTTCAGTCTACGACCCGGGACGCGAGGTCCGGCCTACAACAAGTCCCGAATCTCTTGGAAGATCGCGCGCGTCGCCGTCGAGCGGTTCAGCGTGTAGAAGTGCAGACCCGAAACTCCGTTGGCCAGCAAATCCTCGCACTGGCGGACAGCATGCGTTACGCCGACTTGGGCCACGGCCTCGCCGTCGTCCTCCACGGCTTCGATCTTGCGCAGCAGCGCCGCCGGCAGTGAGGCCCCGCACATCTCAGTCACGCGCTTGATCTGCTTGACGTTGCGGATGGGCATGATACCGGCCAGCAAAGGCAGTTCGATGCCGATCTTCGCCGCGCGGTCGCGGAAGCGGTAGAAGTCCTCGTTGTCGAAGAACAGGTTGGTGATCAGGAAATCGACGCCCGCGTCGACTTTGCGTTTCAGGTTCTCGAGATCGACCTCGGAGCTGATCGCTTCCGGATGCCGCTCCGGATAGCAGGCTCCTGCCAAGCAGAAGCGGTAGCGCGGCCGGATGAACGCCACCAGCTCGTTGGCGTAGCGGAATCCGCCCTCGACCGCCCGAAACTCCGTCTCGCCCTTGGGCGGATCGCCGCGCAGCGGCAGCACGTTCTCGAGCCCTGCCTGATCCAGGTCATCGAGCACGGCGGCGATGTCGTCCTGCGTCGAGCCGACGCAGGTCAGGTGCGCCATGGCCTCGATGCCGATCTCCCGCTTGATGCGCTTGACCAGATCGACTGTTTTGCTGCGCGTGGAACCGCCCGCGCCATAGGTGACCGAGACGAAATCCGGCGCAAGCGGTTCGAGCGCGGCGATGGCGCGAAACAGCTCGTCGAACCCCGCGTCCGTCTTGGGCGGGAAGAACTCGAACGAGACGGTGCGCTTGCCGCCGCGGAGGATGTCGATGATCTTCATTGACCTGGAATCCCTAAGGCTAGCATCGGCCTAGCGAGGCTCGCGCGCCAGGGTTGGCCCGCGGATGCGATAGGGCTTTCTCTTAGTGCGGCCGGCCGAAGCCAATGATAGCCTCACTCCGGGAGTCCGCGCGTCACTGTGTCCACCGCCAACAACAGCCAGACAGCCCGCCTGGGAGCTACGCACATCGGCATTGCGCTGGTGTTCGCGCTGTTCTGGGCCGGTTTGGGCTCACTGGTGGTCGATATCGCCGCTGAGCACGATTTTCTGAACATCTACACCGGCGCCACTCTCGCCGGTGAAGGGCGATTCGCCGAGCTGCATGATCCGGCGGCACAGCTCGCCGTCGAGCGAACGCTCGCACCGGAAAACACCGAACTGGTCCCGTTTCCGCGTCCGTCATTCTATGCGGCCCTGCTGGCGCCGCTATCCTGGCTCCCGTTCCGCACCGCAATGTACGCCTGGATGGGGCTGCACGCGACGCTGCTGGTCGTATTGTGGTTCTGGGGCGGGCGGGCGTTTGCCCCGGACGCGGTGATCCTCGGCGCAATGTTTCTTCCGGCGGCGCTCGGCATCGCGCACGGGCAGGACGGCGTCTTCATGATGGCTGTGGTGGCGGGCGCGTGGTCGCTCGCGCGGAAGGGCAGGGAAGAGGCGGCCGGAGCTGTGCTTGCGCTGGGCCTGGCGAAGTTCCACCTGATGCTCTGCATTCCGCTGGCGCTCGTGCTGGGCCGCCGCTGGATCATGCTGCGCGGCTTCGCGCTTTGCGGTGCGGGCCTGGCGCTGCTCTCGGTTGCGCTGGGCGGATGGAGCGGGGCGGTGCAGTACGTGAAACTGCTGCAAATGAAGGACCTAGCCCGCTTGTCGCCGTCGCCCGAGCTGATGGTCAACGCGCATTCGATTGGCATCAACCTCGGGCTTGGGGGCGCGTGGTTCAGCGCGGGAGCGGTTTGCTTGGTGCTCGCCCTTCTGGGCGTGGCCGCCTGGCGGGCGCCGCTGGCGACGCTGTTTCCGGCCATGTTGGCCGCGTCCTTGCTCGCTCCGCCACACGTTTACGCCTACGACATGGCGCTGCTGCTGCCGGCGATCTGGATCTCGTGCTTCGAATCATCGAGCCGCTGGGTCAAAATAACCGCCGGCGTGCTGGCATCGCCGCCCATCTATCTCGCGGCTCTAGGCGACGCACCTTGGCCAATGTTGACGCCTCTCTTCTTGCTGGGCTTTCTCGCCGCACATGCGGCCGAGCGCGCCTCTCAGCCTGCTCGGGCGGCGGCGCGTGAAACCGTGGCCGCGGCTTAGGCGCCGGGCGCTCGAAGCCGTATAATCGGGAATTTCATGCCTATCCAAACCACCGTCGTCGGTTCTTACCCCATCCCACGTTGGCTCTACGGGGACTCGTCGAAAACGACCTTGCGCGACGCGATTTCCGTCGTAATCAAGACCCAGGAGCTATGCGGCATCGACGTCGTCGCCGATGGCGAGCTCAATCGCTTCGACCCGAACCACCCCGAAACGAACGGAATGATCGATTATTTCGTCTCGAAGATGTCGGGGGTCAAAACGAAGTATTCGGTCAGCGACCTCGACGCTTTTCGCGCCGACAAAGGTATGAAATTCCGCGCCGCGCCGGCGGGCGTAGTGACGGACAAAATCGGGGAAGGCGTGCTCAATCTGCCCGCCGACTACGAATTCACCAAGACGCTGACCGCGCAGCCCCTAAAATTCACCTGCACCGGCCCGCACATGTTGACGAAGACCTTGACCGACCGCCACTACGGCGGATACGACAAGGTCGCCATGGCGATCGCCGAGGTGCTGCGCGATCAGCTCGCGCGCATTGACGCCGAGATTGTGCAGATCGACGAGGCAAACATCTCCGGCCACCCGGAGGACGCTGAGTGGGCTGCGCAGGCGCTCAACGTGGTCTTCGACGGCATCAAAGGCGTGCGCGGCTGCCACGTGTGCTTCGGCAACTACGGCGGGCAGTCGATCCAGAAGGGCTTTTGGAACAGCCTGATGGGCTTCTTGAACGCGCTGCACGTGGACCACTATCTGCTCGAGTTCGCTCGCCGCGGCTATGACGAATTGCCGGCCTTCAAGGACCTCGATCCGAAGATTGGCCTGGGTCTGAGCGTGGTCGACATCAAGGACAACGAGGTCGAATCGGCGGACCTGATCGCCTCGCGCATCGAGCATGCTTGCGAAGTGCTGGGCGAGGAGCGGATCAAATACATCAACCCCGACTGCGGCTTCTGGATGCTGCAACGCTCGGTAGCGGACCGCAAGATGGCGGCGCTCAAGGCGGGGCGGGATCTGTTCTACGGCCGCAAGGGCTAGGCGAGCTTTCCACAACCGAGCCGCGGGAGCAATCCCGCGGTTCTTCGCCAGACATTCCGGCGCTTTGTAACCTGCCGCGAAGCCCCGTCGCCCTTGACGGTTGCCCGCGAAGGTAAAGTCCCCCTCGTTTGTCGCTGCTTGGCCCTCTCTCCTACTCGCCGCTATCGCGATTGGCGCGGGTCCGCTAGAAGCCGCTCCCCAGGAACCCGAGCCGACAGAAAAACGCCGCTCCGCCAACGTCACCCGCGTCACGTCCGATATCCAGATCGACGGCGTGCTCGACGAACCGGCGTGGCGTGAGGGCAAGCCGATCGGCAAACTCGTTCAGCGCATACCAAACTCTGGAGCTGAGCCCAGTGAGCGGACCGAGGTCACGCTGCTCTATGACGACGACAATCTCTACATCGGCGTAGAGTGCTACGACTCCGAGCCTGGCCGCGTAATCGGCACGTTGATGGCGCGCGATTCGGTCATCACCTCCGACGACCGCGTCGAGATCCTGCTCGACACCTTCGGAGACCAGAGCAACGCGTTCTACTTCGCAACTAACCCAACCGGCGCCTTCGTCGATGGTCTGGTCTTCGCCAACGGCCAGACCAACAACGATTGGGACGCCATCTGGAACGTCCGCACCCAGCGCACCGAGCAAGGCTGGATCGCCGAGTTTGCCATCCCGTTTCGCAGCGTGAGCTTCCCGGCGGAGCGCACCGTCTGGGGATTCAACTTGAGCCGCACGATCCAGCGCAAGCTCGAGGAGAACCGCTGGACGGGCTACGGCTTCCAGATGCAGTTCGCGCAGGTGTCGGAGGCGGGCGAGATCACCGGCCTCGACGGCTTGCAGCAGGGCGTCGGGCTCGACGTGCGCCCGTTCGTGGCGCAGCGCTGGATCCACGACCCGGCGACGGGAAACGACGTGCTGCGCGGCAAGCCCGGCCTCGACCTGTTCTACAACCTCACGCCGAGCCTACGCTTGAGCACCACCGTCAATACCGACTTCGGCGAGACCGAGGTCGATGCGCGGCAGATCAACCTGACCCGCTTCTCGATCTTCTTCCCCGAAAAACGCACGTTCTTCCTGCAAGACGCCGGTGTGTTTAATTTCGCCACGACGGGCATCGACCCTCCCGGGGGCATCCCCGAGCCCGGCGCGGAGATTTTTCCATTCTTCAGCCGCCGTATCGGCCTCATCAACGGGCAAGAGGTGCCGATCGACTACGGCGTCAAGCTCACAGGCAAGGTCAAACGGACCGAGATCGGCGTGCTCAACGTGCGAACACGCGACGGAGCCGGCGTAGGGTCAGCGGACATGGCCGTCGCGCGCGTGCGGCAGAATTTTTGGGAGCAGTCCTACGTCGGCGCCATCGCCACTGGAGGCAACCCGGACTCGCCGCTGTCGAGCAGCACGATCGGTGGAGACCTGCGCCTGGCGACGTCGAACTTTCTGGGGACGGACCGCAACGCCGTCTTCCAAGCCTATGGCCTCAAAAGCATGAACGAGGGGTGGAAGACAAGAACGCCTCAGTGGCTTCGCCGCCGCCTACCCGAACGACCGCTGGGCGGGTCAGGTGATCTGGCGCGAGATTCAGGACAACTTCGACCCGGCGATCGGCTTCGTGCAGCGCCGCAACGTACGCATGCTGCGGATGGGCGGAAGCTTCAACCCGCGGCCGAAGGATCAAAAGATGGGCGTGCAGCAGATGTTCCACGATGTCTACTACACACGCTTCACGCGGCTCGACAATGGCTTGGTCGAGACCTGGAAGCTCTACATCACGCCCTTCGACTGGCACTTCCAGTCCGGCGATTCGCTGCACAGCCTGTTCGACATCAACCCAACCTACGAACGTCTCTTCGAGCCGTTTGAGATCGCACCGGGAGTGATCCTGCCGGCGGGCGAATATCGCTTCACGCCGTTCAGTTTCTTCTTCTCGTCTGCCTCGAAGCGCAGGCTGCAGGGCAGCGTCGGCGTCACTTACGGCAACTTCTGGGGCGGGACGCACAAGGCGATCCGCACGACGGTGAGCTACAAGCTACCGCCGCGTTTCACCATCAACTTGACGACGAACCAGACTTTCGCGCGGCTGCCGCAGGGACAATTTCGTCGCCCGTATCGTCGGCTCGCAGATCAACTACGCCGTCTCCCCATTCCTGGTCTTCTCGAACTTCGTCCAATTCGACAACCGGTCGAGCAATTTGGGGCTGCAAAGCCGTGTGCGCTGGACGATCGAGCCTGGCAACGACCTGTTCTTCATCTTCGGCCAGGGCTGGGTGCAGGAGATGACGCGCGGCTACGACTTCCGCCCGCAGGACACCCGGCTGGCGACGAAGCTGCAATATACCTTCCGGTTCTGACGCGCAGGCGCGGCGTGCTCCTTGAGCACGCCGCAATGCCACACTAAGAGCAGTCATGCAGGACCAGCTCATCGCAGTCGCCATGAGCGGCGGAGTGGATAGCTCCGTCGTCGCGGCCATGCTGCGCGCCGAGGGGCGCGAGGTGGTCGGCATGACGATGCAGCTGTGGAACCAGCGCCGCTTCCCGGAGCTGATCCCCGACGGCGGCCCGTCGGACGCTGCTGTTCGCTCGACGACGTCTACGACGCGCGGCGTGCGGCCGAGGCGGCGGGCATCCCCTTCTACGTGGTCAATTTCGAGGAGCGCTTCGAGCGCGAGGTGGTCCAGCCTTCGTGGACGACTATGCGGCAGGACGTACTCCGATCCCGTGCACGCTCTGCAACAACTTCGTCAAGTTCGACCAGTTCCTCGACATGGCGCGGCAGGCCGGCGCCGAGACGATCGCGACCGGGCACTACGCGCGCATCGAGCGAGACCCTGCAACCGGGCGCTACCTGCTGTTACGGGGCGTTGATCACACCCGCGACCAGAGTTATTTTCTGTGGGGGCTGACTCAGGATCAGCTCTCCCGCAGCCTCTTTCCTCTGGGCGGCATGCAGAAGGCCGAGGTGCGCGCGCTGGCGCACAAACTCGGCGTGCCGGTGGCGGACAAGGGCGAGAGCCGCGAGATCTGCTTCGTCCCCAATGGCGATTATGCTCGTTTCGTCGAATCGTATCTCGACGAGAGCGGCGTGCCGGCGGGCGAGCGCACGGGCGAAGTGGTGGATGCGAGCGGACAGCCGCTCGCCGAGCATGGCGGTATCCACCGCTTCACCATCGGGCAGCGCAAGGGCTTGGGCGTGGCGACCGGACAGCCGCTCTACGTCACCGAGATCCTGCCGGCTGAGCGGAGAGTGGTCGTCGGCCCGCGCGAAGCGCTCGAGCGGCGCGTGTTCGAGGTGGAGCGGCTGAACTGGATCTCGATGGCCGCACTCGAGGCGCCGGTCGAAGTCGAGGTGAAGATCCGCTACCAGTTCCGGCCTGTGGCGGCGACTGTCTCGCCGTCGGAGACGCCGGGGCAGGCGCGCGTCGAGATGCACGCGCCGCAATTGGCGGTCACGCCTGGGCAGGCTGCGGTGTTCTACCGCGGCGAAGAGGTCGTGGGCGGCGGCTGGATCAGCGGCTGAGCCGTTCGACGACAAAGTTGAACAACACCGGTGCGTCCAGCCGCAGCAGCACCTCCACAGGCCGGCCCGCCGAATCGCGGCGAATGCGGCCTTGCTCGGGCCCCCAAGTCTCAATAACCAGTTGCATCGCCTCGGCCGGCTCAAACAGTGCAGGCTCGAGCGCGGCGCAGGCGGCAACCACATCCCACAAACGGTAAAACGGCTGGTCGGCGACCATCGCGTAGGCTTGGCCGGCGAGCTGCGCGAGCGGTTTGTCCGACGCCAGCAGTCGCGCGACGAAGTTTGGATCGATGGGCGCGGCGTTGCAGACGTCGAGCGGAACCAGCGTGATCGGAATCGCCGTCCGGCGGAAGATCCAATCGACGGCGAAGGGGTCCCAATAGGCGTTCCACTCGGCGTAGGGGTTGACGGCCGCCGCAGGCAGGGTGGCGGGGTCGAGGTTGCCCGCGGCGTCGACGGCGCCGCCCATCCAAACGATGCGCCCGATCTTGCTCGCGAGCTCAGGCCGGCGCTCGAGCACGAGTTGGAGCGGCGTGAGCGGGCCGGTCGCGAGCACGGTTACCGCGCCGTCGGACTCGCGCTCGAGGACCCGCTCGAAGTGACGTTCACCGTCAGGGAAAGGCCGCGAAGGCGGCATCGGTTTGATGCCTGCGAGCGCGGGTAAATCGAGAAAGCGGGCGCAGTCGCCGCGGTACTCCCAAGGGAAGGCATTGAAGGCCCGCGCCTGGCTCAACGACCACTCCACGTCGCCTAAACCAAGCAGAGCGAACAGCTTCGCCTGGGCGGCGAGAGTCGGCTCAATCAGACAGTCGCCGTTGACCAGGGAGACGCCGAGAAAGTCGACGTTTGGCGCGGTCGCTGCCAGGGCCAGCGCGATCAAATCGTCCACGGCCCCATCGTGGCTCATGAAAATGCGTTTGTGGTTTTTGCGACCCATCGGCAAAATAGAAGGAAACTTGGGTGGAACCCCGCCCGTCCATCCATTTTCCGCCAGGCGGCAATCCCGCAGCCGCTCAGGCTTTCCAACAAAGCCATGACTCTGCGACCTTGGTCCGCCGCGACCGCACTTTTCTATCTGTTTGCCTCCGCCGCCATGGGCGATGTAGTCACCGTCTCGAACGGCGACGCCTTGCACGGGACCGTCTCGAAGATCGAGAAGGGCAAGCTCTACCTCAAGACCAACTACGCCGGCACGATCGCCATCGATTGGGCCAAGGTGCAAGACATTGACACCGAAGGCCGTTACGAGGTGGAGGTCGAGGCAGGCAAGCGCTTCCGGGCGAGCTGCAGCGCGACCAGGGACGCGTGGACGTGCGCAACGAAGACGTGGTGCTGAGCCTGCGGACGCCGGACGTCGTCGCCGCGGTGCGGCTCGAGAACAACGAGCCGCCGGGCTTCTGGAAGACGCTGCGCGGCCAGATGGGGTTCGGCTACTCGTTCTCGCGCGGCAACACGCGGCAGACCCAGAGCTCGGTGACGGCGCAGGGGGACTACCGGCGCGAGAACTACCGGCTGCAGGGCGACCTGACCTCGATTCTGGCCAAGCAGGAAGACGCACAGACCGCGAGCCGGCACGCGCTCAACGGCCGCTACGACCGCTACCTCTCCGACCGTGCGTTCGCCTTCGGGCCTCACGAGCTTGAGCGCAACGACCGGCAGAAGCTGGACTTGCGCTCGCGGTTCGGCGGCGGTTTCGGTTGGAAGGCGGCCAAGAGCCCCTCGAACGACCGAATTTGCTCGGCGGTTTCACGTTGACGAACGAAAAATTCCGCGACGGCGAGGGCGGGATGCTGCCGCCCGAGACGACCGGAGAAGGGTTGGTGGGCTTCGAGTGGAAAAACACCCAGTTACGCGGCGTTCGGCTCTACACACGCCTGACGGCGCACCTGAACCTGATCCAAAACGGACGCTACCGCGTGGAGTACGACTCCAAGGCGCAGGTTCCGCTGATGGGCGGGTTTAGCTGGACTGTGGGCTTGTTTGACCGCTTCGACAGCGATCCGCCGCGGGATAACGTGCTGCGGAACGACTACGGGATGGTGTCGACGTTCGGGTTCTCGTTCTGAACCCCTACTTCTTGCCCGGGATTTTGACGACGTACTCGCCTTTCTTCGCCAGACCCAGGCGTTCGCGGGCGAGCTTCTCCCAACCCTCTTGTTGCAGGGACTGGATCTCGGCGTCGAGCGCGTCGTTTTCCGCCTTGATCTGCTGTACTTCGGCTTCGAGCTGGCGCTCTTGCTCGAGGGAATCTTTGAGCTCGACGAGCGTGCCATAGCCCCACTGCTGGAACCAGACCGCCGCCCCGATCCCGAAAACGAGGCCCAGGATCGAGCGCATAGACCAGTTCTTCAGACGGGGGGACATCTTGTTTCAAGCATAATCGGTAGCAGCGATGACCGACAAGCGAATCGTCCTGACCACTTGCGGCTCAGATGTCGATGCCGAGCGAATCGCCCGAACGCTCGTCGAGCGCAGGCTTGCCGCTTGCGTGAACATCATCGGAGGGGTGCGCTCGATCTACCGCTGGAAAGATGCCGTCGAAGACGACGCCGAGCTGCTGCTCGTCATCAAGACCCAAACCTCGGCGATCGAAGCGCTCAAAACCGCTCTCGCCGAGACCCACCCCTACGACGTTCCCGAGCTGGTCGTCATTCAGATCGAAGACGGGGCCGCGGCGTATCTGAGCTGGATCGCCTCGAACGTCGACTAAAAACTTGGGCGTCTAGGACGAGCCTGCGTTTCTCGCGGCGGCCAAGCGCTCGAGCATGGCGACGACCTCCGGCGAAGCTTGCATCTCGTCCAAAGTGAGCCGCGCCTTGCGCCGCCAGTTTGGCCGCTCCGGGCCGGTGCCGGGGGTGTTCTGCGGCGCGGTTTCGCTCCATAGGTCTTCGAGCGTCAAGATGACTGCCCGTGCCGCGCCGGAACCCATGTCCTGGACAACTGCTCGCAGCACCGCGTCGCCGTCCTGAGCCGTTCCGAAGTAAGCCGCGAGCGCCTCACGGGCTTTCTTCCGGCCTTGGCGCGCAAGCCCCGCTTCTTCCTCGGTCAGCAGGCCCATCTCGACCTGCCCGTCGATGTCCTCTCCCGACCAAAACGCCGCCCAGGTCGGCGTATCGTGCGTGTTGACGGTGGCGACGGCGTTACGCGGCGATGGCTCGAGCGCCGCTTTGGGATTGTCGCGGACCGAGAACTGCGCCACGTACATGCGGTCGATGGCGTGCTCGGCCATGCGCTTCTGGACGTACTTGGGCACCGTGCCAAGATCTTCGCCAATGATCCAGGCTTGGTTGCGCGCCGATTCGAGGCAAACGGCGGCGTAGAGCTCCTCGGCCGGATACTGTACGTAAGTCCCTTCGCTCGCCTCAGCCCCGCGCGGGATCCAGTACAGACGATGCAGGCCCATGAAGTGGTCCAGCCGCAGGACTCCGGCATGCTCGAGATGATGGCGCAGGCAGCGGAACCAATAATCGAGTCCGTCTTCGCGGATCTTTTCCGGATGCAACGGAGAAAAGCTCCAATTCTGCCCCTTGGTGAAGAAACGATCCGGCGGCGCGCCGCCGGCCGCCTGCGGCGAACGACTCGGGCGCGCGCCACACGTCGAAACCCGCGGGATGGACGCCTAGCGGCAAATCCAGGTACAACCCAGGCTCACCCGCCCGCTCCGCAAGGCCGGCGAGCTGTTCTGCGGCCATTTTCTGCGCCAGGACGTGATACCGGAAACGACGTTCGTCGTAGTCGCCCGGCTCGATGCGGCCCTCGCGTTGGCGATCGGCCCAGCCGGTCCATGGGCCGTCGGTTTCGGTCACGCCCGGAAGCGCGCATAGGCTTGGAGCTCGGGGCGCCTGCAAATACGCCTCCAGATCCGCCGAATCGACGGAGGTCAAGCGGCTCTCGAGAGCGCTCCGCTTGAGCGCAGCCACGCGGCGATAGTCGACCAACGATGCTTGTCGCAGCTCGGCCGCCTGCGGAGGCGCTTCGCCGAGGTCAAGATAGAGCTCGTTCCAGAACAGCCGGCTCGCCGGCACGTATGGGCTGTATTCGAACGGGTCGTCGAGAAACGCCGCTAGGAGCGGCAGCGTGCCGACGACGCTGCCGCCGAGCGACCGTGTCCAATCCGAGAGCGCCTGGAGATCCGCGAAATCGCCGGCCCCCCAGTCGCGCTCGGTACGCAACGCGTAGAGCGGCAAGAAAACGCCCCAAAGTCCTTTTTGATCAGGCAGATGGCAGTGCTTGGGAGCAGCGATCACATGCGTCTCAGCCGCATCGGCCCCGGCCGCGATCCGCAGGCGGTGCCGTCCTGCGGGCATCTCGTGTAGTTCCAGGCGGAAAGAGTACAGCTTGCGGCCGTGCAGTCGAACGCAGCCCACCTGCAGGAGGTCTTCGACGCGCCGTTCGCCAAACTGGCGCTCCCCGTCCTCGCGCATCAACTCCCACGCGACGTCACCCTCGAATCCCGCAGGCAGATGCAGATTGAGCCGAAGCGGATCGTCTCCCCATACGACAGCCGTAGGAGGAGCGAGCCGCGACCAGCGCTCGATGCGGTCCGCCATCAGCCTTTCGGCGGCCTGCTCTGGGCGGTCGATGTCGACGCCGAGCTCGCGCAGCACTGCCAGTAAGGTCTCTTGCGAGGCGTCTCGAAAGCGTTTGAAGCCGTCTCGGTAGACCGGCAGCACGCCGTGCAGGCGCGCGAGGCGGCGCAGCGGATCGAGCACTTGGTCGCTCATAGGCTCACGGCAGATCCTCGATCATCTCGAGCGCCACAAAACTGTGATCCTTCAGGGGATACACTACTCCGCGCATCGACGCCGCGGGAGCGTCGTCCGGTTTTGCGGTATCGAACAGTACGCCCCAATGCCCGCCCGCTAACGCCGGGGGCAACCGAAAATCGACAGCCCGCGAAGACGCATTGAGCAGGAACAGCAAAGGATCGCCGCCCGGTTCAGGGCCGATCAGCACACCGATGGTCTGGCGATGGGCGTCGCGCCATTCCGGGGCGAGCATCTCGTGCCCTTCGGGCGCATGCCAGGAAATGTCCTTGAAATCCGCTCCGTCGAGCGCCCGGCCCAGGAAGAACTGCTTGCGCCGTAGCGCCGGCTCGCCGCGGCGAAGTGCGAGCAGCATGCGCGTGAACCCGAGGAGGGCCTCGTCGTCGTTGCTGAGCCGCCAGTCGACCCAGCTGATCTCGTTGTCCTGGCAATAAGCGTTGTTGTTGCCACGCTGCGTGCGCCCGATCTCATCGCCGGCGGTCAACATCGGCGTGCCCGCGGAGAGGATCAGCGTCGCGAGCAGGTTGCGCTTCTGACGCTCGCGCAACTCGACGATCTCCGGGGTGTGCGTGGGCCCTTCGATGCCGTAGTTGCGGCTGTTGTTGTGGTTCTCACCGTCGCGGTTGTGCTCCCCGTTGGCCATGTTGTGCTTGCGCTCGTAACTCACCAAGTCCTCGAGCGTGAAGCCATCGTGCGAGGTGATGAAGTTGATCGAAGCGCGCGGCGAACGGCCGCTATGGTTGTAGTAGTCGCTCGAGCCGGCGAACCGCGTGGCCAGCGCGGAGATCTTGCCGCCGTCGCCCTTCCAAAACTGGCGCACATCGTCGCGGAACTTGCCATTCCACTCCGACCAACCCGTCGGGCAGCGTCCCACTGCATAGCCGCCCGGATCCGCATCCCAGGGCTCCGCGATCAGCTTCACGCGGGAGAGAACCGGGTCTTGCTGAATGGCGTCGAAGAAGCCGCTGCCGGGATCGAATGCATCGCTCTCACGCCCGAGCGCAGAGAGAAGATCGAAGCGGAAACCGTCGACGTGCATTTGCTCCACCCAGTAGCGCAGGCTGTCGAGCACGAGCTGAATCGAGCGAGGATCGCGCGTATCGAGCGTGTTCCCCGTACCGGTGTAATTCTGGTAGCGGCGGAGGTCTTTCTCCAGGCGATAGTAGCGGTGGTTGGCCAGCCCACGCAGGCTTAGCGTAGGGCCGCGTTCGTTGCCTTCGGCGGTGTGGTTGTAGACCACATCGAGCAGCACCTCGAGGCCGGCCGAGTGCAACGACTTGACCATCTGCTTGAACTCGGCCGTGCAGCCTGCAGGCGAAGGATCGGCGGCATACGCCGGGTCGGGGGCAAAGAAGCCTAAGGTGTTGTATCCCCAGTAGTTGCGTAGATGAAGCTTCTCGAGACGCGCCTCGTCGACGTGATAATGGACCGGCAGCAGCTCGACAGCCGTGACCCCCAGGCTCAGCAGGTATTCGATCGACGGCTCCGACGCCAGCCCGAGGTATGTCCCGCGCAAGGCCGGCGGGATCTTGGCATTGAGCTTGGTGAAGCCTTTGACGTGCAGTTCGTAGACGACCGTATCGCGCCATGGCACACGCGGGTGCTCATCGGCGCCCCAATCGAATCCGTCCGCGACCACCGCGCCCAATGCGGCATAGGGAGCGCTGTCACGCTCGTCCAGAATGTCCGTGTCGGAGGCGTTGCGCGGCAATCCGTTCTCGGCCGGAAACCCAAACAACGCATCGTCCCAGCGCACTCTGCGGCCAATGCCACGGGCGTAAGGGTCAAGCAGTAGCTTGTGCGGATTGAAACGCAGGCCATGCTCGGGTCGCCACGGCCCGCTGACACGATAACCATACAGCTGCCCTGGCTCGACGCCAGGAACGAAGCAGTGCCAAACCTGATCGGTGACTGCTTCCATTTCCACACGCCGCGCCTCGATCTCGTCTTCGGGCGAGTCGAATAGGCAAAGCTCGACGTGCTCAGCGTCCGCAGCAAAAACCGCAAAGTTGACGCCGTCGCCCAACCAGGTGGCCCCAAGCGGATACGGCGAGCCTTCAGGCGTCTTCGGTACGCGGAACATGCGTAAGGCCAGGGTACCGCAGGCTGCTCAAATCGTCAGGACGACCTTGCCCAGCACGCGGCGGCCGGAGACTTCGGCCAGGGCCTCAGGAGCGCGATCGAGCGGGAAGGCGCGATGGACAGGCGGATCGAGCTTGCCGGCGAGGAACAGTTCGGAGAGGCGGGCGTGCGCCTGTTGCAAGTAGCCAGGATGCTCGTCCGCCTGGCGGCCCCAGTAGACGCCGACAGCGCTGAAGTTCTTGAGCAGCAAGCGGTTGGCGGGCAATGACGGGATGCGCCCGGAAGCAAAGCCGACGACGAGCAGGCGGCCTTCGGGAGCGATGCACTTGGTCGACAGGTCGAAGACGTCGCCGCCGACCGGGTCGTAGATGACGTCTGCGCCAATTCCGCCGGTGAGCGCCTTAACCTGTTCGAACCAGTCGGGCTGTACGTAGTCGATGGCGGCCTCGGCGCCGTGACGCAGGCAAAAGTCGCGCTTCTCGGGCGTGCTGGCCGAGGCAAACACGCGCGCGCCCATCGCCTTGCCGATCTCGATGGCCGCGACCCCGACGCCGCTCGCGCCGGCGTGGACAAGTAGAGTCTCGCCCGGCTGGAGCTTGCCACGCTCGTTCAAGGCGAACCACGAGGTCTGGTAGACGATCGGGAAGCCAGCGGCTTGCTCGAAGGTCATGCCCTCGGGGATGGGCAGCACACGTTCGGCCGGGACGAGCGTTCTTTGGGCATAGCCCCCACCCATCGGCGAGCCCATCACACGGTCGCCCACGGCGAGCCCTTCGACGCCTTCGCCCAGCGCCTCGACGGCGCCGGCAAGCTCGCCGCCAGGGGTGAAGGGAAACGCCGGACGAACCTGATACTTGCCGGCGATCTGGAGCGTATCAAAGAAATTGACGCCGGCGGCGCGATTCGCCACGAGCACTTCACCGGGGCCGGGAACCGGGTCGGAGACCTCGGCGAGCGTCATCTCCTCAGGCGAACCGAGCTTCGTCACCTGCCAAGCTTTCATCGTGGGAAGGATGGTAGCAAGCGGGACGCACTTGCTCTGATATCATGCGCCACATGACGACGAGACTGGCCTTGCTCGCCCTCGCGCTCGCCTCCCTTCTTGCGGCCCAGAATTGGCCGCAGTGGCGCGGACCCAACGGCGATGGGACCAGTCCGGCGCGGGACCTGCCCCTCTCGTGGAGTGAGACGGAAAACATCGCATGGCGCGTCGAGCTGCCGAGCTGGGCCGCGGCCACGCCCATCGTGTGGGGTGACGTGGTTTTCGTCACCTCCGCCGAACAGGGATTCGCAGGCCACAAAGGCTCGGGTCAGGCCGGCGCCGGCGACAAGGACAAGCTGCTGCTGATCGCCATCAACCGCAAGGACGGCGCCGAGCGCTGGCGGCGTGTGATGGGCGACCACAACCACATTGGCAACAAGCAGAACATGGCCAGCCCCACCCCCGTCACAGACGGCAAACACGTCTGGACCATGACCGGCAACGGCCGGATGGCGATGTGGGACTTTGACGGCAACAAGGGCTGGGAACGCAACCTCGAGGCCGACTACGGCAAGTTCGGCCTGCAATTCGGCTACGGCTCCTCGCCCATCCTCGACGGCGGCAAGCTCTACGTGCAGGTGTTGCACGGCTTCCACACCGACGAGCCTTGCTACCTGCTCGCGCTCGACGCCGCGACCGGCAAGACCCTGTGGAAGGTCGAGCGGCCGACCGACGCGCAGCACGAGTCGCCCGACTCCTACTCGACGGCGACGATTGGGGAGATCAACGGGAAAAGGCAACTGATCGTATCCGGTGCGGACTACATCACCGGCCACGACCTCGCGACAGGCAGAGAGCTGTGGCGTGAGGGCGGCCTGAACCCAAACAAAGACCTCAACTACCGCACCATCGCCTCGCCGCTGGTGGTGGGCGACATGGTCTTCGCGCCCAGCCGCCGCCGGCCGTTCATCGCCTTCAAGCTCGGCCGCGAGCCGGAGCGCATGTGGACGACCGACTACGGCCCGGACGTCCCGACACCAACCAGCGACGGCGAGCGGCTCTACATCATCGACGACCGCGGCGTAGCGCTGTGCCTGAACGTGAAGGATGGGGCGACGATTTACGACCGCACGCGGATCGAGCCCGGGACCTACTCTGCCTCGCCCGTGCTCGCCGACGGCAAGATCTACGCCATCAGCGAGGACGGCGCGACGAGCGTGATCGCCGCAGGCGGAGAGTTCCGCCTGCTGAGCGTGAACAAGCTCAACGACTATACGCTCGCGACACCGGCAGTGTCTGACGGGCAGATCTTCATCCGAACCTCGCAATACCTCTATTGCATCGGCAAGCGAAGCGGGCGAGCCGATTGATGCGCCGCCGGGCCGCGCTGGGCCTGCTGGCGGGGCGGCGGCCCGCGCTGCGGACTGGCCGCAGTGGCGCGGACCATTGGCGAACGGCATTGCGCCCGACGGCGATCCGCCGCTCGACTGGGGCCCGGAGAAGAACATCCTGTGGCGCACCTCGACGCCGAGCTGGTCGGCGGCGACGCCAATCGTCTCGGGCGACACCGTCTTTGTGACCTCCGCGGAGGAAGGCTTCTCCTCGACCGGCGGAGGCGGATTGGCTCGCCATGCGGTGCGCCAGTTGCTGAATACGTTCGACGGTGACGACGCGATCTTGCTCTTGGCGCTCGACGCGGGGACGGGGAAAGAGCGCTGGCGGCAGACGATCGGCGGCGGCAACCGCATTCACCTCAAGCACAACGAGGCCTCGCCTTCGCCCGTCACCGACGGCGGCCGCGTGTGGGCGATGACCGGCCTGGGGGCGCTGAGCTGCTTCGACTTCGCGGGCAACCCGATTTGGCGGCGCGATCTCGCCGCCGACTACGGGCCATTTGGGCTCAACTGGGGCTACGGCTCTTCGCCGGTGCTGGACCGCGGCAGGCTCTATGTTCAGGTGCTGCAGGGTACAACACCGATGAGCCTTCCTATCTCGTCGCGCTCGACGCCGCCACGGGAAGACCGCTGTGGAAGGTCGAGCGGCAGACCGACGCCGTTGTGGAATCGCCGGATGCGTATACGACGCCGCTGCTCGTCGACACGGCCGGCGGACGTTGGCTCGCCGTCACCGGCGCGGGTTACGTCACGCTACACGAACTCGAGACAGGGCGTGAAGTCGCACGCATCGGCGGACTCATCCCCAACCGCAACGAGGACTACCGTAACGTGGCTTCGGCGACCTTGGCCGGCGATGTTCTTCTCGTCCCCACGCGACGGACGCCGTTCACCGCTTTCCGCATCGCGCCCGGCCCGAAGCTCGAGCGACTGTGGACGAACGATTACGGTCCGGACGTTCCAACTCCAGTCTCGGACGGCAAACGCGTCTGGCTGGTCGACGACAAAGGCATCATGCAATGCCTGCACGTCGAGAATGGCGAGCCCCTGTGGTCGCGCCGCCGAATCGAGCCGGGCCTGTATAGCTCGTCCTTGGTGCTGGCTGGAGGCAGAGTCTACGCGACAAGCGAAGACTGCACGACCACGGTTCTCGCGGCTCAAGATGACTTCCAAACGCTTGCCGTCAACAGGCTCGACGAACACATCCTCGCCTCACCGGCCATTGCGAGCGGAAAGCTGTTCCTACGAACGGCCGAATCGGTCTACTGCATCGGAAGGGGCGCGCTCTAGCGGCTCTGAACGTAGGCCACCAAGTTCGCAACGTCCGCCGCCGACAGCTCAGGCCAATCTTTTTCCAGATAGTCCATCTGCGCCTTCATGTTCGGCCCATGGGTCCAGATGGCGGAGGCGAGATCGACCGCAGTAAGGGCGTTGAGCTTCGGCGCCCCCGCTTCGCCCTTGTCGTGGCAAGACGCGCATTCTTTTGTGGCGTAGACTTCGGCGCCGCGCTTGGCGTCGCCCTGCTCCTGGAAGTAGCCGCGCCGGAAAAGGTACGCGGTGACGTTCGCCATTTGATCGGCCTCGAAGGGCTTGAGCTCGACGCCCTTGCTCTTGGCCTGCGCCTCCATCTGCGGCCGGTGGTTCCACATGTCGACGGCGAGGCCGCTGAGCAACGGCTGACGTTGCGCCTCAGCGAGCAAATCGACCTTACCGGCCTCGGTCGCTCCGAGGGAATGGCAAGTGGAGCAACCGAGGTCGGCGAAGGCCTGCTCGCCCGCCTGCCAGTCGCCCAGGCGCAGGTAGGGGAGATTGCCTGCGTGCGCGGGCTGGCTTTCGACATAGGCGAGCAGGTCAACCATTTCCTGCAAGCTGAACTGTGGCCATTCAACGCCTTTCGCGGCGAACTGTGCGCTCATGTTGGCGCCGTGGTTCCACATGCTCTCGACCCACAGAACTGGGTCGAGCATGGTCGCCCACTTGTCGATGGTCGGAGCGCCGCTGAGGTTCTTCGCGCCGGCCTCCTCCGCATCGACGGCGTGGCAGGCGGTGCAGCCCTTGGCTTCGAAGACCTTCTTACCGTCCTTGGCGTCCCCCTTCGGATCGAAGTAGCGCAGGGCGTAGAAGTGGGCGTAGAGGTTGGCGATATCGCTCTGCGTAAGCCCTGCGAGGGGCATTTGACGCTCTTCCATCGCGGCCCACATCTTGGGCGCATGGTTCCACATGGTGGCGGCGAGCGCGTCTGGAGAAAAGGCGCCTTCTCGAGGCTTGCCCAGATCCGGCGCCGAACCACCCTTCGCCCCCACGGGGTGGCAAATGGTACACCGCCGCGCGCGCAGCATGTCACGCCCGTAGACGGCATCGCCCGCCTGCCCGAAGGCAGGCGCAGACCACAAGAAGGCGGCGCCCCGAGAACGACCGCCCAGAATGAGAGCGTGAAACCGCGCCGAGAGAACGCCATAGCAAGCCTCCTATTTGCGGCAAGGGGGAATGCAATTTCGGCGCCGCAATTCCGCGTTACACTGGCCCCTTATGATCCAAATCGTTCCTGACGCCGAATGGCGGGGCGCCTGCGAAACGGCGCTCGATTTTGCCCAGAAGCAGGTCAAAGCCCTCGTCGAGCGGGACCCCGGCTTCTACCCCATGTACACCGAGGGCGGTAAATGGCGCCATGGCAAGGAGGCCTGGACGCGCTGGTGCGACGGCTTCCTGCCCGGAATGATGTGGATCTTCGCCAAACGCACCGGCTCGCAGGAGTGGTTTGATCTAGCCAAGAAGTACTCGACGCCGCTTGAAGAGCGCAAGATGGACCGTGACGTACACGATCTCGGCTTCATCTTCTTTTCGACCTACCACCGCTGGCACGCGCTCACCGGCGAGCAGGAGCTCGACGACGTGGTCGTGCAGGCCGGCAAGACGCTGGCCCTCCGTTTCAAAGAAAAAGGCGAGTACCTGTCGAGCTTCATGGGCCCTGAATCGATCTTCATCGACATCATGGCCAACGTCGGCATCATCGTTTACGCGGCCCAGAAGACCGGCGACCAGGCGCTGCTCGACGTCGCGATCAAGCACTGCCTGACGACGCGCAAGCGGCTCATCCGCGGCGACGGAAGCTCATCGCACGAAGGTATTTTCGATCTCGAGACGGGTGAGTTCCTGCGTCAATCGACGCAGCAGGGCTACCGCTCGGACTCGTGCTGGTCGCGCGGCCTGGCCTGGGCGATCTACGGCTTCACGTCGGTCTATCAGGCGACGCACGACCCGCGTTTCCTCGAGACGGCCGAGCGGTGCGCCGACTACTACATCCTCAACACGCCGGCGAACGGCGTTCCGCTAATGGACTATGACTTCCCGCCCGAGGTCGAACAGCGCCCCGAATCGTCGGCGGCGGCGATCGTGGCGGCGGGCCTCCTGCGGCTGCGCGACGCCTCGACCGACCTGGCCAAGCGTGCGCTCTATGACAACGTGGCGAAACGGATGCTCGTAACGCTCGCGACGCCGCCGTATCTGGGATCCGAGACGCCGGGCTGGGAAGGCATCCTGAAGGAAGGCATTTACCACCTCGACAAGGGCCTGGGCGTGGGCGAGTCGGTGATGTGGGGCGAGTACTTCTTCTGTGAGGCGCTCGACCGCGCGCTGGGGTAGGCTCAATGCTCCAGCGGCGGGCGTCAATCGCCCGCCGCTCTCGACCTGCTAACTTGAGAGCAGTTCGGCGCGTCCCACATCCGGGAGCGCTCCTTCATCTCGACATGTCCTTCCGATTGTTTTCCTGTTTCCTCGCAGCCGGTCTGCTCGCGGCATCCGCCCCGGCTCAGACCAAGGCCGACTACGACAAGATCGAGAAGCTGCTCAACGACGGCAAGGAGGAGTTCCTCAACCTGCTCGACAAGGTAACCGAGGAGCAGTGGAACGTCCACGCTCCCAACATCCGCCACAGCATCGGAGAGGAAGCCGAGCACATTGCGCTGTCGGAAAACGACTTGCAGCAGGTGATCCTAGGAGCGCTGCGCAGCCCCGAACAACCTGCCGCGCCGCAGCGGCTGGCCGGCAAACTCGATGTCGTGCGCGAGGTTCTGCTGGGCAAGGACGCTGTTGCGGAGGCCTACAAGCCGCCGAAGAAGATCATCAACAAAGCTGAGGTGCTCGAGTTCTACACAGCGGGGAACCGCAAGCTCATGGCCTTGCTCGAATCCTGCCGCGACAAACCGCTGGCGCAGCACGTCTACGTGCATCCGAGCGCGAAGATCGGCGAGCTCGACGGGCTACAGTGGTTCTACTACATCGCCTACCACCGCGAGCGCCACATCCGGCAAATCGAGGCGCTGCTCAAGAATCCGGCTATCCCAGGCGCAGTGCAGAGCGCTGCCCTTCGATAGCTGCGCTAGCGGCTCAGTTCGTCCCGCACGGTTAGCCGAAGACGCCCCCCGGGCGCGCCACGCGTAAGGATGTCCGCCGGAATCCCTGCCTTGTGCAGATAGTTTTCCGCGTCCTCCGCCCCGTCCCCTTCGATGGTGGCGCGGTACCCGTGGTGCGCGAGCAAAACGCCGGCCAGGCGGCTGATATTTTCTTTGTCTGCCACGAACCCCGGACCTAGATCGACGGCTATGGTTGGGCCGTCGCGCCTCGCGGAGGCCACCTTGCCGAGTGCGCGAGCCAAGCGTGACCACTCCTCCTCGCGTCTACGCCGCTCGGCTTCGGCTCGACGGCGGGCTTCCTCGGCCTGCTTGCGCGCCGTTTCCCCAAGCTCAAGCGCCTCTTGGGTCTGTGTTTCCGCCTCGCTACGCTCCTCTCCCGCAAGTGCGACGGCGGAATCCGCTTCGGCGATGCGCGCCTTGGCCGCGTCGCGCCTTCGGTTCGCCTCATCCATTCGGCGATAGGCTGCGTCGATGCGCGCATTAGCATCGCCCAACAAATTGTCGAGGTTCTCTACACGGTCCAGCTCGCGGCCGAGCGCCACGTCCAAACGCTCCACTTTGCGGTCGAGAAAAAACCAAACCGCTAGCAGAATCGCCAATGATCCCGTTGCGAGCCCTATGATGAGCCGACGGCTCACGCCTCGGCCTCGAGTTTCTCGGTGAGCTCCTCCCACTCACGCTCACAATCGGCGATTCGCTTGGAGCAGGTCTCGAGCTGGCTGAGCAGCTCGCTTTGCTGTTCGAAGGCCGAAGCCGCGCCCATGTTGGTCTGCAACTTCTCGCTGTGGCCTTCGAGCTTGCTGATCTCGCCTTCGAGCTCGGCCACGCGCGCGCGGAGCTTGTCGGCCTGAATGGGATTCATGCGCTTGCGGGGCGGGGCGTCGCCGTTCTGCGCGGGCGCGGGCGCAGGCGTCGTCGCCTGCTTTGGCTCCTTCTTCTCTTTCGGCTGCTCGGCCTTGGCAGATGCCATCGCCGCGAGTAACTCGTCGCTCGGACCGCCCGGCGCCTTGTCTCCATTCTCGGCCTCGCCCCGCCTCTCGAGCGACCACAAATAGTCCTCGTAGTTGCCCGGATAGATGTCGATCGCCCCGCCTCCTACGGCAAACACCTTCGTCGCCAGCCGGTCGATGAAGTAGCGGTCGTGCGAGACGAAGACCAGCGTGCCCGAGAACTTCATCATGGCTTCGAGCAACACGTCCTTCGCCCGCAGATCGAGGTGGTTCGTCGGCTCGTCGAGCAGCAGGAAGTTGTGCGGCTGCAGCAGCAGGCGCGCTAAGGCAAGCGGTTGCGCTCGCCGCCCGAGAGCACCCCGACCGGCTTGAATACATCGTCGCCCGAGAACAAGAAACAGCCAAGCAACGTGCGGATCTCGGTGTCGCTCATACCCGGCGAGAGCCGTCCGATCTCGTCGAACATGACCGTCGTGGGGTCGAGCTCCTTGTACTGATCCTGCGCGAAGTAATCCGGCTCCACCTTGTGGCCGAGCGTGATCGTGCCTTCCGACGGCTCCTCGCCCGCGAGCAAGCGGATCAGGGTCGACTTGCCCGCGCCGTTGTGGCCGACCAGCGCGATGCGGTCGCCCTTCTCGATCACCAGCGAGACATCTTCGAACACCGTCTTCGGCCCGTAGCGCTTGGCCACGCCCCTCGAGCTCGCAGACGATACGGCCGCTCGCCGGCGGCTGCGGGAAGCGGAAGTGCATCACCTTTCTCTTCCGGCGGAATCTCGATACGCTCGATCTTCTCGAGCTCCTTGATGCGGCTCTGCACCTGCTTCGCCTTGGTCGCCTGCGCGCGGAAGCGGTTGATGAACGCTTCGAGCTGCTCGATGCGGTCGCGCTGGTTCTTGTAGGCTGCCTTGAGCAGGTCGCGGCGTTGCGTCTTCTGCACCTCGTACTTCGAGTAGTTCCCGCGATAAAAGTGCACCTGCTTGTTCCAGATCTCGAGCACGGTCTGGACCGTCATGTCGAGAAAGAAACGGTCGTGCGAGATGAGCAGGAAGGCCCCTGCGTACTCCTTGAGGTAACCTTCGAGCCAGTTGCGGGCTTCGAGGTCGAGGTGGTTGGTCGGCTCGTCGAGTAGCAGCAGGTCGGGCTTTTCGAGCAGCAGCTTGGCGAGCGCGATGCGCATTTGCCAGCCGCCGGAAAATTCGTCGGTGCGCCGGTTCCAGTCCTCCTTGGGAAACGCCAAGCCACCGAGCACGCTGCCGACCTGCGCCTCCTTGGTGTAGCCGTCGAGCGCGGTGTGGCGATCAATCACCCAGGAGTAGCGCTCGAGCACGTCCGAGTACTCTTCCGACGAAGGATCGAGCTCGCCCATCTTGTGCGCCAGCTCTTCTTGCTCCCGCTCGAGCTGGATCGCCTCGTCGAAGACCGACAGACACTCTTCGAACACGGTGCGCCCGGTAAACGACAGACCATCCTGAGGCAGATACCCCAGCCGAACGCCCTTCTGGCGGTTGACCTCGCCTGCGTCGAGCTTTTCCGTACCGTAGAGGATCTTGAGTAGAGTGGATTTACCCGTGCCGTTCGCGCCGACGACGCCAACGTGGTCGCCCGGCTGAATCAGCCAGTCGAGCCCTTCGAACAGGGTGCGCGCGGCATAGCGCATCGCGCCGCCAGAGATCTGGAGCATACATTTCTAGGATACGTGGTAGCGGCCGATCCGAAGCGGCGGCAGGTCCGGCGACGGCGTCGTCTGCGTGCGATAATCGCGCCGGAGCTTGAACCGGCTATGACAAAGAAGACTGGCGCGAAGTATTTGCGTAGCGGCTTCGGACGCCACGCACGGTTAGCGGCGCTGCTTCTGGCGGCCATCGCGTTCCAAGCGCACGCCGCCGAGGAAACCCTTCCGCCGCGGATGAAGCCGAGTGAGGCGGCGACAGCTTACAAGAAGCAGATCGGGCGCGACCCGTCCACTTGGCAATGGAACATCCCGATCGAGTTGCCCCACCTGAAGCACGGCGTGGTGCACAGCGCGTCGATGGACCGCGATGTCGGCTACAACATCTATCTTCCGCCGGGATACACCGAGCACCCTTATACGCGCTATCCCGTCGTGTATTACTGCCACTGGCGCCCACTGGAAGCGAAACTTCAGACACGCCCGTAGTCGAATATGTCCGCTCTGAGATCGCCGCCGGAAGGATCGGCGAGGTCCTCTACGTGTTCGTAAACGCAGGGCACTATGGCGGCTATCGCGACAATCCCGAAAACAACGTCTTGGCGGAGACTTATCTCATCCGGGAGCTGATTCCTGAGATCGATCGCCGATACCGCACGATCGCCACGCGGAACGGCCGCGCCTTGATGGGTTTCTCGATGGGAGGAGGAGGAGCCGTCCGTCTGGCCCTAAAGTATCCGGACATGTTCACCGCGGCCGCCTCGTTCGCCGGAGCGATGGACGCCAATCCTGAAGACGCCGAAACGGCAGCGGACGCCCGCATTCCGAGCGACCCAGTCAACAACGTCTACCATTGGGCCTCCGCCAACAAGGAGCAGATCAAGAGCGGCCTCGGCCTCTATCTCTTCGTGGGCGGCGAGGATAGGCTGTACGCGCGCAACGCCGCATTTGTGGAGTACCTGCACGGCGGGGGCATCCCGTTCGACTATCGCGTGATGAACGGCCTCCGGCCATGACCTTTGGGGATCGATGGCGCGATGCGGTGCGGAAGCGATCCGGTTTCTGGCGACCCACTACGAAGAGGCTAAGGCCTCGGATTAGACACTTCGAGACCGGCGGCTAGGCTGAATGAGGATTCGGAAGGGCCGGGCCGTTGTCTCGCAAACGCAACACGATCGAGGCGCGCAAAGCGGTCGAAGACTGGTTCGCAGCCAAGGGCTGGACGCCTTTTCCATTCCAAAAGTGTTGCTGGAAAGCCTACCTTGCGGGGAGACGATGGCCTGCTGCACGCGGCGACCGGAGCAGGCAAGACCTTAGCGGTGGGACTCGGACCGGCGATCGAGGCGCTTGCCGAAGGCTCCTCGGGACTCGCGGGCAAGAGTGCTGTGGGTCACGCCGTTGCGAGCGCTCGCGGCAGACACCGCCCAGGCGCTAGAAGCCCCCATTCGCGACCTCGGCCTGCCTTGGTCGGTGGAGACTCGGACCGGCGACACGCCGGCGCGCGTTCGCAACCGCCAAGCGAAACGTCTGCCGACGATACTCGTGACGACCCCGGAAAGCGTCTCGTTGCTGCTTACGCGGGAGGATGCCCGAGAGCAGTTGCGCAACCTTCGCGCGCTGGTGGTCGACGAGTGGCACGAGCTACTGGGAACCAAGCGCGGCGTGCTCGTGGAGCTCGCGGCGGCGCGGCTGCGAACTTGGTTGCCAAGCCTGCGGACGTGGGGGCTCTCAGCCACGCTCGGCAACCTGGAGCAGGCGCTGGAGGTGCTGACCGGCGGTGCGCCGGATCGCGAGGGACGGCTCGTTCGCGGCGGAGGGAACAAAGAATACGCCATTCGCTCCTGCCTACCGGAGACGGTGGAGCGGTTCCCGTGGGGCGGTCATCTTGGCCTGAAGCTGCTGCCGCAGGTCATCGATGGCATCGAGGCGGCGCGCACGTCGCTCGTTTTCACCAACACGCGCTCGCAAACCGAGGCCTGGTATCAGGCGCTTCTCGATGCGCGACCGGACTGGGCCGGCGAAATCGCTCTGCACCACGGCTCGCTCGATCCTAAAGTGCGGCTTTGGGTCGAGGATGGGCTGCGCTCCGGGAGCCTGCGCGCAGTTGTCTGCACCTCGAGCCTCGACCTGGGCGTGGACTTTTCGCAGGTCGATCGGGTGTTCCAGATCGGCAGCCCGAAAGGCGTCGCGCGGCTCCCGCAGCGCGCCGGCCGCAGCGACCATGGACCTGGCCGCGTCAGCTTGGTCACATGCGCCCCACGAACGCCTTCGAGCTGGTCGAGGCAGCTGCGGCTCGCAACGCCATGCAGGCCGGCCACATGAGGCGAGAGAACCATTGGCCAAACCGCTCGACGTTTTGGTGCAGCACATCGTAACAGTGGCGACGGGCGAAGGGCTGCGGCCTGACGAGCTGCTCGCGGAGAGTCCGTAAGACGCATGCCTACCGAACGCTCACGAACGAAGAGTGGGAGTGGGCGCTCGATTTCGCCGCGAGCGGCGGGGTGCTTCGCGCCTATCCGGAATACGCGAAGCTGAGGCTGGAGGAGGGTGCTACCGGCCCGCCTCCCCAAGATTGCGCAGCGCCACCGGATGTCGATCGGCGTGATCGTGAGCGACGCCGCCATGGGGGTGCAGTATCTCAATGGCGCTAGGATCGGCTCGGTCGAGGACTCGTTCCTTTCGCGGCTGCAACCCGGCGACGTCTTCGTCTTCGGCGGAAAGGCGCTCGAACTGGTCCGGATTCGCGACATGACAGCCTGGGTGCGGAAGGCCTCCAGCCCGTCCGGGCCGATCCCGCGCTGGATGGGCGGCCGCATGCCGTTGTCGAGCGAATTGGCCGACGCCGTCCGGGCGAAGCTCGATGAAGCCCGGCGCGGGGTCTTTCGCGGGCCGGAGATGGAAGTCGTGCGGCCGATTCTCGAACTGCAAGCCGGGCGCTCGCGCCTACCCCGGCCTGACGAGTTGCTGATCGAAACGGTGCGCTCGCGCGAGGGCTGGCACGTCTTCCTCTACCCTTTCGCCGGGAGGCTTGCGCACGAAGGGTTGGCGGCGGTGCTGGCGTATCGGATGTCGACACTGCAGCCGATCACGTTCAGCCTGTCGGTCAACGACTATGGCATCGAGCTGCTCTCCGCACAACCGGCCCCGCTCGAGCAGGCGTTGCGGGAGGGTTGGCTCTCGCCAGAGAATCTCGAAGACGACGCGCTCCGCTCGATGAACGCCACTGAAATGGCAAAGCGCCAGTTCCGCGAGATTGCGCGGGTCGCGGGCCTGGTCTTCCAGGGCTATCCCGGCAGCGGCAAGACCGCGAAGCAAACGCAGGCGTCCAGCAGCTTGCTCTATGACGTGTTCGCCAAGTACGACCCGGACAATCTCTTGCTCCGGCAAGCGCGGGAAGAGCTTCTCGAGAGGCAACTCGACGCGAAACGGCTGCGTGCCGCGCTCGAGCGCATCGCGGGCGGCAAGACAATCGTGGTCGCCGTGGAACGGCCGACGCCGTTGGGCTTTCCGCTCTTGGTCGAGCGGCTTCGGGAGCGGCTAAGCTCGGAAAAGCTCGCTGATCGCGTCCGGCGAATGCAGGCCTCACTGGAGGCGGCAAGCTAACGCAGCGGCATGGAGATCGAGCTCGCCGGAGAACGCCTCGAGATGCTGCCCCAGCGCGCCCTGCACTGGGCGGCGGAATCGACGTTGTTCATCGCGGACACGCACTGGGGTAAGGCGGCCTCGTTTCGTGCGCTGTCCATTCCAGTCCCCGTCGGTTCGACGACCGAAGATCTCGAGCGCCTCGACTTGGCGCTCGAGCGAAGCGGCGCTCAACGTCTGGTCGTGCTGGGCGACTTGATCCATGCGCGCCAAGGCCGCCGGCCGGAAACGTTCGAGGCCGTCAAGCGCTGGCTTGATCGCAAGCCGGACCTGGAGCTTTGGCTTGTACGTGGCAATCATGACCGTGCCGCCGGAGATCCGCCGGAGGAATGGAATTTTCGAATCGTCGACGAACCCCATGCCCTGGGCCCTTTCGCGCTGCGCCATCGGCCGGCGCTCACGAACGGGCTGTTCACTCTTTGCGGACATACCCATCCGAAACTTCACGTGCGCGGCTTTGGGGGCGAATCGATCAAGGCGCCGTGTTTCCAATTGAGCAACGGGTTGCTCACACTCCCCGCCTTCAGCAGCTTCGCCGACGGGGGCTGATCTCACGGAAGACGGGCGAGCGCTACTTCGTGGTCGCGGCCGACGAAGTCTTGGAAGCGCCGTGAATCATTCCGACCACGGTGTCGAGCGAGTCCGCCTCTTCGGGCTTCTTGTCCCTGCGCCAGCGAGCGATCCGGGGGAAGCGTACCGCGATGCCGGATTTGTGGCGCGTCGAGCGCTGGATGTTTTCGAAGGCGAGCTCAAAGACCAGCTCGGGCTTCACGCTACGCACGGGCCCGAAGCGCTCGAGGGTATTCCGCCGGACGAAGCGGTCGACCTCCAGGATCTCCCTGTCGGTCAACCCCGAATAGGCTTTGGCAAAGGGCGTCAGCTCGCCGTCGCGCCAAACGCCAAAGGTGTAGTCGGTGTAAAGCCCTGCCCGGCGTCCATGGCCCCGCTGCGCGTAGATCATGACGCAGTCGACGGTATAGGGGTTGACCTTCCACTTCCACCAAGGCCCGCGCTCGCGACCCACGCCGTAGGGGGCATCCAACCGTTTGAGCATCAAACCTTCCACGCCATGCTCGCGGCTGCCTTCGCGCGCTTCGGCGAGGGCGTGCCAGCTCTCTCCGGCGACCACTTCGGCCGGCAAGACGCGTGCGTCGGGTCGAAGGTCCGCTAATAAGTCTTCGAGGAGCTGTCGCCTCTTGGCCAGAGGGATGCCCCGAATGTCCTCTCCGGCGTGCTCCAGCAAGTCAAACACGAGAAGCGCCGCGGGCGCATCCGCAAGGATCTTCTTGCCGAGCGCTTTGCGGCCAATACGCCGTTGCAAGGCCGCGAACGGTTGCACGCGGCCCTCTTTCCACACCACGATCTCGCCGTCGAGAACCGTGCCGTCCGGAAGGCTCTGCGCGTCGAAGTGTAGTTCCGGGAAGCGGTCGGTCAGCAGTTCTTCGCCGCGCGACCAGAGGTAGGTCTGGCCTCGTCTGCGAATCAGCTGCGCGCGGATGCCGTCCCACTTCCATTCGGCCTGCCACTCGGCTGGATCGCCCAAGGTTTCGGGTTCGGTCTCCAGAGGATGCGCGAGGAAAAATGGATAGGGACGGCTCGGCGCGGTCTCTCCTTCGTCGGGCGCGAGCAGCCCCAAGTAGGAGGCGGCATCAGGCTCCCAGACGCCCATCATGCGGTGGGCGATGACCGCAGGGGGCAATCCCGCCACGTTCGCGAGCGCCCGCACCACGAGCCTTTGCGAGACGCCCACACGAAGCTCGCCTGTGATCAACTTGTTCCACACGAAGCGCTGCTCGTGGCTCAGCTTGCGCCAAGCTTCGAGCATGGCTTCCCGCTGGATTTCCTCAGAAGCGCCGCGCAGACGGAGAAGGCGTTGTTCGACCCACACGTGCAGGGGATCGGGATCAGCCTCCGGCGCCTCCGGAAGTAGAAGAGCTATCGTCTCGGCGAAGTCGCCAACGGCTTCGTAGCACTCTCCGAAGAGCCATTCCGGCACGCCCGCCGCCCCGTAAGCCCATTCGGCGAGCAACCGGTTGCGCAGCAGTCGTTTCGGCTTGCGTCCCGTCAGGATGTAGACCGCCCAGGCTGCGTCCTCTGGAGCGGCGGCTCGAAAGTAGTCCTCCATCGCCCTCAACTTTCGGTTCGTCTTCGTCGTCGAGTCGAGCTGCTGGTAGAGATCCGAGAAGGCTTTCACTCCGCCTCCTCCTCTTGTCCGCCTTCCTCGAGCTCGCCGCTGTAGCGCGTTGCGAGCGGTTCGGCCTGGTAGCCCTGCTCTCGTAGGAAGCGAACCATGGCCGCCGTCGAGCCGTGCGTGGGAAGGACTCTCTCCGCGCCCGTCGCACGAATGGTTTCGAGCAGGCCGGTCCAATCGGCGTGGTCCGAGAGTGGAAAACCACGATCGACCGCGCGACGACGGCGCGCGCCGCGGACCAACATCCATCCCGATGCGAACGCCGCCGATAGGTCGCCGAAGCGACGCATCCAGGGCGTCCCATTGGCGGAAGGGGGCGCGAGGACGAGCGCGCGGCTCCAATCCGTTCCCTTCGGCGCTTCGACCGGGTTTGCGGTTTCCGGCAAGGCGACGCCGGAGGCTCGGTACGCATCGTTGAGCCGCTCGGTCGCACCGTGGCAGTAGATCGGCTCTGCTTCGGGGCCTAATCCGGCGAGGATCCGTTGGGCTTTGCCCAGAGCGTAGGCGAACAACACGCTGCGCGGCCCTGCTCCTGGTTTTCCCTTCGCCAAGCGCGGATGTCATCCCAAAGGGAGGCTTGTGAGGGCCAGCGATAGATGGGGAGCCCGAAGGTCGATTCCGTGATGAACGTATGACAACGTACAGGCTCGAGCGGAGCGCATGTCGGGTCGGCTCCGTCCTTGTAATCACCGGAGACGACCCAGATTTCGCCGTCCTTCTCGACGCGGACCTGACTGGAGCCGAGGATGTGTCCGGCGGGATGCAGGCTGACCGTTACGCCATTGAACGCGCGTCTCGCCGTAGGACAGGTACTCGGCCCGGATGTCCGACCCAAGGCGCGTCTCGAGCACCGCCTGGCCGGATTTGGCTGCGAGGTAAGCCTTGCAGCCCCATTGGGCGTGGTCGGAGTGGGCATGCGTGATGACGGCGCGCTCAACCGGCGCCCACGGGTCGATGTAGAAGTCACCCGCCTCGCAGTAGAGACCGGCCGGAGTAACCCGAATCAACTCCTCCGCCATCGCATCTCATTATGGGGACGGGCGAAAGGGCGTTCATCGTTAGCTTCGGATGGCTTGTAAGGTCAGAGACACCGCCACGACCGCGAGCATGATCGCCGACGTCGCCCACAGCGCCCCACGCAGCCAGCGTGGCGGACGGATGGCGGCCGGTAACCGCTTGGAGACGAGATACAACACCCCAAAGCCCATCGCGGGAAGCAGGACCGCCTGCACGATGCCCGATACTTTCACCATCACCACCGGCTCGCGCACGAAGTAGAACGTGAAGCAGGGCGCGATGAGAAAGAGCGCCGTCATCGCCCGCGTGCAGGCGAGCCGCTTGGCGTAGTCGTGGCGGTCGTAAAAGCCCAGCATGCCGACAAAGTCGGCCGCGAGGCGCGAGTAAGCGGCCGTCAAAGCGAACACCGTCGAGTAGAGCACGGCGATGGCCCCGGCAAGAAAGAGCGGGAGCGACCAGGGACCGAGCACGTCGGTGTACATGTGTGCCAGCGCCTGGATCGTCTCCGGCCCCGACGGCGTCTGACCCATTGCGTGGAGCACGCCCGCACCAAGCAGAAAGAACGCCACCGTGGCGAAGGTGTAGACGACGAACGAGGCGACCACGTCGAGCGAGAGCACGCGCAGCCAGCCCTCGGCGCGCGCCTTCCAAGCCGGCGTCTGCTCGCGTGGCCCCACGAAGCGCGCATAGCCCTTCTCGATGCACCAGTAGGGGTAAGAAGCCAGCTCCGCCGCCCCAACTCCGGTTGCGCCGAACACCGTCAGCGCCGTCGACAGCCCGCCCTCGGGGAACTGAAAACGCAGCCCTTGCGCGACTTCGCCCCACGAGAACAGGTCCGGCCGCCGCAACAAAAGGACCGCGCCGGCCACCGTCATCGCCGTGAGCAAGCCCACCAGCACAAACGACGCTTTTTCAATTAAGTTGTAGCGGCCAAAGTAGAGCAGCGCCAGCGTCACGGCGCTGATCACCGGCGGCCAAAAGTGCGCCGAAACGCTCGGCAGCGCCATCGAAAAGATCTCGCCCAGCGCCCCCAGCATGCCGCCGATCGAGAAGAACAACGAGCCGACCATCGCCAGCCACATCCAGATCAGCCAGCTCACCTTCGCCCGAGGGCCGGGAACTCTATCGAAGGCCTCGAGCGTCGTCTCGCCCGTCCCGATCGCATAGCGGCCGATCTCGTGCTGCACGACCACTTTGACGGCGCAGCTCAACAAGATCAGCCATAGCAGCGTGTAGCCGCTTTCCGCGCCGAGAACGGTAGTCGCGACCAGCTCGCCCGAGCCCACCACCGTCGCCGCCAGGATCAGGCCCGGGCCGATGCGGCGCAGCATCGCCGCCCACCCGCGCGGCGGCTCTTCGATCGCCTCCGGGGGCAGCTCGTACGGGTTGGACGCGGTCACGGGGCATGGCGGCGAGGCCCGCCAATCATAGCAGGCGCGGGCGCGCCAAACAGCGCGACAACACGTGTTACGCTGGGATTGTCAGAGAAGCGTGCTGGCCGGTCGTCCAAGGGTAGGACACGTGGTTTTGGTCCATGGAATGGGGGTTCGAATCCTCCCCGGCCAGCCAAGCTTCTCTCGCAATTACGCCTGACGCTTGAATGCCACCACCGCCAACGGCGGAAGCGGTGAGTTCGAGCGTCGCCGGCCTTTCCGTGCGTCGAGTAATCTTTGGCCTCGATCCCGCCGGCATTCCCGCAGTTCGACCGCCGTAAAGGCTCGCGTCCGTATTGAGGATCTCCTCCCAGCAGCCGCCCGCCGGGACGCCCACGCGGTAGTTCTCGCGCGGCACCGGCGAGAAGTTGCAGGCGAACAGCAGCGTATCTTCGGGATAGTCGGACTTGCGCAGGAACGTGATCACGTTGGCGTGCGCGTCGTTGCAATCCACCCACTCGAAGCCCATCCAGTCCGAGTCGAACCGGGAGAGCGCAGGCTCGGTTCTCAGTAGGTGGTTGAGGTCCTGGACCAAGCGCTTCAAGCCTTGGTGGTTTGGGTAGGCGCACAGGTGCCAGTCCAGGCTCTCGTCGTGCGTCCACTCGCGCCATTGGCCGAACTCGCAGCCCATGAACATGAGCTTCTTGCCCGGATGCCCGAACATGTACGCGTAAAGCGCCCGCAGATTGGCGAACTTCTGCCACTCGTCGCCGGGCATCTTCGCGATCATCGCGCCCTTGCCATGCACGACCTCGTCGTGGGAGAACGGCAGCACGAAGTTCTCCGAGAAGGCGTAGAGCATCGAGAACGTGACGTCGTGCTGGTGGTACTGGCGGTGAATCGGCTCCTTGGAGAAGTAGCGCAGGATGTCGTTCATCCAGCCCATGTTCCACTTGAAGCCGAAGCCCAGCCCACCCAGGTAGGTCGGGTGCGAGACGCCGCCCCAGGAGGTCGATTCCTCGGCCACCATCATGGCGTCCGGGTGCTCGGCGTAGACGCGCTCATTGAGCCGGCGGATGAAGTCGATGGCTTCGATGTTCTCCTTGCCGCCGTACTGGTTGGGCACCCATTCGCCCTCGTTCCGGCCGTAGTCGAGATAGAGCATCGAGGCGACCGCGTCCACGCGCAGGCCGTCGATGTGGTAGCGGTCCAGCCAAAACAGCGCGTTGCCAATCAGAAAGTTCGCAACCTCGCGCCGCCCGTAGTTGAACACCATCGTGTCCCAATGCGGGTGGCGACCCTGCCGCGGGTCGGCGTGTTCATACAGGTGCGTGCCGTCGAAGTAGACCAGCCCGTGCGGGTCGTGCGGGAAGTGCGCCGGCACCCAGTCCATCAACACGCCCACGCCCGCCCGGTGCAGCGTGTCGATCAGGTACATCAGCTCCTGCGGCGTGCCGAAGCGCGAGGTCGGCGCATAGTATCCAACTGTCTGGTACCCCCACGAGCCGTCGAAGGGGTGCTCGGTGACCGGCATCAGCTCCACGTGGGTGAAACCCATCTCCTGGCAGTAGGCCGCGAGCCGCGGCGCCAAATCCACGTAAGTCAGCCAGCCGCCCTCTGGTGTGCGCATCCAGGAGCCCAGGTGCACCTCATAGACCGAGATCGGCGCCTGACGAGAATTGCGCTCCTTGCGGTGGGCCATCCATTCGTCGTCGCGCCACTCGTAACCTTCCAGGCTCCAAACCTTCGACGCCGTGCGCGGACGCACTTCCGCCGCGAAGCCGTACGGATCGGCCTTTTCAGCTTCGAATCCGTTGTAGTTGGAGCGGATGAAAAACTTGTAGATTTCGCCCTGGCCAATGTCGGGGACAAACGCCTCCCAAATGCCGGAATCGCCGCGGCTACGCATCGGGTTCGCGTCGCGGTTCCAGCCGTTGAAATCGCCGACGACGGAGACCGAACGGGCGTTCGGCGCCCAAACGGCGAAACGCACGCCGGGCTTGCCGTCGAGCTCGGTCAAATGCGCACCGAGCTTTTCGTAGTTGCGGTAATGGCTGCCCTCGCCGAGGAGGTGCAGGTCGTAATCGGTCAGAAACGCGGATTCCATTGGGTGCTTCGATGATAGCGGGTTACGAAACGAGGACCGTCAGGGAGACGGCGTCGCGGAGCGTGTTGGCGACGATGCAGGCCCTGTCTGCGATGGTGACCAGCTTGTGTAGAGTGTCGCGATCGACCCCTCCGCCGGAGACGCGCATCGCGACGGAGGCAAACCGCGGCGGCGCCTCCGCCAGCTCGCCCTCCACGGTGATGACGACGCCTTCGAGCGAAACTTCGCGCACCTTGGCGGCGGCGAACAAGTTGCTCGCAAAACAGCCGCCCAGCGAAGCCAGCAAGAGCTCGCCTCCCATCGGACCAAGGTCCGCCCCGCCTTTGGCCTCGGGCCGGTCGATCAGCGTGCGGTGAGAGCGAATCGCCGCCTCGGTCGTCGTCGGCCCGCTTTGGGTGAGCTCGATCTGGATGGCCATGGCGGGGTGATTGTACCGCGTAGCGGACCGGCGCCAAAGCAGCAGGGCCGCCGGGTGACCGGCGGCCCTGCATTCCTTCACTCCGACTCTGCGCTTACTGCGCGATCGGGGTCTGGTTCGGATCCGGCGTGATCGTGTCGTTGCTCGGATCAGCGTCGTAGTTGTCTTCCGAGCCGAAGAACGTCCACTCCTCGAGCCAGTTCTCGGTGGCGCTGAAGCCGCCGATGAAGCTGCCTTCCGGGCTGGAGACGTCCGACGACGGCGGCGTCAGGCCGGCGCCGACCATTAGAGCGGGCGAGCCGTCGCGCGGACGCGGGTCGGGGTTGCCCTCGAAGCGGATGTTCCGCAGCAGTGGGTTGGCAGCGATGTTCCGCATTCCGTTGGTCAGGATGTCGGCCGCCTGCGAATCGTTCTGGTCGAGGAGGCCGGTCTTGCCGCCGGCGTTGAGCCAGAACAGGTTGGCGTTGAGCTTCGGGTCGGTGCCGGCGTCAGCGAGCACGGGGTCGATACCGTCATTGCCGAAGTTCATGATGATGTTGTTGTTGAACGTGCCCTTGTGGCCACGGCGCGGGTTGAGGCCCCGGCCGCCGCTCTGCTGGCCGACGAAGGTGACGTTCCAGATCTTCGGGTCGGTGAGCGGCGTATTGGCAAAGCCGTTCTCGTTGCCGTCGCCCTCGTAGCCGCGGTCGGCTTCGACAGCGTCCTGCAGGATGAAGCCGAACTGCGCGACGCCGCGCCAGCCGAAGGTCGAGTCGAGCGAGTCGTCCTTGGAGCCGTCGGAGACGAAGTAGCTCAGGTTGGCCGTGCCGCCGAAGAACTCGATGCCGTCATCCTCGCCCTCGTGCGCCTGGATGTGGCGAATCACCGTGCCGCGGCCGATGCCGTGGAAGCCGAACGCGTTGGGCTGAATCTCATTCGAGAAGTCGACGCCGGCGAACTCGACACGCACATACTCGAGCACGCCGCTCGAATCGTCGTCGTCATTGCCGCCGTAGACCGGCCGGGTGGCGGGGATCACGCCCTCGGCGATGGCGTTGCCGGCGAAGTTGTGCGTCGCCTTGCCGAGCAGGATGATGCCGGCCCAGCAGCCGGAGTAGCGCTCGCCCATGTCACCGTCGCAGGTCATCACGATCGGCAGCTCGCGGCGGCCTTGCGCCATGATCTTGCCGCCGCGCTCGATCACGAGCACCGCGTTCTGGCCGTTGGCCACGACGATCGTGCCGGGCTCGATGGTCAGCGTGGCGCCGTCGTTCACGAACACCTGGTGATAGATGCGGTAGACCGTGTCCGCCGTCCAGGTGGCGTCGGACGAAATCTCCGTGTCCTGGCCATTGGCTCCCATGGTGACGATGTTGCTCACCACGTTGAACTTCGCCCAAGCGCGCTTGACGATCTGGGTCGCGGTCACGTCGCGCAGCTCGGCCACGAAATGGTAGTTGCCTGTCGCGGGCACACCGCCGGTGTAAAGCACCTGCGCGCGCGTCTCGCTCGGTAGCATCGGCAGAAAGCTGCCCGGCGCGTTACCGAACACGTCATGCACATCCGCCGTCAGAGAACCGTTCGAGACATACATCCTCTCGCCGGTCGTAATGTTCTCGCGATAGACGAACACCGTGAACGGATAGGCCTCGCCCTGCGGGTCGAAGGTCCAGCGCAACGTCTGCGTGGCGCCGGCTTCATACCAGAGCTTGTCCGTCCAAATGAAGTGGGTCGCCGGCGTGTTCTGCACCAGAACGTCGCCCAACTGCTTTTGCGAACCCGACGAGGCCGCCATGGCCGTGGTATTGGCCACGGGCGCCAGCACCATCGGCAGCAGCGTCGCCCCGAGAAGCAGTCTAGTCAGAAAGCGTTGCATTCGATTCTCCTCGAGCGAAACTCGCTCACGTTCCTCTCGCCCTCGCCCATGCCGGCGCGAAGACGCCCTAAAAGATCTGAAAGCTCGTACCGACCGTAAAAGTCCGGCCCATCGTGTAGCGCTGGAAAGTCAACCCGCCCTGCGTCCAATCCCAAAGCGCGTTGGTCAGGTTCTGCGCGTTCATGCGCATCTTCCATTTGCCGTCCTCGCGCAGATTCAGCTCGTAGACGAAATCCAGCGTCGTAACGCCTTCCTGGTAAACATCGGGAAGGCCAAGGACGCCCACATCAGAAATGCGGCGTGAAAAATAGTTGGTATAGAACCGCGCGGTGCTGCGCCACTCTGGACGCGCCCACTCGGCGATGAAGTTGCCCACGTAACGCGACTGGCCCTGCATCGGGCGAATCAGGTTCGTGAGCACGATGTTCTGAACCTCGCTCAGGTCGATGTTCGAATCGACGAAGGTGAAGTTCGACGACACCGAGAACTGCCGCAGCTTCGGCCCAATGAAGTCCAGCCCGCGCCGGAATTCGAGCTCGACGCCGTAGTTGCGCGCTGCGGTCGCATTGTCGAACGTCGTCAACAGGCCGACCGTCGCACGAATGGTCTGCTCGATCGGCTTGTTGAAGTCCTTGTAGAAGAAGCTGGCCGCGATCAACTGGTTGCCACCGGGAAAGTACTCCCAGCGCACGTCATAGTTTTGGATCTCGGTCTGCACCAGCTTCGGGTTGCCGATCGTCTGACGGCCGCCGACGATGTCGAGAAAGTCGAACAGCGCCAGCTCGCGGAAGTCCGGCCGCGCGACCGTCTTACTGAAGGCGAAGCGCAAGTTTTGCTTGGGCGTCAGGAAGCGCGTCACATTCACCGACGGCAGATAATTAACCTTGTTGAACGGCGCCGGCTGACGGTTCAGCTCCGGGTTGAACGGATCGAACGTGGTGACGTCCTGGTTGACGTCCTCGATGCGCAACCCGCCGATGAAGCGCCACTTCTGCGCCAGGTTGAAGTCGAGCATCCCGTAGTAGCCGTAGATGTCGCGTGTGCCGGTGTAGGCGTCGGTGATGCGCGTCGTCTCGTTGATCTCAAACCCGTTGGGGCGGATGTTGTCCGAGCCGAACAGCTCGTTGGCCGGCAGCGTGGGATCGATGTTCGTGCGTCCGCGCAGGGCGAACCGCAGACGGCGCGAGCGGAAGTCGCGCTCACGGAAGCTCAGGTTGGCGCCGACCTTGAGCGAGCCGCTCCAGTTCGAGCCGTAGAACGGCAGCATGTAGTCGACCTTGGGGTTGTGGATGCCCTCGTCGAGGTTGTTGAACATGCGGAACGCGCTCTGCGAGTCGTCGAAGTATTCGTACTTCCCGGTCACGTCGTTGAGCAGGTAGAGGCTCTCGCGAAGATCCGGCTCGTCTCGAGTCGCGTTCGAGTAGGCGTATTGCCAACTGAAGATGCTGTTGCCCCAGCTCGGGAACAGATGCTCGCCCTCAACCTGCGTCGACAGGATCTGCCGCTCGATGAACCGAAGACGCGTGTCGCGGACGTCGGTTCCGAAATCCTGGTGGAAGCCGGTGTAGAAGCGGGTCTCGTTGTCGGTGTCATGCGACAGGAAGTTCTTGACCGTGACCTTGTGCTTCTCGTTGATGCGGTAGCTCGCGTTGAACGCGGCGCCGATGCGCGACGACTCGGTCGACTGGTTGTACTTGAAGATGTTCTTCGGAAGCGGCGGCGCCTGGTCGGGCCGTGGCTCGCCGGTCGCCACCAGCGGGTTCGGTTGATAAAAGATGCGGTCCTGGTTGAAGATCGAGCGCGGGTTGTTGGAGAAGGTCACCGCGCCAACCAAGCCGAGCTTGCCGTAGGAGTTGCCCGCGACGATGTTCCAGGTCTGAGTCGGCCGCCAGAAGTTCTGCTTGGGCCGCATTTGCCAGTTGTCAGACAGCGCTTTGCCGAACGACTGCAGCTCAGACGCCGAAAAGTTGCTGCGGTCGATGCGCGTGTCGCGGGGAAGCGAGCTGGGAAGCGAGCGCGTGCCGTCGTCGTAGCCAAAGTAGTCGAGCCCGCCGCCCGGGTAGGAGAGAAAGTTGCTGCCCTGAGTCTGCGTATTGAAGCCCGTCGAGTAGCTGATGCTCATCGTCGGCTTGGTCGGGAACTCGGTCGTCTCGATTTGCACCAGGCCGGCCGAGAACTCGCCCGGAAGGTCCGGTGTGTAGGTCTTGAGCACCTTGATGTTGTCGATCAGGTTGGCCGGGAACAGATCGAGCGGCACCACGCGGCGCTCCGGCTCTGTCGTAGCCAGCATCGCGTTGTTGAGCGTGGTCGCCGAATAGCGCTCGCTCAAACCGCGCACGAAAACAAAGCGATCGTTGACTACCGAGACGCCGGTGACCTTCTCGAGCGCGCCGGCGGCGTCGGAGGCCGTGCCTGCCTTAATCTCCGCGCCGCTGATCGAGTCGGAAACCGTCTGCGCCAGCTTGCGCTCGGTCAACATTGCTTCGGCGGTGGCCACCTGCGGCAGCACCGACTCGACGACATCCACTGTCGTCACTTCGCCCGTGGCTGACATCACCGTCGTCGCATCGGCGATCTGGCCCGCGCTCACCTCCACGCCGTCCACCGCCGTCGGCAGAAAGCGCTGTGAAGTGTAGGAGACCTTATAGGTCCCGACCGGCACTTCGATCAAGAAGCTGCCGTCGGTATCGGTGGTCGCGTCGAAGGTTGCCGGACCCGCGATCTCCACCTTGATCTGCGGCAGGGGGTTGCCGGTCGCGGCATCGTAGACGATGCCCACGATCGTGCCCGATTGCTGCGCGAAGCTAGGCGCAACCGCCGTTAGAAACAGGGTCGCGGCCAAGGCGATACGGAATTGGATACTGCTCATTCTCGTGTCGTGCCTAAAGGAATTGGATCGAGTCGAAAACATGCGCAAAGAGCGGCGCGTTTACTGAATCCAGATGCTCACGTGATTGGACGTCAGGCCGTTGTCGAGCTTGACGAAGACAGGGACCTTGCCCGAAACCGAGTTCGCCGGAACGAAGGCGTTGATCTGCCAGACGCCGACGAATCCCGGCGCCAGCCCGCTGAACTGCACCTGCCCCTCAATGCCGGCGAAGTACACCGCGGTTGGGAGCGTCGCTGGAGAGAGCGAATCGGACGGAGCCAGCTCGCCATCGGCGACCGGCGTTTCGACCGGCCCTTGCCCGGTGGCGTAGATCTGCACGACCGAGCCCTTGGCCGCGGCATTGTTCGGCCCGTTGACCGTGTAGTCCTGGTTGAGCACGGCGCCCGGGGCGTTCACGTCCGCCGGATTGAGGATGAAGATCCCGGGGAAGGCCTTGCTCACATCCACGAAGCCCGTCGCGACCTGCGATCCGCCGACGCTAACCGTCACGGTATGCCGACCCGGCGCGAGCGACGAGGGCGTCTGGAAATTGATCTGTCCAGCCGACACGAAGAACAGCGGCGCTGCCGTTCCGTCCACGCTTAGCTGCGCGCCGCCCAACGTGGTCGGCAGCGGCGTGCTCGCCGCGGGCGCAGTCGTCGCACCGGTGAACGTTCCGAAGGCGGAAGCGATCGAGCCCGGCGCCACCGGAGCGTTGGCCTGGAAGCCGGCGGCGTTGACCACCGCCACCTGCGCCGCGGCCGGGAAAGCCATTGCAGCCAGGGCCAAGAGGGAAACGGCGATACGCGCCTTAAAGGTCTTTTTCATACAAGCCACCTGTAGTCCTTGCGCACACTCCGCTCGCGCTTTAGGCGCGATCTCGGCGGCGGGAAGGTTCGAAAAGCGATCTCGAGTTGTTCGGGAAACTGCTTGGCGACACAGTTCCAAAGTAACGGCCCGATGCTTAAGCTCGGGTGACTGCGCAGTCAAAGTTTGATTAAGATCGAGTGAATAAATGAGGAAACCCCCCAAGGAAACACGGGTTCTCAGCCTTGTTCTTCTGCTGGGCCTAGTTCCCGTCATTGCGAAACGTGTACCCAACGCCGCGAACCGAACGGATGTAGCGCGGCTTGGAGGGGTTGTCCTCTAACTTGTTCCTCAGCCGAACGACATACGCGTCTACGGTACGCTCCATCACGTCGGTGCGCTCCGCCCAAGCCGCATCCAGCAAAGCGTCGCGCCGAAAGACCTGCCCCGGCCGCCGCATCAAATGTTCGAGCAGGCGAAATTCGGTCGCCGTCAACGACACCGGTTCACCCCGCAATCGAACGATGTATTGCGTGCGATTGAGCTCGATCGGCCCTGCCGTGAGCACTTCAGTCTGGCCCGCCTCAGCGCGCAAATGGATCTTGATGCGCGCCAGCAACTCTCGCAGCGAGAAGGGTTTGACGACATAGTCGTTGCCGCCGATCTCGAGGCCCAAAACACGGTCCGTCTCGTCGCCTAGTGCGGTCAGGAACACCACCGGCACGTTCTTGAGCGCCGGTTCGGACCGCACTTGTCGGCAGATCTCGATGCCGTCCTGCCCAGGAAGAAGGATGTCGAGGAGGATCAAGTCGGGCTTGACCGCGCGCAAGAAGCGAAGTGCGCCTTCGCCCGTTCTCGAGCCGACCGCTTCGTACCCGTTCTGTCGCAACGTATGCAGAAGAAGCTCATGCAGGTCAGCGTCGTCTTCGATGACCGCAATTGTCGTCACGCAAACTCTCTACCGATCAAGCTAACGGGCGGGCGGTTACGGAGTGGTTAAGGCAAGTTGAATATTCGACGAAATCCACTTGAGAGACACCTGACAAAGCCCGTGATATCCTAGCCTCGCTATGGCCTTTTGCACCAACTGTGGGACCCAACTCGCCGACGGCGTGGTCTTCTGCTCCAACTGCGGTTCGAAGCTCGGCGGCGGAGCGCCGGCGCAGCAGTCGGCCCCCCCGCCGATCAGGATGGAACCGCTGCAATACGACATCGAGGGCGACAACCTCGAGATCGTGCGCATCCACCTGAAGGAAGGCCAGGAGATCATCGCCGAAGCAGGCAAGATGGTCTACAAGACGCCCAGCGTCAACTGGCAGACGAAGATGAGCGGAAAGGGCATCGGCGACAAGCTCATGGGCGCGCTCAAGCGCAAGCTCACAGGCGAATCGCTGTTCCTGACCCACTTCAGGGGCAGCGGCGAGGTCGGCTTCGCCGGAGACTTTCCCGGCCGCTTGCAGGCGTTCGACCTCAAGGCAGGCCAGAGCGTGCTCTGCCAACGCGACGGCTTCATCGTGGCCGAAGCTTCGGTCAAGCTCGACATCGCCTTCACGAAGAAGATCGGCGCGGGCTTGTTCGGCGGCGAGGGATTCGTTCTACAGAAGCTCACCGGCCCGGGCGTGGCCTTCATCCACGCGGGCGGAGACTTCGTCCACTTCGATCTGCAGGCCGGACAGACGCTACAGGTCGATACCGGCTGCATCGTCGCCTTCGACGACAGCGTTCATTACGACGTGCAGTTCGCCGGCGGCATCGCCACGAGCATTTTCGGCGGTGAAGGCATGTTTTTGGCGACGCTCACCGGACCGGGCAAGGCCATCGTGCAAACGATGACGCTGGCCAAGCTACGGCGCGAGCTCGGCGGCGGCCTCGGCGCTCAGAAGGGCGGCGGCGAAGCGCACGGACTCGGCAGCGTGCTCGACATGTTCGGCAGCAGCGACTAGCCGCGTCGCTTGCGTCAGTCGACTTCCGCCCACTCCTCGCCGTAATGGAAGGTCAACTCTTCGCCGGGCTCGATCTTGCGCAGGGCGAACAGCTCGACGCCGACGAATTCAGTGTTCGCTCGCGAGCTGTGGTTCATGTACCGCAGCTCGTTGGTCCCATCAACGCCGCGCCAGTCTTCGGTCTCGCCGTCGCCTTCGTCGATCCAGAGCACGTAGGTGTCGTCTTCCATCGTCGACGGCCCTTCGTAGGCGCCGATACGCTCGCCCTTGCGGATCGTCCGCCGCGCGAAACAGCCTCGCCCGTGGATCGGGCTCTCGGCCACGAGGACGCTCTCAGAGAGCGACGGCTTAGTGCGTTTGGTCATTTGGATAAAGCAATCGGCGGCCCTGATTCGGACCGCCGTGTCTCAATTTCGCTCTGATCTGGTTTTGATTCAGTCGAGGAGCGCCTGCGGATCGTCCGCTCCGTAGAAGCTATACCATGAACCGGCGTTGGCCAATGCGGCATTGGCCGCATCGATTCTCTTGACGGCTTCCTCTTCGAGCCATTCTTCGAACGCCGCGACGCCGCGCTTACCGTAGGTCGCCGCTCCATCGCCCCAGATCCCACGGCCGCTCGACACTCCACAAAAATTGACGCCTGCTTCGGCCGCCCAGTGCAGCGACTCGACCAGTTGCGCGCTGCCCAAGCCAGCCGTCAGGTAGACGAACGGCCGCTCCGCTGCTTCCGCGGCCGCGCGGTAGGCCTCGAGCGCCCTGCTCTTGCCATAGGCCGCTGCGCTCCTCGAACACCGTCGACCCGCGTGCAGCGAAGGTCAACCGGGAACTCGACCGCCAGCAGATCTACGCGCCGTAGCGCGGTTTGGAGAGCCTTCGCGGGACGCTCTCGATCACGACTGGCAATGGCTGGCTTGCATAGCTCGAGCCATGCTCGTCTCCGCCAGTTTCGTCGCAGCCGACCAGCGCCAGGCAAAACGGGATCTCTTCAGCGCGGCATTCTGCGCCCACACGCTCGATCAACGCCTGCTTCGTATCGTTGACTTCTTCGTCATCGAACGGCGAGTAGCGCACCAGCGCCTTCACGGCGTCCGCCCCCATCTCCTTGAGCCGGCGTGCGGAGAGATTGGCTGTCAGTTCAGGCATACCGGCCCGGAAGCGTCGTAGCCGCTGCGCTCATAGGCGTACATCAAGCCCGAGCCCGGCGCACGTTCGTGCCGCCGCCTCTAGGCCCCACTCCGGGTCGGTCAGCAGGGCGCTGGCGTGCGGCGTCAGGACCTTCGCCACCGACGCCTTGAGCCTCCCGCAGGCTCTCATCCTCCACGTAGTCCGATCCAGGCCCTCGTTGCAAAGCCAACGCATTGCGGACCGATGTACGCTGGTCCGCACTGACGATCGCGATCACACCGCGATCGTCGGCTAGCGCCTGCATGCGCCGAACCTTCTCGGAAGATAGCGACACGCTCATCTCGACCTCGCTATGGTCGCCTACCTTAGGGCTGCCCGAAGCGCAAAAAAGCGGTTTGCAGCACGAATGTCTTGCAGGATTTGCTGCTTGAGCCTGGCGCGCGGAGGCAAACGTCCTTTCTTCACGCAGCCGCCGCAGGAATGTGACCTCACGTGACTCGGAGGGTCGGCTTCGAGCGGATCGAGGGATGCGTTCCTTCCACCACGCGTGCGCCCGCGCCGAACGTAGGCCGCACGCCGACGTTCGACACCGACCGCCAGCAATCTTACTGCTTTCGAGGTCAGTGCGTCTGGTCACGTAGACCCCGTCCTGGGGAGTCATCTCACAGTCGGGATCGAGGTTGAGCGTCGGCACGGTATGCGAGCCGCCGATGCCCCTTCCCGTGCGACTACCCCGCGCATGCAGTAGGGTGCGCCGAGCAACCGGCGCGCCTCCCGCAGCCGTCCCTCGTTGAGCGCAGTACGCACGCGGCTACTGCTCACAACGGCACCATCCACTGTCAGCGGCGGGACTGCGATGCAGTCGAAACCGTAGCGCGCGCGCCCAACTCCCGCAGCGTCTCCATATCGCCGTTTGGCGTGATATCCAAAACGGAAGTTCGAGCCTACCACCACGCCGCGCGGCGAGCGTTTCAGCAAGCACGTCGCGCGCAAACTCTTCCGGCGATAGGCGCGCGACGTCCGCATTGAACGGTAGCACCAGCCCTTCATCGAGTCCCAGCGCGGCGAAGCGCTCGAGTCTCTGCGCGATCGTCGTCATCAGCGCCGGGGCTCGCTCCGGGGCCACCACCCGCGTCGGGTGCGGATCGAACGTGAGCGCCGTCGCCTTCCAACCGCGCTCGTTCGCCAACGCTGTCGCCTCTTCCAGGATGCGCTGGTGGCCCAGATGCACGCCGAAATTGCCAATCGTGACGACGCGCGGGCCGGGCGCAGTCGCGGCGTCGGCGAGGCTCGCAAATGCGCGAAACATCAGCCGGCGTCCCCGGAAGTCTCGATTGTCAGCCCGTCGTAGGCGAGCTCGACCCCTCGCGGCAAATCCGCGTTCGTCTCCTCGTGGCCAAGGTCGTGGCAGATGTGAGTCAGGTAGGCGCGTTTGGGCTTGAGACGCTTCACCCAGTCCAACGCCTGATCGACGGTCGAGTGTGAAGGATGCGGAATCCGCCGTAATGCATCGAGGAAGAGGACGTCGAGGCCTTCGAGTAGCGGTATCGACTCCTCGGGAATGTCGCTTTGATCGGTCAGGTACGCAGCTCGCCCGAAGCGGTAGCCGAAGATTTTGCGCTTGCCATGCCACACCGGCACGGGGTGGAACAGCACGCCGAACAGGTCGACCGGGTCGGACTCGAGCGCGATCGCATCCACACGCGGCAGTCCGCCAGGATGTGTCGCTCGCTCCGTGAAGGCGTAAGGGAAGGCGTTCTGGATGACGTCCAGCGCCTCTTGCTGGCCGTAAGCGGGTATGCGGTCCGGACGTCCGTAGTTGAAGGGGCGAATATCGTCGAGCCCCATGATGTGGTCCGCGTGGGCGTGGGTGTAGAGGATGGCATCGAGCCAAGCGAAGCCCGAGGTTAGCGCCTGCACACGAAAGTCGGGAGTGGTGTCGACGACGATGTTGCGCCGGCGGCCTTTCGCGTCGAAGCTCACGAGGACCGACGGCCGCAGACGCTTGTCACGCGGGTCGTCGGAGTGGCAGACCGCGCAGGGGCACCCGATCGTCGGCACGCCCACGCTCGTTCCCGAGCCGAGCACGGTTATCGTAATAGGCCCGGAGATACTCATTCCAGTAAGCGACGCTTTCTATCTTAGCGTCGAGCACGCAAACTTCCTTTGAGCATGGGTTGCGCAGCGCGGGTCGGGCGCCCTTTCAAGCGCCGGTCCGTATAATGGGCCCGAGGAGACGCGAACCTTTTTGGCTAAACCGCTTCAAATCGCATTTCAGGGCGCGCGTGGCGCCTTCAGCGAACAAGCTTGCCGGCAGTTGCTCGGCCCGGATGTCGAATTACGGCCCTGCGAACGCTTCGTCGAGATCTTCGAGGCCCTCAAGAACGGCGAAGTCGATCACACGGTTGTTCCGATCGAGAACACGCTCGCCGGCTCGGTCCACGAAAACTACGATCACCTGCTTGAGTATCGCTTGCCGATCATCGCCGAAACGCGCGTGCGTATCGTGCACAACCTGATCGGCCGGCCCGAGGCGGAGATGAGCGGGATTCGGCGCGCCATCTCGCACCCTGTCGCGCTCGGCCAGTGCATTCGCTTTTTCCGCGAGCATCCTGAAATTCGCGCCGAGTCGCACTACGACACCGGCGGAAGCGTCAAGACCATCATGGAGGGCGACGACGCAACAACTGCCGCAATCGCCTCCAGCGCCGCGGCCGCACTTTATGGCGCGAAAATTCTCAAGCCCGAGATCGAAGACAATCCCGAAAACTACACTCGATTCTTCCTGCTTGCGCCGACGGCCCCCGACGAGCCGCTCGACGGCCCCGGACCACTGAAGACCTCAATCGCCTTCGCAACCCGCAACGAGCCGGGCGCGTTGTTCAAGTGTATGGCCGCGTTCGGGTTGCGAGACATCAACCTGACCAAGATCGAATCGCGCCCCATGCGCGGCCGTCCTTGGGAGTATCTGTTCTACGTCGACCTGATCGGCGACCCGCGCGAGGAACGCTGCAGCAATGCATTGCGCCACTTAGGCGAGACAACAGAGTTTCTTGCCGTTTTGGGAACCTATCGGCAATCGGCCTAAAAGGCCAAAGAAGTCAAAACGAATGGCAGACCAAGTCCAAGTAGACGAAAACGAGAGCTCGCCGGCGGATGTGCACGGTGAGGAAGAACCGAACGTCCTCGTGGTACGTGACGAAGGGCTGCCGCTGTTGCCGGTGCGCGACACGGTGCTGTTTCCGCGCGCGGTGATGCCGCTGAACATCGGGCGCGAGTCCTCGATCGAGTTGGTCACCTCTCTCGGCGAGGCGAAACGCATCGGCGTACTGACGCAGCGCGACCCGAGCGTAGACGACCCAGGCCCTGAAGAGCTCTATCGGCTAGGAACGCTCGGACTGATCCACAAAGTGGTGCGCATGCCCAATCGCAGCCTGCTGATCTTCTGCGAAGGCATCAGCCGCATCCGCGTCACCGAGTTCATGGCGCAGAAGCCATTCCTGCGGGCGCGCTACGAGGCGATCGACGAGGTCGAGCCGGAGATCGGACCGGTTCTCGAAGCGCTCAAGCAAAACGCGATCGGAGTATTCGAAGACATCGTCCAGCTTTCGCCCTCGCTCTCGGAAGAAGCCGTGGCGATGGTGCGCAACATCGAAGAGCCGGGCCGCCTAGCCGACTTCATCGCAGCAACCGTGCCGGGGTTGGGTTCCTCGGAGAAACAGAAGATTCTCGAGGAGCTCGACGTGCGCAGCCGCTACGAGCTGTTGCTCCGGCTGCTCTCAAAGGAGCGCGAAGTCTTGCAGTTGCGGTCGAAGATCGAGGCGCAGGTGCAAGACCAGCTCTCACAGACGCAGCGCGAGTTCTACCTGCGCGAACAGCTCAAGGCGATCCAGAAGGAGCTCGGCGAAGACTCCGAGGAGGCCGAGACTGAGGAGCTCGAGAAGCAGATCGCCGAGTCCGGCATGCCCGACGAGGCGATGAAGGAGGCCAAGCGCGAGCTCAAGCGCTTGTCCCGCATGAACCCCGCCGCGGCCGACTACACGGTGACGCGGACCTATCTCGATTGGCTCGCCACCCTTCCCTGGGAGAAGTCCTCCGGCAAGGAAGTCGACGTCGCCAAGGCCGCAAAGGTGCTCGACGAGGACCACTACGACATGGAGAAGGTCAAGGAGCGCATCCTCGACTATTTGGCCGTGCTACAGCTCAAGCCCGAGCTCAAGGGACCGATCCTGTGCCTGGCCGGCCCTCCAGGGGTAGGCAAAACGTCGCTCGGCAAGTCGGTGGCCCGCGCATTAGGCCGAGAGTTCGTACGCATTTCGCTCGGCGGCGTCCATGACGAGGCGGAGATTCGGGGCCATCGCCGGACCTACATCGGAGCGTTGCCCGGGCAGATCATCCAGGGCATCCGCCGGGCGGGCACCAACGATCCGGTTTTCATCCTCGACGAGATCGACAAGCTCGGCCGCGACTTCCGCGGCGACCCCGCGTCAGCGTTGCTCGAAGTGCTCGACCCCGCGCAGAATTCGACTTTCCGCGACCACTATCTGGACGTGCCGTTCGACCTGTCCAAAGTGCTGTTCCTGACCACCGCGAACGTGCTCGACACCGTCCCGGGGCCGCTGCGCGACCGCATGGAGGTGCTCGAGCTACAAGGCTATACCGAGCACGAGAAAGTGCAGATTGCACGGAACTATCTGATTCCGCGGCAGATCAAGGAGAACGGCCTGGAGGCCAGCGACATCGCTTTTTCCCTTGATGCGATCCGCTTCATCATCCACCGCTACACGCGGGAGGCCGGCGTAAGGAACCTCGAACGCGAAATTGGAACGATCTGCCGCAAGCAGGCTCGCCGCATCGCCGAGGCGCGCTCGAAGAGGGGCGAGGAGAGCAAGCGCAGCAAGCTTCAGGTGACGCCCAAGCGGGTCGAAGAGTTCTTGAAGGCCCCGCGCTTCCGCGAGGACGTCGAGATCGCCGAGCGCACCAAACGCGCCGGGGTTGCGATCGGCCTGGCCTGGACGCCGGTGGGCGGTGACGTGCTGTTCATTGAAGCTGCACGCATGCCCGGCGAGGGACGCGGTTTGCAGCTGACAGGCCAGCTCGGCAAGGTGATGCAGGAGTCGATGCAGGCGGCGCTGAGCTGGGTGCGCTCCAACGCCAAAGAGCTCGGCGTGGACGAAAAGTTCTTCAAAGAGAACGAGATTCACGTCCACGTGCCGTCCGGCGCAATTCCGAAGGACGGTCCTTCAGCCGGCGTCACTGTGACGACGGCGTTGGTTTCGCTGATCACCGGGCGCAAGCTCCGGCCCTTTGTTGCGATGACCGGGAGATCACTCTGAGCGGACAGGTTCTGCCAGTGGGCGGAATCAAGGAGAAGGTGCTGGCGGCGCGCCGTGCGGGCGTTCTCGAGGTCATCCTACCCAAGGAGAACGAGGTCAACGAAGGAAGACCTCAACCCCGAGCAGCTCGGCGACTTGAAGGTGCGCTACGCCAAGACAGTGGCCGAGGTGATCAAGTACGCGCTAGAGCCCGCTTGAGTCGGCTCAACGAGCCCGAGCAGCTGGTCGGCGAACGCGACCAGCTCAGGTCCACATACAGCAAGAGGATGGTCGCCAAAGCGAGCCATCCTCTCGTTTTCGTCTCCCGCGGGCCGCTCTCCAAAGCGGGCCATAGCCTCAGGCCACGGATTCGAGGCCTTCGAAGCGCGCCCGTGTCGCCGGGACCCGCAACGCGTCGAGCGCACGAGTTTCGATCTGACGGATGCGTTCGCGGGTCAAGCGAAACTCCTTTCCGATCTCCTGCAACGTGTGCTCCCGTTCGAAGCCGATGCCGAAACGCATGCGCAGCACGCGCTGCTCCGTGTCGGACAAGCTCGCAAGCAGACTAGCCGCCTCCCGGCGCAGCTCGCGCGCGGCCAAGGCCTCGCCTGGGTCAAGCGCGTTCTCGTCGGTAAGCACGTCGCCGATCGATGATTCGCCATCCCGGCCGACCTTGAGATCGAGTGACACCGGCTCGCGCATCAGGGCGCGCAGGTCACGGACCTCCTCGACGGGCATGTCGAGCATCTCGGAGATCTCGAAGTCCGTGGGTGGCCGCTCGAGGTCGGTTTCGAGCCGGCGGTAGGCGCGCTTGAGTTTCATCAACTGCTCGTTGGTGTGCACCGGAATACGCACCGTCCGCGACTTGTCAGTCAGCGCCCGCGTCATCGACTGCTTGATCCACCAGTGGGCGTAGGTGGAGAATTTGAAGCCGCGCTTGTAGTCGAACTTGTCGACAGCGTGCATCAAGCCAATGTTGCCTTCCTGGATCAGATCCAAGATCGGCAGGCCACGGTTGACGTACTTCTTGGCCACCGACACCACCAGCCGCAGGTTTGCCTCGACGAGCTGCTGCTTCGCGTTCTCGGAGCGCTGCCGGCCGCGAACCGCCTGCCGGTGCAGGCGCTTGACCGTGGCTGCGGGCATGCCGTAGGGCTCGCCCGAACCGCCACCCTGACGGACCAGCTCCTCGCCCCACTTCGTCCACATCTCCAACCGAAATGGCATCGAGCGCACCACTAGGGACAGTCGAATGACCTCGCGGCCCAGGGCGACGCCCGAGGCGCCGTTCTCGACAGCCTCACGAAGCCGCGCTTCTGCCTGCACAAACGGCTCAAAACGCTTGAGACCGGCCGCCAGACGCTTGGATCGCGTCAAGTCCTTGCCTCCGCCGTTGGCTGCGAAGATGTTGCGAATTTTCTCTTTGCGGGCCGCCACTTGCGCGCGCAGGTGCAAAATGTTGCGCCACAGCCAGGGGCTGCGCGACAGGCTGACGCGGATCAACCGCGTCCCCGCGTCCATCTCGCTCGCCAAACAGACTTCTTGCGAGCGGTCGAGCAGGGCGTGCCGGCCCATCTCGCCCAAATATTGCCGAACGTTATCCTCCGCAGGCGAAGCGTCCAGGACGTCAACCGCTTCGTCTGAGGCTTCCTCTTCCGCCTCGTTCAGCTCCAATTCTTCATTCTCGTTCGTGGTCAGGCTCATGTTTCGCTCCCTTTGCGGACTACGCGCCCATCCCCTTATCGGTCCAAACCCCTCTACAGTCCCTTTCGTTAGAGATGCGCATTTGGCGCCGCAGTTGCGACTTTTTTCTAGGACTTTTTTCTAGCTCTTCAATATCTTATCAGAGTCTATACAAAATCTAGACAACACAGAAAACTTTTCTTCTCCGCTCAAAAGACTGATTTCACGAGGCTTGCTAGCTTTAGCGCACCGCCGTCTTTGCAACGGCTTGGTTCGCGTGTTCGTCTTCGACCCGGACAGCCACGACGATTTCCCCCTCGGGAGCCTGGAGCTCGACGTCGAAGGTTGACTCAGGCGAGTCGAATAGGGCATTCACAGGGGAGACGGTGCGCCATTTGCCGCCGTTGAGGGCGATTTGCGCGGCTGCGACCTTCGAGCCGGAATCCGCTGTGCGGAAGCGCACCTGGACGCGATCGCCAGAGCGCGAGGCATCGAGTCCGGTAATCGTCGGGGCGGTGTTGTCGATCCGGAAAGGCTCGCTGAGACGTTCCGCGCGGAGGGAGCCGCCGATGGGGTTGGAGGCGGCGTCGGTGGCAACGATGCGCAGGCGGTAGAGGCCGTCTGCGAAGGCGCCCGCGTCAAAGGAAACTTCCGCCTCGTCGAGCTCTTGCTCGAGCGGCATCCAGACGGTTTCGCCCTCGCCGCGAATGTCGACCGAATAGGTCAACTCATCGTCGTTGGGATCCTCCGCCGACCAGCGGGCCGAGCGGTAACCCTGGCTGAACGCGAGCGTTTGAGGCGCGCTTTGTGCCGACGCGCGGCGCTGTGCGGAGGCGCCCATGGCGGGCAGTGTGAGCGTCCGGATGCCGCCGCCTGCAGATCGGCGAGGCGGAAACCGAAAGTTCGGGTCGACGATCTCGATGGCGGTGACGCGCGGAGCGGCATTGGCCGGCAGGTAGCTCAGGCTGACAGAGTCCAGCACCGGCGGCTCGCCCTCGCCGCGCCGCAAAACGGCGCGCCACTGCGCGTAGCGCGCACCGGGCAGCTCGGACGCGGCGCCCGCAGGATCCGAGACCGCATCGGACCAATCGCTCCACAGCCGTGGCGGACGGTTGAGGTTGCCCGAGCGAGCCGAGACGGCGATCGAGCCGCCTCCGGCGTTGCCGGACCACTCCAGCCGCCCCCAGCGCGCAAAACGCTCGGCGTCGTGCGTCTCGGACTCGAATGTGCCCTCTTGGGCCAGCTCAGGGCCCATGCGGTAGACCTTGCCGATGTTGCTTGCCGCTACTAGCACCGAGCCGTCGGACGAGCGGTGCAAGGCTGTGACCTGGCTCGAGGTCAAGGTGGTCAACAGCGTCGAGCGCTCGTCGGATTCCACGCGATAGACCCGGCCGCGCTCACCCGAACCGATCAGCAGACGCCCTTCGGCGTCGAACGCGAGAGCGTAGACGACGGCCTGGTCGTTGGACCAGATCTGGCGCGGCTCGCCGTCCGGCGCGATTCGCACGACCGAGCTGCCGCCGCGAACCTGGGTGACAAAGTTGGCCGGCGGCGGCGATTGCAGTTGCTGCGGGGAGCCGCTCTGCTGGCCCTGCTGAGTGGACGAGCTTTGCTGGGCCTGCTGCGCTTGTTGCGCCGCAGCTCGCAGCCCGACGCCGGCGGCATAGACCGTACCGTCCGGCGCCGCGACCAGGGCCGTGATCTCCTTGCGGTCAGACTGGTAGAGCACGAAGCCTGCGGGCTGGGCGGCCGGCTCGATGCGCAGGATCACTCCGCCCGGATCACCGCCGGCGATCAAATTGCCACGACCGTCAAAAGCAAGCGAGCGGACGTGAGTCTCGCCAGTCTCGTAGAAGACCTCGCCGTCGCCCGAGGGCCGCACGCGGTGGATCAGGCCCCGGTCGCCGGTGGCGACGAACAGGTCGCCGTTCGAGTCGAAGACCATGTCCCAGACGTAGGCGGCGCGCGGATCGTAGAACAGCGACGAGGCCCCGGACGGATCGATCTTGTAGATGCGCGACTCCGGCGCGGTCGCGGCGTAGACGTTTCCGGCCTGATCGACGGCGACGGCATGGATCTCGACGCCCTCGGTCTCGAACAAGATGCTCTTGCGGCCGTCGCGGCCCACGCGAAAGACCTTCGCTTCGGGACCGGCGGCAACGAAGACATTTCCCTCCGCATCGGCTGCGAGATCCCACAGATAGGAAGAAGGCGCTTCGTAAATCTCTTCGAGGGCGGGAGCCAGCGAAAGCGAGCCGTCGCTCGAGAGCGCAATATTCTCGGCCCGGCCGCCGCGAAACTCGCTGTAGTCCGATTCGCGCCAAACGTGCGTGGTCTCGGCCCAGGCCGCGGCAATCAGGAGGACCGAGGCGACGCCGGCGGCCGGTGCGATGCGACTTCTCATGAGGATTTCGGTTGCGAGCTATTCGAGGGTGACGCTGATCGACTGCGAGCCGCTGACGATGGCGTCGAGTTGCAGCGCGGTCTCCGCCACCGGCGATTGCATCTCGAGCGCTAGACGGCCCTGCGTTGAGGGACGCATTACGTTGAGCGCAGTGAGCGGGACACTCGGCAGGGCGGCCCCGTCCAGATGCGCGGTCGGCGCCTGATCGAGCAGGGCGACGTAGAGCTGGTCATTGCTGAGCTAGCCGTTGAGCCAGGACACGGTTTCGGGCAGTGTGAGGGCGCGGCTGCGCTCGGCGGCGCGCTCACGTTTCTGGTTCCACACGCCCGGCTCGCTCACCATCAGCATGAGGCGTCCTTTGGGAGCGCCATTGGGAATCTTCAGCTGAAATTCCTTCTCGAACGGAGAGCCCCGGTACGGCTGTAAGATCACTTTGCCCTCGAGCGTGTCGCCGGGACGCGCGCGGCGGCGCTCGAGCCAAACTTGCTCGATGGTGGCCGTGCGGCGGCGTGGCAGCAGGTCGATGGTCGCCTGGATGCGCTGGATGCTCGGCGTCTCGCGCACGTTCGAGAAAATGCGCTGCACGCGGCCGGCGAGCGAACCCGCAACGAGCAGTGGCGTAGGCGCGGGATTGTTGGAGTTTGTCCGCATCGTGCGGAGCTCAACCTCATGCTCGCCGGCGAGCTCGAGCTTGGCGTCGAGCCGGAAGGTCGCCTCTTCAGAAAACTCGTTGACGCCGAACATCGAATTGAACAGCGCCAGCATGAGCATTTGCGGCGTCCACTTCTCGTTCTGGAAGACTTCGTAATGCAGCTTCTTGGAGGAGAGCACTTCGTCGGCGTCGCCAAACTGCCGCACCGTCACGTCGACAGGAGTCAGCGGCGCGCTCTCGCCGAGTACGCCGAGGATGCCGGAGTGGCGGTCCTGGCGCAGCGCGCCGACGATGGCCTTGGCGTTGGCAATCTTGACAGGAGCGAGCTGCGAGGCGAGCACGTGCAGCACGTCGCCCGTGGCGATGGGCGCGGAAATAGGCCCGGAGTTGAACATCGCATGGCCAAAGCCGAGCACACGGCGGCCGTCGTTATAGCTGACCGTGCCCACGGCATTCGCGGACATGTCGCCGGTCAGCAAGACGGCGGCGATGGGCTCGCCGGGTTGCAGGGCGTCTTCTGCGTCGCCTTGCTCGAGCTTACCGGCCGAGCCGGCGCCGGCCTGCATCACGCGAAAGCCTTGCTTCAAAAAGTAGCCAGAGAAAAGATCGAGCACGCCGTCGTTCAGGCCGGAGATCATAACCGGCGTCTCGATGGCGGCGGCGCCTTCTCGCTGCGGCGTCGCCACGACACCGCGGCTAGCCCAGACGGCAGCGGCAAGGTCCTGGCCGTCGAGGTCCTGGTCGTCCAGCGGCGCGGGCTCCAGGCGCGCGGCCTCGAGCGGGCGCGAGCGGTCGATCTCATCGATCTCGAGCATCAGCTCGATCGGCGTGATGCCGGCAATGGCGTCAGGCGAAAAAGTGCTGAAGCGCAAGGAAATAGCGCCGAGCAGCTTGCCTTGGTGGTAAACCGGGCTGCCGCTCATGCCCCCGGCGACGTTGGTCCGCTGGGCCGGGCCGCCAAGCTTGGCGAGGATGATGTCTTGCCCAGGTCCCCAAGAATTGTGCATGCGGCCGAGGATCTCGACCGGCACGGGCTCGGGCGTGGTGCCGCGAAAGGTGGTCCAAGCGACGGCTTGCATCCCGGGCTGCACTTGGTCGAGCGGAAGAATCTCGACAGGCCCAGCCTTGGGCGGCGTGGATTGCGAGCGCGCTAACCCAACGCACGCGACAGCCGCCGCGAGCGCCCCGAGGACAGCAACCGGGCGCCGCATTTGGAACATCCTTTGGTCTCCTGCGAAAGCGCTTGAAAACGCAGCCCTCAGCATAACCCACGCGGTCCCGCGGCTCTGACCCCGCATCGAACCCCGCTCAAAAACCAGGAGGCGCCCTCCATAAAGGCCGCGTAAAGGTCTGCTGTCGGAATGTCCGAATGGGATCAGCGCTTCTTCCGGCTCAGGCGGTTCTTAATGCGGATCGGAGCGCCCTCGAAACTGAAGCGCTCGCGCAACTGGTTGAGCAAGAAGCGCTCGAACGAGAAGTGAAAAGGCTCGTCGCGGTTGGTGAAGAACACGAACGTCGGCGGGGCAATGCGCGCCTGCGTCACATAGTAAATACGCGGTTTCTTGAAGCCCTTGACCGTCGCCCGATCGAAGTCGACCGAATCGACGAAGCGATTGAGCTCGCCCGTTGTGATGCGCTTGCGCGACTCACGGTAGACCTTGCGAATCAGCGGAAACAGCGAATCCGTCTTCGCGCCCGTCAGCGCCGAAACAAATACCACAGGCGCGTAGTCGAGGTACTTCAGCCCCTCGCGCAGCTCGCGCCGGAACTCGGCTTGGTCCTTGCCCTTGACCTGATCCCACTTGTTGACCACCAGCACGATTGCGCGGCCGGCCTCCTCGGCATAGCCCGCGATCGCGCCGTCGATCTGGGTCACGCCTTCGCGCGCGTCCACGAGCATCAGAGCGACGTCGGCCATGCGCACGTGCCGCTGCGCCATCACCACCGAGAGCTTCTCGGCCATTTCCTTCGTCTTGCCCTTTTTGCGAATGCCGGCCGTGTCGACGAACTCGAATTCGACGCCGTCGCGCTCTACCGTCACGTCAACCGCGTCGCGCGTGGTGCCGGCGATGGGCGAAACGATCGCGTGCTCGGCGCCAGTCAAGCGATTGAGCAGCGTGGACTTACCCGCGTTTGGACGCCCGATGATCGCGACCTTAATCCGCCGCGACGGCGCTTCCTCCGGATGTTTGTCCTCATCTTCGTCCGGCGCGCCGCCGGGGAAATCCGCGAGCGCCCGGTCGAGCAGGCGCGCCACATTGCGGTCGTGCTCCGCCGAGATCGGAATGGGATCGCCCAGACCAAGCTCGTAAAAGGCCGCCGCCAGCTCATCCCGCGCCGGGACGTCGCACTTGTTGACCGCCACCGAGACCGGCCGCCCCGTCTCGCGCAAGAACTGCGCAACGTCGCGGTCGGCGGCGGTGATCTCCGCACGCCCGTCCACCACGAAGAGCACGTGCGTAGCTTGCTGGACCGCCTTGCGCACCTGCTCGTTGGTCAGCAACGGGAAGGGCTCGTCGACGCCGAAGGTCATACCGCCGGTGTCGATCAATTCGAAGCGTTTGTCACGCCATTGCGCGTCCATGCGGATGCGGTCGCGCGTGATCCCCGGCTCGTCGCCTACGATCGCTCGGCGGCTCTTGGTGATGCGATTGAAAAGAGTGGATTTGCCGACGTTGGGGCGTCCCACGACGACCAACGTGGGGCGCTTCGGCTGCTCTTCGGGCGGGTTCGGCAAGCCTCTCCATGATAGCCTGGGGGCGGCATGCGGCTGCGCGCGGCGAAGGACCGGCTCAAGGTCGAGCACTCGATCATCGACGGCTTGCGCCCAGTGCTCGAGCGCCTGCTCGCGGACAACCCCCAGATCGCCTCGATCGTCCCTGGCGAAATCAAGAAGGTACGCAACGCGCGCGGGCCGGTCCAGATCCGTGTCACCGTCCCCACGCGCACCGGCTGGAAGGCCATCGCCTTGAGCCAGGGCGCTCGCCAGGAGCTGTTCGTCAACACCAAGCTCTCGCAGGAGATGCTCGAATCGGCGATGGCCTGGGCCATCGAGCGGGGATGAAGCCCAAGCCGTCGAGCTAGCGCTTCGCGCCTCGGATGAATGCCAAAAGGTCCGACATCTCCTCCACGCTCACCTGCTGCTCCAAATCCCCCGGCATGGCCGAGAGTTGCGCCGCCCGCATGGCCCGAATCCTCGAGCGCTCGATCACATCCTCCTCGCCGCCCTCGCGCCGCAAGGTGACGAACGTCGGACCCTGCGGCCCGATCACGCCTTCGTGGATCTCCCCATCCGTCGTCTCGACCACGTACGACTCGTAGGTCTGCGCGATCGACTCGTTCGGCTGCAGGATGTCGCTCAAGATCGCCGCCGCGGGGCGTGTTCGGACGGTCGCCAAATCGGGACCCACGTCCTCACCGTCTTCGTTGACGGCATGGCACTTCTTGCAGACGCGCTTAAAGACTTTTTGGCCCTGAGCAGGGTCGCCCTGCTTTTCGAGCGCGACGCGGTAGCGGTCGAGCACGGCCCGGCGGTCGCCTTCAGCCGCGTCGAGCAGCTTGCGCGCCCGCGCCCGCAGCGCGGGGTCGGAGTACATGATCAAGCGGTGCTTCTGTCGGGAGCTGAGCATCCAGGGCTGCACGGCGTCGCTCTCGAGCGCCTCCACCAGCGCGAGCGCGCGCCGGTCGTTGCGCAACATCGCCTCAGCAGCTTCGGTCCTCGCCTCGCCGGGCAGCTCGCGCAGGCGGCTGGGCAGATCCAGCGCCGGCTCGTCCGACTCGAGGCTGCCGCAGGCGCGGACGGCCGCCGCCTGCACGGCCTCGGGCTCTGAGGGGCCGGCGAGCTTCTCAAACAACGCGCGGTGGCGCTCGGGCTCGTCCGCCGCGAGCAGCCGGATGGCCTGCGCGCGCAGTTCGGGGTCGGCGTCCTCGCGCATCGCCTTGACGGCCTCTTGCGCGCTCCGAGCCGCCGCTGCAGGTCCGCCGCCCAGGCCGATCTCTTCAAGCAGATCGACCGCCGCCGCGCGCACTTCCGGGGATTCGCTCTCGCGTAGCTCGTAGACTCGCGCCCGCTCCGCTTCAGAAACGGCCTTGCGTGCGCCGCGACCCCAAGCCCGCGCGCAATCCTTCCAAAGCCGCCGCCTGGCGCTCCGCCGACGCGTCCGCACGCACCGAGCCCAGCAAGGCCGAGATCGCCGCGCGATTACGCGATCCGCCCGCCATCACAGCCAGCCGCTTGAAAAACGTAAGCTGCTTCTCGGTTGGCGAATCGCCCAAGCGCCGTTGCGCCTCCGCATAAAGCTGCTGCGGCCGAGCGTCGGCCCAAGTCAGCGCCGCCGCCTGCACCCACTCGTCCTCGATGCCCGCGAACAACGCTTCATCCCGCGCTTGCCGCGCTTCCGCTGAGTCGAGCTCGCCCAACGTCAGCAGCGCCTGAAAACGCACGTGTGGATCCGAATCTCCGGCGAGCGCCAACACGCTCTTGGCCAACCGCGGCGCGCCGCCAAGCCGTGGCTCAGCCAGTACGATGCCGTTCTGCCGCACAGCCGGGTCCGCACTCGCGAGCGCCTTCGCGACGTTCTCGTCCTTCAAAGCCCCCAAACCTTCGAGCGTCCATAGCGCGTGCACGCCCTCTTGGGCGCGCAACAGCGGGACCGCCGCCTCGTCCTTGCGCTCGACCAGCAAGCGTTGCGCCGTCCTGCGATGCCAGATGTTCGCGCTTTTCAGCTCGCCGACCAGCTCCGCCGTTGACATGGCGCCCAAGTTCACTTGGACGAAAGGCAGCCCGTCTTTGGGCGTGATCCGCCAGATCCTGCCGCGGTCGTCCCCGTGGTAGAGGATCTCCGACTCATACGTCTCCGAAGACGTCCACTCCGGATGCTCGATCACCTCGCGGTAGTAGTCCACGAGGTACAACGCCCCGTCCGGCCCGATCGTAAAATTCACCGGCCGGAACCAGGCGTCGCGCGACGCCAAGAACTCCTTCTCCGCCGGCTCAAGCCGCTTCGCCACATAGGTCGAGCCCTTCACCGACCAACGGTCCGCATGCACCAGGTTGTGCGTCGGCTCGGCGACGAAGGCCGTGTCCTCGTAGCCTGGAAACGCTCCGCCCAAATACCGCGTCAGCCCGCAGGCCGAGGTCATCTGCCCCACGCCCGAAAGCATTTCGAAGCGCGGGTTGAGCGTGATTGGGAAAACCTTCGCCGGGTTGCCTTCCTCGAAGATGTCTTCATACGGCTGCGCCAGCCGCAGCAATGGGTTGCGCTCGAGATAGCGCGCCGCGATTACCTCGTGCCGCGCGTGGTTCGAGTTGTTGTGCGAAAAGACAGCCCCGCGCTCGTCGAAGGCCATCCCGAACTGCGACGGCCCGGCCAGCAGCTCGAGCTCATGAGAGTCCGGCTTGAAGCGCACGCTGCGCCGATCGACCGGAACGCGCGGCCCTCCGGGCAGGTCGGTGAAGTGAATCTCCGAGCCCGGGTCCCCAAACTCCTTCGAGAACACAACCGCACGCGTGTAGCCCTCGTGGGACAGGTAGATCCAGTTGTCGAGCCCGTAGACGGGGCTCGAGACCGTGTGCTGCGGGTTGGTGAAGGCGAAACCGGTCAGCAAGACCTCGCGCACGTCCGCCCGGCCGTCACCGTCGGAGTCCTCGAGATAGAGCACGTCCGGGGCGTCGGTTACGATCACGCCGCGCTTCCAGGCCATCACACCGGTCGGCAGGGTGAGTTTGTCGGCGAACAATGTCGTCTTGTCCGGGCGGCCGTCGCCGTTCGTATCTTCGAGCAGCTTCACGCGGCCGCGATGCCCATCCACGTCGAGTGGATAGCCGGAGTTCTCGACCACCCACATGCGGCCCTTGTCATCGAACTCCAGCGCCACCGGATCGGCGATGTCCGGCTCGGAGGCGAACAGCTCGATCGCGAAGTCGGGGTGCAGCTCGAAGGTTTCCACCGCGTCGCGCGGCGCATAGGGCGGCCCTTGCGGAGCTGAACATGCTGTGAACAGGGCAATCAGCATCAAGGCGATTCGGCGATCAGAGCCGCGCCCGCCAGGGTCTGGTACGTGTGAATGACCGTCGAGTCTGCAACGTACCGCAAGCTCGCGCTTGCGGCTCTGAAGTGCGTATCTCATTGGCTCGGCTGCTCCTTTCCCGTCGCGATCGCATTGAGCTTGCGCATGCCGCGCAGCCAGCGCTCGTGGTCCTCGCCGCGTCTGCGCATGTACTCCGCCACTTCCGGATGCGGCAGGATCAGGAAGCGCTCCTCGGCCAAACCCTCGATCACCGCCTCCGCGACGTCTTCCGCATGCAGCGCCCCAGCCAGCAAGAAGCTCTCCTGGTCGCCGTCTTCGCCTAGCAGCATGCGGGTCCGCACGCCCTGGGGGCACACGGCCGACACCTTGATCCCGTCGTCGCCGTGCGTCATCGCAATCCACTCCGCCAGCGCCAGTGCGGCGTGCTTGGTTACCGCATAGGGGGCCGACCCGGGTTGGCTCAGCAGCCCGGCCGCCGAAACCACTTGCAGCAGATATCCGCCTCCGCGCGCAATCATCCCGGGCAGAACGGCCCGCGCCGCATACAGGTGCGCCCGGAAGTTCACCGACAGGATGCGTTCCCAGTCCTCTTCCGGGACGTCGAGCCCGCCCGGTATGAAGATCCCGGCGTTGGAGCAGAACAGATCGATCGGCCCGAAGCGCTTTTCCGTCTCGGCGACCAGCTGGCGGATGTCGGCTTCGCGTCCGACGTCGGTCTCGACGGCCAAACCGCCGCAAGCGTTCGCCGTCTCGCGGGCGCTGTCGATCTCGCGATCGGCCACGACCACCGCCGCGGCGCCCTCGTCGGCGAAGCGCAGGCAGAGCGCGCGTCCGATGCCGTGCGCACCGCCTGTGACGATGATGGTTTTGCCCGCGATCTCCATGGGTCGAGGGCAGCTTAGCGCACTCGCCGCCGTGGCGGGTTCAAGCGCCCTCCCCTGTGCTACTCTGACGAGAGTAGCGCGCGGATTTCCCTTTTCTGCGCAACGATTTCCGTCCCATGACTCGCGCAATCCGCGGCCGGCGGCCAGCCGTCGCTGAGTCGGCCTACATTGACCCCAGCGCCCAGGTGATCGGCGACGTCACGCTCGGGGAGCTGACCAGCGTCTGGCCGAACGTCACCATCCGCGCCGACATCGCCTCCGTCTCGATCGGCGAAGGGTCGAACATCCAGGACAACTCCTGCCTGCACGTCGACACCGACGAGCCGGTCGTCATCGGCAAGTACGTCGTCGTCGGCCACTCCTGCACCGTTCACGGCTGCATCATCGGCGACGGCTGCTTGATCGGCATGGGCGCCATCATCTTGAGCGGCGCCAAGATTGGCGAAGGCTCCATTATCGGCGCCGGCGCGCTCGTGCTCGAAGGACAAGAAATCCCGCCCCGCAGCATGGTGCTGGGCTCGCCCGGCAAGATCCGCCGCGAAGTCTCCGACGAACAACTCCAGGCTATCCGCGACAACGCTGACCGCTACGTCCGCCTGAGCCGCGAATACCTTCAGGAACAGTAATGGCTGAGCAAACCGCCTCTCTCGCCCTCGACTTCTTGGGCTCGCTCCGGCGCACGCATCGTTGCGGCGACCTTCGGTCGTCCGATGTCGGAAAGCGCGCCTTGTTGATGGGTTGGGTGCATCGCCGCCGCGACCTCGGCGGGCTGATCTTCATCCACCTGCGCGACCGCACCGGCATCTCGCAAATCGTCTTCAATCCCGAGCACGACAAGGAATCGCACGCCAAAGCCGAACAGCTGCGCTCCGAATACGTCATCGCCGTCGAAGGCCCGATCGTGCAGCGCGACGCCGACACGATCAACCCCAATCTCGCCACCGGCGAGGTCGAGGTGCTCTGCGAAAAGCTCTACGTGCTCAACACCTCCGCCACGCCGCCCTTCGTGCTCGATGAAGACGAAGCGCCGAACGTGGGCGAGGAGACGCGCCTCAAATACCGCTACGTCGACCTGCGCCGGCCGCGCATGCAGCGCAACCTCATCCTGCGCCACAAGGTCAGCCAAGCCATCCGTAACTCCATGAGCGGACAGGGCTTCCTGGAGATCGAGACGCCCTTCCTGACGCGCTCCACCCCGGAAGGCGCCCGCGACTACCTCGTCCCCAGCCGCGTCGCGCAAGGCTCGTTCTACGCCCTGCCGCAGTCGCCGCAGCTGTTCAAACAGCTGCTCATGGTCGGCGGCTACGACCGCTACTTCCAGATCGTGCGCTGCTTCCGCGACGAGGATCTGCGCGCCGATCGCCAGCCCGAGTTCACCCAGATCGATCTCGAGATGTCGTTCGTGCGCGAGGACGACGTGCTCGGGGCGCTCGAACAAGTGGTCAAGGACGTCGTCGAGGCGGCCGACCTGCCCGCGCCCGAGTTCCCGCTTCCGCGCCTGACATACGCAGAAGCCATCGCCAACTACGGCTCGGACAAGCCCGACCTGCGCCTGCCTGCGCTCACCCGCGTCAACGACCTCTTCCCTGACCTCGACGGCGGCCTGCCGCTCGTCGCCGTGCGCATCCCCAACGTGGGCCAGCTCTCGCGCAAGGAGCGCGAGCAGTTCCGCCCCTTCGGTCTGGAGCGCGGTCTGAAAATCTTTGACGACCCCAAAGGCCTCGAGAAGAAGTTCCCCGAAGCGATGGCCGCTCTCAAAGAGCGCGCAAGCCTGGGCGAGGACGACCTGCTGCTCATCGCCACCCCGGCCGAAAAGCCCGCCGGCCCCAAGCCCGAGGAAGAGGCCCTGCACGCCATCGGTGCGCTGCGCCTGGAAGCCGGCCGCCGCTTCGCCGACCGCCACGGCCTGCTCGACCCCAAGGACCTGCGCTTCCTCTGGGTCACCGAGTTCCCGATGTATGAATGGGACGAGGGCGAGCAGCGCTGGTTCGCCGCCCACCACCCGTTCACCTCGCCGCACGAGGACGACTTCGACAAGCTCGAATCGCACCCTCACGAGTGCCGCTCGCGCGCCTACGACTTGGTTCTGAACGGCGTCGAGCTCGGGTCTGGCTCGATTCGTATTCACCGCCGCGACATCCAGTCGCGTGTGTTCCAGTCGCTCGGCTTCTCCGAAGAAGACGCCAAGCACCGCTTCGGCTTCTTCCTCGAAGCGCTCGAGTACGGCACGCCCCCGCACGGCGGCTTCGCCTTCGGCCTGGACCGCTTCGTGATGCTGCTCGCCGCCGAGTCCACCATCCGCGACGTCATTGCCTTCCCCAAGACGGCCAAGGGCGCGGACCTGATGTGCGAAGCGCCCAATACGGTGCCCAACCGCCAGCTGGCCGAGCTCGGCATCGCCCTGCGCCGCCCGCAATAAAGCGAACCGTAAGAGCAAACCGGCGCCGCTCCCGAGCCATCGCGAGCGGCGCTCGTGCGTTCCGCCACCAGACAGCTCGCCCGGCAGCGCCTACAATGACGGGGCCGATGCAGCGTCGCCACTTCCTTCCCCTCTTGTGCGGCTCGCTCGCCGCCGCGGCTGAAAAAGCCGCGCCTGTCCGCTATGACGTCGTCGTCTATGGCGGCACGGCCGGAGGTCTAGCCGCCGCCATGTCCGCGGCGAAAGAAGGCGCCTCCGTGCTCGTGCTCGAGCCCTCCAACCATGTCGGCGGCATGGTCACCGGCGGCTTGGGCCGCACTGACATCGGCATCGGCGAAAGCATCGGCGGCATGGCGGCGGAGTTCTACCGCCGCGTCAAGCTGCACTACGACAAACCCGAATCGTGGAAGCTCGCCACTCAGAATCGTGAAGACTACCTCGCGCAACAGCCGCGCTGCGTGCTCGAAGACAAGTGGTGGTTCCACGAACCCTCCGTCGCCTCCGCCATCTTCAGCCAAATGCTCAGCGAGCAGCGCGTGCAGGTGCTACGCGGCCGTCCGCTCAAGCGCCTGCGTAAGCAGGGCGCGCGCATCCAAGCCATCACGCTCAGCGACGAGTCCGAGGTCGAAGGACGCGTGTTCATCGATGCCACCTACGAAGGCGACCTGCTCGCCCTGGCCGGCGTGCACTACCGCGTAGGCCGCGAGTCGACCCAAGAGTACGGCGAGAAGTTCGCCGGCGTGCTGCCCCGCGAGATCTGCACGCGCAAGCAGTGGGACGTCGACGTCAGCCCCTTCGGCGACGACGGCAAGCTACTCTTCGGCGTCCAGGACACGCCGCGCGGCGAGGACGGCGCGGGCGACAAGAAAGTACAGGCCTACAACTACCGCATCTGCCTCACCGACGCCCCCGAGAACGTCGTCCCCATCGAACCGCCCGAGGGCTACAACCCGCGCTGGTACGACCTGCTCGCCCGCTACATGGCCGTTCGCGGCGACCTGCCGCTCATCAAGCCCAGCAAAGGCTGGGGCGTGCTCAACGTCGGCCGGCTACCCAATCGCAAGACCGACATCAACGACGGCGGGCCGTTCTCGACCGACTGCATCGGCATGAACTGGAACTACCCCGACGGCACGGACGAGCAGCGCCGCACGATCCTGCAGCGTCACCTCGACTTCACCAAAGGGCTGCTCTACTTCTGTGCCCAAGACTCGCGCGTCCCCGCAGCCGTCCGCAAGGAGATGCTGCGTTGGGGCTACCCGCGCGACGAGTTCTCCGCAAGCGGCCACTTCACGCCGCAGCTCTACGTGCGCGAAGCCAGGCGCATGGTCGGCGACTACGTCATGACCAGCCACGACATCGAGCTCAACCGCACCAAGACGGACTCGATTGGCCTCGGCTCCTACGGCGCGGACAGCCACCTGGTGCAACGCATCGCCGACGACAAATTCGTGCGCAACGAGGGCAACCCGAACGACTTCACGCCCGGGCATCGCGTCTACGAGATCCCCTACCGCGCCATCACCCCGAAGCAGGCCGAATGCGACAACCTGCTCGTCACGTTTTGCGTCTCGGCCTCGCACATGGCCTTCGCCTCCGTGCGCATGGAGCCGGTGTTCATGATCCTGAGCGAAAGCGCGGGCATCGCCGCCCACTTGGCCGCCAAAGAAGACCTGCCCGTGCAACAGACGCCTTACGCGCGCATCCTGCCCAAGCTGCGCCAACGCCGCCAAATCCTCAGCATCGAAGACGTGGAGTCTTAGCAGTAGACACAAAGGCGTCCTCGGCCCACTTCCGAGCCAGGGAGTGGAGCCCCTGGTCACTTCCCTACGCCGCCCCTCAACGGCAAGAGCTTCGAACCCCCTCCACCGCGCGCACCATCTCATCCAGCTCCTTGTCGAACTCGTCCGTGAATATATCCTGGATTGCGATGACGAGATCATTTCGTCCGCTCATATTGGGAAAAGGATTATGACCTCGGTGTTGTCGGAATCCGGCCTCCATATTTACGCGTTTACGTCGCACGTCGCATCCGCCGATGCACGCTCTTTCGACCAGATCGAGTTCGGCTGTAGCGCAGGCCTTCCCCAAGCGCGGCCCGTAAGCTTCCTCCCATATCTCGTAACTCGTTGTAAGAAGCCGCTTTGTCTCCCGCACCCCTGCGCCTGCTCTGACAATTAGCCGCCCGTCATGCTCCCTCGTTTCGCCCCAGCAACCGCGTGATCTTCGCTGCATTGTCGAGATTCGGATACGCGCGGGCCGAGAATCGGAGATGCGTTCCGACGGAGTGTTCGTCTCGCGTGTAGAGCAAGCCGAAGTCCCCGGCGCCAATCGTGTCGAGCACGTTCTCCCACGCAGATCCCAGTAGTGCACCCGTCGCCTTCCCTTTCCTTCACATAGTTCTCGAGCGCGTAAGGAGAGGACGAACGTATTCGTGGTCGCGTAGTTGGATTGCTTCTCGCCGGCGCTTCCGGGAAGTCCCCGAACCGCGCAATGTTTCCGATTGCGGCCTCCTTGTCCGGAGCAAGCTCCAGAGGCTCGTAAGAGCAAGTCCTCGCCTGCGCGGACTCCGTAACCATGTTCAAGGTGTGCGAGAAGGTGCTCCCGCCACTCCGGCAGCGCGCTGCGAACGCAGGCCACATAGTCGGAGATGCGCGCCTCGAAGATCTCCTCGCCATACCATACCGCTCGGCGAAGTAGAACATCGCAAGCGCACCCGCCATGCTCTTGGTCACCGAGAACACCCCGTGCCGCATCGCGCCGGGATACGGGTAGACTCCGTGCCTACGTCCTCGGCGGATGCACATAGAGCGTCCAGTCCAGGTACATCGCTCCGAGGCTCGTGGAGGCGTTGGTCAGAGCCGTTCGGTCGAAGTGGTCGGCGACGGCGCGTGCGATCGATCTCCGCCAGCAGCGTGTCGGAATCCGCTTCGATTCCGGCTTCTCGTCGGGAAAACTCGCGGCTCGTAAAGTCGCCAGCCATCACGCGCAGGTCTCCCAGCTGCTGCGCATCGAGCACGGCGGTCTCCTGGCTGCATTGCACGTAGACGTTGCTCATCGCGTCCCTCTCGGTAAACGAAGGTCGCGACACAGTTGGCACCTCGCCGACGTAGCGGGCCACAAGTTCAGCGGAAACGAAGCCCCGGCTCCATCCGCCGTCTCCGTCCTCGCCACGGCCCCGGTTCCGACGAACACGTCCCAATGGCTGCGCTTTCCGCGCGCGTGTCGATCGAACTGGAAGCTTCCGTGTTCCGTCAGCTTCTGGTCATGACTCGAGGAATTCGACCGTGAAGGCGGGGAACAGGTCCTCGCCCGGGTACGCTTCGCGGGTCTTCGGCGCGACCATCTCCGCTTCGCAAAGCGCACCGTCCCCGAGAAGGGCTCGGCGCTGCCTTGCGCCCAATCCCGGTGAGCAAAGAAGCTCATGTCGAGCAGCGGGAGCACATCCGGCGCGGTCAACTGGTCGACGGTCAAGCGCGGGCTCTGTGAGAACCGGGCCGTCCCAAGGTTCGGGCCGATGGAGCTGGCAGGCCGCGCCCACGAGCAAGACCGAGAGCGCCAGCCCTCCTCGGGCCCGCTTTTTCCCTGCGTTCGCCGACAATCCTCACCCTACCAGACCTTCTGCTCGCCCCTCAGACCGGCCCCTTTTTCCAGCGCTCCAGCAAACAACAAAGAACCCCTTTTTCGGACAGAACGCGAGAAAAGCGGACATCCAGGCCCGTTTCCGGCTACGATGTTCACGCCATGCGGACCTACGCGCGCTCGCAGTCGATTCTCGAGAGGAACCGCCACACCATTCCTGGCGGCCTGTCTTCGCCTGAACCGGCTCACCGAGCCGGCTCACATCACCTTCGTCCGCGGCGAGGGCGCGCCTTGTGGGACGCCGACGGCAACGGGTATCGATTACCACGGCGCCTTCGCTCCGCAGTTCTTGGGCTACGGCCATCCGCGCGTGGTCGAGGCGGTCAAGCGCGCGCTCGACGAAGGGCTCGACCTGTTCGGTTCGAGCGCCAGCAGGCAGGAGGGGCGCCTCGCCGAGTTGATGCTCGAGCATCTGGGCTGGGCCGATAGCGCCGCCTTTTTCAACTCGGGCAGCGAAGCCACTGCCAGGCCATTCATGGCGCAGACGGCCACGGGGCGCGACCGCATCATCGTCATGCAAGGCGGCTACAACGGCTGGCACAACGACGTGGCTTGCAACCTGATGACGCCGCTCGAAGCCCGCTCGGGCCCCGAGTTTACCCCGGCGAATACCCCTTCCTGCCCCACATCAGCTGTCGGCATCCCGCAAGCCCACCGCGCGCTCGTCCATCCCGTCAACTTCAACAGCATCTCCGCTCGGTGCGCTGGGTCTGCGAGCGCTATCCCGTGGCGGCGCTCATCACCGAGCCCATCCTGCAAAACGTCGGGCTGATCCATCCGCAACCCGGCTACCTCGAAGCCCTGCGCTCGCTCGCGCGCGAGCTGGGCTTCCTGCTGATCTTCGACGAGATCCAAGACCGGCTTTCGCCATGGCTTGGGCGGCTATGCGAGGCCTGAGCGGCGTGCAGCCGGACTTGGCGGTCTGTGGCAGGCGATCGCTAGCGGCTACCCCTTGGCCGCGATCAATGCATGCGCCCGCCGAGCACATGGACCTGTTCGCTATCGCGCGATCCATCCGAGCGCGTGTTGCTCAGCCGGCACCTACAGCGCACCCGGTTCAGTGGCGGCGGCGATCGCCACGATCGAAGCGCTGGCAGAAGGAGGCGGTGACATCTACGCCGGCGTGGAGCGGCTCGGGGCGCGCATGGAAGCCGGCTTGCGCGAGCGGCCTCGCCGGGTTGGGCCGTCCCGTGACCGTGGTGCGGCAAGGCTCCGCCTTCGTGGCGTACTTCATGGACCGCCCCGCGCGATTGGCATGATCTGGCCGAGCATCACGACTTCGCGCTCGACAACGAGTTGCGGCGGCGGTTGCTCGAAAAGGGCGTCTATTTCTTCCCGCTGGCCGTCAAGCAATGCTCGCTGAGCGCGGCGCACGGCGAGGCAGAGGTCGATTCGACGCTCGAGGCTGTCAGGCCGTATCGTCGAGCTTCGCCGGACGCCAGGGCGGCGTATCATGAAGTGCAGACGTCCATGCTTCGATTCGCCGCGCTCCTACTGTTGCCCGCGTTCCTATTCGCTGACACCGAGGGCGTAAATCCGCTCGGCTCCGGCGCGGACGTCATCGCTGCCGGGCGCGGCATCTACAACCAATCTTGCACGGTGTGTCACGGCGTCGACGGAGGCGTCGGCGACCGCGGCCCGGCGCTCGCCGGAGGGTTCCGGCCACAGCGCCGCACCGACGCCGAGATCTACGACGCGATCGTCAACGGCATCCCCGGCACGCAGATGCCGGCGATGGGCATGAATTCCGATGACGCCTGGCGCATCACCGCCTTCATTCGCAGCCTGCGTTCCAGCGCGGCGGACTTTCCCGCCGACGGCGACGCAGCGCACGGCGAAGAAGTGTTTTGGGGCAAAGGTGGATGCGGCGGCTGCCACCAGATCGGCTCGCGCGGCGGGCTGCTGGGCCCGAACCTGAGCAACCTCGGCGCCCGCATGCGCCTGAGCGAAATCCGCGACGCGCTGACCGTCGCTAAGCCGCACGCACCGCGCGGCTACAAGCCGGTCACCGTGATGACCAAGGACGGCCGCACGATCCGCGGGGTCGTCAAAAACCAGCACAATTTCTCGATCCAGATCCTGGGCGACGACGGCAAGCTACACCTGCTCGTGCCGGAGGAGATTCAGACGCTCGACGTTCGCGACAAGTCCATGATGCCGACCGACAACGAGCAGCGCTTGAGCCCGCAGGAATTTCAGGATCTGTTGGCTTTTTTGAGCCGTCTCGGCTCGGAGGGGAAGCCTTGAGGCTGTTCGCGATTGTTCTCCTGTTGGCGGCGCCGCTCGCCGCTCAGGTTTCCTACCAAGACTTGCTCGACCCCGATCCGGCGGACTGGCTGACCTACGGTCGCACCTACGACTCCCAACGGCATTCGCCGTTGACGGAGATCACCAAGGAGAACGTGGGCGAGCTCGGCGCGGCTTGGATTTACCCGATCCCGTCGGCCGGGCGCTTGCAGGCCGTCCCAGTGGTCGTCGACGGCGTGATGTATGTCTCGGCGCCGAACGAGGTTTATGCGCTCGACGCGCGCACGGGCCGCGAGATCTGGAGCTGGCGGAGACAGAATGGAATCAACCGCGGACCCAACCGCGGCGTCGCCGTCTTGGGCAATCTGGTCTACGTGGGCACTCCGGATGCGCACCTGGTCGCGCTCGATGCGCGCACCGGGACGCTCGTCTGGGACGTCGAGGTCGCCCCAACCGACGAGGGCTACTACAACCCGGCGCCGCCCTTCGCCATCGATGGCAAAATCATCACCGGCAACGCCGCCGGCGATTACGGCCTCAACGGCTGGCTCGACGCTTACGACGCCAAGACCGGCAAGAGGCTGTGGCGCTGGTACACCATCCCGCGACCTGGCGATCCAGACTTCGGCTCATGGGAAGGCGACTCGTGGAAGACCGGCGGCGGCGCCACGTGGCTCTCGGGCAGCTACGACCCCGAGCTCAACCTGCTCTATTGGGGCATCGGCAACCCCGCGCCGGACTTCGACGGCGACGACCGCGAAGGCGATAACCTCTACACGGAATCGGTCGTGGCGATCGACGCCGCCACCGGCGAGCGCCGCTGGCATTTCCAGTTCACCCCGCACGACGTCCACGATTGGGATTCGGTCGAGATTCCGATCCTGGTCGACGCCGAATGGGAGGGCAAGCCGCGCAAGCTGCTCGCCCACGCCGACCGCAACGGCTTCTACTACATCCTCGACCGCGCCACGGGGGAGTTCCTCCACGGGACGCCGTTCATCGACAAGCTCAATTGGGCGACGGGCCTGGACGAGAAGGGCCGGCCGATGCGCGTTCCCAGCGTGATGCCCACGCCGCAAGGCAACTTCGTCTGCCCGTCGACCTCGGGCGCGACTAACTGGATGTCGCCCGCCTACAATCCGGTCACCGGCTGGTTCTACCTGGCCGCCAAGGAAGGCTGCGGCGTGAGCTACAAGGCCAAGCAGGAGTTCCGTCCCGGCGGCTATGGCTTCATGGGGACGGGCTACGTGGAGAGCCCCGAAGAGCCGTGGCAGATGTTTGTCCGGGCTTTGGATTTGAAGACCGGCGAACGCAAGTGGCAGTACAAGCAGGTCAGCTCGCGTCACTATGGCGCGGGACTGGTTTCGACGGCCTCGGGATTGATCTTCGCCGGGGACGACCAAGGCTTCTTGACCGCGCTCGACGCCGTTTCAGGCGAGCCGCTGTGGCACTTCAACACCGGCATGCGCATCTCGGCTTCGCCGATCAGCTATGCGGTCGCGGGCAAGCAGTATGTTGCAGTCTCGGCTGGAGTCAACGTCGTGGCCTTTCGGTTGCCCTAGCGGTTTTGCCGAGGGCGGTTGGGCCGGCGCCGGTCTCGACGGCCGGGCGGCCGCTCGCCGGAGGCCTTCGATGGATCGAATTTGACGTTGGGTTCTGGAAGGTCGGCGTGAACTTCCGCTAGGTACGCCGTCAGCCGCCGGTCGAGCTCAGCAGTCTTTTCTGGCAGTTTTTCGGCCAGATCATGGCGCTCCCCGCGATCTTGCGAAAGGTCAAACAGCTTAGGCTTGTCCAATTCATAGAATCGGATCAGTTTGTAGGAATCCAGGATGATCGCCGACGCAGGACCCAGAGGATCGCTATCGTAATGCGGGACATGGAAGACCATCTCTTCCCGCAAGCGCTCAACCTCCCCTTCGCCTCCTGAGCGCAGCAGTCTAGCGAGGCTTCCGCCATCCAATTGTTTCGGCAGTGCAAGATCGACGCCGGCCAGCTCGGCGATCGTCGGGAACAGATCCGCGCCCCAGACGCGCACATGCGAAACGGAACCCGGCTCGGTACCCGGGCCGGAGACGAGTAGTGGGACGCGCAGCCCGCCCTCCCAAACCGTTCCCTTGCCATTCGCGAGCGGGCCGTTCTCACGACCCGGCGTGCCGTGGTCGGTGGTGTAGAGGACGTACGTGCTTCCCGCGATCCCGAGCTCTTCCAGCTTGTCGAGGATGCGCCCGACGGTGATGTCCACATCGAGCGCAACTGCTGCGGCGCCGGCCTCCCGGCCTTCCAGGCCCCACCTCTGAACCTCGGCGACAGTTGCCGGGAGAGCATCCTCGAAGTCGCGGCCGCCATACTGCGACATCTGCACGAAGAACGGTTGGCCGGCCTTTGCGTGACGCTCCATGAAGTCCATGCCGCGCTCGGCGATGCCATAGGCCTGGGTTGGATTCGGATGCGCGATGTTGTCCGGGCCGCCGTTGCTCGTCGGCCCGTCGCTCTCGTCGAAACCGTGATCACGCGGAGTGAGCCTTCGCCCCACATGCCATTTGCCGAAGTGGGCGGTCGTGTAGCCTCGCGCTTTGAGCAGCTCGGCGATCGTCGTCTCTTCGGCCGGCATCTCGAGCAGTGGCGCGGGCGTGGAGAGCCGCGGATTATCCGGGGTCCAGGCGGAAACGAACGTCATCCGCAACAGCGCGGGATTCTTGCCTGTGAAGTACGTGGCGCGGGAAGGCGTACAGCGGGGCGAGGGAGCGTAGAAGTTCGCAAAGCGCATTCCGGAGGCAGCGAGGCGCTCGAAGTTGGGCGTGCGGAAGGTTGCGCTCTTCGATCCCGGTACGTCCGGGTCCATAGCGACCGAAAGAGAATTCCAGCCCTGACCTTCACCAAGCAGAAAAACGAAGTTCGGCGGCTGCTGAGCCGGGAGCGCGGCGGTAAGGAACGCCAGGATGAACAGGGCTGGGATGGCCGAACGCAACATCGCGGTGTTGAGCTTAGCGCAGTCCTGGACCGAGCCGTTGCGGCGACGCTGCGGTCGTGCTCAAAGATCTGAGAGGCTGACCGCGCGACCTTTCGAGACAACCGTGTGCTTACGGAATTCTTCCCGCGGTTCGGGGAAGTCGGAGCGGTAATGTGCGCCGCGGCTTTCTTCGCGAAACAACGCGCAGCGTGTGATCAACGAGACGACCGCGTAGAGGTTGTCGGCTTCGAAGCCGTGGCGGCTGTTGCGCGCGAGGCCTTCTTGGAAGACAGGAGCGAGGCGCTCGAGGCTCGTCGAGCCCGGCCTGCAAAGTATCGCCGGCGCGCTCGATGCCGGCGCGACGCCATGCCAGTCGGCGCAGCTCGAAAGCGACGTTAGCGGGCAGCGGGGCCGCCGTTCCACGCTGTGGCATCTCGGGCGAACGCAGCTTGTCGCCCGCATGGTCGAGCATGGCGGCGCCCGCGCGGGCGCCGTACACCAGCCCTTCGAGCAACGAGTTGCTCGCCAGGCGGTTCGCGCCATGGACGCCGTTGCAAGCCGCTTCGCCGGCGGCGTATAGACCCGGCAGGGTTGTGCGGCCGGCTTCATCCGTCCGTACGCCGCCCATGGCATAGTGCGCTGCCGGATGCACAGGCGCGGGTTGCGTATCGAGATCGACGCCGAAGTGCAGGCAGGTCTGATAGATGCGCGGGAAGCGTTTGGCGGCGAAACCTTTGCCCAGATGGGTCAAGTCGAGATAGACCGGGCCGGCTTGTGTGCGGTGCAGCTCGGCGACGATGGCGCGTGAGACGATGTCGCGGGGCGCCAGCTCGCCGCGCGAGTCGTAGCGCTCCATGAAGCGCTCGCCGTGGACGTTGCGAAGGTAGGCGCCCTCGCCGCGTAGCGCTTCGGACAGCAGAAAACGCGGAGCCCCCTCCAAGAAGAGCGCCGTAGGATGGAACTGCACCATCTCGAGATCGGCAATCTCCGCGCCGGCGCGGTAGGCCATAGCGACGCCGTCGCCGGTGGCGACATCGGGGTTGGTCGTTTCCCAAAAGGCGCAGCCCAGGCCGCCGGTGGCGAGCAGAACGGCTTTGGAGCGGATGGCGGCGAGCCGGCGCTCCTTCTCGTCCCAGGCGATGGCGCCGCACACGCGGCCGTCTTCCATCAGCAGGTCGACGACAGCGGAGAAGCTGCGGAACTGGATGTTGGGCAGCGTGCGGGTCTTGTGGAAGAGCGTCCGCGCGATCTCGCGTCCAGTGGAATCGCCGTGGGCGTGCAGGACGCGGTTGCGGCTGTGGGCGCCTTCGCGGGTGAATTCGAGCCGGCCGCCCTCTTTGTCGAACTCGACGCCCCATTCGATGAGACGTTGGATCTGGACCGGACCCTCCTCGACCAGGACGCGCACGGCTTCCGGGTCACAAAGGCCGGCGCCGGCTTGCAGTGTGTCTTGTTCGTGGAGCTCGACCTTGTCGTCGTCGCTCAGCGCGACGGCGATACCGCCCTGAGCGTATTCGGAGGCCGATTCGGTGAGACGGTCCTTCGTGAGGACGAGAACGCGGCCGCCCCCGGCAGCCTCGATCGCAGCCCGCAAGCCCGCGACGCCGGCGCCGATGATCAGGAAATCGGTTTCCATCTGAAACTCAGGGCGTGGTAGCGCGCGGGCGCGGCCCTCGCCCCTACGAGTCGGCGACGCAGCGGTTGCGCAGCTCGCCCAAGCCCTCGATCTTGACGACACAGTCATCGCCGGGCTTCAGGTAGATGGGCGGTTTGCGCGCAAAACCGACGCCTGGAGGCGTACCGGTCGAGACGATGTCGCCAGGCTCGAGCGTCATCACCGTCGAGAGGTACTCGATCAGGTAGGGGATGTCGAAGATGAGCTGCTTCGTGGTCGAATCCTGCAGCGTCTCGCCGTTGAGGTCGAGGCTGATACGCAGGTTGTGCGGATCGGCGACTTCGTCGGCGGAGACGAGCGTGGGGCCCATGGGGCCGAACGTGTCGAAGGTCTTGCCGATGGTCCACTGGCTGGTGGCGAGCTGGTAGTCGCGCGCCGAGACGTCGTGGACGATGGTGTAGCCCCAGACGACGCTCTTCCAGTCCTCTTTCTTCACCTTGTGGCAACGCGTGCCAATGACGAAGGCAAACTCGGCTTCGTAGTCGACTTGCTTCGAGACCGACGGGATGATGATGTCGTCGCCGTGGCCGCAGACCGCGTTCGGGTACTTGGTAAAGACGGTCGGCAGCTCCGGGATGGCCATGCCGGACTCGATCGCGTGATCGCGGTAGTTGAGCCCGATGCAGATGAACTTGTCGGGCTTGGGGATGGGAGCGTGCAGCTTGACGTCTTCGAGCTTCGGCGCATCGGCGGCCGGCTGAACGGCCGCGACGGCGGCCTTGCCCTTGGCGCCATCGCGCAGCACGGAGACGACATCGGCGTAGCCGGCCGAAGCGAGATCGGCCACTTTGCCGTCAACGACAACGCCCGCGCGGGGGCCGGAACCGGTCGAGTAGGTCACCAAACGCATAAGCGACCAGAATACCACTTGCGCAAGGCGCGTCAGAGCTCGGGAGCGATCTGATCGGGGCTCGTCACGCCCGGAGGCAGCTCCATGATCTTGATGTTGCGGAAATGGATTTCGGCGCCCTCCGATTCCATACACAGATATCCCTTTTTCTGGGTCGACTTGGCGAGACCGTTGACAAACTTGCCGTTGACGGAGAGCTTGACCACGCCGTCGACGGCGACGACGTCATAGGTGTTCCATTGGCCGCGCGGCAGGCAACGGTTTTCGATGGACTTGCTGCGCGTGCCGCGCGGGTTGTCGGGCACGGTCTGGACGCCGCCAACGCCGAACAGCTCGCCGTGAACGTAGGCGATGGGCGGAGTGACGCCGTCGCGCACGTGCAGCTTGGGCCAGTCGAGCTCGAGCATCTGCACTTCGACGCCGTCGGGCAGACGGTTCTCCCCGGGAACGGCGCCCGACCAGATGAAGACGCCGGAGTTGCCGCCGGGTTCGAGGTGCATCCATTCGACGTGGAGCAGAAAGTTTTCGTACTGGCGATCCGTCCGCATCACGCCGATGGGCGTGCCTTTGCAGATGAGCATTCCGTCGCGCACGGACCACGTATCGGGGTCGGTGTTCACGTTGACCCAGCCGGTGAGATCCTTGCCGTTGAACAAGTCTCTCCACTGCGGGACTTCAACGCTGGGCGCGAGGCGCACTCCGGCGAAGAAGACGATGGCCCAGAGGGCGACGAGCGAGGCGGTTCGGCGCATAGGGATAGTATCGCAGCGGGGTATGCTGGCAGGAGTGCAAAGCGCCGATCCGATGCTCGCGCGAGTGCGACGCGCCGACGCCGCGCGCCAGGAAGGACGCCGCGGCGAAGCGGCGCGCGAGCTCGAGGAGGCGCTGCGCTCGGACGACTTCTCGCAGAAGGCGCGCGTGGAAGCCTACCTGGCCTTGGGCAAGTGCTACGACGAGCTCGGTCGCCGGCGTGATGCGCAGGCCTGCTACCGCCGCATCCTCGCGCTCACCGACGATTGGAACTACCGCGAGCCTGCACGGCGCTACTTTCGCAAGCCTTTCCGCGCAGCGTAACTCGATACGCTGAAGGGCGTGAAGCCTATCCTCGTCATCGGCGGTACTTTGTTTTTGGGGCGCGAGCTCGTGCGTCGTCTGCTCGAGCGCGGTAGGCGCGTAATCCTGCTGCACCGCGGCAAGCACAACCCTTTTGCCGGCCAGACCGAAGAGATCACGTGCGACCGCAATGACGTGGAAGCGGTATCCAAGGCGCTGGCGGGTCTCGAGCTCGACGCGGTTTTCGACAACGTCTACGACTGGGCGCGCGGCACGACCGCCGAACAGGTCGAAGCCGCTGTCGCGGCAACAAGTCCGACGACGCGCTACCTGTTCACCTCGTCAGTGGCCGCTTATGGGACGGGGCTCGACCACGACGAAGACGACGCGCTTGCGCCGCCAGACGATCCCGATTCCTACTGCCGCAACAAGGCCGAGACAGAGCGCATGCTGTTCTCGCGGCACGGTGGGCGGGTGACGACGTTTCGCCCTCCATACATTTTCGGACCTGAGAATCCATTTTATCGCGAGCAGTTCTTCTTCGACCGCCTCATGGACCGGCGCCCGATCCTTGTTCCCGACGACGGCTCGCGGCTGATGCAGTTCGTCTACCGCGACGACTACGTGAGCGCCTGTTTGGCGGCTCTCGACAACCCAGAGGCCGCTGGCAGGGCGTACAACGTAGGCTACGGGGCCCCGATCACGCAGCGCCAATTGGTGGAGGCCTTGGGCCGCGCGGCAGGCGTAGACCCTGCGATAGTCTTCGTGCCGCGCGAGAAGCTGATCGCGCTTGGCGGGGAACAATTCCATCCGCCTTACTACTTCGCGCAGTATTACGACATGGAGCCGATCAGCATGCGGGTCGGCCGCGCAGAGCGAGAGCTCGGATTCACGCCGACGCCCTTCAAAGAAGCTCTGGCAAACAGTTTCGCGTGGTACGCGGCGCAAGAGGATCGTCCGTCTCCCGACTATACCTTCGACGAACGAGTACTACGCTCGCTCTGAGAAGTAGCCGCATTTTTCTCGCTGCTCTCAGGAGAAACTCGGGGACGTATCCTTCCTTCTCCCGATGCCGCCGCGCCCTCGTTGCAAGGCACCCTGAAGGAAAGTGTGCGATGGGACTGAACGCAGCGAGCATACATGTGCGGATAGGGAGCAGCGCCGACGCCCAGCGTCGGCTTGGCTTGGCGATCCACCGTGTGCTCGAGCTCGACCAGTATTGCGAAGCGAGCGGAGCGCGCGACGCTGAGCGAACGCTGATCCTGCATCCGGCCTCCAGCGGCGAGTGGACCACGGTGTTCGACTCGGAATGGATGGAGCTCGATTCGTTCGCAGCGCGGCTTTCACGCGAGGCGGGGGTGGAGACCGTCAGCTCGTCAATCCAACAAAGCGATGCGATGCGGCTAGCCTTGTTCCGCGACGGTCTGCCAGTCGACATCCTCGCATCGCAAGGGCCGCGCTGCGTTGGGCGGCCCGAGCTGTGGAGTCCTCTGCTCGAACCGGGGGCGAGCGTGGTTGAATTACAGGAGGCGCTCGAGCGTCCGGCGATCTTCGCCGAGGACAAGCTCGTCGCGCTGGCGCGCCTGCTGGGGCTCAATCGCGACCTCTGTCTGGCCGATGTCGAGGACCTGCTCGACGCGCCGGGTCGGCCGATCGGGCCGCGGTTGTGCTTCCGTCGGGTGGAACTAGCCACCGCCTAAGCCTGCCATGGCGCCCTCTTACCGTCCCCCGGCTTGCTATCTTTTGGACAGACTTCCTGCTTCGGCCCCGCCGCCGGACACCCCGTATCGCGAGCCGCGACGCGCAAGCGAGACAATGCACGAACTTGCCACGGCACTGGATGCCGAGACGTTCGCGTCTCTGGACGGATTGGCGCGCCAGACGCCCGATCCGGATCTGGCGCTCGAGCGCCTGGATCGGTTCGTGCACTCGAGCGACTCCGCTCGGGAGCAGGTGCGGGGTTCGCGCCGAGCCTTGCAGGCAGCGCTGGTAGTCTTCGCCAACAGCGATTTCCTTTTCGACACATTGGTGCGCGAACCGGAGCTGCTCGGCTGGGCGCTCGATTCCGAGCGCTTCTACAGCCTGTTTACGGCCGCTGAGCTGCGCTCGAGCTCGGCTCGAGCGACACCGGCGCGCCCGACGAGGGTTTCGCCGCCAAGCTCGCGCACTTCCGCCGCATCCACGTCCTGCGCATCGCGCTACGGGATTTCCTGGGAGTCGCCACGTTGGCGGAAATCACGCTCGAGCTGTCGAACTTGGCGGGCGCACTGCTCGAAGGCGCGCACGATCACGTACGCGGCGATCTCGTGCGACGCTTCGGCCGTCCGCTGGTGCGCGCCGGCGAAACCGAGATCGAAGGCCGCTTTGTGGCGATCGCCCTGGGAAAACTTGGCGGACGCGAGCTGAACTACTCTTCCGACATCGACCTGATGTACCTGCACACCGGACACGGCGAGACGTCGGGGCCGATCCGGATCTCCAACCACGACTTCTACCAGCAACTCGCGACGCGGCTGACTCACCTGCTCTGCACCCGCTCGCAAGAAGGCTTCGCCTACCGCGTGGACTTACGGCTGCGACCCGAGGGAGCGGCCGGGGAGCTGGTCGCCTCGCTCGACGGAGCAGTTGCCTACTACCACAAGCGCGCCCGCGACTGGGAGCTGCAGATGCTCATCAAGGCGCGTCCGGCGGCGGGCGATCTGCTGATGGGCGAGACGTTCCTGCGGATGGTGCGCCCGCTGATCTACCGCACGACGACGGACTTTTCGCTGATCGAGCGCGTCTCGGAATCGCGCGACCGCATCCAGAAACAACGGCAAAGCTTCGCCAAGGGCGGCGTCAACGTCAAGCTACACCCCGGCGGCATTCGCGACATCGAGTTCCTGGTGCAGTGCCTGCAGCGCCTCTACGGCGGTCAGGACCCGTTCGTGCGCAGCGGCGGGACGCTGTTCGCGCTGCACCGGTTGGCGGAGAAGGAGCATCTTTCGCTCGGCGACTACTCGGCCCTGAGCTCAGCCTACCAGTACCTCCGGACGGTCGAGCATCGGCTGCAACTGCTCGACGACAAGCAAGCGCATGAGCTCCCGAAAGATCCTGACCAGCTCGAGCGGCTGGCCCGCAAAGTGACTCCGGGTGCGACGGCGGCTGAGCTCGACAGCGACATCAAACGCTGCTTCCGCGACGTCTCGACCATCTACAACCGCGCGATCCAATCCCAAGGACCATCCGAGGCGCCGGCGCATGCCCTGCAAGACACTGAATCCAGGGTCTCCGTCGAGAAGATCTGGAGCCCGCAACTGCGCCGCATCGAAGCCCACTCACCGGATTTGGCCCGCGCCTTCGATGCGGTTCCGATTCGCCGAGGGGCGCAGATGTTCGCGCACTTCCTCGACCGAGTCGCTGCGTCGGGCGAGCTCCGGCGCCGCTTGGAGGCATCACCGGAGTTGGTGGCTTGCGTGGGCGACTTGATCGAGCACAGCACGGCCATCGCTGACCATCTTGCACGCTTCCCCCAAGACGTCGCGGAGTTGGAGCCCGATGCCGCCGCGCCCGAGCCCGCATTCGACCCCGCAGCGGACTACAACGAGCAGTCGATGCAGTTGCGACGCTACTTCCGCCGCCGGCGCTTGCGGATCACCGCGCGTAGCGTGTGTGGCTCGCAGCCGATCTTCGACACGCTCGCACAGATGAGCGACTTGGCCGAAGAAGTCATCCGAGCGGCCTACGAGATCGCCTACGACGACGCCCTCGAGCAACATCCCGGGCCGCCGCCAACAGCGCCTCTGCGGATCATCGCCCTCGGCCGGCTCGGGATTCGCGAGTTCGACATCGGTTCGGACGCGGACTTGATCTTCGTCCTCCGTGACGACGGCGCCGAGGAGCAACCGTTTTGGCGCGACGTCGTCACGCGATTCATCGAGACGCTCTCCAACTACACCCGCGAAGGGCGTATTTTCAGCGTTGACGTCCGGCTACGGCCGAACGGACGAGACGGCTCGATTCTGCAAACCGAGACTTTCATGAAGCGCTACTTCGCGGAGCGCGCCGAGGCCTGGGAGGCGTTGGCGTACATGAAGGCGCGCACCATAGCCGGAGACATTGAGGGCGGGCGGCGTTTTCTCGAAGATCTGCAAAGGGTGGGCTGGCAGCGTTTTCGCAGCGAGACGGACGTCGCGGCAAAGCTGCGCGACATGCGCGAAAAGCTCGAGCGCGAGCGCGGTGACGCGGAGCCGGTCAAAACCGGTCCGGGCGGCTACTTCGACATCGACTTCATCCTGCTCTACCTCCGGCTCAAGTCGGCAGACGAGTTCTTCGAGTTGCTCTCCACTCCTGAGCGCATTGCCATCGTGCGCGAGCTAGGAGGCTTGAGCGAGGAGCAGGCGAGATTTCTCGAGGAAGCCGCAGTATTCTTTCGCTCCGTCGACCATGCGGTGCGCATCGCGACGGGAAGGCCGACCGGAAGGATACCGGCGGCAGTCGGCGCTCAAGAGTCGGTGGGCGAACTGGTGCGCCGCTGGAGCCCATTGCTGCAGGCCGGACAGCCGCTGCCGGCGGTCGTCGAGCAGGTTCAGAGCGCCACGCGCGCAATCTACCGCCAAGTGCTGTCGGAATCCGGCTCGGCCTAGCTGTGCAGTGCGGGCGCCGCTAGGATGATGCAGACTAGGTTGTACGCAACCAATACCGCAAAGAAGATGTTGGCGAAGCGCAACACTCGATGGCGCGAACGCGCAACACAGAATACAGCGAGCGCGACAGCCAACCCTTTGACCACGATCAGGCTAATAATTGGATTCTGACCGGCCGACAGCACCCAACGTACCAACGGGTTGCCTTCAGCGACGCCTTGCATCAGAAAGGCGAGAGTGGTGAGAATATCCAGCAATTGGAGATACACGAAATCGGTTAATAACTTCATCTGGCCCGGCTGCCTCCTTTTGCAGACCGCATCACGTATTCAAGTGAGCCTTAGTTAAGCACTAGGAGATTCAACTTAGCAAGGACCAGTACGCATCCGCTAGGAATCCCCTAGGAGAAGTCATAGTTTTCTTCTTCCGGCTATCCAGTCGCACCAGGAAAAGGGGCCCGCAATAACAGCCGACGCAGAGCAAAATCCTAGCCGAACATCTCCTGCAGATTTTCAAACTCCGCGCGGAAGCTTTCGAGCAGATCGATCCCGCCCAGCTGCAGCGAAGCGAGAGTGGCGGCCGGATCTTGCGGTGGGTTCGGAAGGCCGTCGGGCGTTCGAAAACCTTCGAAGTTGACCGCCATGTCAGCGGCATGGACGAGCGCAGTGAGCGATGGCGCACCGTCGGCTGGGGCAGCCGCGAGCTGCGGCTCGTGATGGTACCGAGCAGCAACGCAGATCATGTCCGGCAGCTTCCAGCCCTCGAGTACGATGGCCGAGAGCTCGGCATGGGTAGTCTCGAGCGTTTCTCGTTCCGCCTCGAGATAGGAGCATCCGCTCTCCTCCATTCGCTTGAGAATCGAAGGCACCGCTTCCGGTGCGGCAGTGTAGATGAGCAGCTTGCCGACATCGTGAAACAGACCGGCGGCAAAGGCGGATTCGATGTCGCCGCCGCTCACGCGAACCGCCGCGTTTTGCGCCAGCAGGGCTGTCGCCAGGGCATGCCGCGCGTAGCTGCCGTAAAGCTTGCGCGAGGCGGCGCTGCCAGTCATCATGCGGCGCATGGAAAATGCCAGCGCCAAGTTGCGGACGGTCTGAAAGCCGAGTAGCGTGACGGCATGCCGAATTGAGGAGACGCGCCGCGGCATCCCGTAATAGGCCGAGTTGACGCACTTCATCACGCTGCCGCTCAACACACTATCGCCCTCGATGACGGCGGCCACCTGCGTCGCCGAGATCGCGTCGCTGTTGAGCATCCGCATCAAACGACTGAGCGCCGCAGGAAGCGGAGGCATGCTGTTTACGGCAGATAGGAGGCGGACGCGCAGATTGGCAGGACGAGCCTCTTGCGCGACAGGGCTCGAGCCGTAAGGCCCGTAGGCGTACACACGTTGATCCGGATCCATCACGCGTCTCGCAGCGTAGATCGGCGGATTGGCCGGAAAGGCGTAGAGGCGGGTAGCGGAATGGAGGCGGCGTCAGGCGTCGCCGTTGTCAGCGCGCTCGACCAGCACGGCGGTGATGTTGTCCGGGGCGCCGCGCTCGAGCGTCGCGCGAATCAGCGACTCGCAGCGCTCGCGGAGTCCGCCGCCCTGGCGCAAGACCTCTTGGATAGTGCGGTCGCCGGCGACGCCGTGCAATCCGTCTGAGCAGAGCAAGAGCAAGTCTCCGGGACGAAACTCGATCTCGAGTTTCTGTACCTCAACCTGATCCTCGGCCCCGACAGCCTTGGTCAGCACGTTGCGGTAGGGATGCGTGCGCAGCTGCTCATCGCTCAACCCGAGGCCGCGGCCGACTTCGTTGATCCAGCTATGGTCGGTGGTGATGCAGTAGAGCGCACCGTCGCTGAGTAGGTACGCTCGGCTGTCTCCCACATTGACGATCTGAATGCGGTCGGAATGGACAATAGCAGCCACGACGGTGGTGCCCATGCCGGCAAGCTCGGGAGCATGGCGCGCCTGGGTCCGGACGCGGCGGTTCGCTTCGCGCACGGCTGCGGCGAGGTCTTCGATGTCGGCCTGCCCGCCCGAGCGCTCAACCTCTTCGACAACCGTCTGAATTGCGACCTGAGAGGCGCGCTCGCCGGCCTGTGCTCCACCCATGCCGTCCGCCACCGCGAACAAATGCAGTTCGGGGCGGGCTACATAGCTGTCTTCGTTGTTGGTGCGCACGCGTCCAACGTGAGACATGCCATAGGAGCGAATCATGACGTCAGCAGACCTGAGAGGAGCGCTCAGCGAGAGCGGACCCTGTCATCGGAGCCGTCATTACGGTCCCGGCTCAGGTCCAAACTAGTGTGCCATATGGCGGCCTGCCGGGGAAGCCGGTGAGACGCCTGGATTTTGTCCGGGTTCAAGCCGAGCGCGCGCCCTTGCCGACGCCTTCGAGAAAGGATCAGCCCTGAATGGCGACCAGACGACACGATGGTAGAATTCGGGCTGGAGGCGAGGTCGATCTTGGAGACGCATCCGCCGCGGCCGAACCGGGTTTCCGCGCGGCTGACGTTCGACGAGTTGACCTCGATGGAGAGGGAGCTCGAGCAGCGCTTGCGGCAGCCCTTCAACTCGGATGCATTTCTGAACACATTTCACGCCTCCAGGGCGCCCTACAACCATCTGAGCGCCGAAGCGCGTGCGCTTCTCGCAGAGCACGATGCCGAGAATCAGCCGCGCTGCTTGAAGCTGACCCTGGTCCGGCTACTGCGGCGCTTCGAGCAGGAAGAACGGGCTCGACGCTACCCTCAAAGCATCGCGGAGCAGTTCGCGATCCAGCGAGAGATCACCGCAATGGAGCTGCGCCGACGTCGGGACACGTTTTTCACGCCCCAGCGCGACACCGTGATGAAGGACTTGGCGATCTTCGACGAACGCATGATCCCAGGTGGAGCGCAGTTGCTCGAGTCGAATCGCGGGATCCGCGGCGCTCAATCTTTGCCGGCGGTTGGGCCCAAGCAGTCCGAGCTGCGCGCTTCTTGTTCCCGTGGGTCGGCAGCCCTATTCCCCTACTTGGAATTGCATACCGATCCGCGCCGCATGGAGGAGTTTTCGCCAGAGGGCTGGGATCGCTTCTACGCTCGAACGGTCGAGGTGTTGTTGCAACGACCTGAAATCAAGGGAATCCTGGGAGTAGGGTGGTGGAATGACCCCGCAGTGGCCACAGTCAGCCCCCATTTGGCCTACCTGCGTGAGACTCCGGAGGCCAATGGCGCACAGGTCTTCTTCTACGGCCGCAGCCCGCAGGACCGCGACTATGCGCTGGTCCACTCTCCCGAACGGCAGGCCGCCTTTGAGGAAGGCCGCTACACGCCGAGCAGCTATCTGATCGTGTGGAACCGCGAGGACATGATCCGTTGGGCGCGACCAGCGGGCCATTCAGGTTGAGCCCATGAGCGTTGCACGACGCATGAAGCTCGCGGTTCTCGACGGCTGCCGTACTATCGGCGGGTTCGGCTGGGTGCAGTCCTCGGACTGGAGGTCCGAGCGCTTGCTGATCCTTTGCTATCACGGCGTGTCGCTCGACCGCGAACACGAATGGAACGGCGGCTTGCACATGAGCCCGGCCCTGCTTCGGTCGCGCTTCGAGAGCATCCAGAGATCGGGCGTGGAGGTGCTGCCGCTAGGCGAAGCAATCGACGCCCTGCGGAGCGGAAAGCTCTCCAAGCCGTCAGTCGCCTTAACCTTCGACGACGGTTTCTACGACTTCCACCAGGCGGCGGCCCCGTTGCTGGCTGAGTTTGGCTTCCCAGCGACCGTCTATCTGACGACTTACTACGTCAAAGACCAGCGACCACTGCCAAATCTGATCGTCCCCTACATGCTCTGGCTCAAACGCGACGCAGGAGTCGAGATCGACGCCCGTTTGCTTGGCGGGGCGCCGCGGAAGCTGACTTCCGAATCTTGGCAGACCCTCGCGGCGAGACTTCAAGCCGCCGCGCTCGAGGGTCGTTCCGCGGACGAGAAGGACGAAGTCGTGCAACGGCTCGCGGCGCAGATCGGGATCAACTACGATGCGCTACATCGATCTCGCGTTCTGTCGCTGATGGACAGCGACGAGGTGCGCGAGCTCGCGCGGGCGGGAATCGACTTCCAACTGCACACGCACCGCCATCGCACGCCGAACGACGAAAGCCTGTTCCGCAGAGAGATCCAGGACAATCGGGCGTTCATCGAGGAGCTGACGGGAAAGCCCGCGAACCACTTTTGCTATCCCAGTGGCGTCTATCGGACCGAGTTTCTACCGTGGTTGCGGGCTGAAGCGGTCGAGAGCGCGACGACCTGTGACCCAGGGCTCTGCAGCGCCGATACGGACGCGCTGCTGCTTCCGCGCAAAGTCGACACGACCTTCGTCGAACCAGTCGAATTCGAGGCTTGGCTGAGTGGCTGCGAACCGAGGCTGCGGAGTTGGTCCTAACCGATACCGTCGAACAGAGCGCTCGACAGGTAACGTTCGCCGGCGTCTGGAAGGATGACGACGATCGTCTTGCCTTCCATCTCGGGCTCCTTAGCTAGCCGGCAGGCCACCGCGGCTGCCGCACCGCAGGAGATTCCGCAAAGGATGCCTTCCTCTTGCGCAAGTCTGTGGGCGAACTCGATCGCCTCTTCGTCCTCGACCGGCTCGATCCGGTCGACGAGATCCATGTCCAGGACGTCAGGGACAAAGCCGGCGCCGATGCCTTGAATGGCTGTATAGCCGGGCCGGACCTTGCGGCCCGCTCGGTGTTGTGCGAGCACCGGGCTGCGCGCGGGCTCGACGGCAACCGACAGGATCTTCTTCTTCTTCTGCTCTTTGATGTAGCGGCTGACGCCCGTGATCGTACCGCCGGTGCCAACTCCGGCGACAAAAACGTCGACCCCTCCGTCGGTGTCATTCCAGATCTCCGGCCCGGTGGTCTCAAAGTGAATCTTCGGGTTGGCCGGGTTCTTGAACTGGTGCAGCATCACGTACTTCTCGGGGTCGGATCGTACGAGCTGCTCGGCACGCTGGATCGAGCCGTACATGCCTTCTTCGCCTGGGGTGAGCTCGAGGCGCGCGCCAAGCATCTTGAGCACTCGACGACGCTCGATGCTCATCGTGACCGGCATCGTCAAGGTCACTCGGTAGCCGCGCGCAGCGCCCACGAAGGCGAGCGCAATGCCCGTGTTGCCGCTGGTCGGCTCGACGATCTCCTTACCCGGAGTGAGCACGCCGCGTTCCTCCGCATCCCAAATCATGGACGCGCCGATGCGGCATTTGACCGAATAGGCAGGGTTACGGCCTTCGATTTTGGCCAAGACTGTGGCTTTGGCGCCTTCGGTGATGCGATTGAGCCGCACCAGCGGCGTATTGCCGATGCTGAGAGAGTTGTCGTTGTAAATCCGAGCCATGGCGCGCTCTAGATCTGCCAGTTTACAACCCGGCGGGCGCGCTTCTCCTTCCAGCGCACCACCAAATCGGAAAATGTAGTGCGGTCAACCACGCTCGACAGCGCTCTTTCGACCTTTTCCCAAAGCTCGGGAAACGGCGAATCGTCGGCCGATTCGCCCTGCTGCAAGCGCCGGGAGGGAGCGATAGGCCCATCGATGTGGCGCAGAATGTCCCCAACCGTGATCTGGTCAGCGGGGCGCGCTAAAAAATAGCCGCCGTCGGCGCCCCGGCGCGAGCCGAGATACCCGCCCTGCTTGAGCTGCGAAAGAATCAGCTCCAGGAACTTCTGCGGAATTTGTTGGCGCTCGGCGATCTTGGCGATCTTGACCGGCGCCTCGCTCTCGTGGCTGGCCAGATCGAAAACCGCGCGCAACGCGTATTCGCCTTTGACGGAGACCTCCATAAGGATTCTCTACTAATCTACTAGAGATTAGGGGGATTTGCATCAGGGTACATCGACAAGTCGCCTTGCGTGCAATGCTAGTGGGCAAGTGCTGCGCCCGCGGGAAATCCCTTCCGTACTTGCCGAATCGTTGCACTGCGCCGTCCACGACAACTGTTTTCTTCTGGCCAAGGCCGCGTCCTACTCCGCTGCACTGTCGCTTTTCCCCGGCCTGATCGTGCTCGCAGAGTTGTTGCTACGGGGCAACGCCGAGCGCACGCTCGAGGACTTGACGGTCTCGATGGGACAGGTGCTGCCGCCATCCGTACAGGTGATGCTGGCCGACTATCTGACGACCTCGGGCGAACGGTCGCTGCTGGTGTTGAGCGTGGGCTCTCTAGCTGCGGTGATTTTCGGGTCGGACATCATGAGCAGTCTGATGGAAGGCTTTCGCGCAGCCTACCGCGCGCCCCGGCGGCAATCGCTGTGGCGCGACTACCGCGTGGCGATCATGCTGGTGTTCCTCACCTTCATTCCGCTTACGGCGGCAAACGCAGCGCTGATTCTCTCGCGGCAAATCCAAGCCTGGGCGGGTCGGACGTTCGGCGAATCAGACTGGATCGCGGCTTCTTCGAGGCTGAGCTGGTGGGTGATCGCGCTTGCGACCTTCACCATCATCTTGAGCGTGCTCTACTTCGTGGCGCCGAACCGCCAACAGCGCTGGCGAGACGTGATTCCCGGCGCACTGTTGGGCGCAATGCTGCTAGCGCCGGTGACCGGCCTCTTCACCTTCTATGTGCAGCGAATTGCGCGCTACCGGGAGTTCTACGGCAACGTGTCCACGGTGGTGCTGCTGCTGATCTGGACCTATTTGGTGTCGGTCGTCGTGCTGTTGGGCTGCGAGTTCAACGCTGCTCGGGAGCGTCGTCTAGGCACGTTGGCCCCACGTGCTATGCACGACCACTGACGCGGGTCCCCCGGCTGCTATGCTGCGGGGTCAGCCATGTCGCAGCACACCAACGCCCTCATTCACGAGACCAGCCCCTACCTTCTGCAACACGCGCACAACCCCGTGAACTGGATGCCCTGGGGCGAGGCCGCCCTCGCCAAGGCGCGCGCGGAGAACAAGCTGATTTTCCTCTCGATCGGCTACGCGGCCTGCCACTGGTGCCACGTCATGGAGCACGAAAGCTTCGAGGACGAGCAAGTAGCCGCGCTGCTCAACGCAGATTTCGTCTCGATCAAGGTTGACCGGGAGGAACGTCCTGATCTGGACGAAATCTACATGATGGCGACGATGCTCTACAACCAAGGCCAAGGCGGCTGGCCGATGAGCGTCTGGCTGGCGCCGGATCTGCGGCCGGTCTTCGCGGGCACCTACTTTCCACCCGAGAACGCCTACGGCCGCCCCGGTTTCAAGACGATACTGCGCGTGCTGAGCGAGCGCTGGCGCACCGATCCGGATTCACTCACGGCGGACTCCGACAAAGTGGTCGAGATCGTACGCCAGAACCAGGTGGCGTCCGGGGGCGGCGGGGCCATAACACCGGAGAACGTGCGTGCGGCGGCCGACCAGGTCTATCGCGCGTTCGATCAATCGCTGGGAGGCATCCCGAGCGGGCCAAACAAGTTTCCTCCCGCGCAGGCGATGGAGCTGCTGCTGCGCATGTGGCGCAAGGGCGATGCGCCGCACTTCCTGCGCATCGTGGAGCTGACTCTCGAAAAGATGGGCTCGGGCGGCATCTACGACCATCTTGGCGGCGGCATCGCACGCTACTCGACGGACCGAAAGTGGCTGGTACCGCACTTCGAGAAGATGCTCTACGATCAGGCCCTGGTAGCCGCGATCTATGCCGACGGCTACCAGGCCACCGAGCGCGAAGACCTCAAACAGCTCTGCGAAGACCGTGCGCGCGGCATCTGCGATTATGTGCTGCGCGACTTGACCAGCCCCGAAGGCGGGTTCTATTCGAGCGAGGACGCGGATTCGGAAGGCAAAGAGGGCCAGTTCTACATTTGGACGCGCGAAGAGGTCTTCTCAGTCCTTGGCGAACGTGACGCCAAGCTCTTCTGCCAGGCCTATGACGTTTCAAGTCAGGGCAACTGGAATCATCCCGGCGACGCCCATGTGCCCGCGGGCCCCAAGAATGTCCTGCAACTGGTGCGACCGGCGGAGGTGATCGCCAAGCTCGAAGGGCTCGAAGAGGCCGAGGTCGAGGCGAGTCTCGCCGCGAGCCGGCAGCGCCTCTTTGAGGCGCGCGAGAAGCGCACGCGGCCCGGTCTCGACGACAGGGTGCTCTCGGGCTGGAACGGACTGATGCTGACCGCCTTGGCCCGGGTCGGCGCCGTGTTCCAGAACCCGCGCTACCTCGAAGCGGCGCGGCGCGCAGCGGACTTTTTGACCGAGCAGATGGTTGTGGACGGACGCCTGCGAGCGACCTACGGCAAAGGCCGCGCCCGCTTGACGGCTTACGCCACAGACTACGCTTTCGTGAGTGCGGGGTTGATCGAGCTCTATGAGGCGACGGGCGATTTCGCCCTGGTTGAGCGGGCCGACGCGCTCATGGAGACGGCGATCGCGCACTACTGGGATGCCGAAGGAGGTGGATTCTTCTTCACCGCCGATGACGCCGAAGCGTTGCTCGTGCGCTCGAAAAACGTGCAGGACGGCGCAACGCCATCTGCGAACTCGACCATGCTGGGCGCGTTGACACGGCTCGCCGCGCTGCTCGACCGCGCAGACTTTCGGGACAAGGCGCGTACCTTGATCGACGTATTCGGGGCGGAGGCGACGCAGCGTCCGTTCCAGGCCGAGCGACTGCTTGCGTACGCGGATCAGGCCGCGAACGGCTTGGTCGAGATCGTGGTGGTCGGAGAGCCATTCGCTCCGCAGACAGCCGCCCTCTGGCGAGCGGCCTACACACCATACCGGCCTGACAAGCTGGCCGTCCGGTTAGACCCCGCGGGCCAGACGCCGGACGGACCTTTGTTCGCGGGACGTACGCTGGTTGAGGGGAAACCGGCGGCGTACGTATGCCGCAATTTCGTTTGCCAGAGGCCGGTCACAGAGCCGGCGGAGCTGGCGCGCGGTTTAGGATGATTGCCGCTTCCGCGTCGGCTGTTGCCCACGCGCCAGCCACTCGACGATGCGGATGCGGCGGTTGACCTCTTCCAGGTCGGCGCGATAGCGCTTGATCATTTCGCGGATCTGCCTCGAGTTGGGGGTCGTCATATAGGTTCTCCCGGAAGACGGTTCTTGCCGTCTAGTTGGTGGGAAGTGATAGAACCCAAAAATGTTACTAGCGTAGGCAAAACTAGCCCGCGCCCTAGGAACACTCAGCCCCCCGGCATGAGGCGATTCCCTTACGCGACCTGCTGCCGAGCTCTCGCGCGCATCTCCAGGAACCGTGCGCGGCGGTTAGCCTCCTCCAGCTCGGCGTGATTGCTCTCCATCACATTGTTCGCGTAAAGCGGCTTGAATCGCAGCATCATTTGCGACCTCCATGTCGTTAGAAGCGGAAGGCAAACAGGGCGTTTCAGCGACCAGTATGAAAACTCACTCCGGCTGTTCGTCCTCCTCGTCGGCAAAAAAACGACGCTCTTCCACTTCGGCGAGAAGCTCGCGAGCATCGGCGGCGTCGGCCTCGGAAACCTGGAGGCTAAATCCGCCCAGCGCCGGGCTCACGCCGAGTAGCGGCGACGTGTGACCAAACATGCGCTGGAAGTTTTCGTTGGGCGACAAATAGGGGATGTCGGCGCTCTCCAGAACCGACTTCGCGAACGAGAGAGCGAAGAAATCGTAGGTCTCCCAAACCGTCACCAGTGCGCCCGTCGGCACAAGTCGCACCGGCTCAGCCACGGGGTCGCTAGGCGGTTCTTCAACCAGTGCGACACCACAGTCTGAGCACGTGTCGAACCCCGGACGGTATTCCACCCGGCAGTTGGGGCAGTACATCGGCTCTATAATGGCGAATTCCATGTCGACATCCAACGGCGTCAAGCTTCGTTCTCAAGATTGGTTCGGGCGCAAAGACAAGCTCGGCTTCATCCATCGCTCGTGGATGAAGTCGGAGGGCTATCCACACGAGGTCTTTCAGGGCAAGCCGGTCATCGGCATCTGCAACTCCTGGTCCGAGCTGACGAACTGCAACCTGCACCTGCGACAGGTCGCCGAGGCGGTCAAGCGCGGCGTCTGGGCGGCGGGCGGATTTCCCCTCGAGTTCCCCACCATCTCGCTCGGAGAACCGTTCATGCGGCCCACGACGATGATGTTCCGCAACCTGATGGCGATGGACGTGGAGGAGTCGATCCGCGCCAATCCGGTGGACGGAGTGGTGCTGCTGTGCGGGTGTGACAAGACGACGCCGGCGCAGATCATGGGCGCCGTCTCGGCCGACCTGCCAACCATCGTCGTCCCAGGCGGCCCGATGCTCAAGGGCGTCTGGGGACAAGAGGAGATCGGCTCGGGCACCGACGTCTGGCGCTTCGACGAAGAGCGCCGCGCCGGCCGCATGACCGACGAGCAGTTGATCGAGATCGAAGCCTGCATGTCGCGCTCGGCGGGCCACTGCATGGTGATGGGAACCGCCTCCACGATGACCTCGCTCGCCGAGGCGATGGGGCTGACCTTGACCGGTTGCGCCAACATTCCCGCACCGGACTCGCGGCGCTACGAGATCGCCCACCGCACCGGCGAACGCATCGTCGCCATGGTGCGCGAGGACCTCAAGATTTCGAAGATCGTCACCCCGCAGGCGCTCGACAACGCGATTCGCGTCGACATGGCGATCGGCGGCTCGACCAACGCCGTCATCCATCTGAAAGCGATCGCCGGCCGCGCCGGCATCGAGCTCCCTCTGAGCCGCTTCGACGAGATCTCGCGTCAACTGCCGGTGATCCTGAACGTGAAGCCGTCGGGCAAGTACTTGATGGAGGACGTCTTCTACGCCGGTGGCGTGCCGGCGGTGATGCGCGAGATCCTCGACCACCTCGACGGCGACGCGCTGACCTGCACGGGCAAGACGATCGCCGAAAACGTGGCCGACGCGAAGGTCCACAACCGCGACGTGATCCGCACGCGTGACAACGCCATCCAGTCCTCGGGCGGCACGATCATCCTGCACGGCAACCTGTGCCCCAACGGAGCCGTGCTCAAGACCAGCGCCGCCGACCCGAAGCTGCTGCAACACGAGGGCCGCGCCGTCGTCTTCGAGAACCACGAAGACCTGCTCGCCCGCGTCGACACCGACGAACTCGACATCGACGAGAGCTGCATCATGGTGCTCAAGAACGGCGGCCCGATTGGCGGGCCTGGCATGCCCGAGATCGGCAACCTGCCGATCCCGGCGAAGCTCGCCCGCAAGGGCGTGAAGGACATGGTGCGCATCTCCGACGCGCGCATGTCCGGCACCAGCTACGGGACCGTCGTGCTGCACATCTCGCCCGAGTCGGCGATCGGCGGACCGCTAGCGGCGGTCCAAACAGGCGACCGGATTCGTCTCGACGTCGCTAACCGCAAGCTCGATCTGCTGATTGACGAGCACGAGATGAACCGCCGTTTGCGGGCCTTCGAGGCGCCGGAGGCCGCGTATGAGCGAGGATATGGGCGTCTGTTCCTCGAAAACGTGCTGCAAGCCGACGAGGGCTGCGACTTCGCGTTCCTGAAAGGCAAGGGCGCGAAGAAAGAAGCGGCGCTACCGTTCTAAGAGGGACGGGAGGAACACCGCTTCCGAGCCAGGGGCGGAAGCCCCTGGTCCCGGATCTCGCTACTGCTTCTCGCCATGACCAGACGCGCATTCCTCCAATCCATCGCGGCCTCGACGCTGCCCCTGCACCGGCTCGCCGCCCAGCAGCGCGGCAAGGTCAAAATCACCGACGTCAAGGTCATGATCGTCCGTGGGACTTGGGACTGGAACCTGGTCAAGATCCGAAACCGACGCCGGCATTTCCGGCATCGGCGAGGCCTACTGGGGCTCCGGCGTCAAGGAGTTCCTGCTCAAAGAGCTCAGGCCGTTGATCGTGGGCCAGGACCCGCTCAACGTCGACAAGCTCTACGTCCACATGCTCGAGAGCGTGGCCGGGCAGGGAGCAATCGGCGGTCTCACCGTGACGGCGGCAAGCGGCATCGAGATCGCGCTGTGGGACTTGGCGGGACGCATCCTGCAAACCCCGACCTGCAATCTGCTCGGCGGCCGCTTCCGCGACAAAGTGCGCTTCTACCGCACCTTGCAAACCGCGCAGCCAGTCGACGACATGCAGGCTTGGCGCGACCAGTTGCAGGCGGCGAAAGCGGAGCCCTTCGGCTGGACGGCGTTCAAGGTGCAGGGCGACGGCGTCCTGCGCACCGCCGATCCAACCTATTCGAGGTCGGCCACGACCGCTTCACGCGCGAGCTGACGCTCAAGGACTTGCAACGGATCGAGAGAGCGATCGCGACCGTGCGGGATGAGCTGGGCCCGGAGACGGACTTCGGAGTCGAAGCGCACTGGAAGTACGACGTACGCGACGCGATCCGCATGGCGGAGGTGATCGCGCCAGCGCAGCCGATGTGGCTCGAGGATCCGGTGCCGCCGGGGAATCCGGACGCGATGGCTTATGTTACGCAGGCCTCGAAGGTGCCGATTTGCACGGGCGAGAACCTCTATGGCCGCGACGGGTTCCGCCGGTTGATCGAGGTGCGCGGCTGCGACGTCGTTCACATCGACATCCCCAAATCCGGCGGCTTACTCGAATCGAAGCGCATCCACGATTTTGCCGACAGCCACTACATCTGGACGGCGGCGCACAATCCGGCGAGCCCGGTGGGGACGATCGCGTCCGCGCACGCAGGAGCTTCGATGCGCGACTTCCGCATACACGAGCTGGCAAAGTACATCGACTGGTGGCAGGACTTGGTGGTGCATGACGGACCGATCTTCGAAAATGGCTATCACCGCATTCGAGACAGGCCGGGCTTGGGCATCGAGCTGAACGAAGATGTTGCAAGGGCGCATCTGGCGCCAGGAGAGGTATGGTGGGGCTGATAGTCAGAGCCGCATGCGCTAGCTTGCGGTACGTTCCGATGCACGAGTGCTCTCAGGCCCACCGCAGCTTCGCGGCTGCGGCTCTGATTGTTCTGTTCACTGCCTGCGGGCCTTCCGGACCGCTCCCCTCCGGCGTCGAGTTCGTCGAGGGGCCTGCGAACGGCGTCATCCTCACCCAGGGCGGACGCCGCGTCGCGATCTACGGCGACCCGCGCCCTGAGCCTGCCGCGGTCGAGGCGGTGCTTCTGACTCACGCCCGCCGCGACGTAGTTTGGGAAGCGCTGCCGCTCGCAAAAGGTGGAGCCAAGGTCTACGCACCCACTGGCGAGCGCCCGCTGCTGGAAGACGTCGCGAGCTACTGGCAGGCCTACTATTCCGAGGGTCGCTTCCACGATTACGCAGAACAGTCGAGCCGCATCCTCGCCGAACCCCTGCGCGTCGACGAGCGCGTCTCCGGCGACTTCGCCCTCTTTGACGGCGCATTGCCCGTGCGCGTGCTCGAGACGCCGGGCTACACCCGCAAGTCCGTCACATACCTGTTCGAGGTCGAGGGCAAGCGCTTGGCCGCCACCGGCGACCTAATCTGGGGCGACGGCAAGATCCACGACTTGTTCAGCTTGCAGGACGCCATCCCCGAAGCGAACGTGCGCGGCTACCACGGCTACGCCGCCCGCGCCGCCGACGTAATCAACAGCCTGCGCAAGCTCCAGGCCGAGAAGCCGGACATGCTGCTGCCGGCGCGCGGTCCGCTCATCACCAACCCCGAGGAAGCGATCGGCAAGCTCATCGCGCGCATGCAGACGCTCTTCCAGGCCTATTACAAGACCGACGCGCTGCGCTGGTACTGGGGCGACGACAACTTGCGGCTGCGCGCCTCGCGGGTGCTCTCCGACGCCGCCGTCGAGTGGATGCCGATGGCGAACGAGCTGCGCGAGATCCCGCCGCGCTGGATGCACAAGTTCAATACCTCGCGGCTGATCGTCTCCGACGACGGGCCCGCGTTCCTGATCGACTGCGGGACCGACCAGGTGATGCAGCAGATCGAAGACCTGCGCTCACGCGGCGTCTTCACCAAGATCGAAGGCATCTTCGTGACGCACTTCCACGACGACCATACCGACCGCGTCCAAGCGATGGCCGACAAGTGTGACTGCCCGGTCTATTCGGGCCCGGAGACGGCGGACATCCTCGAGCGCCCCGGCGCCTACCAGATGCCGGCCATGACCGACATCCCCATCGCCGACGTGCGCGTGCTCCAGGAGGGCGAGAAGCTCGCCTGGCACGAATACACCTTCACCTATACCTACTTCCCGGGCAGGCGGTCTACCACGGCGGCCTCAAGATGGAACGCTCCGACGGCGAGAAGCTCTTCTTCGTGGGCGACTCGTTCAGCCCCAGCGGTCTGGACGACTATTGCCTGCAGAACCGCCACTTCCTGCACCCCAACTTGGGCCACTACCGCTGCCTGCGGATCATTCGCGAGAGCGATCCGGCCTATTGGCTGGTCAATCAACACATCGAGCCGGTGTTCCGCTATTCGCCCGAGCAGCTCGACTTCATGGAGCAGACGCTCGAAGCCAAGCAGGCGGCTGTGGCGGATCTCGTGCCGTGGGAAGACCCCAACTTCGGACTCGACGAGCAGTGGGCGCGGCTCTACCCCTACGGGCGCCAAGCGCAGGCGGGCGAGCCGCTCGAGATGTGGGCGGTGGTGTTCAACCACGCCAATGAGCCGCGCACCTTCACCTTCACGCCGCACGCCCCGGAGGGCTGGCAGGTCGAACCGGTGACGTTGACGGTCGAGCCGCGCCAAGAAGGCCGCGCGGCGATGCGCGTCACCCCGGCTGCGACCGGGCTCACGGTCGTAACGGCGGACGTCTCAATGGGCGACCGCATCTTGCCGCAGTGGGCGGAGACGCTGATCGAGGTGCACTAGCTGAGTCGCGCCTACTCCGCCTCAAAGGCCTCGTAAAGCAAATGCCCGTCGCGCTCGATCAGCAGCGCCACGGCATCGCCGCGCTGCATCGCGTCCATCTGCTGGTTCAGCGACTCGACCGAAAGGACAACCGCGCCGTTGATCTCGTGGATCACGTCGCCCACGCGGACGCCGGAGGTGGTCCCGCTGACGATGTCCATGCGGGCGGCGACGTAGACGCCCGAGGCGTTGCGCAAATCCGGCAACAGGGCCGCCACCCGCGGGTCGACCTTGACGGCCACAATCCCGAGGCGCGGAACTTGGTCTTTCTCGGGGTCCACGAGATCGGAGATCGAATCGGCGCGATGGTCTTCGCTCAGTATCGGCGTCGGCGCAAGGTTGAGAGCCCGCCCCGCGCGCAGAATCTCCATCTTCAGTGGCTGATTGGGCTTGCTTTGCAACATCGTCATGGCAAACATCGGGACGTTGTGCACGGGACGGCCGTCGACGGAAAGGATCAGATCGTTGAGCTTCATCCCAGCCTTTTCGGCGGGGCTGTCAGCTGTGATGTCGGAGATGATCACCCCGGACGACCTCGCAAGCCGCAGGGCCGCGGCTAAAACCGGCGTCACCGCCTGCACGCCAATCCCGATCACGGGCCGGTGCAGATGCCCAAACTCGCGGAGCTCCTCAGCGACGAACTCGATCATAGGACTCGGGATGGCGAACCCGAGCCCCTCGCTGCCGCCGGACTTGCTGAGGATGAACGTGTTCATCCCCACCACTTCGCCCGCCGTGTTCACCAGCGGGCCGCCGCTGTCGCCCGGGTTGATCGCGGCGTCGGTCTGGATGAACAGGTAGGGGCTATCGGGCTCGGGCTGGCGCGCGACTGAGCTGACGATGCCCATGCTGACCGAGTGCTCCAGCCCGTCGCGGCTGCCGAAGGCGAACACGAGCTGGCCTTGGCGGACGTTGCGGTAGTCGGCGAAGGGCAGCACCGGCAGATTTTCGCCCTTCACCTTGATCAGGGCAATGTCGAACTCCTCGAGCATGCCCACTAGAGTCGCCTCGCGCGGATGGGCGATTGCTTGCGCCAACGTACGAGTCAAAACCGCATCCGGGTCCGAGACGCTCCCGGCAGGGGCTGGGTCGAGCATGTTGACTCGGATCCGCTGGGCGCCTTGGACGACGTGCGCATTGGTGACGATGTAGCCGTCCGGGTGTACGACGATGCCGGAACCGACCGCCTGCTCCCGGCCGAGCACCGCCGCGCCCGCACCATAGGCGTCCGCGTAGTCCGGGGCGAAGCGGGTGACCTGAATCTGCACGACGCTTGGCGCGACCTTGGCGGTGACCTCCTGCAAGGCAGTGCTCAACGTCTCGAGCGGGTTCGAGGGCTTGGCTTGCGCTCGGCCCGGTGCGGTCCCGAAGGCCAACCACAGTGCACCAACCGCCGCAGCGGACGCCAACTTTCGCAGCATGAAGCTCATTGTCGCTTTCGCCGAAGGACGGAGCGCGAGAAACGGACGTTTCGAGCGTTCAGCCTCCACAATATCAAACGGGGAGACGCCGCCGCGCCTCCCCGTTCGCCTCCCCAGGCTGCAATCAGAACCGACTAGGCCGCAACCGGCGCGGCATGGCAGACATTCCGCCGAGCCTCCGCCCGCCGCCGCCGCAGAGTCTTCGAACCTTCAAAGCGCTGCCGCAATTGCAATTTCGCGCGGTGCAGGCGGACGCGCACGGCGACCGCGGACAGCTTCGACCTCTCGGCAATCTCGGCGCTCGTCAAACCAGCCACGATATGCCACAGCATCAATTGGCGATCCTGCTCGCCCAGCGCTTCCATCGCGCGCTCGGCGTCCAAATGCTCGTCTACCGAAGAAGTGACCGGCTCGTCTCGGTCGACAAGCTCAACCTGCGGAGCCGACTTTCGAATTTCCCCCCGCAGCAAATTCAAAGCAATCGTGTTGACCCAAGCGGCGACGCTCGAGAGCTCGCGCAATTGGCCGCGCCGCTCCCATGCTTTCGACCAGGCCGCCTGCGCGAGCTCGTCGGCTCGAGGCGCGCTCATGCCGCGGGAAAGCAGGAAGCGCCGGGTCAGGCTGAAGTTGTCCGAGTAAGCGTTGCTGAATTCTTGATGGGTCATGGTTGTTTTCTCCGTCCTCGTTTTCTGAGGCTACCGGAGCCATGACCGCGCGCCACCTGTCAAACAAGACAGGTCCGCCAGGTAAATCAAGCAGGGCCGCCCTGTCAGTTGTCAGGGCGGCCCCAGGGTGGATTTCTTGCCAGACCGCTACTTGTACTCGGGGGTCGTTCCCGTGCCCCACTGGTTGCCGCCGGTGAGGTAGTCGATGCCGTCGGCGAACATGCGGACGCCCGTCCCGACGGAAGCGACGCCGAGCGTGCCGCGTTGCAGGATGCTGATCGTCCCGGCGCTGATACGCCCGCTGGCCGGAAGCTGGCTCAGGACGCTGGCCGGGACCGTGAAGCGGCCGTCCGGGTTGTTCGCCCAGCAGGTGAAGCTGGCCGTGGTGACGACGCCCGTGGAGGAGAACGTCGAGCTCGTGCCTTGGATCGAGACGAGCGTCGTAGGCTCTCCGCCCGTCCAAGTCACGGTGAACGGCTTCGAACGGTCGATCACCGCTGCGTCGGCGTGATTGGTCCAGACCAGCTCGGGCGCGATGTTGAGGTCGCCCGAGAAGGCGCCGACGTCGGGGCCGCCGGGGCCGGAGACGCGGTAGGTCCCAGGGGCGAGGTAATCCGAGCCCACGCCCGATCCGATCGTCGCACTGTAGCTGATGAAGCCGGATTCGACCGTCCGCGGCGCGGTGCGGACGCCGCCCGGGCCCTCGACGGCCACGTTCGACCCCGCGTCCAGGCTGGTGTAGACGAGATTGGGGTAGGCGTTGGTCGGGATGCCTTGCGTGACGGCGCAATTGCCCGCGACCGGCGTGAAGGGGCCGGCGGCGGAGGGATTGAGCAGTTTCGCGAGATCGGAGCCGACGACGGAGTAGAAGGTGGCTGAGAGCACGTCGGAGGTCGTCACCATCGTCGAGGTCGCGCCCGTCACCGGGTCATCACTGATCGCGTAGCTGGTCTGACGCGTGAGCCCGACGCCGCCGACCCGATAGCCGCCCGCCGCAACCCAGCGGTCAATCTCGGCTTGCGAGATCGACAGGTCGCTCGTGCTGCCCTGGCCCCCGCCGCCTCCACCGCCGCCGCCAGCAGGCGTGCAGGCGCCGCCGTTCTGCGCGATGGGGATAGTCGTGACGTTGCTCGCATACGCGCCGATCTTGACAGTGATCGCGACGGCGCAACCGAACATAGACGCGCCTTGCTGCTTGGCCGCCGCCGGAGGCGCGTTCGGGATCAATACGTTGATCTGATCGAGCCCAGGGAAAATGCGGCCGCGGAACAGCACGGTCGCCGGCGCTCCAGCGATCTCCACGCTGATCGGAATGCTCGTCAGGTCAACCGGCGTCTCCTGCATCACCTCGCTGCCCGTCGTCGGCCCGAGCCCGGTACCGAACAGCTGGATGGCGTCGCCGGGCTTGGCGGAGTTCTCCGGGCCGAGGAAGCGGTACTGCGTGTCATAGACCGCCGCCGCGCCGCTGCCGGTGCCATTGAGCGACAGCACGCCAAACGCGCTGTCGACTACGTGGATCGGCGCGGCGTTGCTCGCCTGTCCGTTGTTGCGCAGGACGATCGTTCCGTCGCCCGCCGGAGTCGACGAGGGCAAAATGCCGGCGCATTGGTTCGGGGTGACGTAGTACCAGATCACGTCCGTCGTCACGCCGTTGACGGTGACCTGCGCGGAGACGCCTTCAAGCGTCGTCTGCAGGAACGGCGGCGTCGTCGCGCTCTGTAGACCGGTCGAGGTGTTGGCCAGGTTCTGGCCGTAGATGACGAAGATCGATCCCCGTGCGATGCCATAGTTGGGATCGCCCGGGACGAGAAAGCTGTAGTTGTTCTGGAGGGCGTCGACGCGCGGCTGGGCAAACGCGGGGGCGACGAGACAGCCCAACAGCAAGCTGATGGATAGGGTTCGAAATAGCATGGGCGTAGATCCTCGAAGCCAGAAAACCCGGCTTCGCTGCATTGATGGTAGGTCCGCGGCCCGAGCGAGGATATGGGAGCTGGCGGGCTGATTTCGGGCCGAAATCACACCAGCCCGGTCACGTTATTTCAGCCGCCGAAACTTGCGCGCTGGCTAACCCTTCTTGCGCTGCTCGCGCGCCTTCTGCAGGTGATGCCAACTGCCCTCGGGCTTCACCGGCTCCTTCGGAACGCCCGGCGCAAAGGGCCAGTCGGCGGGCTCGTAGGCGATGTCGAGATACGGCGTTTCGATGCGTTCGCCGCCCGCGGCGAGGCTGCGCATGGCTGCGTCCAATACGCCTCCGGTCAACAGCGTGCGCTCGACCGGGTAGGAAGGCTTGCCCGTGCGGATCATCGGCTCGACGGCGTCGATCAGGTAACCGAAATGCCGGTAGGGCGTGCCGCGTTGCAGCTCGAAGGCCGTCGCGCGCGGTTTGGATTCGCCTTTGAGCTTGCAGGCAAAGCCGAACGTCGAGACGGCTTGGCTGGCGATGACGATGCTCGCCTTGAGGCCGTCGCGGTAATAGATGCGATAGACGGCGTAGTTCTTGTCGTCGTAGTCTTCCGGCGTCGGCCGGCCCGGCAGGCGGTCCGGCGCGGCCTCGAGCGCGGCTTCGAGCAGCTCGCGCGACCAGACTCCGCGGCGCTCGGCGTCTTCGATCGCGGCGCGGCCCTGGAAGGTCTCGACCGCCTCGACGCCCGTCTCGTAGCCCTTACGCCGCTCGACCTGGCACTGCATGCCCTCGAGCGTGTGGAACCCATAGGCTTCCAGGCCGCCGTAGCCCAGCCCGATGGCCTCTTCGATCTCGCAACCGCGGGGTAGCTGAAGCGGCGGAATCCGCCAAGCGACGGGAATCGACGAGCCGGCCATCAGCGGGATCTCGGTCGCACGCGCCAAGTCGTACATGTACTTGGCGTCCGGCCAGTTGTAGGCCAGGTGCTTGTCGTTGAAGACCGGCACGACCTTGTCGTACTTCTGGAACGTCGCCGCGATGCCGTCGAAGAAGCGGCGCCGCGGATACATGTGCTGGTTCGTGTCTTTCGTCCAGGGGTATTGGCCGTGCTCGCCGATGCTCAACACACCGTCAACGGCGACGCCCTGGGTCCCCATGGTGATGGCGCCCTCGATCGAGTCGAAGATCGGGATCGAGTGCTTACGCGCCAAATCGCGCGCCATGTCGTTGTCGTGGAACTGATCCACATACATCGCCGCCAGCCGCAGCTTCGGGCCCGGGCCGCCGTCGTGCTCGTAGCCTTCCATCAGCTTGGTGACGATAACGTCGGCGTGGGAGAGATAGCGGTACTCGGTGATGATGGCGGCGACGGTCGGCCGCTCATCGTAGGCGGCGGGCAGCGCGGCGGAACCGGCGGCCATCAGGGAAGTCTTGAGGAAATCGCGGCGAAGTTGGGACATCGTTTGGGAATCTCAGCCACGGCCCAAGCGGGCGCGTAGCTCGCCGGCAAGCGTGCCGGTCAAGTGTTCGAGCAAAGCCTCGCCCATCTCGGGGGTGGCGCGGCGGGGATCGCCGATGATCCCGTTGTCGGTGACGGCGTGCATGCCCTCGACGAAAATGCGGTCGAGCAACGGCAGGTTGTCGCCGATATAGCCCGGCTCGGCGCGGTCCATGTGAACCAGGTCGGGCCGGATGACGAGCATGCAGGCGGTCTCGATGACGTCGGCGTGGAAGCCGGCCTCTTCTAGCGGGACGCCGTACTTCTCGCCCAGGAACTCTTGCTGGATGCGCGCGTAGCGCACAGGGTTCACGTGCGGAATGATGCGCGTCTGATAGCCCTGGCGCTTCATCGAGAGCTGGATCGCGGGCGCGATGCCGTCGATGTAGGTGAAGTTTCCGCCGTGGCTCGACAGCAGAATGATGTTGCGGAAGCCGTGGTAGGCGAGCGAGCTGCAGCAGTCCTCGATCATCGCCTTGAACGTCTCGGGCGAAACCGTGAACGAGCCCGCGAAGGCCATGTGGTGGTTGGAAAGGCCGGGCCGGATGACGGGCGCGACCAAGGTCTTGCCGACCTTGAGCGCGATGCGGCGGGCCACTTCGGCCGATCAGCGTATCGGTGAGCAGAGGCATGTGAGGGCCGTGCTGCTCGACCGATGCGCTTTGCAGGATGACCGTGTCAAAGCCGTCCGCGAGGGCGGCCTTGACCTCCGGCCACGTCATTTCTTCGAGCAGAATCGATCCCGCCATGGAGGCATTATCCCCCAGGAGCGATCTGCGCAGAGCGCGCTCGCGCGCTAGAAGAACGGAAACAGGCGTTTGAGCTCTTCGAGCGTCGGCTGGCTGCCGTACTCGCATACCTCGAACGCTTCGGCGTACTTGATCGCCTTGCCTTTCTTCGCGCCATAAAGCTCGATCAGCTTGTCGCGGTACTTGTCCGCCACGGAGGCGTCGCGCTTCTGGAAGCGGCCCTTGATGTACGCCTTGCGCGCCTCTTCTTCCTTGGGGACTTCGTCAATATAACCGTCAAGCCAGGCGTTCCATTCCGAGAATTGCGACTTGAGCGCGCCCATGCAGGAGTACTTCTTGTCGCTGTACTCGTCGATGCCGACGACCAGGTCGGCTTCGAACGGGTAGGGCTTTTGGAAGCGGTCGGAGTAGTAAAGGAAGACCGGATTCTTCTCGACGCGCGGCGTGTCCGGCGTGAAGAACGGCACCGTGACCATGAAGGCGGCGTCCTGGACGAGGATGGCCGTGTAGCGGTGGTCGGGGTGGTAGTCGTTAGGACGCGGAGAGAGCACCACGTCGGCCTGCCATTCGCGGATGAGGCGCGCGATCTTCTTGCGGTTTTCGAGCGTCGGCATCAGCTCGCCGTCGTGGTTGTCGAGCACTTCGGCTTCGATGCCCAAGATCTCCGCGCAGGCCTGGACCTCGGCCGCGCGCCGGTTGGCCAGCGGGCCGCCGGCGGACTGATAGTGGCCGATATCGCCATTGGTGACGGCGACGAACTTGACCTTGTGGCCCATGGCGGCCCATTTGGCGGCGACGCCGGAAGCCTTGATCTCGCAGTCGTCCGGGTGGGCGCCGAAGGCGATGATGCGCAGTTGCGCCGCTGCGGGCAGCGCAAAAGCCAGAGCTAGCAGGGGAAGGAGTTTCCGCATGCAGTCAGGGTATCGCGATTCCGGCTCGGAAGCCCGCTAAGACGCAGGACTGAGCGGCGTACAATCGGGGCCATGCTCACACTGCAAGACCAGTTCGGCGGGATCGACATCTACCTGTTCGATCAGCTTCTGAAAGGGCGGATCAAGCCCGGGATGCGCATCCTGGACGCCGGCTGCGGGACGGGGCGCAACCTCGTCTACTTCCTGCGGGAGGGCTATGAGGTGTTTGCGGCGGACGCCGATTCGGGGCCGCTCGAGCATGTCCGCTCGATGGCCAAGAAGCTGGCGCCGAACCTGCCGGAGTCCAACTTTCGCGTCGAGTCGGTCGAGTCGATGTCCTTCGAGGACGAGTGCGCGGACGTTACGATCTGCAACACGGTGTTGCACTTCGCCCAAGACGACGCGCAGTTCGAGCGCATGTTGCGCGGCGTGTGGAGGACGCTCAAGCCCGGCGGGCTGTTCTTCGCGCGGCTCGGCTCGACGATCGGGGTGGAAGGGCTGGTCAAGCAACGAGAAGGCCGCCGCCACTGGTCGCCCGGACGGCTCCGGAGCGGTATCTTGGTCGACGCTGCGCTGCTGGAGGAATGGACCGAACGGCTGGAGGCGCCAAGCTAGCGGACCCGCTCAAGACGACAATCGTGCAGGACTTGCGGGCGATGACGACTTGGGTGATGTGGAAGTCGTAAAGTTGCCCCGGAATCGCGACATTTCGCGACATTTTGCGACATTTGCCTAGGTGTCGACTAGGTATCGAGAACAGTTTGGGCGGCCGATCGGCCGCCCTTTCGATTTCAGGGTACACCCGGTGTCAAGGGGTGCAGGTAGAATCAGGCAGGCACTGTGATGGCTCGCACCCCGATTCACCCCGGCGAGATTCTCGGAGAGGAGCTTGAAGAGATTAGGCTGTCGGCGAAGCAGTTGGCCGACCTGACCGAGACTCCTCCGAACTGGCTCTATCAGATTCTGGCGGGGAAGCGGAGAATCACGGCTGACACGGCCCTGCGCCTGCGGCGGTGTTTCGGCATGTCGGCCGCCTTCTGGATGAATTTGCAGACGGCCTATGATCTGTATTGGGCTCGGCAGGAGATGGCTGCGGATCCCGGTCGGCGTTGGGCTCTGGCGTGAACCAGAGCCTTTCGTTTTTTTGGAGAGGTCTCCTCGGCAGTCCACCCGACGAGCCACGGCGCTGAACGCACCCATTGCTGGCTGGGCTCCTTACGAGCCAGCTCTTGTCGAGATCACTCGCGACGCGGCAAACGTGGCCGTTTGCGCCACGATTGGGTTGTGCGTGCAGTGAGGGGAAGTGTCCGAGGGCTTCCGCCCTCGGCTCCGGAGCGGGGTTTCCGTCGGCAACTAACGATTGGACGTCCTTGCGGTAGGTGAGGCGCCCCGGCGGGGTGGACTTCGTCGTCCCAGGGCTTACGCTCCAGCTAGGAATTTTGCCGCCCCTGCGGGGCGGACCGTGCGATTGGCGGTTGTGGGGTGGTTGGCGGCAAGTGGCGGTACGAGGGCACGGCATGCCGTGCCCCTACTTTAGGGATTCGAGGAGGCGGACGGAGGCTTCGATGACGGCGCGGTCGGCGCCGGGGCCGTAGGGGGTGCGTTCGACTTCGTATCCGCCTTGGCTATATTCCTCCGCGGTGGGCATGTAGTTGCCGCCGACGCCGTCGGAGTAGCCGCAGAACATCGTGAAGGCGAAGGGCGAGCGTTTGCGGACTTCGGCGCCGATTTCGGCGAAGGGTTCGCCGGGCATAGCGACGATGGCGAGCTCGCCGATGCGCAGGGCTTGGATTTCCACCTTCACGGGGCCTTCGCCTTGGGGGCCGGTCCATTTGGCGAGCAGGTCGGCGAAGCGGCGGACGCGGGCGCCGGCCTGGAAGATTTTCCATTCGTCGCCCGAGGATTCGGCTTCGGCGAGCTGTGTCTTGGCGCGTTCGACGCGGGCGCGCATATCGGAGATCTCCTTGTCCGAATATTGGCGGCGCGGCGTTTCGACGATGGTCGAGGCGAAGCGCATGGTGGCGTCGCGCGGGCCCTTGACGCGCCAGTGCTGTTTGGCCTGGTAGGCGGTGGATTCGACGAAGCCCTCGAAGGCTGGCTCGCGGCGGACGGTCTCGATCTGCAAAGCGACCGCAGCCACCTGATGGCCCAAGATGCTTCCCAATCGGTGCGCGATTTCTAAATCCCCTGTAAAACCTTCGATGGGGCCCTGGTTGCCGGCGGCGCCTTGGAAGTAGAGGCAGAGGCGCCGGGAAAGCGTCTTCGACGACGTGGCGGGTCATGCCGATCCAGTCGGGCGAGAGCTGCTTGTTCTCGTAGGCGAGCACGGTGCCGTGGCACTGGAGAGTTGGCCAGGATGGCGAGGGAGCCCCTGGGCGTCGTCGATGCGGAAGACGATGAGGTCGCGGTCGACGAAGCCGTCGGGGTTGCGGCCGACGGCGGGCGGATTGCCGTCGTGGGCGCGGAAGCGCCGGTTGACATTGATGGTCCCTGGCCGCGTCCGCCATACATGTGGGCGGGCCGAAGATTTTGGTTGGCGGCGACGAGGACGCCGACGATCTGGTCGACGGTGGCGGCGCGGTAGCGCTCGAGCATGTCGACGAGTGGCTGGAGGTCGACGCCGGGCGGGCCTTTCTCGGGGTTGACGAGGGCCCCGGCGTGGGTGTGAGTTGCGCCGAGGCGGATGTGGTCGGCGGGTATGCCGGTGAGCTGGGAGGCGCGGGCGATGGCGTCCTCGAGGCCGTCGACGAAGAGGCGGTCGATGTCGACCATGGCGAATTTTTCACCGCCGGATTCGAGCACCAGCGCGGTGGCCAGCATTTTCGCGGGGTCAGCGCCTCTCGGCGGTGACGTGGGTTTGCGAGCCCCAGTTCATCTGGGCGATGCCGACAGGCAGGGTGATGTCGACGCGGGCGACGCCGGCGCGGAGGCCGGAGGGCGCGGGTCCTTGGGGCCTTGCTCGACGACGTCGGCGGGAGCGAGCAAGCCAGTAGGAGGAAGAGGAGAAGGCGGCTCACGGACGCCGGTTTGCGTGGATTGCGCCGGCGGAAGCCGGAGCTAGGCGGCTCGCAGTCCTGTTTTTCTTGCACTTACGGCCGCCTTGTTCGGAGTCGCGCGCCCTCCTAAAATGAGCGTCAGGTCCCCCGGCCGGGGGCGAGGTTCACTGCCTCGCTCGCGGCTTCCGCGGTAACGTCGATGGCCGGTCCCAAGTTCGTCCACCTGCACAACCACACCGACTACTCGCTGCTCGACGGCGCCTGCCACATCTCGAAGATGGTGAAGCAGGCGGCCCAGCAGGAGTGGCCGGCGATCGCGATCACCGATCACGGCAACCTGTTCGGGGCGGTGGACTTCTACAACACGGCGCGCAAGGCGGGGGTCAAGCCGATCATCGGCTGCGAGGTCTACGTCGCCAAGGGCGACCACACCAACAAGACCGAGCAGGCGGGCTACAACCACCTGCTGCTGCTGTGCAAGAACGAGACGGGCTACCGCAACCTGATGCAGCTCGTCTCGACGGGCTACTTGGACGGCTTCTACTACAAGCCTCGCATCGACAAGGACCTGCTCGCGAAACATTCCGAGGGGCTGATTTGCACCTCGGCCTGCCTGGCCGGGGACGTGGCCGAGGCGATCGTCGAGAAGGAGGACTACGAGGCCGGCCGCAAGCTCGCCTACGACTACCACGACATCTTCGGCAAGGGGAACTTCTTCCTCGAGATCCAGGACCATGGGCTCGATCTCGACAAGAAGCTCATCCCGGCCCTGCACCGCCTGTCGGCCGAGAGCGGCATTCCGCTCGTTGCGACCAATGACGCGCATTACCTGACCAAAGAAGACGCGCCGGCGCACGAAGCGCTGCTGTGCGTACAAACCGGAAAAACGCTGTCGGACCCGAACCGCATGCGGTTCGATACGACGGAGTTCTACCTCAAGACGCGCGACGAGATGCTTGAAGTGTTGGGCGGCGACGAGGGTCCGCTCAACCGCACGTGGGAGATCGCCGAGCAGTGCAATCTGAAGATCGCGCCGGTCTCGAACCCCTTCCCTGAGTTCCAAGTTCCGCCTGAGCACTCGATCGACACGTACTTCGAGTACGTCGCGCGGCAGGGCCTCGAAAAACGCCGCGCGCACCTGGACTACCTCGCCGGAAAGGGCCTGCTGCGGCACGACCCGAAGGAATATTACGAACGGCTGGATCACGAGATTCGCACGATCCAGCAGATGAAGTTCTCGGGCTACTTCCTGATCGTCTGGGACTTCATCCGCTACGCCAAGTCGAAGAAGATTCCCGTCGGGCCGGGCCGCGGATCGGCGGCCGGATCGCTCGTCGCGTATGCGATGGAGATCACCGACATCGATCCGTTGCAGTACAGCTTGCTGTTCGAGCGGTTCTTGAACCCCGAACGCGTGTCGATGCCTGACATCGACATCGACTTCTGCATGAACCGCCGCGGCGAGGTGATCCAGTACGTCACCGAGCACTACGGCCGCGAGCAGGTCGCGCAGATCATCACCTTCAACACGATGGCCACCAAGGCCGCCATCAAAGACGTGGGCCGCGTGATGGACATGCCTTTCGGGGAAGTCGACAAGCTCACCAAGATGGTGCCGCCGGTGCTCAACATCAAGCTCGACGAGGCGATCGAGCAGGAGCCCAAGTTCAAGGAAGCGATGCGGGCCGACCCGCAGGTGCGCAAGCTGATCGAGACGGCGCGCCGGCTCGAGGGCGTAGCGCGCAACCCGTCCGTACACGCGGCAGGCGTGGTGATCGCGCCCGAGCCTCTCAGAAATCTCGTCCCGCTCTACAAGACGAACAAGGACGAAATTGTCACCCAGTACGACATGAAAGGCCTGGACTACCTGGGTCTTTTGAAGATGGACTTTCTGGGTCTGACGACCCTGACCGTCCTCGACAATGCGCTGGGTTGGATCAAGAAGGAGAAGGGCGAGGACTTAAAGCTCGAGGACTTGCCGCTCGACGACAAGCCGACCTACGAGCTGCTCGCCAAGGGATTGACCTCGGGCGTGTTCCAGTTTGAGTCGCCGGGCATGCGCGACATCCTGATCCGCTACATCCCGGAGCGGCTCGAGGACCTTTGCGCGTTGAACGCGCTCTACCGCCCAGGCCCGATCCAGGGCGGCATGGTGACGGACTTCATCGAGCGCAAGCACGGCCGCAAGCCCGTTACTTACATCTTTCCGCAGCTCAAACAGATTCTCGAAGAGACCTACGGGGTCATCCTCTACCAGGAGCAAGTGATGCAGATCGCCAACCTGGTGGCGGGCTACTCGCTCGGCGAAGCGGACATGCTGCGCCGCGCGATGGGCAAGAAGAAGATCGAGATCATGAACGAGCAGCGCGCCAAGTTCATGGGCGGCGCCGCGGAGAGAAACTACGACAAGAAGAAGGCCGAGAAGCTGTTCGACCTGATGGAGCAGTTCGCCGGCTACGGTTTCAACAAGTCGCACTCGGCGGCGTACGGCTTCGTCGCTTACTGTACGGCGTACCTGAAGGCGCACTATCCGGTCTATTTCATGGCGGCGCTGCTGAGCTCGGAAGCCGGCAACACCGACAAGGTCGTGCGCTACATCAACGAGTGCCGCGACATGAACATCGAGGTGCTGCCGCCGGATGTGAACTCCTCCTACTGGGACTTCACGCCTTCGGGCGATGCGATCCGCTTCGGGCTCGGTGCGATCAAGAACGTGGGCCGCGGTGCGGTCGAAGCCGTGATCGAGGCGCGCGAGCGGCTCGGGCGGGGGTTCAAGTCGCTGTTCGAGTTCTGCGAGGATGTCGACTGGCAGAAGATCAACAAGCGCATGCTCGAGAGCGCCATCAAGGCCGGGGCGCTCGATTCTCTCGGCGGCCATCGCGCGCAGCTCACCGCCGGGCTCGACAGCGCGATCGAAACCGGGCAGAAGCAGGCGCGCGATCGCGCGATCGGCCAGGGCGGGCTGTTCGCGGCGATGCCCGAGGAAGACGAGGAGGCGCCGGAGGCGCGGCTGCCGAGCGTGCCGCCGATGGACAAGAAGACGCTGCTGGCGGGCGAGAAGGAGATGCTCGGCTTCTACGTGACCGGGCACCCGCTCGAGGAGTACCGCGACAAGGTCAGCGAGCTGTCGACGGCGGACTCGGCGACGCTCGCGGACAAGGAGCCGAACGCTTCGGTCGCGATGTGCGGCATTCTGACCGGCATCCAGCGCAAACGCAACCGCGAGGGCAGGCCGTGGGCGGCGGCGGTGCTCGAAGACCTCAAGGGCTCGACCGAGCTGCTGGTCTTCGCCAACCAGTACGAGCAGCTCGGGGCGGATTTGGTCCCGGACGCGCCGGTTCTCTTGCGGGGCCAGGTGCGGGTCGATGAGTCTTCGCCCCCGAAGATCTCTGTGCAGGAGATCGTCTCTCTCGACAACGCGCGCGTGAAGCTGCCTTTGCAGATCTCCGTAACAGTCCGGCTCCAGAACGGCTCAGGAGAGGCGGGGGACGTTGCACAGAAGCTGCGGGAGTTGTTTGAACGTAAGCCAGGGGACACCGACGTCCGGCTGCGGCTTCTGCGCAAGAAGGATTTCCTTGTATCCTATGATCTTGCCGACCGTGTCCGAGCCGATCGCGAGTTTCGCGCCGCAGCTGAACAAATCTGCGGCAAGGGCAGCGTCGAAATCACCGCGCAGGGCTAATTTCCGTGCGCGGGTGGAGCGCGCATGAGCAACTCGGACAAGCTAGCCGACCAGCAGCGTCAGCTCGAGGAGTTGCTGGGAGTGAACGAAACGAAATCCGGCCAGACAGAAGAGCAGACGGATCAGGAGCAGACCGAGAGCCCGGCCGAAACCGAGCCCGCTCGGCCCGAAGCGGCCGCTGCAGCTCCGGTTGCGGAATCAGCTCCGGATCTGGCTGTGTCTGAGACCAGCGGACGGGCGGCTTGGGATCGCGTTCTACTGGCGCGCCATGCCGAAAGGCCGCACGCAGTCGATTACATCGAACGGCTCTTCGAATCGTTCGACCCAATCCACGGCGACCGCTGCTATGGCGACGATTGTTCGATCGCGGCGGGGTTTGCCTCCTTTCGCGGTGCGCCGGTCATGGTGATCGGCCAAGAGAAGGGTCGCGACACCAAGGGC
>JAWKHJ010000013.1:0-189481 GCA_041394905.1 Bryobacterales bacterium | reverse complement strand
ATCGGGGGAAGCGTCGCCCCGTCTCCCAAATGCAGTCGAACGTTGCCAAGGCCGGCCGTCAGCTCAGCGGCGCGCTCCAGCATCACGGGACTTACGTCCAGCCCGTGGACCTCGCCGAACACGTCGGCCAGCGCGGCGGTCATGCGTCCCGCGCCGCATCCGATCTCGAGCGCCCGCAACTGCTTGGGATCGCGGCCGCCGCAGAGCCGGTCGATGTCGTCGACGACGAACGCCTTCACCGACTCTCGGCCGGACTGCAGAAACTCCTCCTTCGTCCAGGTTTCGTTTCCGCTAGCAACGTAGTGGTAGGCGTTTTCGCGCGCGCGCGCGTCCCACTCGGCGCGCATACGGTCTTGGGTTCGCTCAGGGGCCTGGGGCATGGTGCACGGCGGGCGCGCCTTCGACGGACTCTAACACAGGCGCCGCGGCGAGCGCGAAGGGCCAGTCTACCCGGCAGCGGCCTCAGTTACCGGCTTGAGTGCGAAGAACGTCTCATGGAGCGCATCGCCCACTTCGTTGATCCGCGTCTGCAGCATGTCCAGATACTCGTGCAGACCTTGGCGCATGATGTCACGTTCATCCGCGTACTCGAGCTCGGACAAGAACTGCCCCAACCGTCTCTCAGCCGAGTTGCTGTAGCTACGCTCAGGCGTGCCGGTCACCATGTGCAGCGATTTGTCCATGCGCGTGAGGCAATGGCGGACCGACCGTGGGAACTGGGCGTCGAGCAGCAAGAAGCGCACGATACTGTTCGCGGTTACTTTGCCGTAGGCCTTGCGGTACATCTCAAACGCGCCCGCCGAGCGTAGAACCGCGCCCCAGTGGATGTCGTCCACCGCGGTGCCGACGTGCGAAATGTCCGGCAGCAGCAGGAAGTACTTGATGTCGAGAATGCGCGTTGTCTTGTCCGCACGCTCGATCGAACGCCCCATGCGCGCGAAGTGCCAGCCTTCGTTGCGCGAGCTGGTCTCGCTGTTCGCCCCTTCCACCAAGTGACTCGCACGCCGAACGCCACGGAAGAACTCGTGCGGATTCTGGATCGCTTGGTCCTTCGCGCCCGGCGCCGTGATGGAGAGGTAGACCTCGTTGATCGCCTCCCCTGTTTCCGACGTGATGCTCTCGCGCGTGGAGCGGGCGTTCTCGCGCGCGGCCATCACGCTCGACAGGATCGAGCTCGGATTCTCGCGGTCAAAGGTCAGAAACTCGATGACCGACGACTGGTTTGCCTCGCCGTGCCTCTCCTTGAAATCTTCGTAGTCGCCCGAGACGTGGACCAGTGCATCCCATTGGCCTTCGAACATCTCCGGCAGATCGAGAAGCAGGTGCAGGTTGACGTCCACCAAGCGCGCTACGTTCTCGGCGCGCTCGATGTAGCGGTTGAGCCAGTAGATCGACTCGGCCACCCGGCTAAGCATCCCCACCCCCGTTTTGCGACTGCGACTGCCATTGGCCGTTGGGTGGAGAGAGCACCCACGTGTCCTTGCTGCCCCCGCCTTGGGAGGAGTTGACCACCAGCGAACCCTTGCGCAGAGCCACGCGGGTCAAGCCACCGGGCAACACGAAAATTTCGTCGGCGCCGTAAAGGATATATGGCCTGAGATCGACGTGGCGTCCTTCGAAAGCGTCGCCGATCAACGTGGGGACGCGCGAGAGCGAAAGCGTGGGCTGGGCGATGTAGTTGCGCGGCTTGTCGAGGATGCGGCGGCGGAACTCCTCGTGCGTTTCTTTCGTTGCGTGCGGACCAACCATCATGCCGTAGCCGCCGGACTCGTTCGCGGGCTTCACAACAAGCTCGGCCAAGTGGTCGAGAACGTAGTTGCGGTCCTCTTCGATCCAGCACAGATAGGTTGGCACGTTCGGAATGATTGCTTCCTGGTCAAGGTAGTACTGGATGATCTTCGGAACGTACGAGTAGATGACCTTGTCGTCCGCCACGCCCGTGCCCGGCGCATTGACCAGCGTCACGCGGCCTTGGCGGTAGACATCCATGATGCCGGGTACGCCCAACATCGAGTCTTTGCGGAAGGCCAGCGGGTCGAGGAAGTCGTCGTCAAGGCGGCGGTAGATGGCATCCACGCGCTCGAAGCCCTTGGTGGTGCGCATGCAAACGTAGCCGTCCACGACGGCCAAGTCGCGTCCTTCCACCAATTCGACGCCCATCTCCTTCGCCAGGAAGGAATGCTCGAAATAGGCGGAGTTGTAAACCCCAGGCGTGAGCACCACGATGGTGGGCCGGCTGGCGTGCGGCGGCGCTACGGACTCAATCGTCGCGAGCAGCCGTTCGGCGTAGTCCTCCACGCGGCGCACTCCCAGGCCGGAGAACACCATAGGAAAAGTCTCCTTCATCACCGAGCGGTTCTCGATGACGTAGGAAACGCCGGAGGGACAACGTAGGTTGTCTTCGAGCACGTAAATGTTTCCGTCGTCGCTGCGCACGAGGTCCGTGCCGGTGATGTGACACCAGATGCCGCCTGGCGGATTCAAGCCCACGCACTGCGGCCGAAACGAAGTACAGGACTCGATCAACTCCGCGGGCACGACGCCGTCCTTCACCACTTTCTGGTCGTGGTAGAGGTCGTCGATGAACATGTTCAGCGCACGGATGCGCTGGGCTAGGCCGCGCTCGAGGCGCTCCCACTCCTCCCAGGGAACGATGCGCGGCACGATGTCAAACGGGAAAATGCGTTCGGTTCCTTCACCGTCGCCGTAAACGTTGAAGGTGATGCCCAAACGCATCAAGGCGCGTTCAGCGGCTTGGTGACGGCGTCGCAATTCGCCTTCGGGCAGGGATTGGATGCGCTCGACTAAAGGCTCCGCTTCGACGCGAGGGCTACCGACCGCGTCGAACATTTCATCGTAAAAGCCTTCTGTCTGGTAGGAATCAAAGCGCACACACCCTCCTTTCACGGCGAGGATTTCCGGGCGCTCCGCGCCCAAGTGATGCGCGGACGGGGCGCCGGCAAGCGACCGCTCGAGACGTGGAGGGGTGAATGTTCGCCGCAGCAACAGTGTCGGCGATCTGAATAGGCGCCGTCAAATTGCGGGGACCCTTTCTTGACTTCGAAACCTCGACGCGGAATGATTCGAGGGATTCGCTATGCCATTTCTCATCGCCCTCTTGCTGTTTGCTTCTCTCGGCTTGGCGCAGAAGCGACCGCTCGAGCCGCTCGACCTGCTGCAACTGGAAACCCTGGGCGCGACTGCGGTCTCTCCCGATGCCGAGTGGTTGCTGTACGCCAAGTCCGAGCTCGACTGGAAGAAGGGTAAGCGCACCACCAACCTGTTCTTGGCGCCGATGTCGGGCGGCGCGTCCAGACAAATGACCTTCGGGCTCGACCATGATGAGCTCTCGCTCGATTGGGCGAAGGATTCGTCGGCATTCTTCTACCTCTCCGACCGCGACGGCTCGAAGAAGCAGCTCTACCGCATGCCGGTCGATGGGGGCGAAGCGGTGAAGCTGACCAACGAGAAGGATGACGTGCGCGACTTCGAGCCGAGCGAAGACGGCCGATGGCTGGTCTATAGGACTGGCCCGGCCGCCGCCCGCGTGCTCAAGGTACTCGACTTGCGCGACCCTGAAACCGAGCCGCGCCAGCTCACCGATGGGCCCTACGGCGTGCTCGTCTGGAAATGGCATCCCGACTCGAGCGGCGTGCTCTACTCCTCGCCGGTCGAGGACGAGACCGTCAACCGAATTCGCGGAGAAAGAGGCTTCAACGTACGCGTGAATGACGAAGAGAAGGGGCCTCGCGTCCTTCGCTTCGCTGAAGCCGCATCAGGACAAATACATGAGGTGGCACAGCTTGGCGAGTGGGCTCTCGACACCATGGCGCCGGCCCCGGACGGCAAGTTCTGGGCGCTCGACATGACGCCGCGTGACCGCTATTCCACCGAATGGGACCAAGAGCTGCACCTACTCGCTCTGAACGAAGGCAAGATCACACGCCTGACCAACAACAACCAGAACGAAGGGGACATCACGTTTTCTCCCGACGGACGCTGGTTGGCCTACAGCGGCCCGGAGGAAGGGGAGCAATACCGCGCGCAGCGGGTATTCTTGACCCGTCTGCCTTCCGGCGAGACGCGCGAACTTGCTGCAAACTGGCCCTACGATGCAGCCGTTGACGCCTGGGCGCGCAACGGCCGCTCGATCCTCTTCACAGCAACTGTCGGGCTCAACCGTCAGCTCTATCGCCTGCCGCTCGATGGCGCGGACCCGGAACCGCTGAGCTCAGGCGACCAAGTACTCACCCTCAGCCACGACCGCGAAAGCGGCGCGCTGCTGGTCCGCCGCACCACGCCCGCTGAACCCACCGAGCTCTACGCCGCCAATTGGGACGCACCCGGCGACGCCTCGCGCTGGGTCAAGCTCACCGCTACGGCAGAAAAGCTGGAAGAGTTCGCGCTCGGCGAGTACGAGCCATTCCGCTGGACGAGCTCCGACGGCAAACAGGTGGAAGGCGTCCTGGTCAAACCCGTTGGCTACGAAGAAGGCCGCCGCTACCCCCTCATCGTGCAGGTCCACGGCGGGCCCGCCGGCACCTCGACGAACTCGTTCTCCGGCTCCTGGTCGACCTACGCCCACGTCTGGGCGGGGCGCGGATATATGGTCTTCCAACCCAATTACCGCGGTAGCTCGGGCTATGGCGAGGACTTTCGCCGCGCGATCGCGGGCGACTACTTCCGCCAGGGTTTGACGACATCATGAGCGGCGTCGACGCCCTGATCGAGCGCGGATTGGCAGACCCGGACAAATTAGGACACATGGGCTGGAGCGCCGGCGGCCACTGGTCCAACTGGGCGCTTACTCACACCAACCGCTTCAAGGCGATCTCGACCGGCGCCGGCGCGGTGAACTGGCTCTCGATGTGGGCCCAAAGCGACATGCAGATCAATCGCGAGTTCTACTTTTGGGAAAGCCCTATGAAAACCGCGAACACTATCTCGAAGTCTCGCCCATCGCCTATATCGAGAACGCCAAGACGCCGACGCTCATCCTTTGCGGCACAGCGGACCCGCGCGTGCCCGCACCGCAGAGCCGAGAGCTCTACATGAGCCTCAAAAATTTGGGCGTGCCGGTCGAATACATCGAATTCCCTGGCCAAGGGCACGGCTTGACCAATCCGCGCTACGAGCTCGTGAAGATGGAGGCCGAGCTGGCTTGGTTCGACAAATGGATCAACGGCAAGGAAGAGTGGCTCGACTGGTCCAAGCTGCTCGCAACCATCCCGAAGTAGCGACCTCTACGCAACAGCAGTTTCGAACGCCCTGTTAGAATCAGGTCTCTTGGCCGCATCGCCTCCGGAGATGAAAGGAATGACCGCGTGATCTTCCGCGTGCACCACGTCACGCAGTACCACTATGATCGTCCGGTCTTCCTCGAGCCGCAGATCATTCGCCTGACGCCGCGCTCCGACCCCAATCAACGCCTGACGGACTTCCGCATGGATGTCTCGCCCGAGCCGACCGGTCTCTCGCAGTACCTGGACGCCGAGGGCAACTCGGTCGTCAAGGTCTGGTTCGACGGGACCACACAGGACCTCGTCATCCAAAGCCGCTTTCTGGCGAGAACCATGCGATCCAATCCCTTCGAATTCTTGCTCGAGCGCGAGGAGGATTACATGATTCCCCTCGTGTACCCCCAAGCGGACATGGACGCCCTGGCCCGTTTCTGTGCACACGGTCCCGGCAAGATCGTCGCGGCGTCCACGTACACACAGGACGTGATGGAAGCGGCTCGCGGAGAAACACTGCGCTTTCTCCACGGCCTCAACCAGCGCATTTACGAGGAGTTTCGTATCGTTGTCCGCGAAGAAGGCGGCGCACTGGAGCCGGACGAGACGCTGCAACGCCGCGAGGTGTCTTGCCGAGACGTGGCGCTCCTGTTCGTCGAGTGCGCCCGCGTGGTCGGGCTGGCGGCACGCTTTGTGAGCGGCTATCATTCCGGTTACCCGGATACGCGGCATCGTCGCCTGCACGCCTGGGCTGAGGTCTTTCTGCCCGGCGCGGGCTGGATCGGCTACGACCCGACGCTCGGGCTCGCCGTAGCGGACTCACACATCGCCGTGGCCGCCGCTCCAACGCCAGCGGGGGCCGCAGCCGTCACTGGCTCGTTCCGCGGATCCGGCGTTCGCTCGAAGATGAAGACTTCCCTGCATCTGGACGTTTCCCGCGGTTGAGGCATGTCGTCGCGCCGCGCATTTTTGCTTTCTCCGGCCGCCTTGTTGCTGGGCTGCTCGGGGACTTCGACGCCCGAAGCGCCGCCGCAAGCCGAGGCCGAACCTGAGCCTGTTCCGCCATTACGGTTGCACCCCGAGAACCCGCACTACTTCGAGTACAAGCGCAAGCCGACAGTGCTCGTCACCTCGGGCGAGCACTACGGAGCGCTGCTCAACTCGGACTTCGACTTCAAGACTTATTTCGCTGAGCTCGAGATCCGAGGCCTGAACCACACGCGTGTCTTCGCAGGAACCTACTTCGAGGTCCCCGGCAACTTCAACATCGGCGACAACACTCTTGCGCCGGCGCAGGGCCGATTCCTCGGCCCGTGGGCGCGTAGCGAAACGCCAGGCGCGGCCGACGGCGGTGCAAAGTTCGACCTCACGCGCTGGGACCCGGCTTACTTCGCGCGGCTGCATGAGTTGATGAAGGAAGCCGAGCAGCGCGGCATTGTCGTCGAGCTCACACTGTTTTGCCCTTACTACAACGACACGATGTGGAAGGTGAGCCCGTTCAACGCCGCCAACAACGTGAACGGTGTGGGCGATGTGGATCGCGTCGATGCGTTGACGCTCAAATCGGCGCCGCTCGTGGAGGCTCAGAAGGCGGTGGCGCGCAAGATCGTCTCGGAGTTGCACGCGACGCCGAACCTCTACTTTGAGATCTGCAACGAGCCCTACATCCGCGATTTGGTCTCCGATGATTGGCAGCGCCAGATAGCCGCCGTCATCGCCGAGGCGGACCGCGAAGGCCCGGCCCCGCATCTCATCTCGCAGAACTACGCCAACGGCTCGAAGACGGTCGAAAATCCGAATCCACTCGTCTCGCTCTACAACTTTCACTACACGCGCCCACCTGATGCGGTTGCGATGAACTATGGCCTGAACGTAGCCATCGGGATGAACGAAACAGGCTTCGACGGTCAGGCCGATTCGACTTACCGCATTCAAGGATGGGATTTCCTGATGGCCGGCGGGTGCCGTACAACAACCTGGACTATTCGTTCGCTGTCGGGCACGAGGCGGGAGACCTGCGCTACACGGCGGTCACGCTCGGCGGCGGCAAGCGAGTTGCTGCGGCGGCAGTTGGGCTCTTGGTGCGCTTCGACGCGATGCCTTTCGTCACGATGGCTGATTCAACCGTCATCGCAAAGGCTCCGGAAGGCGCGTCCGCGCGAGCGCTCTCCGCTCCTGGCACTTTCTACGCCGTCTACGCCCATCACGGTCGCATCGTCGCCAAGGTTGCCGCGCTACCAGGTCGCCAGGACACTGCACCGCGACGCCACGCTGACACTCAACCTGCCGGCAGGCGTCTACGCCGTCACCTGGGCCGATCCCAAGAGCACCGCCGAGTTGACACCGCAGATGCTCGATCACCTGAGGCCCAGCGCCGGGCTTGCTCCGCCGCCGTACACCGAGGACTTTGCCGTCACCTTGCGCGCAAGGTCGAGTAGCGCAGACAATTCCGCTACAATCAGCCCCGCATGACGAACATCGTCTTCGTCCACGTGGACCAGATGCACCCCGACGCCATGAGCGCGTTCGGCAACCGCTGGCCGAGACGCCTGCCATGGACCGCATCGCGCGCGATGGCGTAGCCTTCCGGCAAGCCTACGCCGCCCAGCCCAGTTCGCTACGCCCGGCACGCTCGAGCTGGCCCACGGGACGAACCCCGCTCGAACATGGCGTGCTGATCAACGCCGCGCCCATTGACCCGCAGATGCCCGACCTGGGCCAGTGGCTGCGCAAGCATGGCGGCTATCACACGGCCTATTCCGGCAAGTGGCATATCCCGGCGCGCGATGTTCGCGAGAGCTTCGACCTGCTACACCCCCGCCTGGGCATGGGCGAGATCGGCGACGGAGACGTGTCAGGCCGCAGCCGCCTTCCTGCGCAACCGGACCAGCGACGAGCCGTTCTTCCTCTCTGTCGGATTCCTCAACCCGCACGACTGCTGCTACACCTGCGGCGCCAACGGCGGGGTGGGGCAAGTTCGGCTTCGCGTCCGAAATCGAGAGCAAGCTGCCGCCCTTGCCGCCGAACTTCGATCCGAAGCTGCCATGGCTTTCCGGCGAGTAAACGCAAGCGCGTCGGCGGCTGGAGCGAGCTCGACTGGCGCTATTACATTTACTCCTGCTACCGCCAGACGGAGATGGCGGACGCCCACGTGGGGCTGGTCTACACGCTCTCGCGCGCGCTCACGCTTCGCGGACAACACGCTGTTTGTCTTTGCCTCCGACCACGGCGAGGGAATGGGCCACCACGGGCGCGTGCTCAAGAACTTCCTGGAAGACGAGTCAGGCGCGTGCCGACAATCGGTGAAGCCCGGCGCCCATCCGGTCCAACAAAGGCCGTATAGACAAAGCGACGATTGTGTCGAGCCTCGACCTTCCTGCCACTATTTGTGACTATGCAGGCGCGCCGGCGCTGCCCGACGCCGATGTCGCGCTCGCTGCGCCCCTTGCTGGAGGGCAAGAAGGTCCCTTGGCGCGACCACGTCTTCGGCGAGACCGACCACTCGGCCGGTGTGCAACGCGCGCTACAAAGCGATCTTTTACCCAAGCGAGCCCACGCGCATGTTCGACATGCAAGAAGACCTGTGGGAGATGCGGAACCTTGCCGCGTCTCCTGAGCATGCGTCGCAGCAAGGCCCGGCGGCGAAGCTGCGCGAACATGTTCGCGGCCGCAAGATCGCGCCGCATCTTGGCAAAGTCTCGGCGGCTGGAGGCACCGCATCGGCGAAATCTGCGGTCCGGCGGCTGAGCCAGTCGCGCGCTTGGCACGAATCCATCGTCGCTGGGGAGGGGATTGTCCGCATGAAGGCGCTGACCCGACGCGACGTGTGTTCAGCCTGGCCGGCGGCGCAGCGGCGCTTGCGGCTGCGGGACGGCTGTTCTTGCTTGGCGCGACGCCTCTACCGGCGTCGGTCGTCGGCGTGGAGGGCTATCTGCGCGCTAACCAGCCCGGAACCGAGCGGCGAAACCGCATCTGCTCGAATACGCCGCGCTGCGCTGGTCGCGCAAGCGACCCGTCAACAGGCGAGACGACGAACGTCGACGTCGTCGGCCGCGTCGAGGTCGAAGCCCAGAAGCAAACCGACGGCGTGAAGCTGGCCATCCACCACCGAACGCACGCCATTCCCAGCCGCGCAACCGGCTCGAGATCGAAGCGCAGTGCAACGACGACGGCTGGCTCGGCACGGTGCGGTCTTGGAAGGGCAAGAGCTGGATCGAGCAGCGACGACCAGCTCTACGAATCCACGGGCGACATCGTCGGCCCGCGTGGCCGCGTGGATGACGGAATTTCGGAGCGGAAACCTACAACCGCCGCAGGCCGTCTCCACGCAATGGGGTGTCGCTATGGCGCTGGCTTGGGCAAGGCAAGGGCAGCGAGTTCGCTATGCTCGGCGACTTGATGCTGCTCAAGCCTGGCCAACGGCTGGCCGCAGGCCCCGAAGCTCGCGTGCCGTACCGGACGGGGAACACGTGCCAAAACCTGGGCGCAAACGGGTCCGGCGATCCTACCGATTCACTATTTGGTCGACGAGCAGGCTTGCTGCAGCTGATCACCCAAGGCGCTCTGGCCTGGCGTTGCAGCGGGCGGAGTAGAAAACCCTGTGGTGTACATCAGCGCTAGGCATTGGAACACGCCATTCGCATTTCGGTCGAACGTCTCCCCGAGGGCGTTACCCGCCACGTCTGACGAATTGCCGGGATTGGTTGCGCAGGGCGCGACTGTGGAAGAGACGCTCGAGATCGCACGGGACGGTAGTCGCAAGCTGATCGAGGCCGTCAGCAGGAGAACGCCACACCGGACGATCTCCTGAAGGCATAGCCTCACGCCTTCGGGTGCGCCTGGTCGTAAACTGCCATCAACTGCTCGAGCGACAGCTGCGTATACTTCGCGTCGTCGACAGGTTCGCGTGGCCCAACAATTCCTGGATCGCCCTCATCCGCGCCCTCACCCAGCAAATGTCGCGAACGCATGCTGCAGGGTGTGCGGGTGCATCGACGAGTCTCCTGACAGCGCCATCGCGTAGCGCTTGATGATGCGCTCGATCGACCGCGCCGTCAGCCGCCGTAGCTTGCCGCCCCAGTGGTGCAGCAGCAACGCCGGCTCTTCGTGGCTCGGCGGCAGCGCTTTCGCGGACTTCGAGATACCGCGCGAGGCCTCCGCCGCCTTGCCGCCAAACGGGACCTCGCGCTCCTTGCGTCCCTTGCCGCGCACGCGAATCCAGCGCTCGCGCCAATCAAAATCCTGAAGGTTCAATCCTTCGAGCTCCGCCAGCCGCAGACCACAGCCATAGAGCAATTCGAAGATCGCGCGATCTCGGACAACTTTATCCGGAAAGCGATCTTTGTCTCCTTGCTTGGGGTCACGCTGCTGACCAGCCGGTTCATCTCCTCCGGCGTCGGCACACGCGTGGCGCGTTTGGGCAGCTTCAAGCAGAGACGAGCTTGGCCGGATTAAGGCCGAGGCGCTCGCGCACCAAGAACTGGAAAACGCACCGCCGCCAAATTGCGCGCCACGGTGGTCTTCTTCGCGCCATTCGCGAAGCGATCGCTCATCCATTCGCGGACGGCTGGTTACCACGGCGTCAACACAGGCGGAGGCGACCCTGGTGGGCCGAAGTAGCCGACAAACTGCTCGAGATCCAGCCGGTAGGCTTCAACTGTTCGCGGCGACGCATCCTGCGCCGCAACGAATCGAGGTAGCGCTGGACTGCGTGGAGGCCTTCGAGGCCGCGCCGCCTCACGCGGCGATCGCGGCATGCTCCTCCAGGAAGGTCGAGCGCCTTCTTGAGCGCTAGCTCGCACTGCCGCGCTCCGGCGGCTCTTGCGGTCGCGCTTGTACTTGCGCGCCTCCTCCGGCTCGGAGAGACGGCAGCAGGTCGAAGGTGATGTTTGCCGGTAGCGGTATCCGGTCGCGCTGGAGATGTAGTGCAACAGCGACCCGGCGCGCGCTCGCACGCGGCCACGTCAGCGGCTCTTCGCCGCGCGCCAACCGCGCCGCGTTCCAGCCCGCCATCAGCCCAGTCGACATCGAATTCCACGTAACCCTCGGATGCTGGAGATCTGCCCTGCAAACAGGATGCGGGTGAGACTTGAGTTGCAACGTCGGCGCGAGCAGCGCCGGCGCGTTGATGTAGGTGTTGCGATGGACCTGCCCGTAGCGGAGAAACTCGGCCTTCTCCAGGCCGGGAACTGGCGCAGACGCGCTGCTGCTCGCCGTATTTGATGTGGTTCTGGTTGAGATTAGCGTTATAGAGTCCGCACGCAGCGTCTCCTGCCGCAACTGGACAACCGCATAGGCTGTGCCTTTGCCCGTGCGCGGGTCATGAAGCCCGACCGGCTTCATGGGGCCGAAGCGTAGCGTGTCTGGCCCGCGGCGCGGCGATCTCCTCGATCGGCAAACAACCTCGGTAGTTCGGGTTGTCCCAATCGTGGGTGTGGTGCTGCTCCGGCTCGGTCAGCGCGGCGTAGAACGCCTGGTCGCGCTCGAAGGGACAGTTGATGTAGTCGTCGCTACCGTCGATCGAGGCGCCCCACCGCGAAGCCTTGTAGGCGACCGACATGTCGATCGTCTCCGCGTCGACGATCGGGCTGATCGCGTCGAAGAAGAAAAGCCGCTCGCTGCCCGTCAGCTTGCCGATCGCCTCCGCCAGCGGGTCGCTCGTGAGTGGACCCGACGCGACGACGACGATCTCCTCGCCGTTCTCCGGCAGCGAGGTCGCCTCCTCGCGGCGCAGCTCGATCAGCGGTTCGGCCTCGATCGCCGCCTGCATGCGCTCGGCGAACAGCTCGCGGTCCACCGTCAAGGCATGACCGGCCGGCACGCGCGATTCCGCCGCGATCCGCATGGAGAGGGAGCCCATCCGCCGCAGCTCTTGCTTGAGCGTCCAAGGCGCGCTGCTCTCCTTCTCACTCTTGAGCGAATTGCTGCAAACGAGCTCGCCCAAAGCGTCCGTTTGGTGCGCCGGAGTGCGCTTGCCCGGGCGCATCTCCTGCAAGGTGACCGGTAGCCCGGCGCGTGCAATTTGCCAAGCGGCCTCAGGTCCGGCGAGACCTCCGCCGATGACGCGTATAGGTTTTGCGGAAGACATGCGTGGGAGCGCTGAAAGCCCATTCTAGCAGGGGTTTCGTGGCCTTCAGACAGTGGCGCTGAGCGCATCAGATGCGCGAAAATGGCTCCTGGAGGGGCTTTCGAGGTCACAAAGTTCACGAAACCCCCTAAAAAAGGGGCTTTCAAGCCCTTTCGCTATTGACTTTGCCCTCGCAACCTCCGCATGATTGGAGCAAGGACGCACGAAACATTCTGGCGTCGAAACGTTCTCAATCGGCCCCGCTCTTTCGGGCGTTTCAAGCCGATCGGGAAGCCAAGGAGGAACATGGCAAAGAAAGCAGCAAAGAAGGCCGCGAAAGCAAGCACCGGCCCGATGACCCAGACGCAGATCATCAACTATTTGGCCGAGCAATCGGAAGTCAACAAGAAGGTCGTAAAGGGCCTGTTGGATTCCCTCGGCGAGTTGGCGGTCTCGCAGACCAAGAAGAACGGTAAGTTCGTTTACCCCGGGCTGGGACGGTTGGTCAAATCCCAGCGCAAAGCCCGCACCGGCCGCAATCCTGCGACGGGCGAGGCCATCAAGATCCCGGCCAAGACCGTGGTGAAGTTCCGGCTCTCCAAGGCGGTCTCGGATCAGATCGTTCCGCCGAAGCCGAAGAAGTAGCTCTTCGCGAGCATTTAGGGAACTGAAAAGGCCCGACAAGCGTCTATGCTCGTCGGGCCTTTTCTCCGAAACGAGTTCGTCGGAGCAAAATTGCGCCGCTCGATGTCTATGTCGAGCTCTTGGCCTCAGTCGACTTCTTCGCCGACTCATCCGCCTCGCCTTCTTTGAGGGAATCCTTGAACTGACGGATTCCTTGGCCGAGGCCCTTCGCGACCTCCGGGATCTTCTTGCCCCCGAAGATCAGAACTGCGATCAGGAGAATGACCAGCAGCTCCTGGACGCCCAGGTTCGGCAAAAAGAACCCGAGCGGCCCTGTGAATGCGTTCTGTGCAAACATACACGCTCCTGATTCGTATTGTAGGTCCCGCCTCCGAGGAGCGTCAACAAAACCTTCGTACCGCACCGGTCAAGGCGCAAGTCTTTCGCGCAAGGAAGCGAGGACTGCCCGCGTTTCCGCAATCTGGCGGCGAAGCTCGGCCGCATGCCGCGAAGCCTGGCTGTCGAGTTGGTCGCCGGGCTCGCGCAGCTCCTGCTCCAGGCCCTGCAAATCCTGCTCGCAGCGGTCGAGGTTTTGCCCTACCGTTGCCGGGTTGTGGAAGCCGCCCCCGTCGACACTGACGTAGACCGGTGTCGTGTGCGCAAGTTGCCCCGGCAAAGCGTCAGCGCGCGCTGCGATCCAAAGGCCATGCTCGACCGGCAACTCCAACTCGACCGCAAGGTTCTTCGCTGACTGCCCTGCATCGGACGCCTTCGCCTTCGCCAACGTCCGGCCGTGGCCGATGATCTCCAGCCCCTGCAACGGAATCTGCTCGCCGTCGCCGTAAGCCTTCGCTACGATGCGCACCGCATCGCCCTTGCCGGCCTCGACCGTCGAGCCTGGCCGCATGCCGTTCACCGTCAACTCGACGACAGGGCCGGTGGTCGCGAACGTCCGGCCAGCTTTGAGCGCCCTGAACCAGCTCTCGAACGAAAATTCGTCCCCGCCCAGGTAGGTATAGAAGCGCGCGTCACCGATGCGGCTCGAGCGCTGGCCGTCGCGCGAACCACGTCCGCACCAGGGGAAGTCCGAGCCGGCGAGCGCGGTGAGAGGGAACCCGAGGTCGAGGAAGCGGTAGTAATGCTCGGTGTGGATCGGCCCGTTCGCCACGCAAAACTGGACCAACTCGAGGAAGTCTACCTTGCCGCGCAACACGTTCATCGTCATGCCGCGATAGCCATGGAACGACATGCCCTGATGCGCAAAGCCGCTCAAGCCGCCCAGCTCATGCACGCGATCGAAGAGCCGGTCGTAGGAATAGTAGTCCTCCTGGAAGCGTACGAAGTCGTTCGCTCCGAGCGAGATGGTGTGACCGATCTCGGGCGTTCGCGGTTCCTCCTGTCCGGGCGAGAGCAGGTAGTCACCCTCGCGATAGCGGCCCGCGTTGCCGAAGGAGTATTGGCCGTAGACGTAATTCCAGAAGTCGCCCATCTGCAGCAGGTTGCCGACGTGAATGTCTTCGGCGGCGGTCCAGCGCAGAATCTTGGCGTTCTCGCGGGGAGAGCGGCGGATGTGGATGTGGTCGTCCGCGGAGTACCAACCGCGCGCCGGCATGTCGATCCAGCGGTCGAGGCGATAGTCCCGCTCGAGTAGCGCGCCGGCTTTTGCCTCGATCGTCTCGCTTCGGGGCTCGTACTCATAACCCTTCTCGATGCGCAGCGTGTAGTCGCCCGGCGGCAATCGCGCTTGGAACGACCCATCCGCATAGAACGATCCGTCCGGCTGCAAGGCATAACCTTCGGGCCGATCGAAGCGGCCCCACATCACCGCAAGCTGATCGATGCCGAGGATCGCCGGCGTTTCCCCACGAGCGTCCGTCAGCCAGACGCGCGCCGGCGTCGGATCGCCGGTCGCCGCGTCGTGAATGTTCACCAGCAGCATCGCTTCGCGGCTGGTCTGCGCGGAGATCGCCACCCCCAGCGCGAACAAGGCGAGCAGGGGCGCACGTCGAGGCCAAACTTGCATGACAGGAGTGTACCGCCGAAGCTTTCGCCGCCCTGCGGTTTAGTCCAAACGCTCGACCGTCACGTCGCCCTTTGGCTCGTTCTTGTCGTAAACCGGGCGCTCGCCGGCCCGCGGCTGGAACCAGATGTCGATCGGCCCCGCGCCGGCCGCCAGCTCGAATTCGCCCTCGACGCCCGGCGCCGTCTGCTCAGCGCCCTGCCAAAGCACGTGCAACTGGCCGGCCGCCTCCGCCTCGTTGATCCGCAGCCGATATCGGCCTCCGCGCTCAATCTCGATCGGCCAAGTCGTTGCGTGGCCGTCGACGAAGGTGGCGTCCTGGTAGCGGCAAAGCACCGCCGGATTCTCCTCCTGAGAGCCAAGATGAATGACGCCGGGAGTGAAGTTGCGTGTGCTCTTCACGTCGGCGAACCACTGCTGGTAGCGGCCTTTCAGCTCCGCCACAACATCGGGCTGATCGCCGGCCACGTCGTGCTCCTCGCCCGGATCCGCTTGTGCGTCATAAAGCTCCAGCGGCGGCTCGCCTTCGTAGCTCCAAGATTCGTCACCAAACGTCCCGGGCCCGAGCACGAGCGTCCAGCGCTCCGTGTTGACCGCGGTGTTCTGGTAGGGGCGTACTTCGAGGCCACGGTGGACCTGGCTAAAATGCGTGCGCTCCCAATGCTCCGGCTCGCCTTCGAGCAAGGGACGGAGGCTGCGCCCGTCCAGGCCGTCGGCCGCGGGCAAGCCGGCCAAGTCGAGCAGCGTCGGCGCCACGTCGATGTGCGCGGCGATGCGATCGGTCTTCTTGGCCTGCAGCCCTGGGCCGCGCCAGAAGCTCAGCGCCCGGATGCCGCCTTCGTAGTTCATGCTCTTGCGTCCGCGCAGCCCGGCCGTATAGCGCTTCTGCTGCGGGCCGTTGTCGGAGAGGAAGACGACGTAGGTGTTCTCCGCCAAGCCGAGCTCGTCGAGCTTGCCGAGCAGCCGGCCCACGTTCTCGTCGATGTTTTCGACCATGCCGTAAACCCGCGCCGTGGTCTCATCCAAACCAGCGTCGGCATAGGGCTTCCAAAGCTCGTCGGCGACTTCCAGCGGCGTGTGCGGCGCGTTGGTCGGCAGGTAGACGAAGAAGGGCTCCCCGCGGTGCTCCTCGACGAACTTGAGCGCCTCGCGAAAGAAAACGTCCGTGCAGTAGCCCTGCGCCTGCTCGCGCTTGCCGTTGCGCCACAGATGCGGATCGAAGTAGCTGTTGGGGATGTCCGGCGACTGGCCGATGCCGCCAGATTTGTGCCAGAGCGCAAGCTCAAATCCCTGGTCATGGGGACGCATCGGATAGTTGTCGCCCAAATGCCACTTGCCGAACATGCCAGTGCGATAACCCGCGTCGCGCAAACGTTCTGCGATGGTCGTCTCGTCACCGTGCATCTTCGCGCCGCCGCGCGAGGTATGGATGACGCCAGTGCGGTAGTGGTAGCGGCCCGTCATCAGCGCCGCGCGCGTTGGCGCGCACACGGGCTCCACGTAGAAACGGGAGAGCTCAACCGCTTGGCTCGCGAACCGGTCGAGATTCGGCGTGCGGATGTGCGAGTTGCCATGCACGCCGATGTCGCCGTAGCCCTGATCGTCGGTCAGGATGACGATGAAGTTCGGCTTCCTCTCAACCGGCGGAGAAGCGCAGGCGGCCAGCAGAGCAAGGGCGAAAACCAGAACACGCATTTCGACGCCACAGCGTAACAGAGCCCTGCCGGTAATGGCGCGGTCAGGCGCAGAACAAGCAATCCACGCCGACTCGATAGCCCTGCCGCCTGAGCTCCGCTTCGATCAACTCCCGCGCGCCACGCTTGCCCACGGCAGCCAACACGAACGCCTCCCCGGGCGGCGGCAAGTCCTGCGGCGCAATCACCGGGATGCCGTCGACCTTCCACCCAATCTTCTTCGGATCGATGTCCACCCAAGCTTGCACGCGTAGGCCTGCGGCGAGCAGAGGCGCCAACCGGCGGCGCGTCACCCTGCCCGCGCCCCATACGATGGCATGGGGATGGTGCGGATTCCGCTCCCCGAGCCAGCGGTAGAGATACGGCGCCTTCGCCCGAAAAAACGCCTCGGTCGAGTAGCGCGGGTCCGTCCTCGTGAGGCGGTCCGGGCGTTCGCGCCAGACCAGCAGCGGCGCGTCGACCTTCTTCATGCGCACGCCCGCCTCGAGCCAGCGCAGCCAAAGCTCGTAATCCTCCGGAAAGTCGCCCTCGCGGTAGCCGCCGTGCCGCTCCACCACCTCGCGTCGAAACATCACGCTCGGGTGTACCAGCGGCGACTCGACGAAGCGTTCGCGCGCTATGTCTTCCGGCGTCCGTAGCCCGTTCGTCCAATCCACCCACAACGCCAGGCCTCGATTCGCCGCACGGTCGCCCAAATACTCAACCTTCGAAGCGGCCAGGCCGAGCGAAGGGTCTGCGTCGAGCGCATCGGCAAGCAGGCCCAGGCGCTCCGGCGCCGCAATGTCGTCCGCGTCCATGCGCGCCAGGTAGGGAGCGCGAGCCCTTGCCAACCCAGCGTTCAAAGCGGCCACGATGCCGCGCGGCGGCTGACGCAGTACTTGCAGCCGGGAGTCGCGGGCGGCATGGTCGGCCAATATCTGCGGCGTCCCATCGGAAGACCCATCATCAACTGCGACAATCTCGAAGCGCTGCTCCGACTGCGTGAACAGTGACGCGAGCGCCTCCTCGAGATGGCGTTCTTCGTTACGGACGGGGACCAGAACCGAGACGCGCGGCGCGGTCACAGCAGCGGCTTGACCGCCGCTTCCAGCTCTTCGAGCGTCATCAGCCCCGGGTGGTAGACCCTGACCACTCCTTTGCGGTCCGTGATGACGATCGTCGGTGTCGTCGAAACACCGAAATCGGCAAAGAAGTCCTTGCTCATCGGGCGCGACATCCAATCCGGCAGCGGATACTCTTCCTGCCAAGCGCCCTCGACGTAGGCGATCTCTTCCTCCGGTGTCACCTTCTCGTCGCGCTTCTTGGCGAAGCCGAACAGCGTGGTTGGCCCGACCACGGTCACGCCCTTGTCGGCGTAGCGGTCATGCAGGCTGAACAGATGAGGCCGTTGACGTTTGGATGTGGGGCACCAGTGCGCCCAGAAGTAGTAGACCGCCACCTTGCCGTCAGTCGACATCGGCGCGGTCTTGCCCAGATAGCGCTCCGGCTCGAGCTTGGGCATCGGCGTGCCCTCGAGCGAGGCGCTCAAGACGTTTTTCTGAATGCGCTTTTCGATTGAGGTCCCACGGTACTTTTCGCGCTCGCCTTTCCAGTAGGCCACGGCCGCATCCGGCCCATCGGCCGCTAGCTTGGCCCCGCCGAGGACCTCGATCGCAGCGCCCAGCGCCGTGGCCAAATCGGCGGACGAGTCTGCGCCTTTCTCTGCCGCCACGCGAGAGGCGATGTCGTAGGTTTCGCGCGCGTACGATTCGGCGACAGACCACTCCCCAGCCAAGCCCGCGCCGCGGCCCGCCCAAGAGAGCGCCAGCAGCAACTGTGGATCGTCGAATGCCCGCGAGGCGCGCGCACCCTCGGCCAGAGCCCGCACCTCTTCCACCTTCTTGGCGAAGGCGAGATCTTTGGCATCCTCGATCAAGTCGCCCCGGACGGCGAGAGGCAGAGCAAAGACGAGAACGAGGGGCGAAAGGCGCATGATGTTGAGTGTCAGTATAGCGGCGGAGGGAGCGGGCCGCGCCATGCGAAATCCATCCTCCCCCATCAGCCGACGTTCAAGGTAAAGCTCTCGTTAAGCCGGGCCCCAGTCCGCATCCTTGGGTGGCTGTTCGGGATCCAATTCCTAGAAGTAGCCAAGGAGGATGTCATGAGACAAATCGCAATTTGGACAACCGCCGCAACGCTGGCGTTCGCCGGCATGGCCTTCGGACAAGCCGGTCCGCAACAGCAGCAGGCGGGCGCGCGGCAGCAAGCCCAGATCCACAAGCCGGCCGACGGCAAGGGCCTGAACAAGCAGGACGCGAAGCTCGCCAAGAAGCAGCGCAAAGAAGCTGCGAAGGCGGCCAAGCAAGCCCAAAAGGCCCAACGCAAAGCCGACAAGCAGGCGCAGGCGCGTGCGAAGACGGGTCCCCGCGACGGAACCGGATATGGTGTCAACAACGGGCAGCGTGGCGGCGGCATGGGCGGCGCCCAGGCCGGCCAGGGTGGCGGCGGAGGCCGAGGCCGCGGCCGTTAAGCAGGCGAAGCATGGCAAGTCGCGCGGCGCCCCAAACTCGGATCGCCGCGCGGCCCGCGGCTACCGGCGGATTGCTAGGATGAAGGTTTCCGCGCCAAATCGCCTTGTCCCAGGATTTTCTCGAGATCAAAGGCGCGCGGGTCCACAACCTCAAGGGCGTGGACCTACGCCTGCCGCATAACCAACTGATCGTCGTAACCGGTGTATCCGGTTCGGGGAAGTCCTCGCTCGTCTTCGACACGATCTACGCGGAAGGCCAGCGCCGCTACGTCGAATCGCTGTCCGCTTATGCGCGGCAGTTCCTGGAGCGCATGGAGAAGCCCGACGTCGACGAGATCGTCGGCGTGGCTCCCGCCGTCGCCATCCGCCAGAAGAACTCGACGCGCAACCCGCGTTCGACTGTCGCAACCGCGACAGAGATCTACGACTTTCTTCGACTGCTGTTCGCGCGCACCGGACGCACTTTCTGCTCGAACTGCGGCGAAGAAGTACGCAAAGACACCGTCGACCAAGTCGCCGCGCAAGTGCTCGCCCTGCCTGAGCGCTCCCGTTGGTACGCCCTCTTTCCGGTCCCCGACGTCGGCCCAAAGGCCTGACCGACACCGTCAAGGCGCACCTCACCGACTACCGTTCCAAGGGCTACAACCGGCTCTACCAGGGCGGAACGCTGTTCGAATTTTCGACGCCGGAATCGCTGTTAGACGTCGACTTCACACTGCCCGTATACGTCCTGATCGACCGCCTCTCGATCGGTCCCGACATCCGAGACCGCGTCGTCGAAGCCACCGAGATCGGATTCCGTGAAGTGCGCGAGGTGACGTTCGAATCCGCGGACGGAAAGGAGAACCTCTGGTTCAGCGAGCGCTTCGAGTGCCGCAATTGCGGGATCGGCTACCCTGAGCCCGAACCGCAACTGTTCAGCTTCAACTCTCCCATCGGCGCCTGTCCGCGCTGCCAAGGTTTTGGCAACACGGTCGACTACGACATGGACCTGGTCATCCCTGACCGGTTCAAGACGATCAAAGAGGGCCCGGTCGATCCCTGGACCAAGCCCAAATACACGTCTTGGCAAAAGGATCTGATGACGGCGGCCAAGAAAGCCGGCGTGCGCACCGACGTCCCCTTCCACGAGCTCGACAAGAAGGAGCGCAAGTGGCTGCTCGAGGGCGGTGAGGGATTCGTCGGCGTCAAAGGCTTCTTCGACTTCCTGGAGACGAAGAAGTACAAGATGAGCGTGCGCATCCTGATGGCGCGCTATCGCGGCTATACTCTCTGCCCCGACTGCGGCGGCGGACGGCTGCGTCCGGAAGCGCTCAACGTGCGCGTCGCCGAGAAGACCATTCGCGACGTGACGTCGATGAGCCTCGAGGACGCCAAGAGGTTCTTCGAGGCGCTCGAGCTGGAGGGGTCGCGCAAGAAGATCGGCGAGCAGCTGTTGCTCGACATTCGTAGCCGGCTGCAATTCCTCAACGAGGTGGGGCTCGAGTACCTGGCGCTCGACCGGCTTTCGTCAACGCTTTCGGGCGGCGAGGCGCAGCGCATCCAGCTCGCCACGTCGCTTGGCTCGCGCCTGGTCGGCGCCTGCTACGTGCTCGACGAGCCCTCGATCGGGCTGCACGTGCGGGACACCGACCGGCTGGTAGGTATCCTGGAACGCCTGCGCGACCTGGGTAACACCATCGTGGTGGTGGAGCACGAAGCGGAGGTCATGCGGGCGGCCGACCACGTGGTCGACCTTGGTCCTGGTGCGGGCGAGCATGGCGGCGAGATCATCTTCCACGGGCCATATTCGAAGCTCGTCGCAGATGGCGGCTCGTCGTTGACGGGCAAATATCTGAGCGGCTCCAAGTCGATCGCTGCCCCCAAGGAGCGCCGCAAACCGAAGGCGCGTAAGGCCGCCAAGTTCTTCGGCTGTGTCAAGCACAACCTGCAGAACATTGACGTCTCCATCCCTGAGGGCCTCTTCACCGTCATCACTGGCGTCTCGGGCTCCGGCAAGTCGACGCTGGTCCACGAGGTGATTTACGAAGGCCTAGAGGTGGCGCGCAAGAAGGCGGACGGCCAAGCCAACGAGGACGACGGCTTGCGCCTGCCCTGCCGCAAGATCACCGGCGCGCAGCACTTCAACGAAGTCGTGCTGGTCGACCAGTCGCCCATCGGACGCTCGCCGCGCTCAAACCCGGTCACCTACGTCAAAGCCTTCGACGAGATCCGCAAGCTCTTTGCGGGTACGCAGGAGGCGCGGCGTCGCGGTATGACGCCAGGCTGGTTCTCCTTCAACGTCCCCGGCGGACGCTGCGAGACCTGCCAAGGCGACGGCGTGCAGACTGTCGAGATGCAATTCCTGGCCGACGTCGAGCTCGTCTGCGAGGACTGCGGCGGCAAGCGCTTCGGGCCCAAGGCGCTAGAGATTCGCTACGACGGCAAGAACATCCACGACGTGCTGTCGATGACCGTCGACGAGGCGCTGCGCTTCTTCGCGCAACGCCAGGCGATTACCCGGCGGCTGGGGCCGTTGGCGGAAGTCGGTTTGGGCTACCTACGGCTGGGCCAAGCGGCAACGACCCTATCGGGCGGCGAGGCGCAACGCGTCAAGCTGGCGGCTTACATTGCACAAGCCAGCAACGACAACACGCTCTACATCTTCGACGAGCCCACCACCGGGCTGCATTTCGACGACATCGCCAAGCTGCTCAAAGCGCTCAACGAACTGATCGAAAACGGCGGTACGGTGCTCTGCATCGAGCACAACCTCGACGTGATCAAGTGTGCGGACTGGGTTGTCGACCTCGGGCCCGAAGGCGGGTCGGGCGGCGGCAAGATCGTCGTGGAAGGCACGCCGGAAGACGTGGCGGCGTGCAAAGAGTCGCACACGGGCCGCTTCCTCAAGAGCCTGCTCTGATCGTCTGGTCCGCCGGACGCCGCCCCACGGCGCCCGATCGCGCCAACCCACTACACTAGGGCGTTTACAGGCCCCGCGCCCTAACCCATGCGCAAGCTCATCTACGTGCTCGCCATCGTCTTGTTCGTGCTGCACCAGGATTGGTGGTGGTGGGACGACCCCACGCTTGTGCTCGGCTTTCTGCCCGTCGGCCTGGCCTACCACTTGGTCTATTCGCTCGCCTCGGCCCTGCTGTGGTTCCTCGCCGTGCGCTTCGCCTGGCCTGCCGGCGACCTTGACGATTTTGCCGACCGCCCATGACGCAACTGCTCATCATGGGGGCGTATCTGCTCCTGCTGCTTGGCCTCGGCCTGATCACCAACCGCCTGTTTCGCGGCACCGCGCGCGACTACTTCCTCGCCAGCCATTCGATCGGCCCCGTGCTGTTGCTCATGTCGATCTTCGGCACGACCATGACGGCTTTCGCCCTAGTCGGCTCGACGGGCGAAGCCTACAAAGCCGGCATCGGCGTGTACGGCATGCTCGCCTCGTGGTCCGGCTTTGTCCACACGGCTGTGTTCTTCTTCGTCGGCATCAAGCTATGGGCCATCGGGCGGCGCTATGGCTACATGACGCAGATCCAGTACTTCCGTGATCGCTTCGAGAGCGACAACATCGGGCTGGCGCTGTTTCCGTTCTTGATTGGGCTGACCATCCCGTACTTGTTGACTGGCCTGCTCGGCGCGCAGGCCGTGACGATGGCGCTGACACGAGGGGCGTTCCCCGAGGCCTTCTCCGCGACGAACGGCGGCGTCCCGCCGTGGTTGTCCGGCCTCGTCATTTGCGGCATCGTGCTGACGTACGTCTTTTTCGGCGGGTTGCGCGGCGCGGCTTGGGCGAACACCTTTCAGACCGCTGTCTTCATGATCACCGGCGTCTTCGCGTTCTACCTGATCGCCGAAAAGCTGGGAGGCGCCTCCGCCGCAACGCAAGCCGTACTGGCGGCCCACCCCGAAAGGCTCGTGCGCGGCGACGCCGTCCCGCAGGGCTTGTTCTTCTTCTACTGTCTGATTCCGCTCTCGGTAGGAACGTTCCCGCATGTGTTTCAGCACTGGCTGACGGCGCGCTCGGCCGAGTCGTTCAAGCTAACCGTGGTTGCGCACCCGCTGTTCATCCTGATCGTGTGGCTGCCCTGCATCCTGATCGGCGTCTGGGCCACCTCCGCCACTATGCCGGACGGCTCGCTCGTGGTGCCCGTCGACCACGCGCCCAACACGGAGCTCGCCATCATGGTGGGCAAGCTGACCACGCCGTTCGTGGGCGGAGTGCTCGGCGCGGGCATCCTGGCGGCCATCATGTCGTCGCTCGACTCGCAGTTCCTGTGTTTGGGGTCGATCTTTGCCAATGATGTCGTCGCGCATTACTGGGGGCGCGACGCGATTGACGACGCGCGGCGCTTGATGCTCGGTCGAGTGTTCGTGGTGGCCGTGGTTGCCGTCACATACCTGTTCTCGCTTGCCGAGCCGCGCGCCGTGTTTCCGCTTGCCGTTTGGGCCTTTTCCGGCTTCACCGCGCTATTCCCGCTGGTTGCAGCGGCCCTCTACTGGCGCAGGACGTCCACTGCGGGCGCGTACGCCTGCATCGCGGTCAGCGCCGTGGTCTGGATCGCCCTGTTCCGCGAGAGCGACTACGGGGCCAACGGGGCCTACACGTGGCAGGGACTCATGCCGGTGGTCCCCATGTTCGTCGCTTCGACTCTGGCGCTCGTCGCGGTCTCGCTCGTGACGCCGGCCCCGTCAGACGCTACGGTGAAGAAGTTCTTCCCTCGCGGCTGATTTAGGATGCGCATCGCCTACATAACAGCCGGCGCCGGCGGCACAATCTGCGGCAATTGCCTGCGTGACAACGCGCTCGCAACGGCCATGCAGAAGCTCGGCCACGAGGTTCTGCTCCTACCCGTCTACACGCCCATTCGCACCGATGAGGCCGATGTCTCGGCCGGTTCCGTCTACCTGGGTGGAGTAAATATCTACCTACGGCAGAAATCGAGCCTTTTTCGGAACCTGCCGGCAGCGCTGAGCAGGCAGCTCGATAATCCCGGGTTCCTACGGTGGGTTTCGCAGTTCGCGGTGAAGACCTTGCCCGAGGATCTGGGCGCGCTGACCCTGGCCACGGCCCAAGGCGAAGACGGGCCGCTACGGGACGAGATCCAGAGACTTGCCGGGTTTCTCAAGGGCTATCGGCCGGACGCCATTCACCTGACGAACTCGATGCTGGCCGGGTTGGCCCCAGCGCTCAAGCGCGAGGTCGGCGTCCCGGTCTTTTGCTCATTGCAGGGCGAGGACTACTACCTGGAGCACCTCCCCGCCCCATTCCCCGAGCAGGTCTTCGAGGAACTGCGCAAGCAGGCGCGCGCGATCGACCAGATGATCGCTCCCTGCCGCGCCCAGGCGCTCGCTCTCGGGCCAAGGCTGGGCAAGGACCCGGAACAGATTCCGGTGGTGCTGCCCGGCATCAACGTCGCCGATTTCGAGCCGCGCGGTGAGGAGCCTGGCGACCCATTCACGGTGGGCTTCCTGGCTCGCCTCGCTCCGGAGAAAGCCCCTCACTCCCTACTCGACGCTCTTCCCACGGGCGAACGCGTGCGCTTTGCCGGTTGGGTCAGTGCGGAGTATGAGGACTACGTCGCTCCGATCGAGAAACGCGCCGAAGTGCTCCGCGACATCGACCGCCACACGAAGATCGAGTTTCTGCGCTCGCTCGACGTGCTGAGCGTACCGGCCATCTATGGCGCCTCAAAGGGGCTTTACGTGCTGGAAGCCTGGGCGGCCGCCGTGCCCGTGGTGCAGCCGCGCATTGGGGTCTACCCCGAGTTGTTCGAGGCGGCGGGCGGCGGCGGATTGCTCTTCGAGCCGGGCGACGTGGACGAGCTCGGCGCGTTGCTCGAACACCTGCGCACCGACCCCGAGCAGGCGCGCGAGATGGGCATGGCGGGCTACCGCGCCGCGCACCAACTCTTCACTGCCGAACGCATGGCGCGCGAAACGGTGGCCATCTACGAACAGCTCCACGCCTAGGGCAGGAAATTTTGCGGCTAGAATCAGGCCATGCCCACGCCTGAGCAATGCGCCGAGCATGAGCGTTTCGAGCGCCTCGATGCGGCGTTCAAGGCGGGCGACCTGGACGCGTTGCGCGCGAATGCCGAGGGCTTCCCTGGGGAGCCGCTCCACCCGGCGATCGGGCTTTGCCTGCCTTACGCCATCTACTGGAGTCCGTTGGAGTTCATCCGCGAACTGCTCGATGCCGGCGCGGACCCGAACGCGCACGAGAACGATGGCTTCCCTCCCCTGATCGCCGCCTTCGACCGCGAGCGCTTCGACGATCTGCACGCGCTCTTGGAGCTCTTGCTCGACCGGGGAGCGGACCCGAACATCCACGGTATGAACGACTACACGCCCCTGCACCTAGCGGCCGCGCGGGGCGACCTGGGCGGAGTCGAATTGCTGCTGGCGCGCGGCGCGGACCCAAACGAGGCGACACGGATCGACGATTACGAGACTCCGCTCGAGCTTGCGTCGAAGGCGGGTCATGCGGGCATCGTGGCTCGCCTGAATCCGCTGACCACGCGCTTGGACTGGGAAAGCGCGGCAAAAGAGGGCGACATCAAGACACTCAGCCGCCTGTTGCGTGACGGCTACGACATCGACAAACGAGACGGTTTCGGCCAAACAGCGCTCATGCGTGCCGCCCATGCCGGGAAATGCGGCGTCGTCGAGTGGCTGATTGCCAACGGGGCGGAGCTCAACCACACCAGCAAGTTTGGATTGACTGCGCTGATGCTGTCCGTCATCGCCGGCTACCCGCAGGTGGCGCGGGTGCTAGCCAAAGCGGGGGCGGACAAGACGATCGAAGGGACCGGAGCGCCCGGCTTCGCCGGCAAGACGGCCGCCGATTTGGCCGCGGCGCGCGGAGACAGGGGATTGGAGCAATACCTGCGGCGCTCGTAGATTTCGCTACGCTCGTGGAGATGCCGTACGAGTTTCGGATTCGCCGCCGCGTTCACTTCCAAGACACCGACACGGCTGGGATCATCCACTTCGCCAGCTACTTCCGCTACATGGAAGAGGTCGAAACGGAGTTCCTGTTTCACTTGGCCGAGCTTGCGGGCGTCGTGCCGGGCGACGCATTCTTCGTCGTGCCGCGCGTGGCCGTGAGCGCGGAATTCCTAGCCCCGGTGCGCTTCGGCGACATGCTCGACATCAGCATTCGCTGCACGCACAAAGGGCGTTCGTCGATCAGCTATGCGTTCTCATTCATGCACGGAGACGTGCAGGCGGCGCGTGCCCAGCTCAAAGTCGTCTGCGTAAGCAAGAAAGAGGACGGCGGGTTCCGCTCCATGCCGATCCCCAAAGAGCTCGACGCCGTGCTCGAAGTCGCCCCGAGCGAACCGAGCCTGGACAGCGGCGCCAAGGTTGGACGCCGCTGACCCCCATGCGTTGGAATCCCGTCGTTGGTGGCGGGGCTCCTACTCGAGCGTCCAGTGGAAGTTCAAGGTGATGCTCTTCTTGGCGTCGCGGGTGGCCTTGAATGTAAATCGCTTCCAACCGTTCTCCGGACCGGGCAACTCTGTGATCTCGATGATCGGAGAGAACGTCTCCAGGCGTACGGGCTTGCCGGGCAAAGGCTGACCGCCAATGCCGCCGGCGCCTGAGCTGAAGTCGACGGTAACGGTCTGATTCTTTTTGAGCGTACCCGCCCAGAATACGTCTCCCGCGCGCGCTGCAGAGGGTGGGGGCGCAGGCGCGACCTTGCCGCCCTTGGTCGGAGCGGCGGCCGGCGGCGGAGAGTAGGCTTCCGCGCCTGAGAGCATCACCTTGCTGCCCTTGGGAGCCGGAGGAGGCTCAGGCGGGGCGGAGGAGGACGTTGTCGCCGGCTTCGGCGCAGGGGCGGGGGCGGGTGCAGGAGTCGGCGCAGGGGCCGAGACGACTGGCGTCGGCTCGCTGCGCGCGGGGCTCGACTTGGCGGCAGGTTTAGGGGACTGTTGCGGGGCGGGCTTGGGCGCGGGCGTCGAAGCCGTGCGGGCGGGCTTGGGCGCTTCAGGCTTGGGCGCCTGAACCTTGGGCGTTGGTGCAGTCGCAGGGGCGGCAGCCGGTTCCGGCGGCGGCGCGGGTGGTTCAATTGGATCGAGAGCTTCCGCGATCGGCTCAGTCGGAGGTTCAATCGCGGGCTCGGCGGGCTCGACGGACTCCGGGAGGGCTCGAGGACCTCGGCCACCTCAGGCGTCTCCTCTCCCTGGTGGACGAACTGCTGGAACGCCACATAGGCCAAGCCGAAGGTCACGGCCATCAGCAAGACCAAGACGCCCATCCACACAAAGAGCTTAGAACTGCCAGACTTGCGCACCGGGGGAGGCGCGGAAGCAGCCGGGCGGCTGGGCGGCGGCACGGCAGAAACTGCCGGCGGGGCAGAAACCGGCGGCGGGACGGCGGGCGTAGGTGTGGTTTCGGTCGCTGGCTCTTCCGCCTGCGGAGCCGGCGGCTGCTGCTCGGTCTTCTGGCCGCAGGACGTGCAGAACAGAGCCGAGCCTTCGAGCTTCTCGCCGCAGTTGGTACAGAACAAGGCCATGTGACCGCAGAATACCACCGCCCTCCAGGGGCGCAACAAAAAAGCCCGCCCGACGAGGCCGCCGGGCGGGGAGTGAGGTTATGGACGGAAGGTTTAGCCTCGCAGGAGAGCCAGCACAGCCTGCGGCGCGGAGTTGGCTTGGGCCAGAGCGGCGACGCCGGCCTGTTGCGCGATACCGGCGCGGGTCAGGTTCGCGGCTTCGGCCGCCAGATCCGCGTCCCGGATACGGCTTTCCGCAGCCGAGATGTTGGTGATCTGCGTGGTTGCCAGGCCGATCGCGAACTGCAGCCGGTTCTGACCGCGGCCGACATCGGCCTGGATGACGCCCAGGCGAACGACCGCCGTCGCGAGGAGGGTGACCGCGTTCTCGGCGTTTTCCTTGGAGGAGATGTCCGAGACGGAGCCGCCGGCAAGCGCGGCGGATGTGTGCAGCAGCGTATCGCCGGAGACAGTGTCGTTGGCCACACCGTGGTTGTTTGCCAGGTCGCCCACGCCGATGTTGAACCCGTTGGCCAAGTTGGCGAGGAAGCGGATGCCTTCGGTACCGGAACCGTCACGCTCTTTCACCGCCACGATCTGTTGCAAGGTCGCATTGTTGGAGGCCTGCAACTGGCTGTTGATCGAGTTGACCGCGTCGTCGACGGTATTCGCGTTCGCGTGCGTGAGGCTGACGGTGATGCTTTGGACCGCGCCCACATCGTCCTTGGCGTTGATCGTCAGGTTCTGCACGTCATTGCCGTTGAACAGGTTGCTGAAGGCGATCGGGTCGGCAGAGGTCGACGTGGTCGCCTGTGCGCCGCCGGAGTTGATCGAGGCCTCGGCGCCTGCATCGGCCGCCGTGCCGGCGGAGACGCCCGCTTCCGCACCGGCGTCGTTGAAAGCCAGCAATGGGTTCGCGTCGTCCTCATTGGCGGAGATCAGGAAGTTGCCGCCGCCGCCGTTGGTGGTCGTCTCGAAGACGATGTCCGTGCCGGAAACTGCGGCCCGCAGCCCCGCGCCGGAGAGCGTCGAGTTGTTCAGGATCTGAGCGTTGATTTCGTCGACCGTGTCCTGAATCGTAGCCGCGTTGGCCACCGTCACGCTTAGGGTCTGGGCCGTCTCGGCGCCTTCGAGCAAGACCGAGTAGGTCGAAGTCGCCGCACCGCCGGGAGCCGTGTAGGCCGAGGCGATGCTGTTGTAGCGCGCCGCGCTGGCCGCGCCGAGCTCGGCAGTGCCAACGCCCAGGGTGTTGTCGGCGTCGCCCGCGACGCGGACTTGGAACGACTCGCCTTTGGCGTTTGTGAAGCTGACCGCGCCGCCGGAGGCAGAGACTGAGAAGCCTGCCGCAGTAAGGTCCGCGTCAGCGTCGATCGCCGCTTGCAGGTCGGCCACAACCGCCGCCTGATCGTCCGCGATCGTGGTGGTGATGGAGATCTCCTTCGGGCTGGCCAGACCGCCGCCGAAGAAGTTGACCTTGATGTTGTTCGCCGCCGTCTGGGCGATGGCTTTGACGGCGCCGGTACGGGTGACGTCCAACGATTGACCCGTCGCGCCGCTCGAGTAGTTGCCCAACACGGCGTTGGCCAGCCGGTCGCCAGCCTTCACCTGAAAGGCGGCGTCGCTCGAGGTGAACGCGATCTGCTGCTTGCCGGTCGAGTCTGTGTTGACCACGGCCTTGATGTTGGCGTTCTTGAAGGACTCGCCGGCCGCCGAAGCCGCCGTGAAGCCGTCGATCGCGCTGTTAATGGCCTTGACCAGCGTGTTGGTGTCGACCACGCCGGAGAGATTGACCGAGACCGCAACCTTGCCTGCGCCGGCAAAACCCGGGCCGGAGAATTGGAATTGCGTGGCGCCGGCTACGTTGAGCGAGGCCAGATTTGTGGCGTCATTGACGATCGCTTCGACGCTGGTGGTCGAGGAAGCGCCGAGGTCGGTGGTCCCTTCGGTTCCGCCCAACGCTTTCACGCCTTCCAGGCCAAGCCGCTGACCGTTGACCGCAGACGAGCTCAGGTCGATCTCGACTGCGCCGTTGGCCACCTCGCTGACGCCGCCGCTGGCGCGGCCGCCGCCGATGAATACCGAGAGCAGCGAGTTGAACGTGCCGCCCGGATCGAGGCCGATGGACTGCGCCTGACGGTTGATTTCCTCGATGACCGACTGGAACTCCTGGTTTAGAGTCCCGCGGTCGCCGTTGAAGGTACCCGAGGCCGACTGGGTCGCCAGTGTGCGGGCGCGATCGATCAGCAGCGAGATGTTGTTCAGGCCGCCGTCGATGGTCTGCAAAGTCGACAGGCCATCCGCTGCGTTGCGGACGCCCTGCTGCAGCACAGCGATGTCGGACCGAAACCGGTTCGCGATCGCCAATCCCGCAGCGTCGTCGGCGGACGAGTTGATCCTCAAGCCCGAGGTGAGCCGTTGGATCGTACGCGTTTGCAGGATGTTCGTCTTGTTCAGGTTCTCCTGAGCCAAGAGCGAGTTCACATTGGTAACGATGGAAAATCCACTCATGATGTCCTTCCTTGGTTGATTCGAAGAGCCGGGAATCCTTTCCCGGTCACTGCTGCGTATCGACCGCGGCGGACGAACTTTTATCGAATCTTTCGGGCTCTGTAACGGCGGAGGGCGGCGATGTATCTCCCCCGCAGCCCGCTAGTTCGGGCCTAGATTGGAGAAAACACCATGCTGAGTTGGGCTGTCATCTTCTTGATCATTGCGCTGATTGCGGGAGCGCTCGGGTTCGCCGGAGTGGCGGGCGCGGCGACGCAAATCGCAAAAGTACTGGCCGTGATCTTCCTCGTTCTGTTTCTGATTTCGCTCTTCACCGGCGGCTTGGTCAGTATGTAGCGACGGCGACGAAAGAGCCTCGCCCGGGCGGCGCTGCCTAAACTGGAACGAATGCGCCGCCTACTTACCTTTTTGCTGATCCTCCCGCTTCTTGCACTCGCGGAAGACGAGAAGCCGAAGTGGGACGTCAATAACCCGCCCGGACCAAAACAGCAAATCCCCATTCGCACCACAAGCGGGACGTGGATCAGCTTGGACGTCTCGCCAGATGGCCGGGAGATCGTTTTCGACCTGCTGGGCGACCTTTATGTGATCCCGATCGAAGGCGGAACGGCGCGTTCGCTAACCAGCGGCATGGCGTGGGACATGCAACCCGCCTACAACCGCGTCGGCGACAAGATTGTCTTTACCTCCGACCGTGGCGGCGGCGACAACATTTGGATCGTCGACCGCGACGGCTCGAACCCGACGCAGGTCAGCAACGAGAGCTTCCGCTTGCTCAACTCGCCCGCCTGGTCGCCGGACGGCGATTACATCGTGGCGCGCAAGCATTTCACCTCGTCGCGCTCTTTGGGCGCTGGCGAGATCTGGCTCTACCACCGCAGCGGCGGCGAAGGGCTGCAGATGACCAAACGGCCCAACGACCAGAAGGACGTTGGAGAACCCGTCTTTTCGCCGGACGGCCGCTACGTCTACTTCAGCCAGGACACCACGCCCGGCTCGAGTTTCGATTACAACAAGGACCCCAACGGTCAGATCTATGAGATCCGCCGGCTGGACCGCGAAACCGGTGACCTCGAAGACTTTGTCAGCGGTCCTGGCGGCTCCATCCGTCCGACGCCGTCCCCCGACGGTAAGACGCTCGCGTTCATTCGGCGCGTGCGCTACAAGACCACGCTGTTCATCAAAGACCTCGACTCGGGCCGCGAGACGCCGCTCTATGACGGCCTCGATCGCGACATGCAAGAGACGTGGGCCATCCATGGCGTCTATCCGCATATGAGTTGGACGCCGGACTCGCGGTCGATCGTGTTTTGGGCCAAGGGAGGCATTCATCGGATCGATGTGGCGACCAAGCAGGTACGCGCAATTCCGTTTGAGGTGGACACTACGCGCGAGATTCTCGAGGCAGTGCGCTTTAAGAACGAAGCCTATCCAGACGTGCTGCATCCGAAGATGCTGCGCTGGGTCCAAGTCTCGCCCGATGGCTCGCGCGTGATCTACCAGACGCTGGGAAGGCTGTGGATTCGCGATTTGCCCGATGGCGAGCCACGCCGGCTGACTGCACAAACGGACCATTTCGAGCTCTTCCCGGCGTTCTCACGCGATGGGCGATGGATCGCTTACACCACGTGGGACGACGATGCATTGGGCTCGATCCGCATCGCGCCGGCCGGAGGCGGCGAAGGCCGCGTGATCACGCAGCGGCCGGGCCACTACGTCGAGCCGGCGTTTTCCCCTTCTGGCAAAACAGTAGCGTTTCGCAAGACAGGCGGCGGCTACCTGACTTCGCCGCTCTATTCGAGCGATCCGGGCCTCTACTCCATCCCAGCCGCGGGTGGCGAGATGACGCGTATCGTCAAGCGCGGCGCTGATCCCTTCTTCGGCGCGAGCGACGATCGCATCTTCTTCCTCGAACGGGAAAACGACAAAACAGTCCTGAAGAGCATCGCACTGGACGGCGCCGAAGAGCGCTCACATCTCGAGGGCGAGGACATCACCGCCTTCACGATGTCGCCCGACGAGAAGTGGGTCGCCTTCAACGAGCTCTACAACGGTTACGTCGCGCCGTTCACGCCCAGCGGACGACTTCAGACGCTGAGCGGCAAATCCAAGGCGCTACCCATCCGCAGAGTCTCGAAGGACGCGGGCGAACAGTTGCACTTCTCTGGGGACTCGACTAAGTTGCACTGGTCGCTCGGGCCGGAGCTGTTCACTCTCGACTTGTCACAAGCTTTCGCCAGCGACGGAGAAACCGAGGCGGAGTCGCGCGAGATCAGCTTCGATACGCCGGCCGCGCGCCCGGATGGAATGATCGCGCTAATCGGCGCGCACATCGTGCCGATGCAGGGCGACGCGGTGATCGACAACGGCGTGGTGCTCGTGGAAGGCAACCGCATCCGCGCCGTCGGCAAAGCCGGCGAGGTAGCGATTCCAGCGGGGACGCGGCGCATCGACTGCGCCGGACTCACCATCCTGCCGGGGCTGATTGACGTGCACCACCACGGCCCTTACGGCGAGGACGAGATCATCCCGCAGCGCAACTGGAGCCTCGATGCGGCGCTGGCCTTTGGCGTAACGACCACGCACAACCCGTCGGCGGAGACCTCAACGGTGTTCGCCGCGGAAGAGATGGCGCGCGCCGGCCTGCTGGTCGCTCCGCGGCTGTATTCAACCGGACGCGTCCTTTACGGCGCAAAAACGCCGTTCCGTTCGGAGGTGAGCTCGCTCGAAGACGCGCAGGCTCACATTCGGCGCATGAAGGCGGTCGGCGCATTCTCGGTGAAGAGTTACAACCAGCCGCGCCGCGACCAGCGGCAGCAGATCATCGAAGCGGCCCGTGAACAGGGCTTGGCCGTGGTGCCCGAGGGCGGCTCGCTCTACCACCACAACATGACGATGGTCGTGGACGGCCACACCGGCATCGAGCATGCCGTTCCCGTTGAGCGGCTCTACAGCGACGCGCTCGAGCTTTGGGGCGCATCGAAAACCGGCTACACGCCGACGCTCGGCGTCGCCTATGGCGGCTTGTGGGGCGAAAACTACTGGTACCAGAAGACGAACGTCGGCAGAACGAGCGGCTGATGACCTTCGTGCCGCTTCGTGGTCGACCCGCGCTCACGCCGCCGAGTGATGGCGCTGGAGGAGGAGTTCAACCACATCGCGATTGCCCGCGGCGCTGCCGACCTACTAAGTGCCGGCGGACACGTGCAAATGGGCGCGCACGGACAGCTTGCCGGCCTCGCCGCACTGGGAGATCTGGATGTTCGTCCAAGGCGGGATGACTGAGATGCAAGCTGTGCGCGCCGCCACGCTTGACGGCGCACGATACCTGGGCTTGGATGGCGACCTCGGCTCGCTCGAGGAAGGCAAGCTGGCTGACCTGATCGTGCTCGAGACGGCAATCCGCTCGAAGACATTCGACAGTCGGAAAACATCCGCTACACGATGATCAACGGCGGCTCTATGACGCGCGCACGCTGGATGAGGTCGCACCGGGGGACGCCAAGCGACCGACGCCGTTTTGGTAAAGAAGAAGGCCTGGCGGCAATGCCTGTGCGATAGTTTGGGGATGCTGGTCCGATCGCGTTCGTCTTGTCCGTCGCAAGCGCGCTCGTCGCGCAAACCGACGATCACCGCCTGGAATCGACACCGGAGACCGTGGTCTTCGGCTACTACTCGGCGGAATCCGCGCCAGTGTTGCGTATGCGCTCGGGCGAGACGGTGGAGATTACCACGTCGATGATTGCGAGCCCGGAGATGCTCGAGGATGCCGGGTTGCCGGCAGCTGATCGCCGGCCCTGCGCGCCATTCGAGGCCATGTCATGGATCGCGGACCCGGTCCGCACATCTTGACCGGGCCCGTACGTGGAAGGGGCCATGCCGGGTGACACGCTCGAAGTGGAGATCCTCGCGATCGACTTGGCCGTGCCCTACGCGCTGAACCTGGATCGCGCCGGGCGTGGGCGTGCTCACTGACGATCACCCGTATGAACGTGTGAAGTGTTCCGATCGACGAGGAGTCGCAACGGTGCGCTTCTCCGAGGACATCGCGATCCCGCTGCGCCCTTTCTTTGGGAGCATGGGCGTGGCGCCGCCCAAGGACCTTGGCCGCATCTCGAGCGCTCCGCCGTGGGTCCATGCCGGCAACTTGGATAACAAAGAGCTCGTCGCCGGGACGACGCTCTACATCCCCGTCCATGAGCCCGGCGCGCTCTTCCTGGTGGGGGATGCGCACGCCGCGCAAGGCGACGGCGAAGTGGACGTGACCGCGATGGAAACCGCACTGACGGGACGCTTCCGCCTGACCGTCCATCACGACAAGAAGCTGCTTTGGCCCCGAGCAGAGACGCCGACGCATTACATGACGATGGGCTTCGACGAGGACCTCGAAACGGCGGTCAAGATCGCCCTGCGCGAGATGATCCGCTTCCTGGGCGAGGACAAGCAGCTTAGCCGCGACGACGCCTACATGCTGGCGAGCGTCGCGGCGGATGTTCGCATCACGCAGTTGGTGGACGGCAAGAAGGGCGTCCACGTGATGCTGCCCAAGTCGATCTTCCAAAAGTGACGATCACCCCGAGCTCATGCGCGGGCGCCGCCGCTTGCGCTCGGCGTCCACTGAGCCTGCGCTCAACGCCTCACGAATGCGCTGCTTGAGCGCCTGCTCGCGCGGGCTCTTTCCGGCGCCGCGCAGCCAATCTTCGAGCTGCTGCACGCCAACCTGATGGCGCGCCTCTTCGCGCTTCACCGTCACGGTCAGGCGCACCGCCCGTCCGGGAGCCACCTCTTCGGCGAACTCGGAGGCGCGAAACTCCTTCAGACCCAGCGCCGCCGCCTCATAGAGCGTCTCCGCGCTCACCTCCACGGCGTGTTCCATGCCGTCCCAGTCTTCGAACGATACGATGCAGACGCGCGCCGACATGCGACCAATGTAGCGAACAAAAGGCGAACACGCAAGAGCCGAACAGCGGCGCCGGTTCTTGATTTTTCTGCTACTCCTCGTTGGGCTTGGCGCGCTTGCGGCGCAAATCCGCCAGTCGGTCCTGGATACGCTGCTCCACGCCGCGGTCGCTCGGGTGGTAGTACTGCCGGCCGACGAGTGAGGAGGGCAGGCATTCCATGTCGACGACGGCGCCGGGACGGTTGTGGGCGTGCTCGTAGCCGTGGCCGTAGCCGATGTCTTTCATCAGCTTGGTCGGCGCGTTGCGCAGGTGCAGCGGGACGGGCTCGCCGATGGTGTGTTGAACGTCCTTTTCGGCGGAGGCGAGCGCTTTGTAGAGAGCGTCCGACTTAGGTGCGAGAGCGAGGTAGACGGCCGCCTGTGCCAAGGCCAGGTCGCCCTCGGGCTCTCCGATCAGGCGGAAGGCTTCGACCGCGGCCAAGGCTTGCTCGAGCGCGCGCGGGTCGGCCAAGCCGATGTCTTCGCTGGCGATGCGCACAAGGCGGCGACCGATGAACAAGCGATCCTCGCCGGCGTCAAGCATGCGCGTGAGCCAATAGAGCGTGGCGTCGACGTCGGAAGAGCGAATGGACTTGTGCAGCGCCGAGATGACGTTGTAATGCTCCTCTCCGGTCTTGTCATAGCGCAGCGTCTTGCGCTGCAACACGTCGGAGACGAGCTTCTCGTCGATCTCGCCGGTCTCGCTCGACAACGCGGCTGTCTCGAGCGTTTGCAACGCATTGCGTCCGTCGCCGTTGGCGAGCACGGCAATACGCTCGAGCGCTTCATCGGAGATTTTGAGACCTCGATCTCCCAAACCACGCTCGGAGTCCTCGAGCGCTCGCCGTAGGATGGTCTCGATGTGGGTGTGGCTGAGCTCGTGGAGGACGTAGACCTTCGAGCGGGATAACAGCGCGGAGATGACCTCGAAGGACGGGTTCTCGGTGGTGGCGCCGATCAGCACGATGTCGCCGCGCTCGACATAGGGCAGGAAGGCGTCCTGCTGGGCCTTGTTGAAGCGGTGGATCTCGTCGATGAAGACGAGCGTGCGACGGCCGGTCGAGCGCAGACGCTCGGCGTCGGCCATCACCTGCTTGACCTCTTTGATCGAGCTGAGTACGCCAGAGAAGGCGACGAACTCGGAGTTGGAGCGACGCGCGATCAACTTGGCGAGGGTGGTCTTGCCGACGCCGGGCGGCCCCCAAAAAATCATCGACCCGAGCTGGTCGCGCTCGATCTGGTTGCGCAGCGGCTTGCCGGGCGAGAGCAGGTGCTCTTGGCCGACGTATTCGTCGAGCGTGCGAGGCCGCATGCGCTCGGCGAGCGGCCTCGAGAGATTGACTTCGTCGGCGTGAGCGGCTGGGGAATCGAACAGAGACACTATTGCGGATTGCAGCGGGGGCTACAGATCGTCCACCGGCTTGTGATGCCGCGGCAGCAAGGCGATCGCAGCCGCACCCAAAGCGGCCAGACCAAATACCGCCCACAGCGCCGAGGAATATCCACCCCAAGCCGCACGCAGTTCCGCCACCAGGCGCGGCGTCCAGAATTGCGTAATCGTGTCCGACGGCAAGATCGCCGACATCGCCTTCGGCAAGGTCGCCAAGCCGAACTGGTCCGCCGCCATCAGCGGAATCAGCATGTAGTCCGCGCCCATGGCGAAACCGAATACCACGGCGAACAGGTAGACCATGTTGGGCGTTTCCGGCGTCACGAGGAACAGCGACGGAATCGCGGCCGCGACGATCGCGTATGTTGCCAGCATCACCCACTTACGCGGCAGCGTGTCCGCCAGATAGCCGGCCAGCAAGCGCCCGAAAATACTCGACAGCAACACCGCGATCGACGCTTTGCTCCAGATCGCATCACGCGCGGCCTGGTCGACGAAGCCTTGCTCCTCGAAGACGAACTTCATCAGGAAGTTCACCGCAGCGATGGAGCCGATCGACGCCGCGCTGCCGACCAGCAGCAGCCAGAACGGCGCTTTGCCCATCAGGAAGCCGAAGCTCTTCGCTTCCGAGCCCGCAGCCGTACGCGGACGCTCGGCCGGCTTGTCGCGCTCGACCGCCACTTTCGACGTTTTGCCGTCCGGCAACTCGCCGACCGCCTCCGGCTTGTCTTTCAACACGAACAGCGCCAGAGGCCAAGCGGCGAGCAGGAAGAAGCCCATGATCTTGAGCGCCTCGGTGTAATCCATCTGCGTAGCCAGCGCCGGACCGACCTTGTTTGCCATGGCGCCCACGATGGCCACGCCCACGTAGGTGATGCCCATCGCGAAACCGCGCTGTTCCTTGTACCAGTTCGAAATGATGATCTGGTGCGGAATCGGCCCGGAGATGAAGTAGCCCAGCATGTAGAAGCACCACGCCGCGTAGTACTCGACGTCCGAGCCGCCCAGCCGGCCGAACCACTCGAAAGCAGCGAAGGTGAAGCCTGTACCGATGAGGATCAACCAGCGCGGGCTGAAGCGCGGCACGATGATCGGCCCGGCCCAAATGGTGAGCAGCACAGCGATCGGCGCGCCGGTGGTGACCAGTTCCTGCGTCCAACCGTGGTCGTCGCGGAAATAGTCGAAGAAGAACGAGATGTTGTAATACGGAAAGCCGGTGGAAAGTCCGAACGTGATGAATGACGCCGCAATCATCCACGAACCGCGGAACGGGATGTCCCGCGCGGGCTTCGTCGCCGCATATCCCGCCGCCGCAAGCGCGGAGACGCCGCACAGCCCCAAGGTGATCATTCCATTGAAGTTGGGAAACACCAGGAACAGCACGACGCCGACCGGCCCCAACGCCAGCAAGGTCAAGAAGAGCTTGCGTTTGCCCGCGTCGACCTTGGGGTGCTGCAGCACATCGGCGATCGCCCAAACGACGAAGAAAAAGAAGGCAAGACCGGCAAAGAAAACTGTGGGTGACATGGCGAACGCAGCGACGGCCGAACCGCCGAAAACGAATGCACTAGTCTACACGATTCCGGAACTTTTCCCGCCGCACCGACGAACCCCAAATTCGATGAAAGCCGTTTTAGTAGCCCTTGCCCTGCTCGCAACCTCGCTGCCGGCGCAGACAGGCGCGCTATCAGCCCAACTGAAGCAACTTGCCTTCGCAGGCGAAGCCCAAGCGGCGCGGGACATGGCCGAGCGAGCGCGCGGCAACTATCGGCCGGATCACCCCGGGTTGCTCGAAGCGCTGTCGTGGGTCGGACGCGCCGGGGTCTTGGGCGAGAACTGGGAGATCGCGGAAGCCTACGGGACAGAGGTCTACGAGCAAGCATCGCAGCTCGCCGCCGAGCACGGCGTGGACGCTTCCGCCCAACTCTCCACGGCGCTCGGCGCGGCGATCGAAGTGCTCGGCAAGACGTACGATGCCGCCGGGGACCGCGCACGGGCCGCGCACTTCTTGCACGAAGAGCGCGACAAATATCGCGGAACCTCCATCGAAACCCGCATCCAGAAGAACTACCTGTTGATCTCGATCGAGGGCAAACCGATGCCGCCCCTTGCCGCGGACCGCTTCATCGGCGAACCGATCCCGATCGAAACGAAAGGGAAGGTTGCCGTCTTCTACTTCTGGGCGCACTGGTGCGCGGACTGCAAAGCACAGAAGCCGGCGCTCATCGAATTACACGAACGCTACGCCGACCAAGGCCTCGCGATCATCGGTCCGACGCACTTGTTCGGTTACGCCGCTGGAGGCCGCCCCGCCACCGAGGATGAGGAGATTGCGTACATCGAGGGGCCGTGGCAAAAGCTCTACGGCCTGCCCGACTGGATGCCGAAACCGTTGGGCCAAGAGAACTGGGGAGCGTTCGGCGTTTCAACGACTCCGACCATCGTCATCGCCGACCGCGCGGGTATCGTGCGCCTTTACCACCCGGGCAAGATGACGTTCGAAGAGCTCGAAGCCGCCGTGCAGCCATTGCTGGACGGCGGCTCAGTGGGCGCGAGCTCGAGCGCGCGGTAGTTGACGGGGTTCGATTTGTGTCGCGGCGCCGAGTGACTTGTGCACCCAACAGAGCCCCGGCAGCAATGCCGGGGTTCACGTGCGAATCTCCGCAAGCCTCCAACCCGAGCATTGCTGCCCGGGCTCTGTTCATTTCGGTTCCGCCTTATTGGATGTAGCCCAAGCTCTTGAGAGCCTCTTGGTCCTTCTCGTCCATGCGGTTCTCGCCGTTGGTCAGGTGGGTGGCCTTGAACCACTTCGTGAGTTGATCGGTCTCGCCGTCGTAAGCCTTCTCGCCTTCCTCGGGTGTGAGGGCTTTGTTCTCGAAGGGGTCGCGCGTGAGGTTGAAGATTTCGAGCTCCTCCTTCTCGGGCGTCCAGATCACTTTCTTCTCTCCGGCGCGATAGCCCATCTTGAGCGGGAAGTCCAAGTCGCGCAGCCAGAGCTTTGCCAGCCACCCCGGCATCAACCACTTCTGCCCGCCGAAGGCTACGTAGCGCACCGTACGATCCGGTACATCTTCGCCTTTTTCCAGGTTCGCCGCTAAGCTGCGGCCATCCATGTCGGTCGGAACCTCCGCGTTGGGGTTGGTCTTCTTCACTGTCAGGTCGAGAATCGTGGGCATCAGATCGAGCGTCGAGACGCGCGTCGAAACCGTCTTCCCCTCCACGACCGTTCCCGGCATACGGAAGATCATCGGAATGTGCACGACCGACTCATACAGCCGGTGACTGTGGCCCTGGTAGCCACGTTCCCCGATCGATTCGCCATGATCGGCGACCACGACGACCAGAGTGTTCTCCTTGAGTCCCTCCTCGGCATCAAGCGCCTCGATGAGCTTGCCCACCCAGTGATCCGTGTAGAGAATCTCGGAGTTGTAGGCCTGCAAGTCCTTCATCACCGCGTCCTCGCCACGGTCCTTGGTGTGGTCGGGCTTGCCCGTCGACTTCGTCACTTCGTACTCGGCGCGGAAGTCGTAGGGCGAGTGCGGGTCGAAGTAGTGAACCCAAGCAAAGAACGGCCCCTGCTTGTTCTTCTTGATCCAGTCGATCGCGCGCGGAGTCACGTCCTCCGCATAGCGCATCGAGTTGATCGTCTGGTAGCTGCGGCTCAAGTCTTCGTCATAGACGTCGAAGTACGGGTCGATCTTGGTGAGCTTCTTCGTCAGAGGCCACGCGCTGACGAAAGCCGCGTTCTTGTAGCCGTGCTTTTGCAGCACTTGCGGCAGCAAAAGGAACTTCGAATCTTGCGGCAGGGCGAAGCCGTTGAGCTTGGCGCCATGTTCTTGCGGATAGCGGCTGGTGAACATCGAGAGATGCGACGGCGCCGTGCGCGACGTCACGGTGTAGGCGTTCTCATACCGCACGCCCTCCGCAGCCAGCTTATCCAGGTTCGGGCTGGTCTCCAGGTGGTAACCCCACGCGGAAAGATGGTCAGCGCGCAGGGTGTCGATAGTGACAAACAGAACATTCATCGGCTTCTCAGACGCAGCTTGCATCGGCAATGCAGCGCCGAGAACAGAAATCAGCAGCAAAAGACTAGGAATTCGCACGTCTTGATTGTAGCGTCCCGGCGCGACCGAATCCCAAATCACGGCCGCTGTTCGACGCGTTCGTAGTCACTCCAATCGAGCTCCACTCGACGCTCGAGGGAAGAAAACGGCGCCCAGCCATCCATCTCGAGACGCAAAGAATAAGGCAGCCACACACCTTCGGACACGCGCACTTGTTCGAAGGTTCCCTCGAACTCAGTGAGCGCGCCGAACAGCCCGGCCCACAATCGCAAAGGTTCGGCCAGGGAGAAATCGACCCGCGCGACGCCGTGATCTTGAACGTCGATCCACAACGCGCCCCTCGTGCGGTTGAGCACTTCGTCGATGCGGCGGGGCGCTGGCTTTTCCTCGTCAGTGGGCGAGAAGGCAAGCTTCCAGGCCGGTCTTCCCTGCACTGTTTCTCGGCCGACAAATTCCACAGCGTAGCGCTCGAGCGTCGAGGCGTCGACGGCGAAGGCATGCCCGGCCTCGCCCACTTGGCGGCGAAAGCGTTCGCGGCGGCGGGCTTCGGCGCGCAGGTCCGCTTCGGTGGCCGGCTCTCCATCGCGTTCGATCAATTCATAAAACGGCTCGTCGTCCGTGGGGCGCACGCGGTAGAGACTCCGCGTCGGATCCTCCCCGAGCTCAAACGTCACATTCCGGTGCAAGGCCGCATAGTTGGCTCTCGCGTCCCGGCATTCCTCGGCACGCGCCACGGCCTGAGCGAGAATGTGGTCCGCGCTCGGCGCCGCTGCGACGACATCGGAAGCCTGGGCTGCCACCGCCACGAGAGCCATCAAAACCGGACATAGTTTCATCGCTATCTTGAACACTAGTTTGACGAGTGATCTATTCCAAACTCGGCAACTTGTACAACAGCTTCTCTCGCTCGGTGTTTCGCGAGGCGGAGTGCTGCTGGTGCATACGTCCTTCCGCCGTGTGGGGCCAGTTGCAGGCGGCGCCGCCGGCCTGATCGCCGCGTTGCGCAAGGCGCTAGGGCCTGACGGGACCCTCGTCATGCCGGCTTGGCCTGCTGAGGAAGACGGCTACGATCCTGCTACAACTCCCGTCGCCCGCGACCTCGGCATCACTGCCGCCGTATTCGCTCGTATGGCAGAAACATTGCGGAGCCCCCATGTGCAAGCCTTCGCGGCCGCAGGACCGCACGCCGCCTCCATCGTCGACGGTCCCCTGCCGTTGCCACCACATATCCCGGCAAGTCCCGTTGGCAAGGTTCACGATCTCAACGGCCAGATTCTGCTGCTGGGCGTGGGACACGACACGAACACAACGCTGCATCTGGCCGAATTGATCGCGGGAGTTCCATATGGCATTCCGCGCGTCTGCCTTGGCACGCCCTACCGCGAGAACGATCACTGCTGCGAGCGCTTTACCCTCGCCGAGGATTGGCTCCGCGCCGATGGCCTCCAATCGGAAGGGCCGGTCGGCCACGGGCATGCCCGTCTGATGCGATCCCGTGATGTCGTTCGCCTCACCGTCGAGCGCCTGCGCCTCGATCCGCTCCTTTTCCTGCATCCCGCCGCCTCCGGTTGCGCCGAATGCGACGCAGCTCGCGACAGCATCGTGGCGGAATGCGACAATACGTCCCCGACGCCATGAACAAGGAATACGCTGTCGAGCTCTCCGCATCCAACATCCGTTACGGCTTCGGCGTAACGCACGAAGTCGGCCTCGATCTCGCCGAACAAGGGGCCAAGCTCGTGATGGTTCTGACCGACCCGAACCTTTACGAGTTGCCGCCGGTCGAGCGCGCGCTCGAAGCGCTCGATGACCAGGGCATTCGCTACCACGTCTTCAACCGCGTCCGCGTCGAGCCCTCGGATGAATCCTTCAAGGAAGCGATCGCTTTTGCACAGTCCTACGACTTCGATGCGATCGTCGCCGTCGGCGGAGGATCGGTGATCGACACGGCCAAAGCGGCGAACCTCTATTCCTGCTGGCCGGCGGATTTCCTCGACTACGTGAATCCGCCGATCGGGAAAGGCGCGCCTGTGCCCGGGCCGCTCAAGCCGCTCTACGCCATTCCGACCACGGCCGGAACCGGATCGGAAACCACGGGCGTCGCCATCTTCGATCTGCACGAGTTGCACGCCAAGACCGGCATCGCACACCGCCGGCTCAAGCCCACGCTGGGGCTGCTCGATCCGTTGAACCTGCGCACACTGCCGGGCGCCGTGGCCGCCTCGGCCGGCTTGGATGTGCTCTCGCACGCCATCGAGTCCTACACGGCGATTCCGTATACCGAGCGGACCGCGCCGGAGCGGCCTCTGCTGCGTCCGGCCTACCACGGGTCCAACCCGATCAGCGACGTCTGGGCGCTGCAGGCCTTGCGCATGGTGCGGCAATATCTGAGCGCGCCGTGGCAGACGCCGACGATGAAGAAGCGCGCGAGCGATGCTGCTCGCTCTTCCTACGCCGGCATCGGCTTCGGCAACGCCGGCGTACACTTGCCGCATGGCATGTCGTACCCGGTCTCGAGCATGGTCCGCTCGTGGCGGCCTGAGGGCTATGCCGTCCACAAGCCGCTGGTGCCGCACGGCTTCTCGGTCATCCTCAACTCGCCCGCCGTGTTCCGCTTCACCGCGCAAGCTTCGCCGCAGCGGCACCTCGATGCCGCCGAGGCGCTTGGCGCGGACATCTCCGGCGCTAATCCCGCTGACGCAGGCAAGATTCTCGCCGACACGATCACCGGCTACATGCAGCGCCTCGACGTCCCCAACGGTCTCGAGGCCGTGGGCTACACATCCGAAGACATCCCTCGTTTGGTGGAAGCCACCATGCCGCAGCACCGCGTGACGAAGCTCTCGCCTCGCCCGGCCGGCGAAGAGGATCTCGCGCTCATGTTCGAACAGGCCATGCGCGCTTGGTAAGATCCGAAATCACCATGGCGAAAGCGAAGCGCAACTACTGGCTCGTCAAGTCGGAGCCATTCAAATACTCTTGGGACAAGTTCGTCAGCGACGGCCAGACGTTTTGGGACGGCGTGCGCAACTACCAGGCGCGTAACAACCTTCGCGCGATGAAAAAAGGCGATCAGGTCTTTTTCTACCATTCGAACGAAGGACTCGAGATCGTCGGCATCGCCAAGGTCGTCAAGGAGGCGTACCAGGACCCGACCACCGAGGACGAACGCTGGTCAGTGGTCGATCTCGCTCCCGTGAAGAAGCTCAAACGCCCTATCACGCTCGAAGAGATCAAGGGCGACGCAAGGCTGCAAGACATCGCGCTCATCCGCCAGAGTCGCCTCTCAGTCATGCCGGTCGCCGAAGAAGAGTTCGACGCGATTCTCGAGTTGAGCAAGCGCTGACCGTCAAGAGTATGGCGAACGATCGAGCTTTGTTGGGAGCCTATCGCGAGCGCGGCCAGCTCACTGTGCCAGATGTGTTTTCGACTGAGCGGATCGCCCAGGTGCTCGAAGACCTCGAAGAGTGGAAGCGCGAGGTCTTAGGCTCGCTCAGCGAAGCCGACAAGCGCTGGTACCTGGAGCGCGGAACCGAGGAGCCGGACCAGTTACGCAAGCTCGACCATCCGGCTCATCTGCGCCCCGCGTTTCGCGCGCTCGCCACGGACCCGGCCTTAACCGCCCTCGTCGAAGATTTGATCGGCCCCGGCCTCGTCATCCTGTTCAGCCAAGTCTTTTTGAAGCCAGGCAAGGGCGGCGGCCCCAAGCCCTGCCACCAGGACAACTTCTACTTCGCACCGCGCGACGAAGATGCCATCTTGACCGCCTGGGTAGCGCTCGACGATGCCGGACTCGACAACGGCTGCCTCAACTACTGGCCCGGCAGCCACCGCGGCGGCAAGCGCCCGCACTCACACCCCGAAGACGAGCCCTTCAACCTGCAAGTGGCCGAGGCCGACATCCCGGCTGAGTTTGAGAAGACGCCCACGCCGGTCGCGTCCAGAGGCGTCTCGTTCCATCATGGTTGGATGCTGCATCAGTCGTCGCAGAATCTTTCGGGGAAGCCGCGCCGCGCAGTCGCGTTCCACTACATGAGCCGAGATAATGCGCTGGTCGACCCGCCCTTGCCGTTCGACCAGCGCCGCTTCGTGGAGGTCGGATGATGAAGACTCGCCTGCACATCGCCGCTGCGCTGCTGTTCGCCTGTGCATGGACGCTGCCGGCCCAGGTCAAGTTGCTCGAAGGCGCACGCGTGATCGACGGTACGGGGCGCGCGCCGATTGAGGACGCCGCGGTCCTAATCAACGGAAATCACATTACGGCCGTCGGCCGCCGCGGAGAGATCCAAGCGCCGGCCGGCGCCGAGCGGCTCGACTTCTCGGGCAAGACGCTCGTGCCGGGCTACATCGACCACCACTTTCACATCGCCGACGATCCGACGATGGTTCCGCTGTTTCTCGCCGGCGGCGTCACCTTCGCACGCGATCCCGGCGCCTGGATGGAGCTGTTCGCGCCCGTGCACGCCTGGAAAAAGGCAAACGGCATAGCGGGTCCGCGCCTGTCGCTTTGCGGTCCGCACCTGGACGGCCCAAACCCCGCATACCCCACCGATTCGGTTGTGATCCTGAGCCCGGAGGAGGCGCGGCGCTGGGTGCGCGGCCAGATCCAAGCCGGCGCGACGGCGATCAAGGTCTACTTCCGCCTACCGCTCGAGTCGGTTCGCGCCACCGCCGAAGAAGCGCATCGCTACGGCGTGCCGGTGACCTCGCACCTCGAAATCCTCGACGCACGCGCCGCGGTGGAGGCGGGCGTCGATGGTGTCGAGCACATAACCTCGCTCGGAATCGCGCTCGTTTCGCCAATGGAGGCCGAGCGCTACCGCCAAGCCGTTTACAAAGACAACAACGCGCGCCGCGACGGCCGCTACGAAGTTTGGGCTCAGGTGGATCCGCACGGCGAGCGGGCGCAAGCGCTGGCCGAGTTCCTCGCCCGCCGCGGCACGTTTGTCGACCCGAACTTCGCCGTATTCGAGCGGCGCGAGAAGCCTGGTGACGCGAAGAGCGCACTCCAAGCAAAGGCCTGGCAAAATATGCGCGACTACGTCGGGGTACTGCACCGGGCGGGCGTTCCGATCGTCGTCGGCTCACACTCCGAGGTCCCCTTCGCCGAGCGCGGACACGCTTACCACCGCGAGCTCGAAACGTTGGTCGAGGCCGGCCTGACGCCGATGGAAGCTTTGACTGCCGCCGGCCAAACCGGCGCACGTTTCCTGCGCCGCACCGACGTCGGCGAAATCGCGCCGGGCAAGCTCGCCGACCTCGTCGTGCTCGACGCCAATCCGCTCGACGACATCTCGAACGCCGCGCGCGTCCACCGCGTGGTCATGGACGGCGCGATCCTCGATCCGGCGAAGATCCCGCCGTTGACGATGCCCCGCCGGTAGCCGCCCATCGATTTTCCAAAGGCAGCGAGCGCCCGGCATTGTTCGATACCCTAGGGGCAGTGGCGATCCGCGGAGCGCCGCGACCCCAAAGCGGACACACCGCTTCCTGACGGCCGTGGCGAGTGGACGGCGGACGATGGCGCCCGCGTCCCGGCGCCAATAAGTTTCCCAAACAAAAGCGACGAGGTTATCCCGTGAGCGATTTCGACCAACAGTTCGAGAAGATCAAAACCGCAAAGGCTTCATCGCCGCGCTCGACCAGAGCGGCGGCAGCACTCCCAAGGCGCTGGCCCTCTACGGCGTCACCGACGAGGCCTGGTCCAACGACGAGGAGATGTTCGGCGTCGTCCACGCGATGCGCACGCGGATGATCACCAGCCCGTCGTTCAACGGCGACCGCATTCTCAGCGCCATCCTGTTCGAAAACACGATGGACCGCCAGATCGAAGGCAAGCCCACCTCCACCTACCTGTGGACGGTGAAGAACGTCGTTCCCTTCCTGAAGGTGGACAAAGGCCTGGCCGCCGAGGCCGACGGCGTGCAGCTCATGAAGCCGATGCCCGACCTGGCCGACCTACTCAAGCGCGCCAAGGCCGCCGGCATCTTCGGCACCAAGATGCGCTCGGTCATCAAGCAGGCCAGCCCGAGCGGCATCAAAGCCGTCGTCGACCAACAGTTCGAAATCGGCCGCCAGATCATCGCCGCCGGACTCGTGCCGATCATCGAGCCCGAAGTCGACATCCACTGCCCCGAGAAGGCCAAGGCCGAAGAGCTGCTGCGCAAGGAGATCCGCGCGCAGATCGACAAGCTGGGCGACAAGCAGATCATCATGCTTAAGCTCACCCTGCCCGAGGAAGATGGTTTCTACACCGAGTTCGTCAAAGATCCGAAGGTGCTGCGCGTTGTCGCGCTCTCCGGCGGCTACTCGCGCGAAGAAGCCAACGAGCGCCTCGAGCGGAACCACGGTGTGGTGGCCAGCTTCTCTCGCGCGCTCAGCGAAGGCCTTAAGGCTCAGCAGAGTGAGGCGGAGTTCGACAAGATGCTCGATGAGTCGATCGCCAGCATCTACGCCGCATCGATCACCTAGATTGCGGCACAGCTTTCGCTTTGAGAGAAACCCGCCGGAGACGGCGGGTTTCGTCGTTTGGCCCGGCTCTGAAACGCCCGGCGGCGGTGCGCTAGTCTTGAAAGGCTGTTTGGATAAGGCATGTCGCGCCCGAACGTTTTACTGATCTCCACCGACCACTGGCCCTCCGCCCTAATGGGCGAGGCCGGCCATCGCTCCGTCCTGACCCCAACGATCGACGAGCTCGCGCGTAGCGGCGTGCGCTTCACCAACGCTTACGGCGAGTGCCCGGTGTGCATACCGGCGCGGCGTACGTTGATGACCGGCGCGAGCCCGCGCGCCCACGGCGACCGTGACTTCGGCGAGACAAAGCCCATGCCGAATCTGCCGACGATGGCGCAGACCTTTCGCGACGCCGGCTATCAGGCTTACGCCGTGGGCAAGTTGCACGTCTACCCGCAGCGCAACCGCATCGGCTTTGACGACGTGATCCTCGACGAAGAAGGGCGCACGCAATACGGCGTGATGGACGACTACGAGCTCTTCCTCGGCGACCAGGGCTACCCGGGTCAACAGTTTGACCACGGGATGAGCAACAACGACTACCAGACGCGTCCCTGGCATTTGCCGGAAGCGATGCACGCGACGAATTGGGCGACGCAGCAGATGGTCCGCACGATCAAACGCCGGGACCAGGAGCGGCCAGCCTTTTGGTACCTCTCCTACCGCCATCCGCATCCGCCGCTCGTGCCCGTGCAGGACTACCTCGACATGTACGACGGCGTCGACCTGGGCGAGCCCTCGATCGGCGAGTGGACCCGGGGCGAGCTGCCCGTCCTGCTGCAAGCCGTGCGGGCGCGAGCGGCGCACATGACGCCTCGCCAGATTGCTCTCGCGCGCAAGGCTTTCTACGCCCTTTGCACGCACATCGACCACCAGCTCCGCGTGCTGATCGGCTCGCTGCGCGAAGAAGACGTGCTGAGCAACACGGTCATCTGTTTTACGTCAGACCACGGCGACATGCTGGGCAACCACGGCATGTGGGCGAAGAAGCTCTTCTACGAGCCTGCCGCCAACATCCCGATGATCCTGACCGGCGCGGCCGACGACCCTCGCGTAGGGCACCATCGCACCGACGACCGCATCGTCGGCTGGCAGGACGTGATGCCGACGCTGCTCGACTTGGCCGGGATCGAGATTCCATCGAGCGTCGAGGGTCTCTCGATGGTCGGCGAACGCAAGCGCGAGTACCTCTACGGCGAAGTAGGCGAGGGTGGCCAAGCTACGCGCATGATCCGCCAGGGCGACTTCAAGCTGATCTACTATCCCGTGGGCAATACCGTGCAGTTGTTCGACGTGGAGGCCGATCCGCGGGAAGGGCGCGACCTCTCCGGGCTAGCCGAGCACGCCGGGACTCTGGCGGATATGACTGAGAAGCTCATCGCCGAGCTCTACGGCGGCGACGAGGCTTGGTCCAAGGACGGCAAGCTCGTCGGCCTGCCGAACCGCACTTTCAATCCCGGCCCCAACCGCGGGCTTGCGAGCCAACGCGGCCACCACTGGCCGCCGCCGCCCAAGACAGACATGCAGCAGATCGTCTGGCACGTCGAGGACAAGAAGCCCTGAGCGCGAGAGCCCCTGCTCAGAAGCGGTAGCCGATGCCGGCGCGCACCTGAACGTGTGGCAGCACGTAGCGCCAGGCTGAGACGAAGTCGGCGCGAAACAGCAAACCGCCCCGGATGACCGCCACGACGCCGGCTTTGGCGTTGACCGCCAACCCGTTGTCGCTCTCGCGCGTCTCGTACCCCGCGCCGCCGCCCGCGAATACGTACGTTCTTTCCGAGCCCCAACGGTAAACCAGGCTTGGCGTGACGAGTACCAGATCATTCTCAAGACGGCCAACCGAACCGAAGTCGCGCGTCGCGTGGGTCCAGGCCACGTCGAGGTCGACAGCCAGGCGGCGCGTAAGAGGCGCATGGAGCGCCCCAGCCACCGCCGGGCCGCTCCCGAGCGAACCTTCATCATCGCCGACGCGCCCATAACCTCCCAACCCAAAAACTTCAACTGAACGGGGTTGGGCGAAACCGCCGACGGCGAGAAGGAACGCAAGGGCCGCAAGGCGACACATCATGGCCCTGATCATAGCGCCGGCAGCGGCCGTTGTTCCGGCCCAAAGCGAATCGTCAGCGAGGGCTCGACTTCCGACGCCGGCAGCCGCACGATCCGTGGCCGCACCGTCACGATCAGGTCGCTCTGGTTGTAGCGTCGCGTCGTCGACCGAAACATGCGGCCCAGCAGCGGGATCTCCGCAAGCCCGGCCAGCCCTGAGCGCGAGTTGCGCGCTTCAAGCACGGTCATTCCGCCCAAAATCGCTTGCTGGCCCTCCTCGAGGCGTACCTGCGACTCCACCTGCCGATTGGCCAGCACGGGAATGCCATTCACCGACGGCCCGGCCAGCAGCTTGAAGTCCGCCGAGATCAGCAACGTGACCTCCCTCCCGCTGTGGATCGTCGGCGTGAGCTTGAGCGTCAGACCCAAATCTTCGAAGGTGAAGGAGGGAATCGGTCGCACGACCGTGCCCGCGTTGGTGTCGCTGTTCAGCACGGGAGGCCCAAAGCTCGAATTGATGATTGGGTAGCGCTCGCCGATCTTCATCTCGGCCTCGGCGCCGTGGGTTGCGCGCAGGGAGAAGCGTTGGAGCGTACGCCCTTGGCCGCTATTGAGGCGCGCCGTCACCGAGCTTGGCCCGATCGTCACCCCGAACACGCTGTTCCCGCCGCCGAGCGCCACCAGGCTCGATGCTGCGTCAGAAGTGAGCTCCGGCGGCTGAACGTTCCAGAACTGCGCGAAGTTCGTCACTGGAAAATCCGTGGGCGGGTTCAGTCCGAGCTCGACCGTCCGGTCATTGTTGATCGCGATCACCTCGACCTCGACCAGCACTTCGCCTTTCGGGTGCGCGAGCGCGCGATACATTTCCTTCGCGATGTTGACCTTGCGCACCGTATCGCGCAGCACCACCGCCCGTCCGCCGCCGCTGACGAACGAGCGCTTCATGTCGAGGGTCTGCTGGACCGCCTGGGTCAGTTCCTGCACGTCTTCGGCCTTCATCGCTTCCGGAATCTCGACTGTCGCGGCCGAAACCGGATCAAGCTCGCTACGTTTGGCCTGCGTGTCTTCGGCAACCAGGAACATACGTCCGCTGATAGGCACGATGAACGCCTGCGCCACGTCGTTGAGGGCAACGATGGCATGCGGAAAATCGACGTCCTCGAGCTCGATGCTGACCTTGCGGTCTCCCCTGCCCTTGAAGTCGTCGTCGAAAAGCGCCCGAACCCCGAAGCGCTCAGCGACCTGCTCGTAGGCCTCGCGCAATGTTCCATCGATGTAGAAATTCGAGATGACGCGCTGAGGCTGCAACTGGACTGGCTCACGCAGCCTTCGGATATCGCGCGGGTCCTGCTCTTCTTCATCCGAATCTGCCTGGTTTCGAGGGGAATCCTCGGGCGGATCCATGCCGACCACGTTGCGAGCATCCGCCTCGCGGCCCGTCGCGGCGAGCGCCTGAGCGGCGGCTACGCGCAGGTTGGCCACCGCACGCGAATAGGTTTCGTTGGAAGGCTCGGCGCCGCGCGCCCGCAGATAGTGCATCCAGGCTTCCAGGTCGCGGCCTTCCCGCTCCGCCTTTTGCCCTTCGCGGTACTCCCGGCGCGCATCGACCTGCGCCATGGCAGGACCGCCCAGCGCCGTACAGGCTAGCAGAAGCAGAACCGCACCCATCCAGGCGCGGCGCTGGGGCCGGACACACACTTATAAACATTGACGCAGGAGCGCGCCCAAGCGTGCAATGAGAGCCCTAAGCGTCGATGGGGAGTACGACGCGCAGGTTTGAGCCATGCCCGGGGTTGGACTCGAGCGTCATCGCGCCGCCGAGCGACCGCACCCGCTGCTTGATGCTGCGCGGACCCAGTTGCAGCGCGTCGAGCTCTTCCATGGTGAAGCGCCCGCCGAAACTGTATCCCGAGCCGTTGTCATCGACCGAGAGGTGCAACTCGTCACCCTTCTTTTCCACCGCGAACAGCACGTGGGTGGCGCGCGAGTGCTTGTAGATGTTGTGCAAGGCTTCGCGCGCGATCTTGAGCGATTCGGCGCTGAGCTTGGGCGCGACTTTGAGGCTGCCATTCTGCTCGGCCAACATCGTCACCGCGACGCCGCTTTCCTTCTGGAAGCCCTCCACCAAGCGTCGCATCGAGGCGCCCAGCGATGAGTCGTCCGTCTCGATGGGCCGCATGCGGTGGACAAACGTCCGCATCTCTTGCACGAGCCGGCGCGAGAGGTCGTAGAGCGAAGCCAGTTCCTTGTCCGCCATCTCTGGGTCGCGCTCGCGCAACCGCCGGATGATCTGGAGCCGCATCTCGAAGCTGATGACGCTCTGCAGCGGCCCGTCGTGCAGGTCGTGCGCAATACGGATCCGCTCGCGCTCGTAGGCTTCCTGCTCAGTGTGCCGCAGTGTTAGCAAATGCTGCACCAGAGGCGCGAATTGCGGCGCGATTCCCGCCAGACGGTGCTGCAGCGACGCTCGAACGCCCCCTACCCGATTGATCAGCAACAAACGCCCGAGCGGACGATCGCCGTCGCGGATCGCCGCGCCCACGGCATTGTACATCTCGAAATGCTGCACCACGAACGGGTGCAGATCGAAGTCACGGTCGAGCTTGTTGCCGGCAGCATCAACTTGCGAGACATCATTGGAAGCGAAATCCAGTCGCTGGCCCGCCAAGCTGGCCCACTCCTGGCGGTGGTCGAAGGAGACCGGCGGCGCCTCGTCCGGCTCGCGCTCCGGCGGATATTGGCAAACAACGTAGTAGTCCGATGAACTGTCCCAAAATGCGAGCACCGCACGCGCGCAGCTCATGCTCGCCGCTAGGTCTCGCAGAGCGCGCTCCACGCGAATCACCATGTCCGCCTCGGACTTGCCCGCGGCGTGGCGCAGCTCGGCAGAGATTTTCTTCTCGATCTGCTGCGCCTGGTGCGTGAAGTAGTAGCCCAGCGCGCCGCCGACGGCGAGCATGAACAGGAACGAGCTGAACGAAAAACGAAACTCGTTCTGCTCCCCGCTGGCCACCCAGGCCGAGAAGAACATCACGCTGATCGAGGTGACGGCCAGCACCTCCCTCGGCCCGTGCAACAGCGCTGCTTCTACAACGAGAAAGTAGAACAGCAAAAGGGAATGGCCAGCTCGCCGCCTGCCGCGCGCAGCACCAGCAGCATCATGACCAGCAGGTCGACGCCGAGCAGCGCCAGGCGCGACCGGCGCAGCTTCTCGCTGTTGCGCCAGTAGAGCAAGCCGCCCGCGTACGCACACACCGCGAGCGCCCACAGCAGCCCGCTAACTTGGCGATCCGATGCGAACGCCAGACCTTGCAGAAGCAGGTAACCCGCCGCAATGATCGCGCGCAGCAGCGCGAGGTGCGTGAACCTGCGGCGCGCTACCGCCACGCTTTCGGTGAAGCTGTCGCTGGGCATTCCAAACGAGGGCGCCGGGAGTCCGTCCAAACGCTTATTCGACAGTATTTTACAGTAGCTTCGCCGCTCCCAGGAGCGCCCATCGGGCGCTCAGTGGCGAAAGGCGGGAGGCAAAGACAAATCCGAGACCCGTCCTAGGGGAATCCCTGGACTCTAGGCGTGCTACGATGACCGCGCTCATGCCAATTCGTTTGCTCGCGTTCGCCCTGCTGTCTATCCTGGCCGCCTCGGCTGAGACCCCCAACATCGTCGTGATCCTCGCTGACGATCTCGGTTACGGTGACATCTCGGCCTACAATCCCGAGTCCAAAGCGCCCACCCGCAACATCGATCGGCTAGCCGACGAAGGACTGCGCTTTACCGACGCCCACGCGCCGGCCGCGCTCTGCGTGCCCACGCGCTACGGCTTGATGACAGGCCGCTACCCGATGCGCACCGAGCTGCCCTGGCGCGAGCGTCCGCTGATCAATGAGGGGCGGATGACGCTAGCTTCGCTGCTCCGCGACGCCGGGTACCAAACGGCCATGGTGGGCAAATGGCATCTCGGCTTTGAAGGCGGCAACGCCGGACCCCAATTCACTGATCTGCGCGGAGGTCCTCTCGACCGGGGATTCGACAGCTATTTTGGCTTGGCATCCTCACTGGACCAACCGCCGTTTTACTACATCCGCGGACGCGACGCCGTCGAACCCCCGACCGAACACATCGAGGCCAGTTCGAGCCCGGGTTGGAGCCCCATTCAAGGCGCCTTCTGGCGCGCCGGGCCTATCGCGCCGCACTACCGCCACCAGGACGTGCTGCCCAAGCTCACCAAAGAAGCTGAGCAAGTCATCGGAAAGCACGACCGCACCAAGCCGCTCTTTTTGTATTTGGCATTGACCGCGCCCCACACCCCATGGATGCCGCTCGACAAGTTCAAGGGCAAGGGCAAAGCAGGCCTCTACGGTGAGTTTCTAACTCAGGTCGACTACTCCATCGGGCGCGTGCTCGACGCACTCGATGCGGCCGGGATGAAACAGAACACGCTTGTCGTGTTCACATCAGACAACGGCCCTGTCTGGTACGACTCCGATGACGAGCGTTTTGGCCATCGCGCCGCCGGGCCGCTGCGCGGCATGAAGGCAGACTCCTACGAAGGCGGCCACCGCATGCCCTTCCTCGTGCGTTGGCCGGGCCGCACGCCCGCCGGCGCGGTGAGCGCTCAGACGCTTTGCTTCACCGACCTGCTGGCCACCTTTGCCGAGCTCGTCGGCGCCAAGGTGCCGCAAGGATCAGGCGAAGACAGCTTCAGCATGCTCGCGGCTTTCCAAGGCGGCCGCAGCGACGCGCGCACGGCCACGGTCTACAAAGAGGACGGGGACGTGATTCGCATGGGCCGTTGGAAGCTCATCACGCACCTCGGCTCGGGGGGCTTCAGTGAGCCGCGCAAAGAGCAACCAAAACCCGGCGGCCCCGCCGGGCAGCTCTATGACCTCGAGTGGGACTTGGGCGAGACGCGCAACCTGTGGCTCGAGAAGCCCGAGGTCGTACGCAGGCTCACGGCGGAGCTCGAGCGCATTAAGAAGGCCGGCCGTTCCCGCTGAGGCCACCTCTAAACAAAGAAACAGGGCGCCGGAAGCGCCCTGTAGACCCGGAATTCACTGAAATTCTAGAGCACCGGGCCGCACATCACGTAGATCGTGATGAACTGCGAGCCGGTGCTCGTGTTGCGGAACGAAATGTCCCAACCGATGTTGCTATTCGGCTGAATTTCATACACCACCATGTTCGTGTTGGTGGTTGACTCGTATCCGGCGCCGGTGGTCTTGCTGCCCGACGGGCAGAACTCGGACAACGTCATCACGCCGCCCGCCCCGATGATCGCGCCGCGATTGACCGACAGCGAGTTGAACGTGCCGCCTCCGCCACCGCCGCCGGTGATCGCTTCGCAAACGACCGTACCGTCGGGATTGATCTGGCGAATGGCCGATCCCGTTCCGCACACGCCGTTCACGCGATTCTGCTTGAGCGCGAGCTCTTGCTGTACGAGCAGCAGTTGCTGCTGCACCGCGGCCAAGTCCGCTTGCAGCGCCGCAATGTCGCTGGTATTCTGCGCTACTTGCGTTTCGAGGGTGCCCACGCGGTCCTCGAGCGCAGCGATGAGTTGGTGTAACAACTGATCGGCCGCAATCAGCGCCGCGATGTCGTCCTCGTTCGCAGTGATGCGTGTTTCCGCGGCGGTCAACTGCGACTGGAGTGCCGTGATGAGTTGCGCCTGCGTCGCCGACAAGGCCTCCAGAGCCGCAATATCCGTCTCATTCTGCGTCACGCGGCTCTCGAGCAAGAACACCGCTGTGTTCAGCGCATCGATGAGCGCTCCCTGCGCTTGCTGATTCCCCTCGAGCGCGTCGATCTGGCTTTGGATGGCCGCCAGCGCCGTGTCGAGATCGAGCTGAATCTGGTCGATCTGCGACTGTAGGCCCTGGAATGGAACGCCGTTGGAGCCGCTGTTGCTGCTTCCGTTGCCGTTGCCATTTCCGTTCCCATTTCTGTTGCCGTTCCCTTGGGCGCTCAGGGTCATAGCGACCGCGAGCGCCATTGCAGCGACGTTCTTCAACACTTTCGAATGCATTGCAATCTTCTCCCTCAGATCTGCGCGCCGGACGTTCTCCGGACTTAGCTCAACCCTCCCACGCCAGGGATTTGCGCGCACCTCTCGCTTCGCCCTAGGGTTGACCCTTACGAAAGTACCCGCCTATTGCTGGATCATCGGTCCAGGGAGCTGGAGGAGGGATGTTAGGACTTTCGTCCTAGAATGAACCGTCAGGAAAGCTCGGATGCGAACGCTCCAAGCGTCACGAACCCGGATGTGCCCGCTGATCGGAGAGTTCAGGCGAATTCGCGAATCTCGATGCCGGAGACGCCGCTGAGGAAGAGCGGCCCTGTCTCAAACTGCCTTCGGAAAATCAGCCTATTGCGCGGCTTGGTATCTAAACTCTAAGGTTGCCTTACGGCTGTAAAAGCCTTCGGCATAGCGCTCGCCTGTGCGGGATTCCAGGCCCCGCAGCAGCGCAAGCGACGCGATCTGGTCCTTTGAAAACCACGGCTTCGTTCTCTGGCTCTCAAAGCAATCCCACAGCGTCTCGAGCTTGGCCTGCATTACCAACTCACTCAGACCCACAAAAACGTTCGGCGCGCCGAGGTCGCCTTCGTACTTGGGAATCTCGTATTCGAGAATCCAGCCATCGCGAAACGCTCCCCATGCCAACTCGCCCAACGTGCGGTGGTCCTGGTGGGCATCTTCGCGTCGATGGGTGAAGATCAAGTCCGGCTGCGCCTGCTCACGGACGCGCGCAAGCTCCTGCTTGAGCTCGTCGTATCGCATCGGGAAAAGCGTATCCGGGTAATCCAGCGTCTCGACAGTCGGGTTGTCCGCCTTGGCGAGAAGGCGGTCGGCCGCGGCGCGCGCTTCTTCGCGCCGCCGGCCGTCTCCGCTGAACACCGTCCAATGCACGCGTAGCCCCGGAATCGCCTCGATCAAGCTCAGCGCGGCGCCGCCGCAACCAATCTCGATGTCGTCCGAGTGCGCGCCCAGGAACAAGACGCTGCGAAGCCCGTTAGGCGCGAGCGTGAGCATGTTCCTTGCTAGGCTTCTCGGCGGCCCTTTCCGCGCTCTGCCAGATCTTCCAGGTCGCCTGCCCGTCGCGGTCCATCTCTTCGAGCAGTTGGCGGTCCTTGAAAGTATCCAGGCACGCCCAGAAGCCGTTGTGGACGTGCGCCTGTAACTTGCCCGCCTTCGAGAGGCGTTCAAACGGCTCTTCGACCAGATCTTCGCCGTCGTTCATGTAGTCGAAGATCTCGCGCTTGAACACGAAATATCCGCCATTGATCCACAGCTCGGCCTCAGCCAACGGTTGGATGTTGCGCACCGCTCCGCCGGGTTCCAAGCCCAGCAGATGGAAGCTCGCGCGCGGCTTCACCGCAATGCATGTCGCCACCGCGTCCGTCTGCTCCGAACGCTCGATCATGTCGGGCAGCGCGACGTCCGAGAGCCCGTCGGCATAGTTCGCCAGGAAGCGCTCGTCCTTGTCGACGAAGCGGCGCACCTTCATCAGGCGCTCGCCGATCGAAGCGTTTTCGCCGGAATCGACGAACGTAATCCGCCAATCGCTGATGTCGGTGTTGAGGCACTCGATCGTCTGGCCGCCATTGGCCATCACGAAATCGTTCGAGATGCACTCGTTGTAATTGAGGAAGTATTCCTTGATCGCCTGACCCTGCCACCCGCAGCAGAGGATGAACTCCTTGTGCCCGAAGTGTGCATAGTACTTCATCAAATGCCATACGATCGGCCTGGTTCCGATCTTGACCAGCGGCTTCGGGGTAGCCGTCATCTCCGACCCGAGACGCGTTCCCTTTCCACCACAAAACAGTACGACTTTCATCTCTATCGCTCCAACCTGCTAGAAGACAGCAACCGATGGGATTGGCGTCACGAACTGGCCGTCCCAGCTCTTGATCTCTTCGAGTTGCTTGGCTATTTCGTCCTTTAGATTCCAGGGAAGGATCAGCACGTAGTCCGGCCGGTCGCGGAAGATCTCCTCCGGCTCTTTGATGGGAATTCTCGAACCCGGCAACAATTTGCCTTGTTTGTAGGGATTGCGGTCGACCGTGTAAGGCAGCAGGTCCGCGCGAATCGAGCAGTAGTTGAGCAGCGTATTGCCCTTGCCCGGCGCGCCATAGCCGGCCACCTTCTTGCCGGCCCGCCTAGCCTCGATCAAAAACTCGATCAGCCCGTAGCGGCACTCCTGCGCTTTCGCATCGAAGCCCAGGTAGCCTTCGATCGAGTGCAATCCCGCGCGCCGTTCAGCTTCGAGCACTGCGTCCAATCTCGGCGAGCGCTCCTGCGGCCCACCGGTCGCTTGAGCATACACCCGAATGGAGCCGCCGTGCGTCGGCAATTCCTCCACGTCGAACAATTCCATGCCATGTTGGCCAAACAGGCGCTCGAGCACGGCGACCGACAGGTAGGAGTAGTGCTCCTGATAGATGGTGTCGAACTGGTTTTGCTCGATCAGCCGCAGCACGTGCGGAATTTCGCCCGTGAACACGCCGCCCGGCGCCAGCAAAATGCCCAGGCCGCCCACGAAATCATGCAGGTCGGGCACATGCGCGAGCACGTTGTTGGCCGCAAGCAAGTCCGCCTGCAAGCCCTGCGCCTTCAGGTCGCGCGCCGTCTCTTCACCAAAGAAGCGGTTGATCGTCGGCACGCCCTTCTCGATCGCCGCCTGCGCCACATTCGTCGCTGGCTCGATGCCGGTGCACGGCACGCCGGCCGCAACGAAGTTCCGCAGCAGGTAGCCGTCGTTACTCGCCACCTCCACCACGTGCTTGCTCTTGTCGATGCCGAACCGCTCCGTCATCGCCTCGCAGTAGCGCCGCGCGTGCTCGAGCCACGAGTCCGAGTAGGACGAAAAATAGGCGTATTCGCTGAAGATGTGCTCACCGCTGACGTGCGGCGGCAACTGCACCAGCAGGCACTCGCCGCACACATAAACGCAGAGCGGATAGAACGGCTCCATCGCGTCGGCCTTCTCGGCCGGTACGTAGGACTCGCACAATGGCGACATCCCCAAGTCCACGAACACGTGTTCGAGATCAGCGCCGCACAACCGGCACTTGCGTTGATGACTCATACTGACGCTCCCTTCGCCTGAAATGCCTCGATGGTGCGACGCAAGCCTTCGTCGAGTCCCACCTGCGGGCGCCATTGCAACAGTCGTACGGCCGCATCCAAGTCGGCCGCTCGCTCACGCTCTTCGCCGCCCTCGGCCTGCGTCGTGCGCACCAAGTCTTCCCGATCGAGCAGGCGCGCGACCTTCCGCGCGACCTCTCCCAGCCGCACCGTCTCGCCCGACCCCACGTCGAAGGTCAGCCCTTCAATCCGCGGCAGCGCCGCGACACGCGTAATCGCTTCGGTCACGTCGTCGGCGTAAACCCAGTCCACTTCTCGGTCCGCGCTACGCATCTCGAACGGCTGTCCTGCCGCCAAGCTCTTCAGGAGCTGCGGAACAAACTTCGTGGAGCGTTGTCCTGGTCCGTACGCCATGAAGATGCGTACGCTCACCACCGGCAGTCCGTAAAGCCTGTGGCAAAGCTCGGTGTAGCAGCCCGCCGCCGCCTTCGAGACTCCGTACGGAGAGGTCGCACGCGCGTCGTCGTGGGGCTCCTCGAGCGAAGCCGTCGTCACCAAGCGCTTGCATCCCACGGAATGCGCCGCTTCCAGCACGTTCACCGTCGCCAACAGGTCGCCCATCACGCTCGGGTGCAGGTTCTCGATCTCCTTCTGCCCGTTGGCGTAGCCCGCCAGGTGGATCACGCAATCCGGACGAACGTGCTGGAATAACTCGAACACCACGTCGCGCTGCGACAAGTCGGCCTGTAACGTCTCGACGCCAGGCCCGGGCTCGAGCCGCGAACGCGACGCCGCAAACAACTGCGCATGCCCGCGCAGGGCGCGCATCTGTCGTGAACCCAAAAAGCCCGAAGCGCCGGTAATCAACACCCGCCGGTCGCGCAGTAATCCAAGCGCACAGCTCATGCCACGACCTCCAACATCTGGTTTCGCAGCAGCAACTCGGCCGCGTCGGCGATCCGCCCAAACGTCATCCCGGATCGTTCCGCGACGTCGAGTAAAGGCGTCTCACCATCGCTCAGATTCAGCGTCCACAACACGGCCTTGCGTAGTTCGCTGCCTTCCGCACCGCCGAAATGTGCGTAGAGGCCGCGTCGGCCCAACTGCGGCTCACCGTAGGGAACCAAGTTGCGATAGGTCCGGTTGCGCTCCAGCACATCCAAAATCGCCCGTGCGTGGCGCAAGCTCTCTTCCAAGTACTCGGGCCGCACCAAATCCAGATCATCCGCCGAGGAATGATACTCCGGGTACTCGCCGTGCGGCGACCGCGTCAGCCGGCCCACTGCCAGATTGAATCCCGGCGAACCGTATTGCCGCTCGTCGTAGCCTCTGGGTCGAAATCTCGCAATCGCTCTTTCCCCAGCACCAACGCCGCTGCCCGATCAATCTCCGCATCACCCCTGCGGCTGCGTTTGTAGGTCTGCTGCCCGGCATCGCCCAACAGCGCGAACACCAGACCATGCCGCACCCGCGCCGCCGCCTCTGGGTTGCACGCCAGCCACGCAATCGCCCCGATCGTTCCCGGCGCAAACACGAAGCGATAACTGTAGCGCCGTGGCCTCGCCTCCAGCTCCTGCGCCAGCGCGATCGCTACCGCAATGCCGGCCAAATTGTCATTGCACAGCGACGGATGGCAGCAGTGAGCCGAGATCAGCACCTCTTCTTCGCTTTCCCGGGCAACAGACGCTCGCCGTAGCTCAGCGCGCCCGGCTCGAGCGTCGAATCGATGACCACCTCGTACTCCTGGTCCTGGTCGAACGCCCCCAATTGACGCTCGCTCAAGCAGAAGCCCCAATCCTCGTTGTAATAGGACGTTCGGTGGAATCCAATCCGGATGCCCTCGCATCGTATGAAGCTTCGGACGCAGCTCTTCGAACCGCATCCTCCGCCGCACCGGCACGCTGTAGTTGACGACGTGCAGGTTGTGTTCGCGAAAGTCGATCAGCCTGTGCCCGCTCGAGTCCGACACCCAGGCGTCGTGGATGTTCCACTCTTTCGGAATCTCCCAATCGAGCACGCGCGTTCCGGTCTGCACTTCGCTGATCTCGAGCGGAATCAGTTCCGAGATCATGGCGAGCGTCCGCCGCAAGCCGTCGCCGGTGATGCTGCGGCACTCCGGGTAAGCGCGTTCGATGAACGCGTACATCCACTCGCCCGTGTGCGTCTGCGGCTCGGTCTGCGGCGCTGCGTTCATCGTCCTCCCAACAGGGGCCAGGCCAAGTCGCGGTCCGAGATCACCGTCGGCGCCGCCGGCCACTCGATCCCAGCCGCGGGGTCGTCGTAGCGAACTCCACGAGCCGAAGCTGGCGCGTATGCCCTGCTCATCGCGTAGAGCATCTCGGTTTCATCCTGCAAGGTCTGATATCCTTGCGCGCAACCCTCCGGCACGTAGAGCGAACAACGGTTCTGCTGCGAAAGCCGCACGCCGCACCAGCGTCCCTTCGTCTCCGAATCCTCACGCATGTCGAACACAGCGACGAACGCCTCGCCACGAATACAACGCACCAGCTTTTGCTCCGCGTGCGGCGGTTCCTGATAATGCAATCCGCGTAGCGTGTGCTTGCTGTGCGAAAACGCGACGCTCGCCTGCTCGATGCGAAACTCCACACCCACGGCGCGCAGCTCTTCCAAGCAGTAGATCCGCGCGAAATAGCCGCGGTCATCCCCCACTGGCTCCGTCTCGATCAAGCGTACGCCCTCCACCGCTTGCGGAAAGAACAGCAACGCCTCAGGCCCCCGCCGCCGCTTCGGCGCACACGCTCATGTCATCGCGCACTGCTCCCGCCGCCAGCAACTGCTTCAGCTTCGGCATGCGTGGAAGCGCGGCCCTTCCAGGTCCGCCGCCGTCATGCCGTATTCGTCGAAGGCCGCCTTCATCTCGCGCACGCCTTGCTCCACCGTCCAATCGAGCTCGAACCCGATCGTCCGCTCGATCTTCGACGCGTCCACGCGATAGGAGCGCGCGTCCGGCCCTGCACCTTCGGCGTATTCCACTTCGGGCAGCTCGGGATCACCGTCTTGACGATGTCGATGATGTCGCGAACTTGATAGTTCTCCTTCACCGACCCGACGTTGAAGATCTCGCCCGCCACCGCGTCCGGCTCGGCGTCGAGCACGGCCGAGAACGCCCGCGCGATGTCCTCCACGTACCAGCGGACGCCAAGCCAGCCCGTCGCTCTTCACCGTCAGCTTGCCCCACGCCACCGCGCCGGCCGTAAAGTAGTTCACCACCAGATCCAGCCGCAACCGCGGCGAGAATCCATAAGCGGTCGCGTTGCGCAACGAAACCACTTCGAAATCATCGTCGTTCATCGCGAGCAGCGCTCTGCCTCGGCCGCCACCTTTCGTGCGGGCGTAAGCGGTCAGCGGCAACGTCAGACCGCCTTCCACTGCGTAGTCGCCGCCTTGCGCGCCATAGACGCTGCAGGTCGACGAGAAGACGAAGCGCTTGACGCCGGCCTGCGCGCCGCCCGCGCCAGCGACAACGTCCGCGCTGGTTGATGTCGATCGTCGCCTCTTCGCTCAACGCGCCCAGCGGGTCGTCTGACAACGCGGCCAAGTGCACCACCGCGTCCAGCCCCCGAGATCCGAGGGCTTCACCTCGCGGATGTCGAGCGGCAGCTTCTCGCATCTGCGCGGCGCCGGCCCGAGCAAACAGTCGAGAAATAGACCTGAATCGAGTCCGACCACGTCATGGCCTTGATCGGCAAGCAGAGGCGTCAGAACCGCTCCGATATACCCGTCCGCTCCGGTAACTAGTGTTCGCAAAATTCACATCTCCAGGCGTCGATTTCGGCGCCGTCCTTGCATCATCTCACAGCACGCCGCAAGACGCGTCAACGGCTCATTGGTACCAAATGAGAAGACGGCCAAGCGGCGCTGAGTACTACCTCCGGAATAGCCCTTTTGTCCTCTTGTCGCGACGGCCGCGATCGGGCATATATCGCCCGGAACCAGGAGGCGCGCCGCGCTTCCCTTGCGCCAATGTTTTCCGTCGCCGCCGGTTCTCACCGGATGAATACCTTGCCGGCTGCATCGAATCCGCAAAGCCAGGCGTAGCGAGGCATCGAGGTCGAGCACATCGTCGTCGACGGAGGTTCGATTTCGATTGATCGGCCGAGTTCGCGCGCGCTCACGGCTGTCAGGTGTGGGGCGCGAAGAGCCCGGCGTCACCTACGCCATCACCAAGGGCGGCCCACAGCCGCGGCGAGCTCGTCAGCATGCTCGGCTGCGACGATCGCTTGATGCTGGGCGGGCTGCAACAGGTCGCCCAGGCGTATCGCCGCGACCAGCGCCCCTGGATTGTAACCGCCTGTCGCTGGCTCAACGCTAACGGCCATTCGCTCGGCAGCCAACCCGCGGCCCCGCGCTGGATCACCGCCGACATGCTCGCCCGCCTGGGCTGGAACTGCATCCTGCACGCTGCCCTGTTCATCCGGCCCGACCTGCACCGCAAGCTCGGCAACCTCGACGAACGCTTCTCCTACGCTCCCGACTACGAGATGGCTTGCCGCTTGTCGCCCGCGGGTACCTTCAGCCGCGCGCCGCAGCTGTCGCCATGCTGCGCCACGGCAACAACCTGGCATGCAGCGCCGCCCTGACCACCTCGCGCTCGACGAGATTGCCGCCGCTACGGTTCGCACAGCAAGCTCACGCGCGTCGCCAGCGCCCTCAAGATCTTCTCTCAACTCCGCCAACCCAAGCTGGTTCCTCCACAAACGCCGCTCGCACTAGGGGCCGAACGAGCGCGACGATTCTGCGTTTCCGAACCCTTTCCACACTCGCGCGTAAACAATCCCGGCATGCGCGCTCCTCCTGCTGGCTTTGGCTGCCGCCTTTGCGCCCCTTCCCGCGGCCGACTGCTTCTGCCGCATGGCCACGTTCTGCCAACGCCTCGGCGAATCGAACGTCATCTTCCTGGCCGAGACCGTGCAAGCCGAGCCGAACGGCGCTAACCCCACCCTGCGCGTCCTCGAGCGTCTTCCGCGGACTGCCCGCGGACAGCCCGGAGCTCGTCACGCTCGAAGCGTTCTTCCCTCGCGACTGCTACGTCGCGCCCTATCAACCCGGCAGCGGACCCTCGTCTTCCTCGAAAGAATCCGAAGAAGACGGCGTCCTGCGCGACGGTCCGTGCACGCGCTCCGTTCTAGTCGAGACTGACGCCTACGAGCTCGCCCTGATCCGTCGCTTCTTCGACGGCGGCCTCACGACGTTGCTCCAAGGCGTCATCCGCTCGCCGGGCGACCTCAGGCTGGGACGTCCCCGTCGACGCGCGCCGCGGTCGAAGCCCAACTCGACGGCAAGACCTACACGACCACCACCGACGCGAACGGCCGCTACGAGCTCGCCGATCTGCCCGAGGGCGCTACCTGCTACGGCCGCGCGCCGTCGGCTACCGCAACATCCGCGGCGCCACCCCGGTCGACGTGCCCTCGGCCGGGTGCGCGGTCAAAAACATCGCGCTGGCGTCCACCAACGCAATCGACGGCCAAGTCCTCGGCGAGGGCGGCGCCCGCTCGAAGGCGTGAAGGTCTCCTCTTCCACGCCGAGATCAAGCCCAACCGCGCCGTGCTCGAAACCAAAACCAACGAAGAAGGACGCTACGCCTTCCACCTTCGCGACCGGCTCCTACCGCATCCGCGTCAACCCCGGCGGACCCTCCGCCGAGCAACCTTGGGACCCGGCCGAGGTCGCCGGAGCGCCCTCTACCTCGGTCCTGCCGCCAAACAGCGAGGCCAAGACGTCCATCTCGGGCGCCCGTATCCGGTCCGTTCGATCGACATTCGCATCATTGACGCCGCCGGCGCTCCGGCCGAAGGCATCGCGTCCTGCCGCGACTCGTTGACCGGCATCGAGACCCGCCGTCGCCGTCAGCGGTTTGGCCCGCTGCACCGCCCTGGCCGACCGCGCCTACGTCGTCAGCGCCGCCGGCACGAAGGCCACCGTCTCGCCCGGCCCCAATACCGCCGAGCTGCAATTCGTCCTTCCGCAATGACCGAGGCCCAGCCTCGCCGAATCATTTGGCGCCCGCGTGTATCCTGGGAGTAGGACGCCTCGCCTTCTAGGGCCCTCCACCCGAAATGTCCTCTTTTGTCCGTTTTTGTCCTGTTCTAGCGCTGTTTTTCGCGTGCGCGCAGCCTGAGCCGCTGCCCGAGTACGGCCAGACGCCCGCCTTTGAGCTCACCGAGCGCAGCGGGCGCACTGTCTCTTCGTCCGAGCTTGCCGGCAAGGTCTGGGTCGCCGACTTCATCTTCACCACCTGCGCCGGCCCCTGCCCGCTCATGTCGACTCATGGCGTCGCTGCAGCGGGCACTCGACGGACGCGACGTCGAGCTGGTCCTCTTCACCGTCGACCCGGAACGCGATACCCGGAGGTTTTGAGCGGCTACGCCAAGCGCTACAAAGCCGACCCCGAGCGCTGCTCTTCCTCACCGGCGAAAAACAAGCGCTCTACGACATGATCAAGAAGGGCTTCTGCTCGCCGTCGACGACGGTTCGCTCACGCAGGGCGACACGCCCGGCCCCGGCATCGTCACCCATAGCGTCAAGTTCGTCCTCGTCGACTACCAAGGCCTCATTCGCGGCTACTACTCCGGCGAAGAGGCGGGCGTGGTCGACGCGATCTTGCCGGACATCGATCGCCTGCTCGCGGAGGCGCGGTGAAGCGCTACCTCGGCCTGTTCGTGCAGTACCTGGTGCAGTACTGCAAAGTTCGCCTGGCCACAAGGCGGACTTCTTCATCTCGGTCGCCTCCACGCTCGTCGCCACCATCTTCGGCCTAGCCTTGGTCTTTCTGCTGTTTCGGCGCGCACCCGGAGATCGCCGGCTGGTCGTTCGAAGAGATCCTGTTCCTCTACGGCTTTGGGCTGATTCCGCTGGCCCTGTTCAACACCATCAGCGTGAACCTCTACTACTTCGGCCAGGTCTACATCGTCGAAGGCAAGTTCGACCGCGTACTGCTGCGGCCGGTGCATTCGCTCTTCCAAGTCATGAGCGAGCAGTTTCGCTTGGAGTCGCTGAGCGACGCGCTGGTCGGCCTGGTGATCGTGTGTTACGCCGGCTCGAAAATCGGCGTCTCGTTCGGGCTAGCCCAATGGCTGCTGGGCATCGGGGCCGTGCTGTGCGGCATGGTCATCTATCTGGGCGTGTTCTTGATCTTGACCTGCGTCTCGTTCTGGGCCGAAGACCGCGTGGGTGTGATTCCGCCGGTCTATAACATGCTCACGTTCGGGCGCTATCCGCTCGACATTTACAACCCGATGATCCGATTTCTGTTGAGCTGGATCATCCCGTTCGGCTTCGCGGCCTTTTACCCTTCGGCAAAGCTGTTGGGTCATTCCGAGTACGACAAAGTCTTCTTGGCGCTACCGCTCGTAGCGGCGGTTTCGGTCGCTTTGGCCATCCTGCTTTGGAACCGCGGCGTCCGAAACTACTCGAGCACCGGATCGTAGCCACCGCTCTATGTCCTACACCCTGGAAGTCATTGCCATGTCTGCCGACGAGGCGCGTGAGGCCGAACGTGGCGGGGCCGACCGGCTCGAGATCGTGCGGGACCTCGACCAGGGCGGACTCACGCCGACCCTCGAAACCGTGCGCGAAATCCGAGCCGCCGTCGACCTGCCTTTGCGGGTAATGGTGCGCCAGACGGCGGATTACAAGATGCGCTCGTCCGAAGACCTGCAACGCATGCGCGACGCCGCCGCGGCCTTCGGGGCCATGCAGGTAGACGGGATCGTCCTGGGGTTCGAACAAAACGGACAAGCTGATCTCGAATCCGTCGGCGCCATTTTAGAGGCCGCGCCTCGGACTCCCGCCACCTTCCACCGCGCTTTCGAAGCCGTCAGGGATCCACTCGCCGAGATCGTCCGCCTGCACACACTGCCGCAAATCGACCACATCCTCACAAGCGGCGGCGATGGCAACTGGGATACAAAGATGCTCCGCCTCGAAACCTGGCGGCAAGCCGCCGCGCCGTCGATCACAATCTTGGCCGGGGGTGGTCTCGACCTCGAACGGATGTTGTGGCTCACGCGCGAGACGGCCTTGACGGAGTTCCACGTCGGCACGGCCGTCCGCGAAAACGGCGTCGTCAGCGCGGACCTCGTGCGCAAGCTCAAGGACGCACTCGAGCGACGCTAGCCTTCGCTTGCTTTGGGGGTCGAGCGAACGTACCCCGCGCGCGCCATCCGTTTGGCGTGGCCGCGGTGCGTCTCCGCATCGAGAGGCTGAACGCCGCTCCCATCGACCCAGCGGTTGTAGAAATTGAACAGGGCGCAGACGGTGATGGTCTGAAAAAGCGCCTCGTCGCTCCAGCCGACTGCGTGCAACTGCGCAATGTCGGCAGGACCAATGTACGGCGTGTGATGGTTGACCTTGTCGACAAACGCAAACAGCTCCTTTTCGGCTTCGGACAGCCCCGAAGTCGCCGGATCATCCAGGACGTCTCGCACCAACCTTTCGTTTTCGAGCAACTCCGCCGCGACCGCGGCGTGGGCGTTCGTTCAAAACATGCAGTGATTGCGAACGGACGTGTAGGCGGCGATGAGCTCGCGCAGTCCAGGGCTCAGCGGGCCTGGGCCGCGCATGATCGCCTCGGTGAAGCGCTCCAAATGCTCGGCCGCCTCCGGAGCGAAGGCGAAAAGATTCCAAATCTGCGAAACCGGCGAACCCGACTTGCGCGCGGCGAGGATGACGTCCGCATAGGCGCCCTTGGCGTCGGGGTTATTCTCCACTTGCGGCAGTAGCATAGGAGCCGAAATGGGTGGAAAGATCATCGCTCCAGTGTAGGATCTCCGGCCGCCGTGTCTAACTAACGGACCGCTACAATGGCAAGCGACTTATGACACGCCTCCTGCTGCCGCTCCTCGCCGCGCTGCCGCTGCTCGCCCAACCGAAGACCAATGTACTGCTCATCGTCTCCGACGACTTGAACAACGACCTCTCGGTCTACGGCCATCCGCTCGTCAAGACGCCGAACTTCGAACGGTTAGCCGCACGCGGCGTGACCTTCACGCGCGCCTACACGCAATACCCCGTGTGCGCCCCAAGCCGCGCTTCGTTCATGACCGGCCTCTACCCCGATCAGACCGGCGTGTTGAGCAACAGCCAGCACTTCCGCGACCACGTGCCCAACGTCGTCACGTTGCCGCAGATGTTTCGGCGCAACGGCTACTTCGCAGCGCGCGTGGGCAAGATCTACCACTACGGCGTTCCGGGCCAGATTGGCACCAGCGGCGAGGATGACCCGGACTCCTGGGAGCAGGTCGTAAACCCGAAAGGCCGCGACAAATGGGACGAAAACATCATCCATTCGATCGGCAAACCTGGAGACTTCGGCGGCACGTTGAGTTGGCTCGCCGCCGACGGTACGGACGCCGAGCAGACGGACGCGATCGGCGCCGAAGCGATGATCGGCCTGCTCGAAGACCACAAAGATGCGCCGTTCTTCCTGGCGATGGGCTTTTACCGCCCGCACACGCCCTACGTTGCACCGCGCAAGTACTTCGAGATGTACCCCCCAATGAAGGTGCACCTCCCGGTCGAGCCGCCCAACGACCTCATCGACATCCCAGCGGCGGCCTGGATCCAGCGCACCTATCAAGAGCAGATGGATGAGTTGACGGCGCGGCAAGCGATCCAGGGCTACTACGCCGCGATCAGCTTCATGGACGCTCAGCTCGGGAAACTGCTCGACACGATGGACCGGCTCGACTTGTGGAAGAACACCGTCGTCGTGATGACTTCCGACCATGGTTACCACATGGGCGAGCACAAGTTGTGGCAGAAGACGACGCTGTTCGAGAATTCGGCGCGGGTGCCTTTGCTCGTCGCCGCGCCGGGCTTCGAGGCGACGCGCGGGAAGACCGCCGATGGAGTCGTCGAGCTCGTCGATCTCTACCCCACGCTCGCGGATTTGGCCGGCTTGGCAGCTCCGCCGCACGTGCAGGGCGCGAGCATGCGTCCCCAACTCGAGGACCCGAACGCCCCAGGCAAGGCCGCGGCGCTGACGACTTTCATCTCGACCGACCGCCAGCACGTGGGCAAAGAACGACACCGGCCCAATGCGCAAGGCTATTCCATTCGCACCAAGCGCTGGCGCTACACCGAGTGGGGCGACAAAGCGTGGCTCGGCCTCGAGCTCTACGACCACGACAATGACCCGAAAGAATTCACCAATCTCGCCAAGGATCCGGCCTACGCGGATCAGGTGCGCCTGATGGAGGACTTGATGGCAACGCGAGTGGGTAGGGCGCGCACAATTCCGAAACAGTGGTAACAACATCACCGGACGGGAATAGGTTTGGCCTCGCGACGGTTGCATGTCCTTAGGAGGTATCCACCATGCAACTCTCTCTGCTACGAAATCTATTCGCCGCCGGTCTGCTCAGCGCGGCTCTCGCATTCGCCCAGGGCCCGGGCGGCACAATCTACAAGGTCTCGATCACCAACATCACCAAGGGCCAGATCATTTCGCCCGTCATCGTCGCCACGCATACGGACACGGCTCCGCCGCTGTGGGAAGTCGGCTCACCAGCCAGCGACGAGCTGCGCATGGTGGCCGAAGACGCCATGAATGACGACATGGTCGCCAAGCTAGGCAGTCTGGCCGAAGTGCTGGACGTAAAGGTCATCATGGGCGCGGGCGGACCGATCATGCCGGGCGAAACGGCTTCAGCCGAGCTCGAGTTCACCGGGCCGTACCGCTGGGTTTCCGCCGTGGCCATGCTGGTGACGACGAACGATGCGTTCACGGGCTTGAATGGCGTGCGCGGACCGAACGTGGGCGCGGGCGTGCATCTAGCGCCGGCCTATGACGCGGGCACGGAAGCCAATACGGAAATGTGCGCGGAGATCCCGGGCCCGCCGTGCGGCAACGTGGGCGTGCGGATGACCGAAGGCGCCGAAGGCTATGTCTACATTCACCCAGGCATTTCGGGTGAAGGCGACCTGACCTCGTCCGGTTGGGATTGGCGCAATCCGGTCGCGAAATTTGTAATCGAGCGTTTGTAGGAACGCGACAAACAAACAGAGCCATGGCAGCGATGCCATGGTCCGGCGTCCGCGAAAAAAACAAACGCCGGACCCCGCCATTATTGGCGGGGCTCTGTTCGTTCTAAATCCGGATAAAGGCGCGTCGCTGGTAGAGCCAGTAGCACAGGTACCACAGCACGCCGAACACGGCCGTGGCCTGCGCGATGGGGCCGAGCGTCTCGCCTAAGAACTCGAAGTTGCCTGTGAATACGCCCACTGAGCGGCTGACCCAGCCCCACAGCACGATGCTGAAGCAATAGATGAACAGCGAGTTCATACCCACCACGACCAGCGGGAACGTCGCCTTGCGCCAGCCCTTCATCTCGACCATCCAGTAAAAGGCCAGTAGCATCAACATCACGCAGCCGGCGCTCATCAACGTGAACGAGGCCGTCCAGAGACGTTTGACCATCGGGTTGAACAGGCTCAGGATCAGCCCGCCCGTCCAGCAGCCGACGATCGCGGAGGCGAGAATCTTCACGCGCTCCTCATGCGGATGCTTCTCGAGCATCAAGTACCCGCACCAGACGCCAAACAAGGTCGTGACCGTGCTCGAGATGAAGTTGATCGTCACGTAGTAGCCGCGATACTCCAACCCGAAGAAGTGATCGATGCGCGCGCCGATGTTGTCGGCTTGCGACCACGCGCCGTCCGAACCAGGGAAGAGGTGGAACAGCGCCGTGTGGAAAGCCAGAATGCCGGCGGCAGCGAGGAATTGGCCGCGCAAGGGCAACTGCATCACGAGATAGGCAAAGAAGTAGGTGAAACCGATCTGCGCCAGCACGTTGATGAGTTGGAAGTGCGCCTCGCCGGCCGAGACGGACATGATGATCTGGCTGATGACGATGAGCATCACCGCGCGATAGGCCACGTGCTTCCACCACCGAGCCTTCGCCCATCTTGCGCCGCCGGGCCGCGAACGCGAACGGCATGGCCAGACCCACCATGAACATGAAGGCCGGCTGGATGAGATCCCAAAAGACCATGCCCTCCCATTCGACGTGTTCGAACTGACGGCCAAGCCACCTGAGACTGGGATGATCGGCCAGAATGGCCAGACCAAAGGCGTGGGAGGCGAGCGCGGTCATGATGAAACCGCGGAAGGCGTCGAGGGAGACGAGACGGTCTCGAGCGCGCTCTCGCCACGCGCAGCCGGCTCGACGGGAATCTGCTTGTAGGTTTCGGGCGGAGAAGTAACGGTTGCCATGGGCGCAGCCTGGTTTGCTGGGGGAGTTTATCGCATCGCAGGGGCGCAGCGTGAGACCCGCGGACCATCAAGATGGGGATGTCCCCACCCCCGGGCTTCGCCTCCTCGCGCTGATGTTGTGGACGACCGCTCTGGGGGGCGCAATCGCTGGTGGTGAGTCCGCTCGAGCTCGACTGCGGCCGAGCTCGGGCAGCTGTCGCGGGCCACGCAAACCTTCACCATCCAGTCGACGCCCGCGGGCCAGTCTTTTTCGGCTTTCGTCAATCGCAACCAAGTGGTGAATCCGGCGTGGCTGCAGGATCCTTTCCCGACCAACGCCAGACGCCAGCAACATTGACGGTGACGGTCGATGCTTCCGGGGCTCACCAGACCGTTCGCAGGGGACGGCGGACATCATCGTGCTCCGCTGGCGGCGAGCAGCAGGTGGTGAAGGTCAGGCTGACAGTGACCCAGCCGATGGAGGGGCCGCGCATCGAAGCCGCGCCCTCCGCGCTGTCGTTCAATGCAGGCCGGGTTTGGCGAGCACAGTACAAGAGCTGATCGTGAGCAATGGCGGCGGCGGCTTCCTCGACTACCTGGTCGGTCCAACGTATCCGGCGGGAGAAGCGCAGAACTGGCTGCAGATCAGCCCCACCTCGGGCCAGGTCAGCTTCGGGTCGCGTGTGCATCAGATTCAGGTCCCGGACACGTCGTCGTTGGCCGAGGGCACTTACACCGCCTCGATCTTGATTCAAGCAGTGGAACGATCAACAGTCCGCTGACAATCCCGGTGACGCTGACAGTCGGAGCGGCGCTTCGCATTGACGGCGACGCCGGCCTCGCTGTCGTTCTTCGCCTCTGACGGAGGAGCGTCGCCCGAGATCCAGACCGTGACCATTGCGAATAGCGGCGGACAAGACTTGCAGTACGCGATCACGGGCGACCAGCCTTGGCTCGCGGTCAATCCCGAATCGGGCAACACGGCCGGCGCGCAGACGACGCATCAGGTGGCTGTCACGACCAGCGGGATGACGCAGGGAGTCTATCTGGGCAACCTGCAAGTGACGGCTCGCTGGCTGCGCCGTTCCTGGATCCCTGTCCGGCTGACGATCGGACCACCGAGCACGTTGTTCGTGCTGCCGCAGAGGTTGATTTTCTGGGCAATCTGGCATCCCGATTGCGAACGACGCCTCGATCAGCGTCGTCAACACTCCGCTGGGGGCAGGCCTGGTGGTCGGCGCGCGTCACGCCTAGCAATGCTACGTGGCTCAAGGTTTCGCCCGCGCAAGGGCGCGTACCGGCGCGGTTGCAGGTGGAGGTCGATACGACCGGCTTGGGCCAGTCAACCCTGGAGGCCGCAATCGAGATCACCCGGGCGAGCGGCAGCAGTGGCGCGGGGTGCAGCAGAGCGCTCAGACGATCAGCGTCCCGGTGCGCGCGACCATCCTCGCCAATCCGCCGAATTTGGCCGTCGCGCCGCAGGCTCTGCTGTTCCGGTCGACAGAGGGGCTGGACGTGCTGCAACAGGCTCTGCTGGTGGACAACACAGGCGGCCCGCAACTGATGTGGCAGAGCGAGATTTCGGTAGAGAGCGGCGACTGGCTGAGCCTTTCGCGTGTGTCGGGAGAAGCGCCTACGCGGACGATCGTCTCGCAGACACGACGGGGCTGACGACAGGAACCTACCACGGGCGCATCCGCTTGTTCGCGGGCAACCAGTCGGTGAACGTGCCGGTCGTGCTGTCGGTGGCGAGCACTGGGCGTCACTCGATACGAACGTCTCGGCGTTGTACTGGGAGATGGTCGAAGGCGGAACGCCGCTGGCTTCGCGCGAAGTGCAGGTGCTCAATCGCGGTGCGGGCACGATGAACTGGACGGCGACGATCGCCGAGGTGAGCAGTCACTCGCAGCAGTGGTTTGGGCTCGACCGGCCTCGGGCGACGGGGCGGGATGGGCCTGCGGGTCCGGATACGTTCACGGTCTCGCCGATCGGGACAGGCTTGGCGGCAGGCGTCTACGGCGGGCTGATTGAAGTACGGCCCAGGGCCAGAACCCACGGCTGGTGAGCGACATTGCGCGCCAGGAGCGTCAGAAGCGGTGCAGCGGCGGGTGACGCCGGGCGGCGTTGTGTTCTCCGCCGGCGCAGGCATACTGAAGACGGCGATGATCGATCGCGCAGCCGTTCCTGCGCGGCGCTCTTCGTGGCCGGGGCTTCCACCTCTGACGGCGCAAACTGGTTGAGCGTGACGCCGACGAGCGGAAATGCGGGCGAAGACGGCAAGACGACGCCGACGCTTTCGGCTGACCCGACCGGCCTCGCCGCGGGCGTCTACACCGGGCAGGCGGGCTTGACCTTCGGCGACGGCGTGGTGGAGACCGTAACGGCGACGTTGATCGTTGCGCCGGCGGCTCTTCGGCATGCACGCCGACTGCGTTCACCGTCGTGCCGATCGCTCCAGGCGACGGCTTCCGCGCCTTCGCGGGACGTGCGGTCAAGCTGGAGGCCGAAGTGTGGGACGACTGCGGTCAAGCGGTGGACGAGGCGAGCGTGCTGGCGACGTTCAACACGGGCGATGGCGCGGTTCCGTTGCGCCGTGCGGCACCAGGCCGACGCCGCCACCTGGGCTGGCCAATGGCGGCTCGCAAGCGAGCACGTTCGTCGCCATGGCGGGTGCGCAGACCGCCCAGCGCTTCGTCACCGGCGGCGTGAAGGCTCGCGCACCCAGCGATCTCGAGACTGGGCGTGGTCAACGCAGGCAGCCGCCTGCAAGGATCTCGCCGGGCGCGATCATCTCACTCCGGTCAAACTTCCAAACCGGAGCGCTCAGCGCCGACACGGTGCCGCCGCCAACCCAGCTCGGCGGCCTCTCCTTACGGATGAGCGGAGAGACTGCACCGCTGTACTTCAAGAACAACACGCAGATCAACGCGCAAGCGCCGGTCGAGCTGATTCCCAATACAACCGCTCAGCGCGGTAGCGGAGCTCGATGGGGCATACAGCGTCCCGGAAGAGATCGCCGCGGCCGCGACAAGACCCGGTGTGTTCGCCTTGGCAAGCCAGCCGGACCGCGCAATCGTGCAAATTCCCCAACGGCGTTGAGCGGCCCGGCGGTTCCGGTGCGGGCGGGCGACACGGTGACTGTGTATTTGTCCGGCATTGGCGCGGTCAGGCTCAAGGGTCGAGACCACCCCCTGCCCCCGGCGGTTGAGCCATTCGCGCGCGACGGCGAACGTCAACGCGACCGTCGGCGGGGCGAGGGCGCGGCGGTCACGTTCCCGCTTGACGCCGGCTTCGGCTGGGCTGGCGCAGGCCACGGTCATCCTGCCGATCACGCCAGTGGGGTCGGACATCCCGTTCAAAAGCTTCCGTGGAGACCGCCGAGCAAGACGCTGTTCATATCGGTGGAGCGCCGCTGCAGTGACGAGGGCTCGCCATGACTGCGCGCATCTCTGCCCTTCCCGCTCGTCGTTCGACGGCACGTCGAAGTGGAAGAGACTTCGGTGAACGGTAAGGCCGGGCTGGCGCACGATCGCGAGTATCGGCTGGTAGACGCGGAGGCGGTGCTCAACGCGAAGCGGCTGGGCGAGAAGATCCTCAGCATCCGGCAAGCGGCGTTCGATTTGGCGTTCGGGGAGCTCGCGCTCACGGAAGGAGGCGAACGCTTTGTAGCACGGTTGCCGCGCGAGGCTGCTGCGCTCGAGGCATGGCTTGCCGAGCGGCTGGGCGTTGCGGCTTCTCAAGCTCGAACGCGACCCGGTGAAGGGCTCTTCGACGACGAAGAGCTCAACGGGCCAACGTTGATCAGCCGCGCCACTCTCATCGAGATCGGATCGTGGTTCGGTCGAGGCGGGAGGCTAGCGGAGGCTGGCGGGCCAATCCGAGATCGATGGCGTGCCCGCGTTCTGGGAAGATCGCCTGTTTGCGGCGGAGGGCGAGCCCAGACGTTTTCTTCGTGGGAGACGCTTTTCGAGGGCTTGAACCCTTGCGCGCGATGCACCGTGCCGTCCCGCGATCTGGGCAGCTTTGCCCCATGGCCGAGCCCAGGTTTGCGAAAATCTTTACTCAGTAGAGGCGCAAGAACACGCTGCCGGCCTGGGCGGACTCCTCGCGCTTCGACCATTTCTACCGGGCTGCGGTGAACACCAAGCTGCCCGCCAGCGAGAACGGAAGACGCTCCACCGCGGAGACGAGATCCGCCTGTTGTGACCATGCGAAAACTAGCTCTCCTCCTAGCCGTGGCGGCGTTAGCAGCTGCGCAGGAGGCGCCTGCTCCGCCCGCCGAGTATGCCAAGGATGCCGAAGCGACACAGCCGCGTCCCGGTCCCCTCGGCTTCTCGACGCTGTGGATGAACCCGCTCGAGTGGACATGGGTGAATTCCGGCCGCGACGACACCGAAATCTACTTCCACCACGAAGGCAGCGCACAGGCTCGGATGATCAGCAAGGCCGAGGGCAAGCCGCCCAAGGAGCAGCTCGAAGAGACGCTCGAGCGGCTGCGCAAGATTGACCCCGAGGCGCGCGTGAGCTTTGAGGAAGATCGCAAGTTGAATGGCGCGCCTATGCTGTGCGTCCAAATCGTGGTCGGCGAAAAAGACGACAAGCCGGTCGTTTACTACGGGTATCTCTACGGCGACGACACGCGGACGGTCCAACTGTTCACCATCGCGGCGCAGGCGTACCTGCCGGCGCTGTATGTCGACTTGACCAGCTTGCTGAACGGGCTGCAGATCGCGCCCCCTCAAGGAGGCGTCCAATGAGGCGTTCCATCTGGCTCGCAACCCTGCTGGCTTCCTCTCTTGCCGCGGCTCCTGTGTCGCTGATCTTCGATACGGACATGGGCAACGACATTGACGATGCACTGGCGCTGGCGGTAATTCACGCGCTCGAAAGCCGAGGCGAGGCGAAGTTGCTGGCGGTGACGATCACCAAGGACAACCCCAAGGCGGCGCCGTTCGTCGATGCGCTCAACACATTCTACGGCCGTGGCGATACGCCCATTGGGGTCGTGCGCAACGGCTCTACGCCCGAAGAAGGCAAGTATTTGGGCGCGGTGGCTGACGATGCCAAGCGCTTTCCGCGGGACCTGATGAGCGGTAAGGACGCCCCGGAAGCGGTCGGCCTGCTCAAGCGGATTCTGAAGGATCAGCCGGATGGCTCGGTCGTCATGGTGCAGGTGGGCTTCAGCACCAACTTGGTGCGGCTGATCGGCGATGAGGAAGGGCGCGAGCTGGTGAAGCGCAAAGTGCGCCTACTGTCGTTGATGGGCGGCGCCTTCCCGACGATTTCGGCTGAGTACAACATCAAGATCGACTTGGCGTCCTCGAAGAAGCTGACGGCGGAATGGCCCACGCCGATCGTTTTCAGCGGGTTCGAGATCGGCAAGGCGCTGCTTTATCCGGCCGAGAGCATCGAGAGGGACTACGCCTACACGCCGAACCATCCGATTCCGCCGGCCTACCGGGCATACATGAAGATGCCGTACGACCGGCCGACATGGGATTTGACGTCGGTTCTCTATGCTGTGCGTCCGGATCGCGGTTATTTCTCACTTTCGCCCGAGGGTCGAGTGAGCGTAGATGACGGAGGCTACACGCGGTTTACGCCGGAGAAAGGCGGACCGCACCGCTTTTTGACGTTGTCCGACACGCAGAAGACGCGGACGCTCGAGGCGCTGGTCGAGCTCTCGTCCCAGCCGCCAAAACGGTAGTTGCGCCGGCGGCCCTACAACGAGTAAACTCTGAAGTAACGCTTGTTTTGGCGTTCTGTTGAGGCCCGGATTCCTCTGGGCCTCAAAGTTTGTAGAGACACAGATGGCAAATCATCAATCCGCAATCAAGCGCATCCGTCAGATCGAGACGCGCTCCGAAATCAACCGCGCCAACCGCAGCGCGATGCGCACGCAGGTGAAGAAGCTGACGAAGGCGATCGAGGCCGGCGAAGTGGACGAGGCAAAGAAGCTGTTGTCCCCGACCATTAGCTTCATCGACAAGTCCGTGCGCAAAGGCGTGATCCGCAAGGGCACGGCCGACCGCATGAAGTCGCGCCTGACGATGCGTCTGAACAAGACCGCCCAGTAAGGGCACACAATCAAGGTTTCAACATAAAGCCCCGCCAGCGATGGCGGGGCTTTGGCGTTCGGGCTCAGCTAGCGGAACCACAGGCCCCGCGCCGTCTTGCCCAAGATCTGCTCTCGCTGAGCTCCCTTCAGCGGCAGATCCTCGGTGAAGATCTTCAAGTGCTCGGAGTAGCTCACCTTTGGCGTCCACAGGGCGTTGGGGAAGTCGCTGCCCCAGATGCAGCGCTCAGCGCCGAAGGCGTCCACGACATCGAGACAGGTTTGGTGCATGTCCGCGCATGGGTAGCCCGTCGCGCTGCCGGTCGGGATGAAGGTGAGCTTTGCGTGCAGGTTCTTGCGCCGCGAGAGCCGGCGCACGGCGTCCAGCGTCGGCGCCAGCTCGGGGCCGACCTTTAAGTTCATGCAGTGATCGAGCACCACGCGCAAATTGGGGAAGTCCGCCAGCAGGCGATCAACCTCCGGCGCTTTGTCGCGTCCGACCAGGACGTTGATGACCAAGCCGTTGTCTGAGGCAGCCTTCCAAAGCGCACGAACGCCTGGGTGGTCGAGCCGCCCGTCCGACGCGGGAATCGAGCGCATCCCTTTCAAGCCGTACTTCTGCTGGAAGTGCAAGAGCATACCGGGGCTGTGCGGATCGTCCGGATCGAGCGTGCAAACGCCGGCCGTCCAGTCCTTTGCAGCGACGGCGCTGTCACAGATGTAGCGGTTGTCGAAGCGATAGAACGTCGAGACCTGGATCAGGCACGCCGCGGCGACGCCGTTCGCCTTGGTTGCTTCGCTCAGATCTTCGAGCGAGCCAACGCCGTCGGGCGGACGAAGGGGCTTGGCGATCGTCGGATACTTCTTCTCGTCCGGCGAGTAGATGTGTGCGTGGGTGTCGACGATGTCCATTGCGGGAAGTATGACAAAGCATCGACCGGGAGCGCTGTGAGGGTTACCTCGCCCGTTCAGATGTGGTCTACTTCCGTCATGGCTACTGCAACATTGCCGCCGACGAGCGGCGAGCCGGCTCTTTCGCGCGAGCTCTCGTCTGGGCGACGGCTCGTCATCACCTCCGCGGAAGGGGCGGAAACCGTCGAGATCCATTCCAAACGCGGGCAGGTGGAAGTCTCCATCTTGCTCACTGACGAAGGGCCGGTGATCCGGGCCTCGGCGCAGCGGCTGGAAGTGGACGCAGCCGAAGCGGTGTCCGTGGACTGCGGCCGCTTCGAAGTGAAAGCGGACGTTGTCGACCTGCAAGCCAGCGGGCCGATTCGGCTGGACGGAGAAAAGATCTTCCTCAACTGCGAGCAAGCCGAGGAACGCGCCGAGCAGGGGGCGTGCGATGAGTAGCTTCCCGATCAAGTTGCCGGGGGACAAGGCGCTCGCGCGTTTCCCTGAAGAGGGCCGGCCCTCGGCGCGCGTGGGCGACGGAATAGGCAAGCCCGCAGGGCGTGTGGCTGACTTGTCGCGGGCCTCAGTGGACGCGCATGGCTGCCCGGCCTGCCCGCACATGTGTGTGGGCCCGGCTATGACAGGTTCGCCCACGGTGTTCATCAACGACCGGCCGGCCCTCCGCCTGGGGGACATGGGCACGCATGCGGCTTGTTGCGGCCCGAACACCTGGCAAGCGATCGCCGGCAGCCGGTCGGTCTTCATCAACGACCGCCCAGCGCACCGCCAAGGCGACGAGGCTCAGCACTGCGGTGGGATCGGGCGACTCATCACGGGGAGTCCGAACGTGCTGATCTCCGACTAGCAAAGACTCGACTCTGGTTGAAACATTTTCAGGCTCATTTGGGCGCAACAGGGCGGGTTGGTGTACCATCTCCTTGCTGGAGACCCCTATGGCTTCCACCGTTTGGAAAGGTTATCTGAGCTTCGGCTTGATCTCGATCCCGATCCGGCTTTACGCAGCCGCTCGGCCGGAGCGAATCAGCTTTCGGCAGATCGTGAAGGAGACGATGCAGCCGATCAAGCAGCAGCTTTACTCCCCTGAGCTCGACCGGGTGGTGGAACGCAAAGAGCTGGCCAAGGGCTACGAAGTCGCCAAGGACGAGTACATCCTGATCGACGACGAGGAGATCAAGAAGATCGCCCCGCAGTCGAGCTCGACGATGGAGATCCTGGAGTTCGTGAAGATCGACGAGATCGATCCGCTCTACTTCGATTCCTCCTACTACACGACCCCGGACGAAGCAGGCCGCAAACCGTACGCCTTGCTGACGAAGGCGATGCAGGAGTCCGGCTACTGCGCGATCGCCAAAATCTCGATGCACCAGCGTGAGCACACGGTGGTGGTGCGGCCCTACAAGGGCGGCATGACGCTGCACACGATGTTCTACGCCGACGAGGTGCGCGACATCTCCGAGTACGGACCGATCACAGACGTCGAGATCAAGGACCAGGAGCTGAAGCTGGCTGAGCAGCTCATTGACAGCCTCGCCAAGCCGTTCGATCCGGAAGAGTTCTCCGACTCCTACCGCACGAAGGTGCAGGAGATGATCAACGCCAAGATCGAGGGCCGTGAATCCGAAGCCGAGCCAACGCGACGGCTTGCTCCGGTGGTGGACTTAATGGAGGCCTTGCAGAAGTCGCTTGGCGAAAAGGCGGAAAAAAAAAGCCCGCAGCGAGCCGAGACCTCCGAAGCTCCGAAGAAGACGACCAAGGCAAAGTCGCGCAAGGCGGCCAGCCGTAAGAAGGCGACGGCTTAGCGCCGTGGGCGGCTAGTTTTCTCCGCCAATCAATTCTGCAAGCACGCCACGATAGCCCGCTTGGGCGGTCGAGAGCGCATGCTCGGCCGCCACGTAACGCCTGCCAGCCTCGCCCATAGCCTCGAGCCGCTGCGAATCGGCGCTGAGCTCGACGATCTCCTCCGCCAGTCGCACAGCTTCGTCGCGGCCCGGCTCAACCAGCACGCCGCAATCCTCGGACAAAGCCTCCTCGATGGCGCCGGCCCGGCAAGCGAGCACGGGAGTCCGCATCGCGAGGGATTCGAGCAGGGCCAGAGGCACGCCCTCCGCCTCGGAGGTGAGGATGAGCAGGTCCGCCGCCGCCAAGACTTCCTCCGGCGCATCCACATGCCCCAGGACGCGGAAGCTGCGGTCGACGCCGATGGCGGAGATGCGGCTGATGAGCGGCTCGTGCTCAGGCCCGTCCCCTGCAACAAGGAAGACGACCTCGTCGGCTTCGAGGCGGTCCAACTCGCGGGCGACATCCGCCAGCAGCAAAGGACGTTTGACGCGATCCAATCGGCCGACGAACGCGACGACGAAGGCCCGCGCAGGGATGTTCCATTCGCGACGTAATTCGGCGCGGTCGAAACGGCTTGGCTCGAAGCGGTCGAGATCGACGCCGTTCGGGATTACGCGGATCGCCTCTTCGGGCGTCTGCATTTCGATCAACCGTTCGCGGCCGGCCTCAGAGATCGCAACGCGTAGGTCGATCGCATCGGCGACATCGAGAGTGGCGGAGAAGAAGTCCCACTCTGGATCGACGGCATGCAGCAGATCCACGATTCGTGTGCGCGGGCGTTTCTGTTTGATCGCGGGCAGCGCACTGTAGGCTGCGAGCGAGTTCTGCACGACGATCGCGTCGAACCCCCAATTGAGCGCCATCGAATAGACCGCGCCCGGCACATGCTCCATGGGCATGAGCTTGCCCAGGTCGTAGACGTAGTCGGCGACCGTGAGCCATTCCGGCAGCAGGCGGCGGTCGCGCGATTGCGTGGCGATCACGAGCACCTCCCAACGGGTTCGGTCGACCTGCCCGGCGACCTCGAGGAGGACGCTCTCGGCGCCGCCCACGCCGAGATGGGGCGTCAACAGCGCAAGCCTGCGCTTGCCTGGGACGGGCTGTGGCGTGAGGTATTCCGTGCGTTGAACGAGGCCGCCAGCGACCAACGCCGAGCGCGGCTGAAAGCGCAGATAGAAAGACAGGTCGAAGACAGGACGGCCGGCGGCGTGGTTGATCCGCTCCTTGAGGCGCAACGGGATGAGGCGCGCGGCCGAGCGCAGCGGATGGCGTAACCAAGCCTCGAAGGAGAGGACCTCGGCGTTGTAGAGATGGCGGTGCAAGCGCCCCCAGAAGCCCGTTTCGCTCAGGGCGGCGGGTTGGCTAGGCAGCGGCGGAGTCGCGGACGGCGCCGGCGGCGCGGGCGGCGCGCTCGAACGGCTGCGCCAGGGCAGACGTCGCAAATGACCGGAGGGCTTCGGCTCGGGCGCTTCGAACATGGCGCGCGAGACGCCAAGCGGCCCAGCGGCGCCGGCCAAGGTCGGCGGCGGCGCGTCGCCTGTGTCCTTCCAGCTCACCCAATCGGCGGTTTGCAGGGCCCACACGCACTCTTCGAGGGTTTGCGGCCGCAGACGCCCTCCGCCCTCCAGCCAGAGAAAGACGGGGGCAGTCGTTTGGGACGGAATCTCGCGCTCGTTGACGTCGACGAGGAGGTGGTAGTCCTGCAAGGTCTGGCCGCGCAAGTCAGGAGCGTCGCCGGCCGCGGCTACGCAGATCGACGGGGCCCAGCGGCGCTTGACCGCCAGCCGTCCCTGGGGTGAGAGGAGCTCGGGGTGGGCCTCGACCATGTGCGCACGGTTAGCCTCGTGTCGCTCGACGCCGGTCTCGTGCAGGCCCGGGCCGTGCTTGCGGTAGCGGTAGAGCGGCTTCGGAATGTATCGGCCGAAGTAGCCACGCTTGCCGAGGTTGAGGAAGAAGCTCCAATCCTCGTAGCTCCAACGATGCCACTCGTCATAGCCGCCGACGGATTCCCAGGCGCGTTTGTCCACCAGACAGCACGAGGGAAGAAAATTCTCATCAAGCAAGCGGTAGAGGTTGTACTCGCCGGGCTGCTGCAGGTAGTTCTCGTCGCCGAAAACGCGGTAGTCGAAGTAAATGAAGCCGCAGGACGGGTCTCGCTCGAGCTCGGCCAAGCAGAGCTCGATCATCTCGGGCTCGAGCAGGTCGTCACAGTCGAGCGGCACGATGTAGCGGCCGGAGGCGACTCGGAAGCCCGTGTTGCGCGCCGCCGCGGCGCCGCGGTTGGCTTGACGCACAACGCGGAGACGCGGATTTCGGCGGGCTTCGAGCGCTTCGAGAATGGCGCGCGACTCGGACTTGTCGCTGCCGTCGTCGACGATCACGCATTCCCACGCGGGGTGAGTCTGCTTCTCGACGCTCGCGACGGCTTCGAGCAGAAACCCCTCAGGATTGTAGGCCGGAATGACGACCGAGACGAGCGTCGCATCCCCCGCGCTCGTGCTCCGGCCAACGGCTTTGGCTGTAGTTGCGCCCTCCCGCAAACATCCAACTGTGCCACAATGCCAGCCGATGCGCAGACTGCTCCTTTTCCTCGTCTTTCCGCTGTTGGCCACAGCCGATGTGCGCCTGCCTGCAATTCTGGGCGACCACATGGCGTTGCAGGCTCAGATGCCGCTCCATTTTTGGGGTTGGGCCGACCCCGGCGAGAAGGTGGAGGTGAAGTTTCGCGGCCAGAGCGCCTCGACGACGGCGGAGGCCGACGGACGGTGGAGCCTCTACCTAAACCCAGAGGCCGCTGGCGGTCCGGATACGGTGGAGATTGCGGGCAGGAACCGGATCCGACTGGACGACGTGCTCGTAGGAGAAGTTTGGGTCGGCTCGGGCCAGTCCAACATGGTCTTCCCGGTGAAGAATGCGAACGACGCTGACAAGGAGATCGCGGCGGCGAGCTTTCCAGAGATTCGAATCTTCAAGGTGAAGCTCGAGACGGCGTCGGAGCCCAAGCAGGATGTCGAGGGCGAGTGGGTGGCCTGCAGTCCGCAGACCGCAGGAGACATCTCGGGCGTCGGCTACTTCTTCTCGCGGGACCTCCATCAGAAGCTTGGCGGGCCGATCGGCTTCATCCAGTCGGCCTGGGGCGGGACCCCTGCTCAGGCCTGGACGCCCTACGAAGAGCTCGACGGCGACCCCGCGTTGCACCAGGTCATCGACATTGGCGTGAGACGCTCGACGCTTACCCGCGCGCGATGGTGCGCTACGAGGAAGCTCTCGATCGCTGGAAGGAGGAAGCCGCAGCCGCTCGCAAGGCCGGGAAGACGCCCGCGCGCCAGCCGCAGCCGCCACGCGGCCCCGGCAACCAGCACCAGCCGGCCGTGCTTTACAACGCGATGATCGCCCCGCTGACGCCGTTCCCGGTGCGAGGCGTGATCTGGTACCAGGGCGAGAACAATGCCAACACGCGCCAGGGATATCTCTACGAGCGGCTGTTCAAGACCATGATCGAAAGCTGGCGCCGCAAGTGGCAGTCCGGCGCGCTGCCGTTCCTGTTCGTCCAGCTTGCTAACTACGGACGCGTACCGGAGACCTCTCAGTGGCCCGAGCTCCGCGAATCACAGACCAAGACCCTGGGTCTGGCCGACACCGGCATGGCTGTTTCGATCGACGTGGGCAACCCGACCGACATCCACCCGAAGAACAAGCAGGACGTGGGGAAACGACTGGCGCTGGCCGCTCGTTCGGTCGCTTATGGTGAGCGCGATCTGGTCTATTCCGGACCGATGTATCGTCAATTTACGACAGAAAATGGCAAGTTAAAGCTGTGGTTCGATCACGTGGGGTCCGGATTGGTCTTGCGAGATGGAGGTAAGGGTTTTCAGGTGGCCGGGCCCGACGGCCGCTTCCACGCGGCGGACGCCGAAACGGACGGAAAAACGGTGACGGTTTCGAGCCCGCACGTCGCTCATCCAATCGCCGCACGCTACGCCTGGGCGGCCGATCCGCAAGTCAGCCTGTTCAACCGGGATGGTTTGCCTGCATCGCCATTTCGCACCGATGATTGGCGTGACTAGGCAGGACCGGCGCCCCCGTTTGAGGCGGGTGGGCATAGTACCGGCTCGGTGAATATACCTAGAAAGAGCGCAGTGAAATTTGAGGTCAAAACGGTACTGTAGTTCCGTTGGCGGCTGAAAGCGGGTCATGGTACTTTCCCAATTGAGAAATGCGGACCGCCCCCACCCAAGCTGTTCGGTCCGAGGCCTCCGCGGAAAGGCGGGTGGCCCACCCGCCGGTCTTCGTTTTCATCGCCTGCCCCGATGCGGTGCTTGCTAGGTTCGAGCGGTTGGTGGAGGAAGAGGGACGGGCGGGCAGCACGATCGAGCCGATCGCCCTGCACTCATACCCCTCGTGCGAATATCTCGAGGCGTTCCTGGACGAGAATTGCGACGACATCGCCTGCGTGACGATCGACTTGCAGGACCCCATTCGAGCCAACGCCCTCCTCGGGATCGCCGCACGCGTAACGCCGAACGCGCTGCTGCTAGCGACCAGCGAGACGCCGCGGGCCGAAGCCCTGCTGCCGGCTTTACGCGCCGGCGCCTCCGATGTGCTCAGCCCGCCGTATGACCTGACGGCGGCGGCGCAACTGCTGGGCGGGGAAGGTCGCAATGACGGCGGAGGAGGAGGCAAGATCGCCGCGTTTCTGCCCGCGCAGGGCGGCAATGGCGCCTCGACCGCGGCCATCCACTTTGCCGCGGCGCTGGCGGCGGAGCTTCCGCAGGAAGGCGGCAAGTCGGCGGCGCAGGTATTGCTGATCGACCTGGACTTCCATTCTGACTCGGCCTCCTTCTGGTTGAACAAGCGGCCGGCCTACACGCTGCTCGATGCGCTGGAAGGCGCATCGGCGTCTCCGGCCTATTGGCGCAAGATCACCACGTCCTGGAATGGCCTGGACCTGTTGGCGCCGCCTCCGCCAGATACGCACATCTCGGAGGGACTACTTGCCGGTTTGCGGCGGGTGATCGAGGCGGCCGCTTCGACCTATGCCTGGGTCGTGCTCGACTTGCCGCCCACGCTGTTCGCGTCCTCGCGGGCGCTGTTGCCGCAGGCGGACTTGGTATTCCTGGTCTGCACGCCGGAGGCGCGGTCGCTGTTTCTGGCGCGGCGGCGTCTTGCCGACCTCGCGGCCCTCGAGATCGGCGCGGACAAGCTGCGCGTCACCTTGAATCGCGCCGGGGCCAAGCGCGCGATCGAGGCGGCCACGGCGGAAAAAGGCCATCGGCTCGCGAGTGAGTTTTTCGATCGACAACGATTACATCGAAATCAGCTCGGCCTACTCGGACCAGCCTCGCGTCGGCCAGCTCGCAGCCGGCGCGGCAGTTTCGCTCGATGGCGCGAGTTTCATTAGAATGCAGGAAATGAGCGCGGCGCGGCCGGCAGGTTGGCGGCGGCTGGTCGGGCTCGTCTGAGTGCGCATCCGATCAGTGCGGAGACGGACTCAGGGCGCAGGGTTCGGACCAGAGGCGCGTTAGGCCTTATCCTGTTAAGGAGTAATCCGCCATCTCGGTTTGTCTGCCTCATCTGCCACAACCCGATTCCCCATGCTGGCGCCGAGTGCCCGCACTGCAAGTCCCATGCGAGCGCTTCGGTCGGGGCGACGCCGCAGGTTTTGGCGGCGGTCTTCATCGTGATGCTTGCGCTGATGGCCGGGGCGGCCGCGTACAACCGTGCGTTCGATCAGGAGCGCTTGAAGCGCGCGCATGAGCACTACCTGCTTGGGCGCACTCTGGCCGACTATGGCTATTACGATCGGGCGATCGACCAATTCAGCGACGCCCTCATTTACCAACGCGACAACTTCGACTACCGGCTGGGGCTGGCGTTGGCTCTATTCCATGGCAAGCGCTATCAGGAAGCCGAATACCAATTGCTCGAGCTGCGCAGCCAACAGCCTACGGACGCAACGGCGAACCGTCTGCTCGCGCGGCTGGCGGCGCGCGGCGGGCGCTTCAGCCAGGCGGCGAACTACTATCGCACCGCCATCTATGGTCGATGGCCGCGGAACACTGAGCAAAATCGCTTGGCCACTCGATTCGAGCTCGTGGATCTGCTTTCGAGCGGCATGGCGGCGCAGCGCAAGTCGTGAGTGAGTATCTGGCAATTTGGGAGGAAGAGCCGCACACGCCTGCGCTGGCTCGGAGGGTCGGCCTGGGCCTGCTGGACTCCGGCGCGCCGCGCGAAGCGCTCGAAGCTCTCTCGAACTCGCCGACGGAAACGACCCGGAAGTGCTCGAAGCGATCGGTATGGCCAAAATGCAGATCGGCGACTATCAGGACGCCTATCGCTTCCTGGAGCGCGCCGACCGCGCGCGACCGGGGGACGACTCGCTGCACAATACGATCGACGTGATTCGGCGCGTCCTGGAGCTCGACCCGCACCTGTAACGCGGACTCTCAGGCACGGAGCGGCTACGCCGGAGCCGTGACGTACTGCAGCGGGTTTACCGCTACATCGGCGAATGCGCGGAAATCCGCTGGGCGATCAGCGTGCGGGCCCACCGCAGCCGCAGCCGCAGGCGGTACGCGATCTGCTCGCCACAGCAAACCAACGCTTGAGCGAGACCCGTCGCACGAGCGACATGGCGGCCGATACGGAAACAAACCTGCTTTTGTCTTCCACGTTGTGGTCCTTGCGCGCCCAAGTGTGCCGCGGCGTTTGGAATGAGGATGACGTCTTGCGCCGGGTGATGCAAGACCTGGACCGATGACGCTGCGGCCCAAGCATTCAACCTCAAACGTCTGGCCTCGCGACTGCGTGAGCTCAGCGGGCACGGGCCTGTGATGGGAGACACGCAGCGCTTCCTGCTGCTGTCGATCATCTCATCGGGATCTTCGCGGGCCTGATCGTGGTGTGCTTCCACATCTCGATCGAGTTCTTCAATTGGCGCACGGTCCACGGGCTGGGCCACCGCGCCTGGTGGGCGGTAGCGCTGTGGCCGGCGGTGGGCGGCGTGGTTTCGTTTGCGCTGGCCTACTTTCTGTTTCCCACCGCCCGCGGCAGCGGAGTTAACTACACCAAGGCTGCGCTTTTTTACGTCTCGGACGGATACATGCCGTTCAGCGGTGTGACGGGCAAGTTTCTGTGCAGCACGATTTTCGATCGGCGCCGGCAACCCGATGGGTCCGGAGGACCCGGCGCTGCAGATGGGCGCGGGCATTGCGTCGCTGTTGGGGCGTCTGTTCCGGTTGACTCGCGAGCACATGCGGCTAATTGCGCCGGTGGGCGCGGCGGCGGGCATCGGAGCGGCGTTCAACACGCCACGATTACGGCGGTGCTGTTCGTCATGGAAGAGGTCGTTGCGGCATGGAACGCGGGCGTGCTGGGCTCTATCGTGCTCGCCGCGGTCTCGGCCGTGGTGGTGAGCCGCTGGTTTTTGGGCGACGAGCCGCTTTACAGCGTGCCGGAGTTCTTCCTCACCGACTACCGCGAGCTGATCGTTTACGCGCTCGTCGGGGTGCTGAGCGGGTACCTCTCGGCCGGTTTCACGCGTTTCGTCGCGCACGTCCGTGAACGTGCGAAATCCCTGCCGCGTAAGGCCGTATTCCTGATGCCGTTTCTCGCAGGGTTAGCCGTCGGCGTGGTCGGAATTTGGATTCCCGAAGTCTTCGGAGCCGGCTATGGCGCGATCGACAGTGCATTGCACGACCGCTACGTCTGGCACTTCCTGCTGCTGCTGGGCGGCTTGAAAATGGCCTCGACGGCGCTCTGCGTCTCGGCCGGAACGCCGGGCGGCATGTTCGCGCCGGCGCTGTTCATCGGGGCCATGATCGGCGGAGGCCTGGGCGGCTTAGCGCACGAATACTGGCCGTTTGCCACGAGCTCGGCCGGCGCTTACGTTCTGGTCGGCATCGGGACGTTCTTCGCCGGACTGTTTCGAGCGCCGATGACGTCAATCTTCATGGTGTTCGAGATCAGCGCGAACTACGTGATCATCTTGCCCGTGATGATCGCCAATACGATCTCGTTCCTGATCTCCCGCCACTTGCAGCATGAGTCGCTGTTCCAAATCGTGGGACGCCAGGACGGCTTCGATCTGCCTTCGGTGGAAGAGCAACGCGAAGCCTTGCCGCTGAGCGTGGAGGACGCGATGCGCTCGGGCTCGGCGGCGGTGATGCCGGGCAGCATGCGCGTGGCTGAGGCGTTCGAGAGGCTGCACCAAGAGCGTGGAGCACTGTCTGGTGTCGGTCTACGGCAAGGGCTGGTTCTGGGCGAAGAAGGACGATCTCGAGAAAGCGATCGAGAGCGGCGATTCGGACAAGACCGTCTATCGCGCGCTGCCGCTGCGGACCGTCGATCGGCTGTACCCGATCTATCGCTCGATTCGGCTCTACGGCTGTTGGGCAACTGCACCCCATCCTGCCCGTCGTCAGCCGTGCGAACTCCAACCAATTGCTGGGCGTCATCACGCTGCTGCGTGACGTACACGCGGCTTATGGCATCGCCTCGGCTGTGAAAGACGCCGAGAGCGGGTAGGAACACGGAAACCGCCCCCGACTGCAAAAACAGACCCGATCCGCCGATTTGCGTCAAGAGACGGCGAATGGATCCGGGACTCGCAACAGCGGCCGGCGCGACGGCTGTAGCGGCGGGCGCGTTGGCGCTGGCGATGAAGTGGCGACGCAGCGCCAGAAGCCAGCGCCAACTCGTGAACGATGCGCGCATGGAAGCGGTCAACGCCCGGCGCATGCTCGACCACATCCATGACGCCGTTGCGCTGTGTGATTTCGACGGGCAGACGAAGTACGTGAACGCCCGCTTCCGGCGGCTGTTCCGTCTGCCGCCGAATGAGCGCCATCTGGGACCGCTCGAAGAGTACTTCGACCAACGCGACCGCTGGCTGTGGCGGCGCCAGCTCGAGATGTGCCTCGAGCGCTCCTCAAAGGTGGAGGGCGTGGAATACCGCGGCCTGCGCGCCGGCGGCGGCGTGGCCCCGGTAGAGTGCACCGCGAGCGTGATGGAGTCGGGCGGGCTAAAGCTCGGTGTGCTGGTGGCCTTGCGCGACATCTCGCACCAGCGCTTGATCGAGACTTCGCAACGGGCGCTGGCTCGTCAGCTCGAGTCGTTTGTGCGTGCGATGCCGCTGGGCTGCATCATCTGGGACCTGGATTTCACCGTCCAGGACTGGAACGAGGCCGCCGAAACAATCTTCGGTTGGAGCCAGGGCGAAGCGTTGCGCAAGCGCTACAGCGAGTTGATGGCCGAGTCCGACGAAGACGCGGTAGCGATGGCCTGGGGCGAGTTGCGCCGCAGCCGCGCGGTGAACCGGCAACAGTGCCGCAACCGCACCAAATCCGGCGGAACGGTCGAATGCGAGTGGTTTCACACGGCGCTGGTCAACGACGACGGCGAGGTGGTGGCGGTGGCCTCGATGGTCCACGACGTCACCGAACGCGTCAGTCTGCAGGAGCAACTGCTGCACGCGCAAAAGCTCGAAGCGGTCGGCACGCTCGCAGGCGGCATCGCACACGACTTCAACAACCTGCTCACCACGATCCTGGGCAACGTGGCCCTGGCTCGCATGCACCTAGGCCCAAGCCACCCGGCGGCGCGCGGACTGGCCGACGCCGAAACCGCCGCCGAGCGCGCGGCTGAGCTCACGCGACAACTGTTGGGCTTCAGTCGCAAGAGCCCCTCGGAGATTCGTCCCGTGCAGATCAATGACCGGCTCAGCGAGGCCGTCGAGCTGTTCCGTCACAGCGTACCGAGCGGCGTGGAGGTGGAGGCGCACTTGGACGAAGGACTGTGGGAAGTGGCCGCCGACGCCGGCCAGATGGGCCAGGTGGTGATGAATCTTTGCCTGAATGCGCGCGACGCGGTCGGCGCGAACGGCCATGTAAAGGTGGCGACCGCGAATCGTACCCTCGACGCGGAGTTCCGGCGCACGCGGCCCTGGGCGCGCTCGGAGGAGTACGTCGAAATCATGGTCTCCGACGATGGCTGTGGCATGGACGAGAAGACGCGGGCGCGCATCTTCGAGCCGTTCTATACAACCAAGCCGGTGGGCAAAGGGACTGGTCTTGGGCTCGCCACCGCCTATGGCATCGTCGAAAACCATGGAGGCGGAATCGAGGTGGAAAGCTCGCCCAACCAGGGTTCAACCTTCCGCGTTTGGCTGCCGCGCTACAACGGCGAACGCGCCGGCCTGCAAAAGTTCTGGTTTGCACCGGAGACATCTGAGCGCTGCAAGGTGCTGATTGCCGACGACGAGCAGGAAGTGCGGCGGCTGGCGAAGGCCATCCTCGCCGAACAAGGCTTCGAAACGCTCGAAGCCGCCGACGGACGCGAGGCGATCGAGGCCGTCGCCGAGCGCGGCGAGGAGATTGGCGTGGTCGTGCTCGACCTCGTGATGCCGAACAAGTCCGGCCGCGCCGCTTTCGAGGAGATCCGCAGGCTGAGACCGGAACTGCCGGTGATCCTCTCGACCGGGTACGCCTTCGACGGAATGCCGGTCGAGGAATCGCACTTGCTAGCCAAGCCGTATCGGCCGGAGCAGTTGTTGCAGGCGGTACGTGGCGCGATGGCCGCCGCGGCGGCGCAACGGTAGGCCTCGCGCCACAACCGGGCGTGAGTTCGATACCCTGCGGAGTCCATGCATCTCTCGGAAATCGGTAAAACCCCCGCCCTCGTCATCGATCTCGACCGCGCCGAGCGCAACATCGCGCGCCGCCGACTACGCCCGCGGGCACGATCTGCGGCTGATGCCGCACACGAAGACTCACAAGTCGCCCGAGATCGGCCGCAAGCAACTCGCCGCCGGCTTCGTCGGCCTCACGGTGGCGAAATCGACCGAGGCCGAAGTGATGGTGGAAGCCGAGCCGCTGATCCTGCTCGTCGCCTACCCAGTGCTGGGCGCGCGAAGCTGCGCAGGTTGGCCGGAGTGGCGCGCAAGACCGCCGTCACTGTGGCCCTGGACAGCCTGGAGGCCGCACGCGAGCTCAGCGAGGCCGCCGTCGCCGCGGGCGTCGACTTCACCGTACGGGTAGAGGCCGATTTGGGCCTGCACCGCTGCGGATTGGCGCCGGGCGCGGAGTTGGTCGCGCTCGCCAAGGCCGCTGACGCGTTGCCCGGCCTGCGGCTCGAAGGCTTCCAGTACTACGCCGGGCACCTGTGGCCGACGACAGACGATTTTGAGGCGCAGTACAAGGCAGTCGGCGAAGGCGTGGCTGAGGTGCGCGCGGAGTTCGAGAAGGCCGGCCTGCCTCTCGACGTCGTCAGCGGCGGCACCAGCCCGACGCTATGGCGTTCGCACGAGATCGCCGGGCAGAACGAGATTCGCCCCGGAACCTACGTCTACAACGACCGCTCGCTCGTCGAGGCCGGCACAGCGAGTTGGGACGACTGCGCGGCTACGCTGCTGGTGACGTGGTTTCGACGCCGCGCCCCGGCTTCGCCATCGTCGACGGAGGCTCCAAGACCTTCACCTCCGACGGCGTACCCTTCGCCAAGGACTCGACGCATGGCCGCGTGACCGAAGCGCCCGAGGCGCGCTTCTACAAGATGAACGAGGAGCACGGCTACCTCGACATGACGGCCTGCGAGCGGCCGGCAAAGATCGGCGACCGGCTGCGCATCGTGCCCAACCACGTCTGCGTGGCTGTGAACATGCATGAGAAGATGGTCGGAGTCCGCGGCGAAACGGTGGAAGCGATTTGGCCGGCGAAGGCCCGCGGCAAGCTCCAATAAACATAACAAGGAAGCAAGAGAACATGATCGATCGCATCACCGCAGCGGGCGGCGCTCCCGCGCAAGCCCCTACTCGCACGCCGTCAAGGCGGGCGGCTTCATTTACGTGTCCGGCCAGGCCGCGCTCGACCCCAAAACGGGCACGCTCCTGCATGGGACCATCGAGGAGGAGACGCGGCAGACGATCGAGAACATCAAGGCGATCCTGGTGCCGCGGGCGCCAGCTTGGCCGACGTGATCAAGTGCTCGGTGTTCCTCACCGACATCCGTGACTTCTCCAAGATGAACGCGGTCTACAACGACTACTTCGGCGCCGCCAAGCCGGCCCGAACCACCGTGCAGGCAACGCTGCCGGCCCACGGCCTGAAGGTAGAGATCGACTGCGTCGCCTATAAGCCGTAAAGGCGAGGGTCGCCGACAGTTCAGCAATCTGAGCCCTGGCGGCAACGCCGGGGCTTTTCGCATCACAGGCGCCACACCTTCGCAGCTCAGTTGTGGCCTTTCCGACGTCAACTCAGCGCTGTTTGGCGGCCTCTGGCTGAGCTACTCTAGGGAGTTATGGCCGACGACCGTTTTCGTATCGAGCATGATTCCATGGGCGAGGTGCGCGTCCCCGAGGATGCGCTGTATGCGGCGCAAACGCAGCGCGCCGTCGACAATTTCCCCATCTCCGGTATTCGCTTCTCGCGTACCTTCATCCGCGCGTTAGGCCTGATCAAGGGCGCCGCAGCCTACGTCAATTCCGAGCTAGGCTTCCTCGAGAGCAAGACGTCGGAGGCCATCCAGGCCGCCGCGCTCGAGGTGGAAGAGGGCAAGCACGACCGCCACTTCCCGCTCGACATCTTCCAGACGGGCTCGGGCACGTCGACCAACATGAACGCCAACGAGGTGATCGCGAACCTCGCTTCGGTGCGCCTGGGCCTGAAAGTGCACCCCAACGACCACGTGAACATGGGGCAGTCCTCGAACGACGTGATCCCAACGGCGATCCACGTGGCGGCATACCTCGAAGTGGCAGAGACGCTGCTGCCAGGCCTCGAACACCTACAACGCACCTCGAAAAACGAGCGGGCGAGCTTGACGGAATCGTCAAGACGGGCCGTACGCACCTGATGGACGCGATGCCCGTCCGGGTGAGCCAGGAGATCGGCGGCTGGGCGGCGCAAATCGAGCAAGGAATCGCACGCGTCCGGGCGCTTTCGCCGCGCATCGCCGCGCTGGCCCAAGGCGGCACGGCTGCGGGCACGGGCGTCAACGCGCACCGCGAGTTCACACGCGTCGCGAAGCGGCTCCAGGAGAAGACTCGGCTGCCGTTTACCGCGAGCAAGAACTACTTCGTGAGCCTCTGAGCCAAGACGCCGCGGTCGAGCTTTCCGGCCAGATGAAGACGGTGGCCGTGAGCTTGATGAAGATCTCGAACGACCTGCGCTGGATGAACTCCGGACCGCAGGCGGGCATCGCCGACATCGCTTTGCCGTCGTTGCAGCCGGGCTCGTCGATCATGCCGGGCAAGGTGAACCCGGTGATCCCGGAAGCGGCTGCGATGGTGTGCGCGCAAGTGATCGGCAACGACCTGACGATCACCGTCGGCGGTCAGGCAGGCAACTTCCAGTTGAACGTCATGCTGCCTGTAATCGCGCACAACCTGATCGAGAGCGCGCGCCTACTGGGCAACGTAGCGAGGCTGTTGGCCGACAAGGCTGTGGCCGGCTTCACCGTCAACGAAGCGCGCGTGACCGAGATGGTTGACAAGAACCCGATCCTGGTGACCGCGCTGAACTCGATTATCGATACGAGACCGGCGCGGCGATCGCGAAGAAGGCTTACAAGGAAGGCCGCCGGCTCAAAGACGTGGCGCTCGAGATGACGGACTTGAGCGCGGAGGAGCTGGATCGCTTGCTCGATCCGCGCAAGATGACCGAGGGCGGCGTGGCGAAGTAGCTTTTCCGTGGTTCGTGGGACAGGATGAACCGAGCCCTGGCAGCAATGCCAGGGTTCTTGCGTTTGGAACCCTTCCGCCTTTGAATCGGCCCTTAACGCGGTTATCCTAAGCTCGCAATGAGCCGGCCGCTGCAAGACCAAATCGACGCCGCGCGCGCTTACGAATCCCTGATGCAGTCCCGGCCATCTTCGACGAATGGCCGTTCTTCGTGCTCGATGCCGCCGAAGTTCGGCGGACGGCCGCGTGCTCGATGTGGCCTGGTGGGACCGGCGTGCTGGCGCAGGCTGCGGCCGAACGCTCGGACTCGGTTACGGGGCTCGACCTCAATCCAGGAATGCTCGCTGTCGCGGCTGAACAGGCGCCAAGCGTCGACTGGCGCCAGGGCGACGCGGCGGATCTTCCCTTCCCCGACGCCTCCTTCGACGCCGTCGTCAGCCAATTCGGGCTGATGTTCTTCCCCGACCGCGCCAAAGCTCTCGCGGAGATGCTGCGCGTGCTCAAGCCCAGCGGCCGGATCGCCGTCGCCGTCTGGGACCGACTCGAAAAGTCGCCGGCCTACTCGGTGGAGGTCGCGATTCTCGAGCGCATGGCGGGTCCCCAAGCCGCGGATGCGCTACTTGCGCCGTTCGCATTGGGCGACGCGGGAGAGCTGAAGCAGCTCTTCCTCGAGGCCGGCGTCGCCGAGCCGCAGATCCAGACCCGCACCGGGCTCGCGCGCTTCCCCAGCATCCGCGCGCTGGCCGAGGCTGACCTGCGCGGCTGGTTGCCGCTAGTGGGCGTCCACCTCTCCGACGAAAAGATCGAGGAAATCCTGCTCCAGGTTGAGCTGGAGTTGAACCACTTGATCGAGCCGGACGACACATTCGTTTTCGAGTCGCCGGCGCACATCGTCTCGGGCGCGCGATCCAGCTAACAGGATGAACGGGTTTAGAAAGGAGTCAACCTGATGAGAGCTTTGATCCTCCTGCTAGCCCTAGCATCTGTGCTCGACGCTCAGCGCGTCTTAGTTAGCCAGAGAGGCGGCCTCGAGACGGTGATGTTCCTAAACGACACGGACGAAACTGTCGAAGCGGCGGCGGTCTGCTACATGCAGGAAAGCGGCATTCCACACTTTGTGTTGCTCATGAAGAAAAGGATCGCGCCGGGCGACCGGACAATTGTGCTGCGAAATGACGGCACAGGGTACGGTTCGAATCGAGTGTCGGACTACTTCCTGTGCGGTGTGGTTCGACCTTCCAGGGTGGAGTTGTACGACGAGCGACTGCAGAAGGGGCTCACGGAGTACTTCACGGAAAAGCGCAAGATGGCAGCGGGTGAGGCGTGGTCTCGAGGGAAGTTGTCTTTCTTCATCCACAACGCACACAATTCGCCGGCGTTCGATTCGACGCAGATTGCGAACGCGCTTGCTCTTCTACCAAAAGCCGTTTTGACCGACGCGGGGCAGACTGAGCGGATCATCCGGCGGAGGCGTGCGGAAGTCGAGGCGGCGAAGAAGAAGCGCTCCGGTCTTTGACGTCTCGGGGCGCGTGGGTAATTCTTGCGCCGCGGGGCGAGATTCTACACGCCTAGGGTTAGCCGAGCCGTTCGCGCGCGACGTTCAGCGCCGCCAAGCCCATGCCATCGCGGAACTCGCCCCTTCGGATCATCTCCAGCAATTCGGCATATTCCACCTCGCACTTCGATGCTCTCGGTCGGCTCGGTGTTCTGAAGCCCGGCACTTTCCCGTGGCGAGCACGACGTGGCAAACCTCGTCGGCCAAGCGCAGTAGGTGATGAAATCGCCAATCTTTTCGACCTTCCCAGCCGTATAGCCCGTCTCCTCTTTGAGCTCCGCCAGCGCCGTCTCCTCAGGCGGACGGCCGGCCGAACCGCCTCCGGGCAGCTCGTAGTTGTAGGCCTTTGACGGGTAGCGGTACTGGCGAATGATCGGAATGCGGCCTTCGTCGGTGATGGCGACGATCATGACCGAGGGCTTGACGGAGAGGTACGTGTAAGTGAATTGGTGCCCATCGGCCGCGGCCTCCACTTCGTGCTCCTCGAGCGCGATCCAGCGGTTGCGAAACAGAGTTCGGGCGGAGAGTGTGCGAAAAGGCGCGCTCGACATAATGGGCCGCGAAGGTCTGGTTATACTATAGAATTCCCAACGCGAGGACTACGGAAAACACCTATGTGGGGACGCAAAGAAGAAGGCGGGATGAGCCCCGCCGCTACTGCTCCGGAGCCCGAGGCTCCGAAAACCATCGCGCGGCCTCCGTCGTCCGCGTCGACTCCGGCGGTCGCTCCGCCTGCTAAGCCCGTGGAACGTAAGGGAGGCCAAGCGTTGATTGGCAAATCGCTCAAAGTCAAAGGCGCCATCAGCGGCCATGAAGACCTCTACGTCGACGGCGAGATCGAAGGCACGATCGAGCTTGAAGAAAACAGCCTGACCGTCGGGCCGAACGGAAACGTGAACGCCGACGTGAAGGCGCGCGAGATCACCGTGCTCGGCCGATTGAACGGAACCGTTCGGGCCGGCGAGCGCATCGAGATCCGCAAGACTGGCTCTCTCGAGGGCGATATCGCAACCACACGGATCGTGATCGAGGACGGCGCCATCTTCCGCGGCTCGATCGACATCGTAAAGCCGGGCGAGGCGACGAATGCCAAGCGCTCCGAGCCGGCGCAAAGTGGCGCCAACAGTAAGGGCGACTCCGCCAAGAGCGGCGCTTAATCGCGCCTGACGCACCGGAAAGCCGGTTCGGGAAATCGTGTTCGACTTTCTACGCAAAGTGCTGGGCGCGGAACCGGACGAGGCGGTCTCGATCCGCCGCAAGCCGGGGACGTTGCTCTCGAGCGGCCCGTCCAAGGAGGAGTCGCGTAAGAGCAATGGGCTCAAGCACTTCTTCGACACCATCCCGAAGTCGCGCGGCATTGAGCTGCTCGACTTAGGCGGCGCCAACGAGGCCAACGTCAACTTCTTGGCCGAGATTGGCGGCAAGATCCACTTCGTGGACCTGCTGGGCAGCTACGACCGCTTCCAGCCGCAGCCAGGCGAGGGGAAAACCTCACTCGATGTGGCCCGAGAGTTCGTCGACGAGCACCTGAATTTCGCGCGCAACCAGTTCGACGCGATTTTGGGCTGGGACGCGCTCGAATTCCTCGACATCGACGTGCTGCACCTGACAGCGCCCCGCCTCAACGAGATTCTGCGGCCGGGTGGAGGCCTGTTGACGCTCTTCCACACCCAGGGTAGAGGCGCCACCGTACCTGTCTACCGCTATAGAATCCAAGGCCTAGACACCCTTTCGCTCGAGCCCAAGAACACGCGCGTGCTGCCGAACACGTTCAACAACCGCAGCTTGGAGCGCTTGTTCGCCGATTACAGCTCGGTGAAGTTCTTCTTGACGCGTGATAATCTACGCGAAGTAATCGTTTCGCGTTGAGAGGCGTCTAACAGACCGTGGAGGCTCGGATTCTCATCCTGGCGACGGTGTTGTGCGGGCTCGCGGCCCCGGCGCCGGCGCAAGATTTCGTTGCTCGCGGCAACGATCATTACTTCAACCTCGAGCACGACGAGGCGCTGGCGGACTACTACCGCGCGATGCGGGCCAACGGGCCCAGTGCTTCGCTGTGGAACCACATCGCTACAGCGTTGCTTTATAAGGAGCTTACGCGCCTAGGCAAGCTCGAGACGAGCGCCTTCCGCGGAGACAATTCGTTCCTAGACGAAAACAAGCCGGAGCCCGACCCGGAGGCCAACAAGAAGTTCTTGGGAGCGCTCTATGAGGCGCGCCGGCTGGCCGAGGCGGACTTGGCAAAAAACCCCGGCGACCCGTCTGCGCTGTTTTCGCTCTCGTCCAACTACGCGCTGCAGGCCAACTACGAATTCATGATCGAGAAGTCGTACTTCGCGGCGCTGCGCAACGGCTCGAAAGCGCAAGGTACTCAGAGGACCTGATCGAGCGGGACCCGGTTCGTGGACGATTTACCTGGTTCCGGGCGTGCAGGGTACGTGGTCGGCAGCTGCCGTGGGCGGTTAAGGTGTTGGCGGCGATGGGAGGCGTGCGCGGCAGCAAGGAAAAGGGCGAAGAATGGGTGGAGCGCGTGGCCGACGAAGGCACGCACATGCAAACCGAAGCGAAGGTGCTGCTGACGCTACTCTACCGTCGCGAAAACCGCCCAATGGACGCCGTACATGTGCTCGAAGAGCTAATCCGCAAGTACCCGCGCAACTATGTTTTGCAGCTCGAAATGGGCTCGATGCTGCTGGATGCGCAAGAAAAGCAGCGAGGGCTGGAAGTGTTCCAGCGGACAAGGAAAATGGTGCGTGAGAACCAGCAGCGCTTCGGGCGAATGCCGGAACGATTGCAGAAGGCGCTGGACCGCAAGATCGAAGAGCTGGAAGAAGGCGGCGCGCAGATGGCCGCCGATCGGGCGGAATAGCGACCTGGGCCGTGCTCAGGAGCTGCTGCGTTTGAGCAGCTCGTACCAAAACCGCACAGCTTTGTGGAACGACTCGACCGGGATGCGCTCGTCGAGTCCGTGGGCGCGGGATTGGTCCGGAGCGGTCGCGATGGCGGAGAAACCGTATACCGGTATGCCGGCCTGGCGCACCCAGCGGCCGTCCGTCGCGCCGGTGGACTGTTGCGGCACGACGGGGACGTTCGGACCAAAATACTCCGCGGTGAGCGACCGCAACAGGCGCATCACGTCGTCACGAATGGGCGATGCAGGGCTAGGCTTGCGCTCCGGGCCGACGGGGCGCAACGTGACATTTGCATCACCGAGCGCGGTGCGCAGGGAAGTCTCGACCTGCTTCGGAGTGTCGCCAGGCAGTAGGCGGCAGTTGACCGTCGCGACGGCCTTGCGCGGCAGGGCGTTCTCGGCCACCCCGGCGGAGAGCATCGTCGCAACGCAGGTTGTGCGTACGCTTGCGTTTATCGACGGATCTTCCTTTGCCAAGGTTTGAACCGCCTTCATGTCCGCCGGCTCGGCGGCGGCGGAGCGAAACAAACCAACCTTGTCCGGCGGCGCGTTCGAGGCCATGGCTTGCAGCATGCCGTGGACGACCGGATTCACGCGCATGGGAAACTCGTACTCTTCGATGCGTCCGAGGGCGCGCGCGAGGTCGTAGATGGCGTTGTCGGGCCGAGGGCGCGAGCTGTGCCCGCCGGCGTTGGTCGCCTCGATCTGGAAAGTCTGGTAGAGCTTTTCGCTCATCTGGATACCGGCGAGCTTGGCAATGCCGTTTGCGTCGAGCTGCACGCCGCCGACGTCCGTGTTGAAGGCCATCTCGGCGTCGATCAGGTCGCGGCGCTGGGTGCTCAAATAGGCGATAGTCGCCATGTCGGTCTCTTCGTCGCCGGAGAGGACGAGGATGAGGTCGCGGTCGGGCTGGAAGCCTTCACGCTTGAGGCGGATGAAGGCGGCAATTAGCGACACTGCGCCGGTCTTGTTGTCGAGCGTGCCACGGCCATAGTAGTAGCCGTCGATTTCAGCGAGGGTAAAAGGGTTGGCCTTCCAGGCGTCTGGGTCGGCGTCGACGACGTCGACATGCGCCATGCCGAGCAGCGGCCGGCGCGCTCCCGAGCCGGGGTAGCGCACGACGAGCGCGGCGACTTTCTCGATGGGCACGAGCGTGACCTGGTCCTCGGCGAATCCTTCGCGGCGCATACGCGCGGCGATGCTCTCGAGCAGACTGACGGTGTTTTCGGGGTAAGCCGCGCTCGAGCGAACGCCGACGAGCTCGCGGAGGAGCTCGAGGGCCAGAGGGTCGGTTTGAGCCGCGAGGGGGACGGCCAGCAGTAGGGCCAAGACGACGCGCGCACTCACGTGCGCGCGTCTGACATTCGCGGACTGAAGCGCTGAGTCGATCACTGGAGCTTCACCGGCTTTCCGGTGGCGATGGATTGCTTGGCGGCGTCAAGGATCTCGACGGCGGCGGCGTTGATGTCGATCGCCATGATATTGTCGACCTGCTTATGGTTGGCAACGACGTCGGCGATGTAGAGCAGCGGGTCGAGGCGCGCTTCGGGCAGCGGCGTCTCCTTGACGGTCTCGGCTTCGCCACGGCGGCCTTTGCGCAGAGTGACCGCGTCGCGGTTCATGTGGAGGCTGCCTTCACGGCCGAATAGCTCGAGGTCCTGGAAGCTGCGAGGCAGGTCCCAGCTCCCTTCGAAGATGCCCACGCCGTCGGGGTAGTCGAGCACCATCAGCGAGCTGTCCTCTACCTTGGGGAAGCGCTGGGGCTGCAAATGCTCGACCTGGGCATAGACGGACTGGGGCCGGCCCTTGATCCAGAGCGCCCAGATGGCGTTGTAGCAGCCGAAGTCGACCAGCGCGCCGGCGCCGTTTTTGACCGGATCGGTGAGCCAGGCGAAGAAGTACTTGCTACGCGGGCCCTCCGAACCGGGGCCGCCGTGGCCGACGATGCCGTGCATGCGCCAGATGTCGCCGACGGCGCCGGCGTCGGCTTGGCGCTTGATCTCCTGGTTGGTCGGCCACCAGGCCATCTGGTAGTTCGTCATCACCTCCACCCCGTATTTCTTGGCGAGCGCCTGCATCTTCTTGGCCTCGGCGTAGTTGGAGGCGAGGGGCTTCTCGAAGATGACGTGGATACCGAGCGGGGCCATGTATTCGAGGATTTCGAGGTGGCGGTTGTTCTCGACGAAGGCCCAGACGATGTCGGGCTTGCGCTCCTCCACGAGTAGCTTGTAGTCGTCGGTGAAGTACTGACCCGGGTGAAGCTTTTTCGCCTCGGCGACGAGCTCGGGGATGGACTCGGCGATACCCACGAGCTCGATGGCGTCGGCGCGGTCCTTGACGTTTTGGAGCTGGCGCCAGCAGTGCGAGTGGCGCAGGCCGACGAACGCGATGGTGGGTTTGGCTGCGGACATGGCCAGCGGCGCGGCGAGGGCCGCGAGAAGAGCGAAAACGGGGAGTCGCATGGGCTTTCGAATTGTAGCGCGCAGGCGCTTCTGCAAGGGTTTACAAGAGCTTTACCGGGGGTTTACAAGCCTCCGCAACTCACTGGTGCAAGGGCGCGTTCATGGTTCTAACGGCGCAAAAACGCCGAATCTCTTGAACCCCATTTGGAGGATACATTGCGAAAGCTACTGACCCTTACTTGTGCGGCCATGCTCGCCGCCGGCGCGCTTCTGGCGCAAACGGAAGACATGCCGGACCCCTCTTCCCGGTTCGACGACATCGTCGCCCACCTGAACCTGACCGACTCCCAAGTGACCTGCCTGCAAGACAACGTGAGCGCCCTGCGCGACGCCGCAGCTCCCACCGTGGACGAGCTGCGCACTGCGCAGAGGGCTCTGCGCGACGCCACGCGAAACGGAGAAGACACCAGCTCGCAACAGGCCGCCGTCGACGCGCTCGTCGCCCAGCTCAGCTCGCTGCGGACCACCTACATTGCCAGCGCCAAAGGCTGCCTGGACAGCACCCAACAGGCGCAACTGGGTGAATTGGTCGCGGCTGAAACCCTGATGAAGGAAGTCCGCGAGGGCATCGGCCTGCTGCTGCTCGAATCGACCGAAGAGCACACCGGCGGCTTCGGCGGAGGACGACCCGGGCCGGGCGGCGGCAGGGGACCAGGGCGCGGCGGACGCTAGTCCGGATGCAGCGTCAGGCCCAGCCCTGCGGAAATCTGGGCCGAATCCCCGAGTACGAGAAAGGCTGAATCGCCGATATACTCCGGGCAGCCTATACCTGCGTTTAGGCTGCCCGGAGGCGTTTTGCGGAGATTTGTCCCCCTAGTGCTCATCCTGTCCGCATTGCCGGGCGTGGCCGCGGAGCTGCGCCTGGAGAGCGTGGACATGCAAGGTAACCCCGTGTGGTCGCGCATCGAGGTGCGCAATTCACAGGGGGCCATGTTCCAACCGCAGTTCCCGTTGCGCGACAAAACGGCGCGCAACGTACCGATGGGCGGACCGTGGTATGTCGGCTCCTTCGTCGCCCAGGGGGAGATCAAGCTCGACGTGCCGCCGGGCGACTACCGGGTGGTCTCCGAGCGCGGACCGGAGTTCAACCGCCTGGAAGTGCCGGTTACGGTCAAGGACGGAGTCACCGCGTTCGTCAAGCTCGAAAACGAGCGCTGGATCGACATGAACGAGATGGGCTGGTTTTCGGGAGACTTTCACGTCCACCGGCCGCCCGACGACTTGCCGGCGCTGCTGCAAGCCGAAGGCCTGAACCTGGGCGTGGTCTTCACCATGTGGAACAAGCGCGACCTGTTCGAAGGCCGCAAGATCCCGCGCAACTCGGCGCTCAAGGTAGACCCAACGCACATTTACACGGTGAACAACGCCGAGGATGAGCGCGGTGGCGGGGCCTGGATGTTCCACGGGCTACGCGAGAAGCTGGGGCTGGCGGTCGACGGCCGCTGTCCGCCAGGCGTCGGCTTCATCCAGAAGGCCAAGGCGCAGCGCTACGTGCCGACCGGCATGCCCTGGATCGACGTCGAGAAACCGTTCTGGTGGGAAGTTCCGGTGGTGATGGCGCTCGAACAGCCCGACTCGCTGGGACTGTTGCACAACCACTTCAACCAGTACGGCGTGCTGGCGAACGAGGCCTGGGGACGGGCGCGCGACGAGGAGAAGCGCCCGGGAGCGTCGGGCTTCGCCGAGCTCATCGAGCTCAGCTACGCTACTGGAGGACCTGGGCTTCCGCGTGCCGGCTTCGGCGGGCTCCAGCGTCCGGCGTGCTGCCGAACCCGGTGGGCTACAACCGCATCTACGTGCAGCTCAACGAGCCGTTCAGGGGTGGGCGAGTCTACCGCGAGTTGCGCCAGGGCAAGAGCTTCGTTACCAACGGGCCGATGCTGTTCTTCGAGGCGTTCGAGCAGCCCGGAGGCAGCATTCGCGTGCTGGTAGACGTCCGCTCGCGCGATCCGCTCGACCGCGTGGAAGTCGTGGCGAACGGCGTGGTCATCCAGACCTTCGGCGCGCCTCCGGGCAAGCGTTCGTTCCGCACGGAGCTGAGCGTCGCGGGAGGGCTTTATTCGTGGATCGCCGTGCGGGCGTTCGAGCAGAGCGCCGACACGGTGCGGATGGCGCATTCGCAGCCCTATTGGGTGGACGCGCCGTTCGGCGTACGCAGCGACGCGGAATTCTTCATCAACTGGATCGACGAGCTGATCCGGCAGACTGAGCAGGACGAGAAGCGCTTTGCGAACGACCGCGAGCGCGAAGCCATGCTGGGCTTGTACCGCCAGGCGCGCGAAGTCTACGAGCAGAAGCGCGCGGCATTCCCGCGATAGCAGGCGCGCGCGGAAGCGGAGAGACCGAGGCGCGTGCGTGAGCGCGTGCGTCGCGTTGTGCTCTACTGGTCCTCGGCCCTATGAAAATCACCAACGTCGAAGCGATCTACCTGCGGCTGCCTCAGGTCAAGGAGCAGTGCGATTCCGGCCAGGATGCGCTGATCGTGCGCGTGGAGACGGATGCCGGGATCACCGGCATCGGCGAAGTCGACTCCAACCCGATGGCGGTGAAAGGCGCCATCGAAGGGCCGTTCTCGCACACAACCGCCGCCGGGCTCCGCGAGCTCGTCATCGGCGAAGACCCCTTCGAGACGGAAAAGATCTGGCACAAGATGTACCGCGGCAACATCTACGGCGGCCGCCGTGGAGTGGGGCTGCACGCGATGAGCGGCATCGACATCGCGCTGTGGGACATCAAAGGCAAGGCGCTCGGCATGCCGATCTGGAAGCTGCTGGGCGGCGGCTTTCACAAGGCGATCCGGCCGTATGCGAGCTCGCTGTGGGGGCCGACGCCGGAGGCCACGCGCGAGCTTGCCCAGCGCTACGTCGACAGGGGCTTCACGGCGGTCAAGTTCGGCTGGGACCCGATGGGCCAGGACGAAGAGACCGACGTTGCGCTGGTGCGCGAGGCGCGCAAGGGACTGGGCAAGGCGGACCTGCTGGTGGACGCGGGTCTGGTGTGGGATGCCAAGACGGCGATCCGGCGGGCGCGGGCCTTTGAAGACTACGACATCTTTTGGCTCGAAGAGCCGCTGTTGCCGGACGACTACGACGGCTATCGGCGGCTGAGCGAGGCTGTGGACGTGCGCATTGCGGCGGGTGAAGAGGAGTCGGAGCGCAAGTCGTTCCTCGAGCTGATGGACCGCGGCAAGGTGGATGTCGTTCAGGTGGACCTGACGCGCTGCGGCGGCTTTACCGAGGCGGTGAAGATTGCGGCGCTGGCGCGCGACCGCGGGCTGCCGGTGGCGAACCACGGGTTCACGACGTACGTGAACGTGGCCGCGGCATTGCACTTCCTCAACTCGATCCCGAACGCGCTGATTCTGGAGTTCGTGGCCGAGGAAGAGACGACGCTGCGCGACCACGTGACGCGGCAACGCATCGAGGCGGTGGACGGCATGGTGAAGATGCCGGATGCGCCGGGCCTGGGCGTGGACCTGGACGAAGAGGCGATCGCGAAGTATCGGGTGGCGTAGACGCTACGCCGCCAGGCCCAACCGCAGCAAAAGCGCCTGCGGGTCCGGGTCGCGACCCATGAACTCGCGGAACAGCGCTTCCGGGTCCTCGCTATCTCCGCGGGCGAGGATCGACTGGCGGAAGGCCATGCCGGTCTCGCGGTTGAAGACGCCTTCGTGCGCGAAGCGGCTGAAGGCGTCCGCGTCCAGGGCTTCCGACCACTTGTAGGAGTAGTACCCCGCCCCGTAGCCCACTGGGCTCGCGAACAGGTGGGTGAAGGCCGCGATCATGGCGTAGTCCTTGGGCAGCGGCGCCGAGGCGAACTCGCGGTGGATCTTGAAGGCGTACTTCATGACGTCGCCGTCGCGCTCGGGGTTGTAGTCGATGTGCAGGTTGAGGTCGAGCACGCCGAAGCTGAGCTGGCGCATCTGGAAGTTGGCGGCGCGGAAGGTGCGCGCGCGCTTCATCTTCTCGAACAGCTCGTCGGGGATGGGCTCGCCGGTCTCGTAGTGCTTCGCAAACAGGTCGAGCGCTTCGCGCTCCCAGCACCAGTTCTCCATGATCTGACTGGGTAGCTCGACGAAGTCCCAGGCGACACTGGTTCCGCTCATCGAGCGGATCTCGACCCTGCTGAGCAGATGATGCAGCAGGTGGCCGAATTCGTGGAAGAGCGTTTCGACGTCGCGGTGGCTCAGCAGCGCGGGCCTGTCCGAGGTGGGCGGGTTGAGATTGCCACACAACAGGCCGAGGAGGGGCTCCCAGCCGCTCGGCAGCTGACGGCCGGTGAGGAAGCTGTCCATCCAGGCGCCGCCGCGCTTGTCCTCGCGCGGGAAGTAGTCGGCGTAGAAGCAGCCCATTTGCGAGCCGTCCGCATCGTAGACGCCGTAGTACTGTACGTCGGGATGCCAGACGGGCGCGCCTTCCTCGCGGCGTACTTCGATGCCGAACAGCCGCTGCGCAACTTCGAACAGGCCTTTCTTGACCTCCTCGTAGGAGAAGTAAGGCTTCAAGTCCTCTTCGTCGAAGTCGTACTCGGCCTTGCGCAGCTTTTCGGCGTAGTAGGCGACATCCCACGGCTCCATGTGGACGGCGGAGGCGCCTTCGAGCGTCATGCGAAAGCCGCGTAGCCTCTCGTTTTCGTCGTGGAAGGCCTTCTGCGTGCGCTCGTGCAGGTCGTTCAAAAACTCCTGCGCGCGGCGGCCGGATTTGGCCATGCGATCTTCGAGCACGAGGTCGGCGAAGTTGTCGTAGCCGAGCAGGTTGGCCTTCTCGCGGCGCAGCTCGAGAATGCGTGCGATCAAGGGCCGGTTGTCGTACTTCTCCGACGTTGCCCGCGTGGAATGCGCCTTCCAGACCTCCTCGCGGATGTTCGCGTCGTCGAGATAGGTCATCAACGCGATATAGCTTGGGCCTTGCAGAGTGAAGCGCCAGCCTTCCTTGCCCTTTGCCTTGGCGCTCTCGCGCGCTTGCTCGCGGGCGCTCGGGGGCAGGCCGGAGAGGCGCGCTTCGTCGTCGAGGATCAGCTCGAAGGAGTTGGTCGAGTCAAGCACGTTCTCGCTGAACTTGGTCGTCAGCTTGGTGAGCTCGATGTTGATCTCTTCCAGACGCTTCTTGCCGGCGGGGTCGAGATCGGCGCCGGAACGCCGGAAATCGTCCATGGTCTTGTCGAGAAAGCGTTTGCGGATGGGGCTGAGCGCGGCGGCCTCGTCCGTCGAAGCGTAGCGCTTGAGCTGGTTCCAGAGACCCTCATTGAGCGCGATGCCAGTGTAGAAGGCGCTGACTCTGGGCTGCACCGCGTTATAGGCGGCGCGAAGCTCGGGCGTGGTGCGCACGGACTCGAGGTGCCCGACGACGCCCATTGCGAAGCTGAGCTTCTCCGTGACCCGCTCGAGCTCGAGCAATGTGTTGTCGAACGTGCGCACCGCATCGGACGAGGCGAGCGTCTCGAGGCGCTGTTGGGCTTCGGCGAGCAGCTCGTCTACGGCAGGCTCCACATGCTCGGCCTGTATGGCGTCGAAGGGGATGCGAAAGCGAATTTCGGTCAGTGGATTGGACATCGGGTAGAACCTTATGCTGTCGGTCGCGGTCTGGGCGCCACCAGGGTCTTCCAAAAGCGGCCCGAACCGGCTACGGCGCCCGAGAACGAGAACGCCTTGCGCAGCACGGAGCGGTCGCCCAGCTCGTCGGCGATGGTCAACAAGTGGCCGGCGGCCTCGCGGTCGAGCTCTTCGAGCAGCTCGTCGCGCGCCTCGGCGGGGGCGAGGTCGATGTGGGCGCGCGCTGCGCGGTCGCATTCGAGCACCTTGTCAGCACGGCGGCGGCTGGTCTTGGTCTCCGGCGTTACGCGGAAGCCGGCGAGGGTCTTGCGCGCCATGGTGAAGGGAAAGACTTTGGCGAGGCGCATCCACATTTCCAGATCCATCGCCATGTGGTAGTCCACATCGAACAGGCCGACGGATTCGAGCGCAGTGCGGCGGATGAACACCGACGGTTGCGGGATGCAGACGCCCTGGTTCCACTTCCACCAGCGCAACAGGTCTTCGCGCGCGTCGAGCTGCGCGAGGTAGACGCCGGTGGTTTTGCCGGCGGCGTCAATCACGTCGCACTCGCCGACAAGCACGAAACATTCGGGGTCCTGGAAGGCCTGGTTGACGGCTTCGAAGGCGCCGGGGCGGTAGACGTCGTCAGAGTTCAGGTACGCCACGACGTCGCCGCCGGCGCGTCGCAAACCTTTGTTGATGGCGTCGGACTGGCCGCCATCGGGCTCGGAGACCCACAGCAAATGTGGGTAGCGCTCGAGGATGCTGACGGTCTCGTCCGTGCTGCCGCCATCAATGACGGCGTGGTCGACGCGCTCATAGCCTTGGTCGCGCACGGAAAGGATGGTCTCTTCGATGGTCGCCGCTTGGTTCAGCGTCGGAGTGACGATCGAGATGGAGACCGGACGGGCCACGTGTTCATTGTATTGCGGGCAGTCCGTATGGGTTAGCCGCCGAATAGGCGTCTCAGAATGCCCGGGCGTGGTTTGGGATTGTTGAGCGCCCACAGCAGCGCCGCACGAATCTTCTCGAAGCTGCTCGCGGCAGCGAGCTCTTCCCTGCGGCGGCGGCCTCTCACGACCAAATCGGCGCGTAGCTCGGCGTCTTCCCAGATGTGCCGCAGCTTGTCCGCCAATTCGTCGAGCGAATGCGGATTAACGAGCAGCGCCGCGTCCCCGGCCACCTCCGGGCAACTCGCCGCGTTGGAGCAAAGCACGGGCGTATCGCAGTGGAACGCCTCGAGAATCGGCAGCCCGAAGCCCTCATACAGGCTCGGAAACACGAGCGCCCGCGCGCCTCGCAGCAGGGAGACGAATTCTCGCGTCTCGACCCGCCCAAGGAAGCGTACCTGACTTTCGAGCCCTAATGAGCGGATCTCGTTCTCGATGCGCTCGAAGCCCGAACCTGGATCGCCCGTCAACACGAGAAAGGGCGTGCAGCCCTGACCGCGCAGCTTCGCCAGAGCCCGCAGCAGCGTCGAGTGGTTCTTGTGGGGCCAGAAGTTTGCTGGGAATAGCAGGTAATTGGGGGGTAGCGCCAGCTTGTGGGGCGTATCTGCATCCGGAGACGCCAACGCGGCGGCGAAGGACGGCGCGAGCCCGGGGTGGGCCGCAATCACGCGATCCGGCGTGACCTCGGGATAGCAAGCGCGGATCGTACCTCGCGCATATTCGGACAAAGTGAGTACGAGATCGGCACGGCGGATCGCGTTGCCATAGCTCTTGCGGCGGTTGGCGAGGACATCCACGGGGAAGAACTCGGGGTAAGTTTCGTGCTGCAAATCCGGTACGCCCACCACGGTCGGGCAGCGTGGATCGGGGGGCTCGACGATCGCCATCGGGCAGACGTAGAGGTCGGGCGCGACCTTGGATAACGCCTGCGCCATGCCACGATCGCCTCCGTCGGCCGCGATGAGTTCGACGGCGTCCCAGTGGCAGATACCCTCGACGGCGGCGCTCTCCTCAGATGGGCATAGAGCAACCAACCGTTGGCCTGTTGCAAGCGGGTTCCGCTCCAGCCCGGCGGCAAGCTGGCGGATGACCGACTCCTGTCCCCCGATACGCCCTGCACGGAAGTATTTCAGATGGAAAACAATCCGCATCTGTAGTCGCTAGGATAGTAACTTGCCGCCGGAAACACGCAAAATCGCGCTCATTACGGGCATCACCGGGCAGGACGGCTCCTACCTCGCGCGCCTTTTGCTCGAGAAGGGCTACGAGGTTCACGGCATCATGCGCCGGTCGAGCAGCTTCTCCACCGCGCGCCTAGACGACATCTATCGCGATCCGCATGAGCCAAACGTGCGATTGCGCCTGCACTACGGCGATTTGGCCGACGGCGCGGGCCTGCGGCGCGTGCTCAGCCGCGTGCGCCCGGACGAGATCTACAATCTCGCCGCGCAATCGCACGTCATGGTCAGCTTCGAGCAAGCGGAATACACGGCGGACATCGTGGGCCTGGGCACGCTGCGTCTGCTCGAAGCAGTGCGTGATTTCGAACAACAGGCTGGCAAACGCACGAAGGTCTACCAGGCGGGATCGAGCGAAATGTACGGTTCGACACCGCCGATGCAGAACGAAGATTCGCCGTTCCACCCGCGAAGCCCATACGCCGTCAGCAAGGTCGCCGCGCACTGGTTCAGTGTGAACTACCGCGAGGCGCACGGCCTGTTTGTCTCGAACGGCATCCTGTTCAACCACGAGTCGCCCAAGCGTGGCGAGACGTTCGTGACTCGCAAGATCACCCGCACGCTGGCCCGCATCAAGGCCGGGCTCGAGCAGAAGCTCTACCTGGGCAATCGTGACGCCAAGCGCGACTGGGGCTTCGCCGGCGACTACGTGGAAGCGATGTGGCGCATGTTGCAGCAGGAAAAGCCGGGAGACTACGTAATCGCAACCGGCGAACAGCATTCCGTCCACGAGTTCCTCGAGACGGCGGCCGAGCACTTGGGGATGGACTGGAGGGAGGTGGTCGAGACCGACCCTCGCTACCTGCGTCCAGCCGAGGTGGACAGCCTGTGCGGCGACTCGACCAAGGCGCGGCGCGAGCTTGGCTGGACTCCGCAGGTCGATTTTACGGGCCTCGTCAAGATGATGTGCGACCACGATTTGGAGTTGGCGCAACGAGAGGCGCGCTCCGAGCAAGCCGGCCGCGGCGCCGGCGTACCGACGTATTAATTTGATGGATCTTCACGCGCCCATATTCGTCGCCGGCCACCGCGGGCTGGTCGGAAGCGCGATCCTGCGCCGGTTGCAGGCGGACGGAGCGACTCGCCTGATCACACGCGCCCGCCGCGAGCTCGATCTGACGCGCCAAGCTGACGTCGAAGCCTTTTTTGCCGACGAGCGTCCGGCCTACGTCTTCCTGGCGGCGGCGCGGGTGGGCGGGATCCGCGCCAACCAGAACCGGCCGGCCGACTTTCTGCTCGAGAACTTGCAGATCCAGACGAACGTGATCGAGGCGGCCCGGCGTTCGGGCGTTGAGAAGCTGCTCTTCTTGGGTTCGTCGTGCGTTTACCCCAAGATGGCGCCGCAGCCCATCCACGAGGACGCCTTGTTGAGCGGGCCGCTCGAGCCGACCAACGAGCCTTACGCTGTGGCGAAGATCGCCGGCCTGAAGCTGGTCGAGGCCTGCCGACGACAATACGGCTTCCGTGGCATCAGCCTCATGCCGACCAATCTGTATGGGCCGGGAGACAACTTCGATCTCGAAACTTCGCACGTTCTGCCGGCGCTGCTGCGGCGCTTCCACGAAGCTAAGCGCGATGGACGCACGAGCGTGACGCTGTGGGGGACGGGCCTGCCCAGGCGCGAGTTGCTGCACGTAGACGATTTGGCCGACGCCGCGCTGCTGCTGATGCGCGAGTACGACAGCGACAAGATCGTCAACGTAGGCTGCGGTGAGGACGTGACCATTCGAGAGCTTGCGGAGATCGTGGCCGGGGTCGTCGACTACCAGGGCGCCATCGAGTTCGATTCTTCCAAGCCGGATGGGACGCCGCGCAAGTTGCTCGACATCTCACGTCTGCGAGCGCTCGGCTGGAAGCCGAAGATTCCGCTCGAGCATGGCATACGGACGCTCTACCGTTGGTACCTCAGCGAAGGCCCCGGCGCGGAAGCCGCAATCGAACCGGTACAATACCGGGGGTAGCGGAAAGGCATATGCTCGGATCTTCCACCACGATCAAGCTCGACAAAGAGATGTTTGAACGCGTCAAGCGCTGCGCCGACGCGGCGGGATACTCCTCGCCGCAGGAATTCGTGCAGCACGTGCTCGAGAAGGAGCTCTCGTCGATTGAAGAGGGTGAATCGGACGAAGAGATCCTCAAAAAGCTGCAAGGCCTCGGCTACATCGAGTAGATTCCCTTTGCGTCTGCCGTGAGCTTCTTTCACTCGCTCATTCGCGGCGTCCTGGAGGCCTATATCGGCCTGTTCGGCGACGCGCACCCGTTAGCCAGCCTGATCCCGCTCTCCGCGCTGATCGGGGTGGCGATGCTGTGGGTGTTCGGCAAGACTTCCAACCAGAAAGCGATCGAGCGAGCCAAGAAGAAGATGCAGGCCTACCTGCTTGAACTGCGGCTCTACGGCGACGACCCGGGGCTGCTGTTCCGCGCGCAGGGGAACTTGATCGTGGCCAACCTCAAGTACATGGCCCACATGTTCAAGCCGGCGCTCATCCTCACCATCCCGATGATCGTTCTACTGTTCCACCTGGATGCAATCTACGGCATCCGAGCGCTGCGGCCGGGCGAGGCGGCTGTCGTCACAGTGGAGACGGCCGACGCGGCAGCGGAAGCTCCGCCAACCGTGACCGCGCCCCAGGGCGTAGCGGTGGAGACTCCGGCCGTGCGCGCACCGGAGCTCGGCCAAATCAACTGGCGCGTGCGGGCCGCCGCGCCAGAGCACGGCGAGCTCGGGTTTGACTGGCCAGACAAGCAGTGGACCAAGTCGATCGACGCGGGCGAAGGGTTGCGTTACGTCTCACACCGCCGGGTCAGCTCAACGTGGGACCAGTTCGCTTCGCCGGGCGAGCCCCTACTGGACGTGGCGGGTGTGCAGGCCGTGGATGTGGCCTATCCGGCGGCGGAAATCGATGCATTTGGGTTTCAGCTCCACTGGCTGGTCTGGTTTCTACTCGTCTCGATCGTCACGGCCTATGCGCTGAAAGGAGTTTTCGGCGTAGCCGTCTGAGCCGCCCCGCAGACAAGCGCGAGGCGTCGGGTTACACTTCGAGAAGGCCCGTTTCGCTTCGGGCATAATGGTAAAATTCGTTATGGTTACCCCCACCAGCAAGATCTGGCGCAACGGGGAGTGGATCGCGTGGGATGACGCGAAAGTCCACATCCTGACTCACGCGTTGCATTACGGCACGAGCGTCTTCGAAGGCATTCGTTGCTACGAAACCAAGAAAGGCCCTGCCGTCTTTCGACTTCCCGAACACGTACGGCGGATGTACGACTCTTCGAAGATCTACCGCATGGAGATCCAGAAATTCGAGCAGTCGCAGATCGCCGACGCCTGCGTTGAGCTCGTGCGGAAGAACGGCCTCAAGTCGTGCTACATCCGCCCGATCGTCTTTCGTGGCTACGGGGAGGTCGGCGTGCTGTCGACGGGCAACCCGATCGAGATCTACATTTGCTGCTGGGAGTGGGGCAAGTATCTTGGTCCGGAAGCGCTCGAGCAGGGCGTGGACGTGTGTGTGAGCTCGTGGACGCGCATCGCGCCCAATACCTTGCCGGCGATGGCGAAGGTGGCAGCGAACTACATGAATTCGCAGCTCATCAAGATGGAAGCGAAGGTCAACGGCTACGCCGAAGGCATCGCACTCGACGCGTCGGGTTATGTGAGCGAAGGCTCGGGCGAAAACGTATTCCTGATCCGCGACGGCGTCATCTACACGCCGCCGCTCGGAACTTCGGCGCTGCCCGGCATCACGCGCAACACCGCGATCACGCTTGCGAAGGAAGCGGGCATCCCCGTTGTGGAGCAGGCAATTCCGCGCGAGTGGCTCTACATCGCCGATGAGCTGTTCTTCACCGGCACGGCGGCGGAAGTGACTCCGATCCGCTCGGTGGACCGTATCCAGGTGGGCGCGGGCAAGCGCGGGCCGATCACCGAAAAGGTGCAGGCGGCTTTCCAGGCCATCATCACCGGCGAAGTGGAAGACCGCTTTGGCTGGCTGACAATGGTGTAGCAAACGGTCTGGTACAGGCATTAGCAAACAGAGCCGCGCCAGCAATGGCGCGGTTCGGCGTTAGGGGCATACACAGCAACGGAATCCATCCACGCCCTGGCGAGCGCGGCTCGGTTTCTGAGACCCTAGCGCCATGCTGCACCTCGCCCTCTTCGCCGCCGCACTCATCGCCGACTTCCCAGGCGGAACCGTCGGCAAGGCGGACTGGGTCTCGCCCGACCACCTGCGCGTCCACGTCGAGGGCCAGGCGGACCAGGATGGCCGCAATCGCCAAGCTAACTGGTATTACTTTCGGCTCGACGGCGTGAAGGGCCGGCCGCTCACGATCGAGCTGACCGACGTCGTCGGCGAATACAACTACAAGCCCGGCTCGCACGCCGTCAGCAAGGACACTCACCCCGTCTTTAGCTACGACGACGCGACCTGGACCAACGTCGAAACCATCGAGTGGGACGACGACAAGAAGGAGCTGCGCTTCCACATCACGCCCGAGAGCGACACGCTCTGGATCGCCCACACACCGCCCTACACCCTTGGGAACCTCGCCAGACTCGAGGCCGATTTCTACAAGAAGCCCTACTTCGACCGCGCGCCGGCCGGCTGGACCGTCGAGGGACGTCCGATGCCGCTCTGGACGATCAGCGAAGCCCCGGCGGACGCGCCAGTGATCTGGCTGATGTTCCGGCAACACTCCTGGGAGTCCGGCACGTCGTGGGCAGGCGACGGGGCGATGCGGTTTCTGCTCGGCGACTCCGACGAAGCCGCCCAGTTGCGCAAGCAGTTCCTCTGGAAGGTGTTCCCCGTCGCGGACCCGGACGGCATCGAGATCGGCGGCGTGCGCTTCAACGTCAACGGCTACGACCTGAACCGCAACTGGGACAACATCGACCCCAAGCTCATGCCCGAGATTGCGGCGCAACACGGCGCCATCGAGCGCTGGCTGAAGCGGGGAGGCCGCATCGACTTCTTCCTCTCACTCCACAACACGGAAACGGGTGAGTATGTCGAGGGACCGGAGAAGTATCGCGATCTCGTCAATCTGTTCCGGCGCAACCTCACCGCCATCAGCAACTTCGAAGAAACCCGCAAAGAGCCGCAGGACGCCGCCATCTCGAGCACACCCGGGATGAAGGGCCGCATGACGGTGAACCAAGGGCTTTTCGCGGACTTCGGAATCCCGGCCATGCTGATGGAATCGCGCGTTTCGCGACACCCCAAGCTCGGTGGAAGATTCCGCTCGATCGAGGACTGGCAAGCGTTCGGCGCCGGGATCATTCGCGCCGCGGCGGCTGCGGTGAGCGGCAAAGGTCTTTGATAAGCTGAGGCTTACGGCTCCAAGCGCCAATGCCGCTGGTCCGCAGCGGCGGTTTTACCAACACCCAACATGACTGGCAACGAAATCCGGGAGAAGTTTCTCCGCTACTTCGAGTCCAAAGGCCACCGCATCGTTCCGAGCTCCTCGCTCGTGCCCGCGAACGACCCGACGCTGCTGTTCACCAATGCGGGGATGAACCAGTTCAAGGACGTCTTCCTCGGGGCGGAAAAGCGCGACTACTCCCGCGCGACTACGTCGCAGAAATGCGTCCGTGCCGGCGGCAAGCACAACGACCTCGAGAACGTCGGCTACACGCGCCGGCACCACACGTTCTTCGAGATGCTGGGCAACTTCTCCTTTGGCGACTACTTCAAAAAGGATGCCATCCAGTTCGCCTGGGAGCTCGTCACCGAGGTCTACGGCCTGCCCAAGGACCGCCTCTACGTCACCGTTTTCGAGGACGACGACGAGGCCGAGGAGCTGTGGGTCAAGCACACCGACATCGGCCGCAGCCGCATCTTCCGCTGCGGCGCGAAAGACAATTTCTGGCAGATGGGGGACACAGGTCCGTGCGGGCCCTGCTCGGAGATCTTCTACGATTTCGGACCCTCGGGTCTCGAACCTTATGAGAAGGATGAGCCCTTCCCGTCCGACATCTCGCGCTACGTCGAGATATGGAACCTGGTCTTCATGCAGTTCGACCGGGACAAGGAAGGCAATCTGACGCCTCTTCCCCGCCCCTCGATTGACACGGGCATGGGCCTGGAGCGTACGGCGGCTGTACTGCAAGGCAAGCTGTCGAACTTCGAGACGGACCTGATCCGGCCGATCATCGACCGCGCCGGCGAGATGCTTGGCGTTCCCTACGATCCGCGGCTGAAGACCAGCGCGACCTTGCGCATCATCGCCGACCACGCCCGCGCAACGGAGTTCCTGATCCACGACGGTGTGGTGCCGTCGAACGAAGGCCGCGGCTACGTGCTGCGCAAGATCATGCGCCGCGCTCTGCGCCACGCCCGGTTGGCCGGACGCGAGGAGCCATTCCTCTACGAGCTGACGCAATTCGTCGCGGACCTGATGAAGCCGGGCTACCCCGAGCTGCAAGACTCGATCGAGCGTGTGCAACGCGTCGTCCGCGAAGAGGAGCTGCGCTACCAGCGCACCTTCGCCACCGCTGAGCGCGAGTTTGAAGCGGCGCTCGACAAGGTGGTCGACGGCAAGATCCCCGGCGCGGCCGCTTTCAAGCTCTACGATACGTTCGGCCTCTCTCTGGACGAGCAGATGGAAATGGCGCGCGAGCGCGAGCTGGCGATCGATCTCGAGGGATTCGAGACTGAGATGCAGCAGCAGCGCGAGCGCGCCCGCGCCTCGTGGAAGGGCGGTGACGCGGCCAAGGTTTCCCCGATCTACAAGGAGATCTTCGAGCAGCACCCGACAAAGTTCCTCGGCTACGAGGAGACCGATGAGAAGGGCTGCGAAATCGTCGGCATGCTCGTGGACGGACAGCCGGTTGAGCGGGTGGAAGCAGGACAGGATTGCGAGATCGTCCTCGACCGCACGCCGTTCTATGCCGAATCGGGCGGCCAAGTGGGCGACAAGGGTTTCCTGCTCAAGGGCGCCGAAGAGGTCGCACGGATTTCGGACACGCAAGCGCCTGTCAAAGGCCTCAACGTCCACAAAGCCAAGGCGCTGGCCGAGCTGACGATGGGCGACCCTGTTGACGCGCGCGTGGATGCGCATCTGCGCGATTCCACGCGCCGGAACCACACTGCGACTCACCTGCTCCACGCCGCGCTGCGCCAAGTGCTCGGCACGCACGTCAAGCAGGCCGGCTCGGTGGTCGACCCGGGCCGATTGCGCTTCGACGTCACGCACTACGCCGCTGTGGAACCGGGCGAGCTCGAGGAGATCGAGCGCATCGTCAACCGCGAGATCCTGGTCAACACACCGGTGACCACCGACGTGATGGACCTGAACAACGCCGTGCAGACCGGCGCCATGGCCTTGTTTGGCGAGAAGTACGGCGACAAAGTGCGGGTGGTGCAAGTGGGCGACTTCTCGAAGGAGCTCTGCGGCGGCACCCACGTCGGGCGCACGGGCGACATCGGCGTCTTCAAGATCACCAGCGAAGGCAGCGTCTCGGCCGGCGTGCGGCGGCTCGAGGCCGTGACCGGTGAGGGGGCGTATGAGCTTTACCGCGATGCGCTCGAGAAAGTGCGCCGCATCGGCGGTCTGCTGAAGGCGGCGGATCCGGAAGTAGTGGACGCAGTGGAGCGCGCCCTGGCCGAACGGCGCGAGGCGGAGAAAGAGATCGAGCGGCTGAAGGCGAAGCTGGCGCAATCCGGCGCCGGGGACCTGACGTCCCAGGCGAAGGATGTGAATGGCGTCAAGGTTATCGCGGCAGTGGTCGACGGGCTCGACCGCGGCCAGTTGCGCTCACTCGTCGATTCCCTGCGCGGCAAGATCGGCTCGGGTGTCATCGTGCTCGGCTCAGCCGAAGAGGGTAACGTCGCGCTGGTGTGCAGTGTGACCAAGGACCTCGCCGGTAAGAAGTTCCACGCGGGAAAGATCGTGGGCGCGGTGGCGGAGAAAGTCGGCGGACGTGGCGGCGGGCTGCCGGATATGGCCGAGTCAGGCTGTAAAGTCTCTAAAGCCCTACCCGGAGCCATCGAGAGCGTCTATTCGATCGTGGAAACGGCGGGTTAGAAGCCGATCAGGAAAAACGCGCGTTCGGGCCGGCACAGCCGGCCCGAACGTTTTTCGTTCACAGCGCCGTTAGCGGTTCGGCGTCCTCTCGGACGCGGGAACATGGACGTCGCCATTGTGTTTCTTATACTTCGCCTCGCGTTGGTGGACCTTTTTCTCGTGCTTCTTAGCCTTCGCCTCGGCCCGCGCTTCTTGTTTCGCGTCCTTGGCCTTGTCGGCCGCGGCAGCGATGCCCGTCAGCGCAGTACCTGAGAGGCAAACGGCCAAAGCCAGTCCGCCAATCGAACGAGAGATGCGATGCAACAACATGGTTCGCTTTCCTCCTAGGAGGCCTCAGCCACCCTCGAATGGTTTCGCTGTGGCCTTGCTTGCTATGACGCTGGCAGGCCGCGAAATGTGTTAGGGCTCTAAAGGGGGGTTTTGGGGACGAATCCATGGGGTCGCCCGCGCCCCAGAGACCGGAAGCGCGGGCGAGTCAGGCGAGATTCGCGCTAGAAAGCCAGTTTGAAGATCACGTGCATATAGGTTCGCCCTCCCTGGCCGGAGAAGCTGCCGATCGTGCCCGTGATCTTGCCGAAGCTCTGCGGATTGCGGAAATCCACATTGTTTCCAGGCGGGTTGAAGAACGGGATCTTGAACGGTTGGTTCATGTCAAACCGCATTGAGAACTTCACCCGTTCCCGAATCGGGATCTCGCGCGAGAGCGAGATCTGGTGCCAAACCATGCCCGGCTGGTTGATGACGTTGCGGCCCATTTGGCCGACGGCGTAAGAAGCCGGAATGGCAAAGGCGTTGATGTCCGCCCACGGCAAAGCGCAGGCGAGGATGTGGCGGCAGGGCCCGCGGCGATCCCATTCGAGCTGGATGTCGTCGTAGGTCTTGCCATCGGCCATGTCGGGCCGCCGAGTGCCGGGCAGATAGACGTTGGTCGTGCCATTGGCCAAACGTCCGCCATGGGTGAAGCTGAACGGCGCTCCGCTCTCGAGCGTCTGAATCGCCGCTAGCTGCCATCCGCCGAGGACCGCGCCCCCGACCCCGCTCTGCAACCAGCGCCGGCTCTTGCCGAACGGCAGGTCGAGGATAGCGTAGCTGACCCAGCGGTGCCGGACGTCGAAGTCCGCGCGGCCCTTCTCGAGGCTGCGGTTGTAGTAGGTGACGCCGCCGGCTGCGCCATCGTCCGAGTCCTGATCGATCGCCTTACTCCAGGTGTAGAACGAGGTGATCTGCAAACCGGATGACATGCGCCGCTCCACTTTGAACGTGCCGGAGTGGTAGGTGCTGTGGCCGTAGTTGGCGTAGTGGTTGATGGAGCCGAACTGGTTCCAGGGCTTGAAGTTCTGGTAGGAACGCCGCACGCGCTCGAGCTCGGCAAAATCGTTCGAATAGTCGAGCGGTACGACGTTGACGTCCCAGCGGTTGAGCAAGCCCACGCCGCCCGAGCCCTGGTAGCTCAGGTCGACGAGCCACTTGGAGCTGAGCTGGTGCTGGAATCCGGCGTTCCAGTTCATCACGTAGGGCAGACGCATGTTGGGGTCGAACCACGAGATGTTGCGTTGCGAGTAGTTCGTCCCTTTGAACGGCGCGGAGCCGTCAGGTTGGATGTCGAAGGCGACCGGACCCGGACCTTGTGAGAGCTTGAAGGCGTAGGCCGGATCTCCAGGTGCGCGCGCGACGTTGGCCGTCGCGAGGTATTCCTCGAAGTTCTCCTGCAATCCGTTCGACCACAGGTCGAGCGTATTGAGGCCGAAGCCGGCGCGGAAGACCCACTCCGGCGAGAAGTTATACGCGACGCCTACACGGGGCTGGAAGTTGTTGTAGTCTTGCGAGGCGAGCGGCTGCGCTGGGTGCAGTAACGCTCCTGCTTGCCGGTAAGCGGGTCGATGGCAGTGGGGTCGAACTGGCTTTGCTGCCCCCACTTGGTGTTGAACGGCGTCTCGGTCTGCCAACGCACGCCCAGGTTCAGCGTCAACTTCGGCGTCACCTTCCAGTCGGTCTGCGCATAGGCCGCGGTACTGAACCACTGAGGCAGCCACGACGCAAGGTCGCTCGTGAACTGCGCGCTGCCGACCGTCCCTAGCAACAGTGATGCGAAAGGATGGCCGGTGTTCGGCCGGAAGGGAAATTCCGTGCCCGCCAAGTTGTAGCGTCCCGAGGGCTGAGCGGCGACATAGGAGTTGATGCGCGTCTTGAGCAGTTCGACGCCGACTTTGAACGTATGGCGCCCGCGCACCATCGTCAGGTTCTCCTGCAGACTCATGTTCTCGTTGACGTCGGTCGAGCGGCCTTCGGGGAAGCGGAAGTAGAACTGTCCGCCGGTCGCGTTGAGAAACGAGGGCATGGTTGTCGGATCGACGCCGGGAATGCCGAGTTGCGCCGCCCAGTCGTTATTGAGGCTTTCCGGAATGCGACGTAGGAAGCGCCGGTTGAAGCCTATGCGAACCTCGTTGATGGTTGTCGGGCTTATGGTATACGAATCGGACAAAACGACCTGATGTTGGTCGATCGGCTGTGGCGTGTAGTTGTAGTCGAAGATTTTGTTCTCGACCTGGACTTGCCAACGGCCGTTGAACGACCGGTGCCGATGGTAGGAGTAGCGCCCAAAGATGCGGTGCTTGTCCGAAAAGTTGTGGTCGATCTTGTGGTCGAAGCTGGTGCGATACGAGCGGTAGGTCGTATCCGCGCTCAAGTTGTTGCGTGGCCCGGTGGAATCGAAATAGGTTTGGTTGTTGCGATTGTTTGGATCGCGGTACGGGTCCAGCGCAAGAAAATTCAAAGCCACGGGATCGAAGCGGCTCTTGGGGATTTGATTGTTCACGAAAGCCGTCCGGGAATAGCTGCCATCGGCGGCCCTCACGAGCGTGTCCGGGTCGTAGATGACGTCCGGTGTAACGGGTGAGCCGGGAAAACTGAAATCGCCGTTCATCATCTCCTGAGTCGGAACGTCGCGATCGTTGTTTTCCGAAGCTTTCTCGTGGTGGCGCTGGAAGGCCCAAAGAAAGAATGTTTTGTTCCTCCTGATCGGCCCGCTGAGCGAACCCGACATCAAATGAAAACCGAAACTGCCCGGAGGAACGGAAGCGTCCTGCCAATTGCGATGGATCATTTGTTTGGCGACGTAGCGCTCTTCGGCCAGGCCATGCAACTGGTTGGTTCCGCTTTTATAGGTGATGCTCATGACGCCGCCGCCCGAATGGCCGTACTCGGCGGGCAGTGACGTGGTGAGCACTTTGACCTCTTCCATCGCGTGCTCGGAGGTCGAGAGGTTGCGGCCCGTGCCAATCGTCCCGTTGCCGGGATTCATGGTGGAGACGCCGTCGCCTGTCATCTGGAACCAACGCGTGCGTCCGCCGGCCGCATGGCCAGTTCCGCGCTGCGAGGTAACGCCTTGCACATAGAACAGCATCGACTCGATTTTCATTTGAGGCGTAGGCAGCCGGTTGAGTTGTTGTCCGGTGACCAGGTGACCGGTTGCTGCGGATTCCGTCTCGAGCATCTGCGCGGCGGCGGAGACTTCGACAGACTCGACGACCGCGCCAACTTCAAGAGTCACGTCGACACGCTGGGTTTCCGTGGAGCGGATTTGGATCCCCGTCCGCACCATGCGCTTGAACCCATCGCCCTCGAAGGACACGTCATAGAACCCCGGGTTGAGATAGGGCGTGTAGTAGACACCGGTCTCGTTGGTTGCAGTGGTGGCAGAAACCCCGCTGTTTTGGTTGGTGATAGTGATGTTGACGCCAGGGATGCTGGCGCCGGATGCATCGGCGACGATGCCGGTGAGAACGCCTTGCCCGGTTTGAGCAGGCAGAAAAGAGGCTGTGCAAACTGCAAGCGAGGCGGAGAGAACAGAACGCCTCGCGAACGAAGGGACGAACGCCACAAGCCGAACCATGAGGATACCTCCCTCAGAGCGCTTTGCTTGGATTTACAGGTGCGGGCCCCGGATGTGTAACCCCACAAAAAAACCCGCGCGGATAGAGTACTCCAGTTAAGGAGGAAAGAGATTGAAAAAATGAACGCCTTCAAAGGAATTTCGGAGAGCTAGTGCGAAAGGGCTCATATGGAAACCAGAGCCGCACTACAGAGGAGATACATCCATGCTTTACAGCCAGTTGTTCTCCTGCTAACCTTGACACGGATTTTTGATCCTCCAGGAAGAGAGATGACCTCCCGTAGACTGTCGCCCATTTGGCTCGCGGTCGTCCTGGCGGGTGGGCTGTCGCTCCCTCCCACCTTCGCCGCCGACACGCTAACCCAAGAGCAGCGCGAGCTGTTCGAATCAAAGATCCGGCCTGCGCTCGCCAAGAACTGCTACGGCTGCCACTCAGCCAAATACAAGACGCGCATGGGCGGTCTTTCGGTCGATACCAAGCACGGCCTGCTCTCCGGCGGCGCGCGCGGCGAAGCGATCGTGCCGGGAGACCCCGAGGGCTCACTGCTGATGCAGGCGCTGCGGCAGGACGGCAAGCTCAAGATGCCGCCGCAGGGCAAGCTCTCCGAGGAAGTCATCGCGGACTTTGCGCGCTGGATCGAGATGGGCGCGCCGGATCCGCGCGAGGGCAAGACGCAGGCCGCGTCGACGATCGACGTCGAAAAGGGACGCGCATTTTGGGCCTTTCAAGCCCCGAAGTCTGCAAAGCCGCCCAAAGTCCAGCAGAAGGACTGGCCGCGCGGAGCCATCGACCGCTTTGTGTTGGCCAAGCTCGAAGAAAAAGGTCTCCATCCGGTCGCCGACGCCGACCGGGGGGCGCTACTGCGGCGAGTAAGCTTCGACCTGACCGGCCTGCCGCCAAGCGTCGAAGACCTCGAAGCCTTCGTCAACGATCCGGCGCCAACACAAGAGGCTTTTGCCAAGGTCGTTGACCGCCTGCTGGCGTCGCCGCAATTCGGCGAGCGCTGGGGGCGGCATTGGTTCGACGTGGCGCGCTATGCCGAGACAATCGGCCGTACGCGCAACGCCCCCTTCCCGCTCGCCGCGGCGCTACCGCGACTACGTGATCGACTCGTTCAACGCGGACAAGCCCCTCGACCAGTTCATCCGCGAACAGATCGCCGGCGACCTGCTGCCTACTCAGATGCCGCGCAACACCGCGAGCAGGTGATCGCCACCGGCTTTCTCGCGCTCGGCGCGCACGATCTGAACGAGCCCGATCGCAAGCTCTTCCCGATGGATGTGGCGGACGAGATGATCAACGTCACCACGCGCAGCGTGCTGGCTCTGACCGTGGGTTGCGCCCGTTGCCACGACCACAAGTTCGACCCCATCCCGACGAAAGACTATTACGCCATGGCCGGCATTTTCCGCTCAACTGAGCTGATGGCCGGCATGCGCCAGAGGCCCATCTTCAATGCCGTCTACTTTCACCGCGAGCAACTGATCGAGCTCGAAGGTCTGCCCGCGTATGAGGGCCAGGACGCTGACGAGCTCAACGCCAAGCGCGCCGCGCTGTGGGAGGAACTCGCGCAGGCCGAAAAAGACCGCAACCGCACCGAAGTGCGCCGCATCGCCGGGGAGCTGGACAAGCTGCCGATCCCGCGCAACTTGGCCATGGGTGTGGCTGAGGCGCGCCGGCCGCAGACCTGCCGCGTCAACATCGGCGGCGATCCGCACGAGCTTGGTGACGAAGCGCCGCGCGGTTTTGTCCAAGCGGTCTACGCACCGGACGCCGAAGTTCCAGCCATCCCGCGCAAGGCCAGCGGCCGGCTGCAATTGGCTGAGTGGCTGACGCGCGAGGACAACCCGCTGACGGCGCGCGTGATGGCGAATCGCGTCTGGCATCACCTGTTTGGCCGTGGCATCGTCAAGACCGTCGACAACTTCGGCAAGATGGGCGAGGCGCCGACCCACCCTGAACTGCTGGACTACCTCGCCGTCCGCCTGATGGAGAGCGGCTGGTCGGTCAAGTCGCTCATCCGCGAAGTCGCCCTGAGCCGCGCGTACCAACTCTCCACCGATTTCGACGCGAAGAGCTTCGAGATCGAGCCGAACAACGACTACTACTGGCGCGCCAACCGCCGCCGGCTCGAGGCCGAGGCCTTGCGCGACGCCGTGCTCGCGGTCAGCGGCGAGCTGAGTCTGGCGCGGCCTGAAGCGTCGCCCGTCTACGAGTTCAACCGCAACAAGCTGGTGCAGCTCAACAATCGGCAAGTGGAGCCCTGGGAGACCGAGTCGACCCTGCGCAGCGTGTACGTGCCGGTGGTGCGCAACATGGTCAACCGTTTCTACGAGACGTTCGACTTCCCCGAGCCGAGCGAAACTCACGGGGCGCGCGAGGTGACCACGGTGAAGCCGCAAGCGCTGTTCCTAATGAATAACGAGTTCGTGGCACGTAACACGCTGGTGGCGGCGGAGCGCTTAATGGCGCGTGAGACGTCGGCCCGCGACCGCGTGCGCCGTGCGTATTTGCAGACCCTTTCGCGCGAACCGACGACGAAGGAGCTCGACAGCGCGTTGCGCTTCGTCAAGGCTGCCGCAGCAAGCTACGAGCCACCCGCCACTGACGAAGGACCGCGAGTGCGCAAGGCGCGCCGGGCCAAGGCGCGCAAACAAGCCGCACAGACGCCCATGCCAGCCAACGCGCGCCAAGCCGCGTGGGCCAGGCTTTACCATGCGCTGCTCAACAGCGCGGAGTTTCGCTACAGGGGTTAGCAAGAGGGGATAAAGGGGACCGTCATGTCGTATTCACGCCGCAAATTCCTGGAGAGCACGGCCTGCGGGTTCGGCGCGCTTGCCTTTGCGAGCATGGCCAACGCGGCCTCCACGGCGGGATTCGAGAATCCGCTCACCGTCAAGCAGCCGCACTTCGCCCCGCGCGCCAAACGTGTGATCTTCCTGTTCATGCAGGGCGCCCCCAGCCAGCACGAAACCTTCGACTACAACGAAGAGATCGTCGCGGCGGCCGGCGCCACGGCGGAGTCCGAGGTCAACGGCAACAAGCGTAAGGGCAAAGTGCTCGCGCCGGTCTATCAGTACAAACGCCATGGCGAAAGCGGCCTGCCCATCTCGGAAGTCTTCCCGCACCTGGGCAAGCATGCCGACAGCCTGTGCCTGCTCAACGGCATGGTCACCGACACGCCGGCGCATCCACAGGCCTCCATCTTCACGCATTGCGGCAACATCACCTTCGTGCGCCCCTCAATGGGCGCCTGGGCGCTTTATGGTCTAGGTACGGAAAATCAGGACCTGCCCGGCTTCATCACGATGAACCCGCCTCCGGTCGGCGGCGCGCTCAACTACGGCTCAGCCTTCCTGCCGGCTAGCTACCAGGGCACGCGCATCACGATCGAGAAGGGCAAGGACCCGATCGAGAACATCCGCAACGCGCGTCTCAGCTCTCAAGCGCAACGCGCCGAGCTCGACTTCATCCAAGAGATGAATCAGGAGATGCTCGAGCGCTCCAAGGTCGACAACCAGGTCGAAGGCGTCATCCAATCCTACGAGCTCGCCTTCCGCATGCAGTCGTCCGTGCCCGAGCTGATGGACCTAAGCCAGGAGAGCGACGCCACGCGCGAGATGTACGGCTTGAACGACCCGGCCACCCAGGAGTTCGGCACGCAATGCCTTCTGGCGCGGCGCATGGCTGAGTCCGGCGTACGCTTCATCGAGGCTCGGCAAGAACGGCTGGGACCAGCACCAACAGTTACGCAAGAAGATCCTCGAGAACGCCACCGCCATCGACAAGCCGATCGCGGCCTTGCTGACCGACATGAAGCAGCGTGGGCTCTTCGACGACACGCTCTTCGTTTGGGGCGGCGAGTTCGGCCGCACCAGCTACGAGCAGAACAACCAAGGCGACGGACGCGCGCACAACAACCGCGGGTACACCATGTGGCTCGCCGGCGGCGGGGTGAAGGGCGGCATTCGCCACGGTCAATGTGACGCCACGGGCGCGGCGGTCGAAGGCAAGGTCCACCTGCACGACCTACATGCCACGATGCTGCACATCCTCGGTTTGGACCACACCAAGCTCACCTACCGCTACTCCGGCCGCGACTTCCGCCTGACGGACGTCCACGGACGGGTAGTAGAGGAAATCTTGACGTGATCCCCGCAGCCCCGGTTGTCTACCGGGGCCGTTTGTTACTGGATGAACACCTGCACCACGTTCGACGGGAAGCCGTCGACGAGCACGACAACGTCCACCAGCCCCGCCCCAGCGAGCGTGCGGCTCAACTGGACGTTCACCTGATCGAGCCCGATGAACTGGCTCTGCGCGCCGTCGAAGAGCACCAACTGCGGCTCTCCGTCGACCAAAACCTCGATCGAGCGGCGTCCGCGGATGCCGGTTCCATAGAGGATCAGCACGGATTCGCGCGCCGGTCCACCCAGGTCGATGGGGATCGCCACGCGCTGGCCGATCGGCCCGGTAGTGAAGGCCAATGTGGTCGTGGTCTGGCCGCCCTCAGCTTGGGCGATCTGCGCGGCGGCGGCCCCGAGCCCGGTCGCATTTGCCGAGAACAAACTGGGCGACGCTGTCCGCACGCGGACCGTTCCGCGCGCGATTTCACTGCCATTGAGAAACACGGTGACCTGCGCAAGTCCGGCCGCTGTCCCGGGAGGCACCTCGAAATTGAGTTGCGTCGGCGAGACGAAGAACAAAGCCGCGGTGCGGTCGAACCCAGCCGCATCGGTGACCACAACGCGCGTACCGCCGATCTGCGCAGGCAAAGGCGTGCTCGTAGCCGCCTGCGTGACGGTCGCTAATCCACGGCCGAACGCGGAAGCGATCGACTCCGGCGCGACAGGCGCGGTCGCGGAATAGCTCGCGGCCGAAGTGGTTGCGATCTGCAGATTGTCGACGATGCGGAACAAGAACCCATCGTCCTCGCCACTGCGCTTCTGCTGATAAGATCCCGTCGTGACAGCCAAATTGTTCGACAGCGTCCGGCCGCCAACGTAAACTGACCCGTTGTCGCCCAGTGCGACCGCGCGCGCTTCGTCAAGCCGGTCGCCGCCGAGGTAGGTCGAATCGAGCAGATAGCGGCCGTCTTCGCTCAGCCTGGACCAGAACCCATCGCCGCTCTCGTCGGCGCGCTGCCCCTGGATCACGTTCGCGTCGGAGACAGGAAAGTCCTCGGACTTGGTATGACCGACGACGGAGACGAAGCCGTTCGGGTCGACGGCGACCCCGTTGGCCACATCCTCGCGCCGGCCTCCGAGGTAGGTGGAGTACAAGGGCGTGCCACCGCTAGTATCGAACTTGGTAACGAAGGCATCAATGCCGCCCGCATAGTTCGGATACAGCCCCGGCGTGCGTGTGGGGAAGTTGTCCGAGGCCGTCGAGCCGGCCACATAGACGTCGCCGAACAGGTCGACCGCAATGGCGTTACCGTAGTCGGACTCGCCGCCGCCCAGCAACGTGGAAAAACCAAAGCGCGAGCCGGTCGGGTTGAGCTTGGAGACAAAGGCGTCCTCGCCGCCGCTGCGGGAAGATTGAAAGGCCCCAGCCGAAAGGGGAAAGTTGTTCGATCTTGTAAAGCCGGTGACGTAGACGTCCCCCGCAGGCCCCAGGGCGATGGAGCGCGCTTCGTCGTCGCGGCTGCCGCCCAAGAAGGTGGAAAACTCGGCCCGCGAACCCATTGGGTCGAGCTTGATGACAAACGCGTCAGAATCGTCTCCGCCAAAACCCTCTTGCACCACGCCGGCCGTGGTTGGGAATCGGCTCGACCAAGTGCCGCCGCAAACGTACGCAGATCCCTGCTCGTCGATCGCGACGCCATTGGCCCAGTCGTCATCGGTATCGCCCAAGTAGGTCGACCAGGCCAGGCTCGATCCCGACGCGCTCACCTTAACGGCGAAGCCATCACGCGCTCCGCCGCCGAAGCGCTGCAGAAACGCGTTCACGCTGGTCGGGAAATCATCAGAACGCGTCTCTCCGACGACAAATGCTTCGCCTGCATCGTTCACGGCAACGCCCCAGGCGCGGTCGAGGTCTCCCCCGCCGATGAAGGTCGCGTAGATCAGGGTGACGCCATCCGGTGAGAGCTTCGCCAGGAAGGCGTCTTCTTGTCCGCCCTGGCTCTGGTCGCCCACGTTGACCGGAAAATCGCTCGACGCCGTATAGCCGACCACGTAGGCATTACCGGCCGAATCGACGGCGACATCGCTCAACACGTCCACATCACCCTTGCCCAGGTAAGTGGCATAGTCGATGAAGGGATCGACGATCAGCGTGCGGCTGCGGTCGTAGCGGCCAAGATCAAAGCCGAAACGCCCCTGACCCAGTGGGCGGAAGCGCGCCTGGACAAGCTCGCGACCGTGGGGACCGTCTTGCCAAGCGACGGGCTTGCGCTGCACGAGCTCAGCGTCGCCCACGTGGAGGATCAGGTCGCCGTTTTTAGCGATCTCAAACCGATCGACGCCCTCAAACTGCAGCTTTACAGCAAGCGGATCCGCGCCGGGGCGCAGCCGGAAGTCATACTCGAGGCCGCCGCGAGCGCCGTGGAAGAGCAAATCCGTGGCCGGGTAGACATCATGGTAAACAGCACGCTCAAAGTTCTCGACGCCGGTGATCCAATCCGCCTGCGAGCCTTTCAAATAGTGCGTTCGCGCCTGGACCGGCGCATTCGCCTCTACGGTCGCGGAAGGGTTCGCGCCCAGCCAGCGCATACGCACCGCCGCGCCGCCGCGCAAGGCGAGCGTGGCGTGCTGGTCGGTCAGCATCAACGAGTAGCCGGCGCCGCGCGCGAGCAGCTTGTTCTGCGAAGGCGCCTGACCGCGGTTGGCCTGGAAGAGCAACGGCGGCCTGACGCTCGAAAGCGGGGCCGCCGTTGGGTTTGCGCGCCGGTTCGCGTGGCGCGGCAGGTGTGTGGGCAAGAGAGCAATAAAAAAAACGAAAAGAATTGGGGGTAGGTACGATTTCCAGTCGGACATTGAGTCTCCGCGCAAACAAACCCTCGCTCAAAAAGCGAGCGAAGGCCAAATGCGTCCGAGGCGCCCGCTAGTCGAGCGACGCGGACGCCGAACCTTTCTCGGTCATCGTGAGCGAGTGCGAGCTCAGCGTGTTCACATAGCCCTCGATGCCGTCAAACAACTTCTCGGCCACCTTCGCGCGATAAGCGCTGGATTTGAAAAGCTTCTCGTCCGTCGGGTTGCTCAAGAAGCCGATCTCGGCCAGAATCGCCGGCATCTTCGCGCCGATCAACACGATCAACGGAGCCTGGCGCACGCCGCGATTGCGCAGCCCGGAGGTCTCTTTGGAGAGCCCGCCATAGAGCGCGCCTTGCATCTTGAGCGCGAACTCGCGGGACTCGTCGATCTTTTCCTTGAGCGCGATCTTGCCAAGCAGGTCCTGAAGTTCATGGACGCTGTGATCGGACGCCGCATTTTCACGCGAGGCCACCTTCAACGCCCACGGATCGGTCGTGAAGTTGAGGTAGAACGTCTCGATGCCGCGTACGCTCGCGCCGGAATAGGCATTGGCGTGGACCGAAATAAACAGGTCGGCGCCGGAGTCATTGGCCACTTTGGGGCGCTGGCTCAGCTCGAGAAAGCGGTCGTCCTGCCGGGTGTAGAGCACCTCGGCCCCAAGCTTGGACTCGATCAACTTGCCCAGCCGCATGGCCACGTCCAGCACGACGTCTTTTTCCTGTAGGCCCGTCGGCCCGATGTTGCCCGGATCATGGCCGCCGTGGCCGGCGTCGATGACGACACGGCCGATCTTCAGGCCAAGTGCGCGAATCAAGCTCTGACTGCCGCGCGAAGTGGCTTCAGCCGGTCGCGGCGGGGCCAAATCCTCCGGCGAAGGTGAAGTCGCCTTCGCCAAGTGGACTTCGGCCTCGGCGGCCGGGGCAGGTTCGCGTTCGGGCTCGGGAGCAGGCTTGGGCTCCGCCTCGCTGTCGGCGGACGCGCGCTTAGGCGCTCCGTCTTTGGTGAGGGCGCGGAAGGCGTCTTCGAAGCTATCCGGTTGTTGCGGCTCGAGCTTCGCCACCGCTTGCGTCCGGACCGGCGCAGGCTCCGCCGCAGTGGGAGCAGGGACCGGCGTCGGCGCGTCGGCCGCCTTCGTCAGAGTCATCGGCGGCGTTGCGCCGGGCTTCTCCTCCCGAAGGTCGATCACCAGCCGCGGCGGGTCGGCAATCCAAGCGATTTCGTAGAAGACGTCCGTGGTCAGGTCGAGCACGACGCGAGTCTTGTTCGCGCGGTTCTGCGCGGCGCGGATGCGCTTGATCCGTGTGTCGTTTACTTCGATCTCGACGCCGAGGCGAATGTCTGAGCCGAGCTTCGCGGAGAAGAGATCGAAATACATGCGGCTGGGCCGCGAGAGGAAGTCGAATTTGTAGGGGGCGTAGTCGTCCGCGTCGATGACGATGCGCGTGAAGTCGTCGTGCGTGTAGTGGCGTACGGCGCTGATCGTCACCGTGCCGGATTTCATCCGCCCTGGAGCAGGCTCGGCGTGGCTCTTGCCCGCGTCGTCTGGAGCGCCGGTCAAGTGCGAGACAGGGCTGACAATCGCCTCGGCAGGCGAAATGCGCGCGGGTGAGACGCGAACAGGCGCCGTGGGGGCGCGCTCTGCCGGAGCCAGCTCGGCCACTTGCGCCTGCTCGGCCTGTTCGGCCTCCTCGTCTTCATCTTCAGGTTCGGGATCCCGGCGCGCTTGCGCCAGAGATGCGCCGCGCCCAGAATCGAGCTCGGCTATCGCCGCACGCGCCTTGTCTAACAGATGACTGTGCGGATACTGTTCGATGACGTAGTTGTAGGCCTCGACGGCTTTGCGGCGCCACGGGTCAGCCCCGAATCGGGTCACCATCGCCGCGTAGACATCGCCCACCGCCAACAAGGCATCGTCGCAATACGAGCTTGCGGGGCTGGCGCGATGGACGGATTTCAGGGCGTCGATGACGAGGAGGTATTGCTTTTGACCCAGTTCGTCGCTCGGGACGGCCGAGAGGTCGTCGAGCAAGACGCGGGCATGCCGATAGCGCTCGCCGGCGACTTCGCGCGAACTTTTGGCGACAAGCCCAGCCAGGCACCCGGCCAGCAGGACCATCACACCCGTTCGAAAGACGATCCTTCTCACGTTCCCGCCTAGACGAGTCGCGAGTCTGCGTCCGTGCCGCTTACTCGCGCTCGAGCTCGAACCGAATCGAGCCATCGTCGCCCAAGGTGGAGGTGATGCGCGTTGCGCCCCCTGCCATCTCGGACGGTTTCACTTCGCCGCCTGCGGCGATTTCGTCCACGGACCGCTCGCTTCCGGTGATGCGCTGCACGTAGTCGCGGGTCTCGGCGTAGGGTGGAACCCCCTTATACCGGTCCACCGCTCCCTCGCCGGCATTATAAGCTGCCAGCGCGAGCCGTGTGTCACCTTCATAACGGTCCAACAAAAGCCGGAGGTATTTTACGCCTCCAAGGACGTTCTCGGCGGGATCGAAAACATCCTGCACCCCAAAACGCCGAGCCGTCTCCGGCATCAACTGCATCAACCCCTGCGCTCCTTTGACGGAAACCGCGAATGGATCGAATGCACTCTCTTGCCGAATCACGGCCCGGACAAGCTCCGGAGCCAACTCGTAGCGCTCGCTCAGCCGCCGAATCAGGACGTCTAGGTCAACTTTCCCGGAGCCGTTCACCGACCCCGTGTCCGCCGACCCGCCTTGGACAACCGTTTGTCCCAAACCGGCCGCATCCGCTTGCGCTCTCACAATCCGCTCCGATCTCCCCGCCACACGCGCGACTCGAACGAGTCGCCCGCTTTGGGGGTCTTCACGAATCTGGTAACGCCGCGTAACGACAGACTGCTTTCGCGGAAGGTCGTCGAGAGCCGGCGTCTCCCGGGCAATCACCCAAGTTTCGCCTTCCTCCCGGAGAACGGTCACTTCAGCCAGCGCCTGACCCGCTAAGGCAAGACACCCGCAGAGCGCCGTCAACCGGACGCACTTCAAAACAATATCACACGGCATGTTTGGTAGCAAACAGTTCCAGAGAGCGGGCGCAAATCGGAAAGACGCGGTCGCACGGCAAAAAGTTCACCTGGGCGCGAACTTCTCTCTTCAAGGTACAATGGCAGAAGTCGGGCCGTAGCGCAGCCTGGTAGCGCGCTTCCTTGGGGTGGAAGAGGTCCCGAGTTCAAATCTCGGCGGCCCGACCATTTACACTTCCACCGCCCTCCTGAAAGACGAGCCTCTGTCCGATTGCGCCCCGTAGGAGCGCGGTACAAATCAGACGGGCGAAGCCCGCGTACGGGACAGCCAGTTCGCCCCCTTCTTACCCGTATTCCATGCGGGGCTGTTGCTGCGCCGCCCCCGTTCAGGGGCTCGCATGCTCTCGCTTGCGGCGAATCGCTGCTGTGCTCGACGCTCTCTGAGACCAGGTGAACGCAAGGCGGCCTGCGCCACAAAGAGGGGGATTCACGACCTTGGAAGCCTCCGAAAACCGCACCTTCACAGGTGCGGCACTGACGGATTGCATCAGGGAACGTGCTTCTCAATTTGCGGGCAAGAACCCTGGCTTCTCGGCTTGTAGAAGCCGCCGGACCGCCTCGCGATCGGCCGGCGTGAGGTGGGCGAAGCGTCCACTCTTGTCTTCACCTTCGAGGATCTGCACGAAGCGGCCCCGCAGATAATCCAGCGTCTCCGGCGGCAGCGCGTCAAAAGACTCCGAGGCGATCAGGTAGCTGAGCGGAACGCGCAGCAGGCGTGTTCGCAGGTCGAGCGCGTAGAGCGGACCGCGTTGCGAGAACGACCTGGCGAACGGCGTATCGGCGTATCGGCCGGGCGGTAGCGCGGCTTCCTTGGAGAAGAGCAGGTAGTCGAGCAGTTCTTCGGCTGGCGCGGCGATGCGGCGTTTCACCGACGCCTCGGTCTCTTCGCTCGGGCCACCGAAGAGCCGTCGCATCTCGTCGCGATATTCAATCGCCTTCCGCGCCTCCAGCCCCGCGCGCGCAATGCGGTTGTGTGTCTGCGTCTGGTGCGCCAGCAGCAGGTGCGCCAGCACGCTGCTGTCGCGGCGCAGGTACTCCTCGTTGCGAGGAACGTCCTCAAACCACACCGGCGTCGTCGTCTCCGTGTCGTTGGGGGACGTCAACAGCTGGTTGCCGCGATGATCGAACACGGCGTCGGTGACGAACCAGCCGCCGAAACGCTCGGAAAGCGGAGTCGTCTGGTCGACGTCCACGCTGCCCAGGCGCAGCTCCGGCTGGCCGTCGGGCGCGACGTAGAGCGAACGTGTCAGGTGCCCGGGAACACGCCCCGTACGTCCCGACTCGTGACATTGCAGGCACTGCCCGCCCACGTCGCGCATGAGCTTGGGCTTTGCGTTGGCGTCCTGCAGTAGGACATAGAATGCCGCGCCGCGCTCCGTGTCCGCCGTCGAGATTTCGAGGATCGGACCGCCGCGCACCCAACCTACGTAGACATCGTCGTTGAAGTAGACCGCGCGCGGCGAGCGTGGAGAGATCAGCCGAAACTGCGCGCTCGTCTTCGAAAAGACCAGCGTCTGCGTTTGTGGATCGATGCCAAAGGCCTCCAGCAGCGAATCGAGATAGCCGCGCGGCGCCGTATACTCGAGCCGGACCTCGCCCGCGTCGATGCGCTGCTGCAACCGCTCGACCGGGTTCGCACCGAGGCCGAGCGCGGCGGTGAGCAGAGAGGCCCAACAGAGAGCGGCGCAGCAGTTTCACGGCAGCAGATCCTCGATCTCACCGAATCCAAGGCGCGACGACATGGCAAACCCCATCCGCCGGGCGGTGCGCTCCCAGGCGGCGGCGTCGTCGGGGGCGCAGTGCCGACTCAACGTCTTAGAAAAAGCGTAAGCCATTTGCGAAAATGATCGGCGCTCAGCTCCGGCACGGCCGCATGCTTGACGAACGGGTTGCCGGAATAGCTGCGCTCGCCCAGCAGCACCGAAGCCCAGAACCTTCGCATGGTCGCCAAATGCGAGTCCCAGTCCTGCACATGCGCATCGAAAACCGGCCCCAAATCCGCATCCTGCCGCGCAGAGCGATAGAAATCGTCGACGACCGCACCGATCACGCCGGGATCGACCTGGTCAGAGACGCCGCCGGGGCGGCCTATGACGCTCAGGGGTGGACGAAGGCTATAAGATGCATTCATAATACTACTTTAAGCATGCGGCTGATGGATCGTCAACAGAACGGAGCCTTTCGATGAGCAGCCTCGAAGAAATGGGTTCCCGCGCTGGGCCGTTGGCGGTCCGTGTCGCTCTATGTCCGTGTTGTGCGTTGGTTTTCGCTCACCGATCTGCCGCACGTGATCGCGCGCGACCTCGAGCTGCAGCCGGGGATGCGCGCTCGACCTGGGCTGCGGCCCGGGAACGCTGGCGCAAGCCGCGCTCACTATCGAGCCCGAAGCGCGCATGGTGGGCCTCGACCCGGACGTCTCCATGCTGCGCCACGCCCACACGCAGACGGCGGGTAAAGCCTCCTGGGTGGCGGGTTTTGCGCAGGCTCTTCCCTTCCCTGACGCGACATTCGACCGCGTGACGATGACGCTGATGCTGCACCACATGAAGCGTCAAACCAAGCAAGCCGGGCTGGCCGAGGCGCTGCGGGTGCTGCGTCCGGGCGGACGCCTGTTCGTCACCGACTGGACCGAACCCAAAGGCTCGGCGCGGCTGGGCTTCGTGATCGTCCGCCTGGTCGACGGCTTCGCTGAAACCGAGGACCACGCCGATGGCGGCTTCGAGGAGCTGCTCGCGGCAACGGGCGCGGAACAGCTCGAGGCGCTGCGCACGCGCGAGCTCGCGATCGGGACGATCACGCACTTCCGGATGCGTGCGCCTCAGCCGCACTAGCCTCAGCCGTTGGGATTCCCAGAATCGTTTGTAGCTTCTTCTTGCGCTGCCCCAGGTCCGCCAGTGTGTAACCGTGCAGCGTGCGCAAGAAGGCCCGTTGCGCCTCGCCCAGCACGCCCTTCAAGTCGCACACCGGCGCAATCGCGCATGTGTTCGTCTCCATGTCGAAGCATTCCACCAAGTCGAGGCTCGGCTCCATCTGCTCGACCAGACGGCCCAGGTTCACCTGCTCCGGCGCAAGCGCCAGCAGCAGCCCGCCACCTCGACCGCGGCTCGCGTCCACGTAACCCAACCCGGCGAGCCGTTGCACGACCTTCATCAGATGGTTCTTCGAGATCGCATAGGCGTCGGCGATCTCTTGCACGGTCGACTTCTCTTCTCCGCGCAGACGCAGATAAAGCAGAACGCGCAGAGCGTAGTCGGTGTGAAAGGTCAGGTGCATGCGCTTCTCATCGCCCAGCGGCGCTCTTCATCCAATAGTCGGGCAGATCGTCCTTAGTGTCGGCCAAGATCTCCGCGATCGCTTGACGGTCTTCCGCCGCGAGCCCCGCATAAGGCTCGGAGCGATCCTTCCCGCTGAGCACGGCCCACAGGCGCTCGTAGAGATAGGCCTTGGCAAGGGTGGGCAACGCTTCAAACGCGTCGGACTCGATCATATAACTGCACGGATAGCGCAGCAGGCGACCGTCGAGGTCGAGTTCGTGCAGCGAGCGGCCTTGGTGGTCGCGCTTGCCAGCAGCCTCAAAGTCGCGTGCGAAGTCGGCACTACCGCGAACAGGTTCATCGAGCGGCGCCTCGTCGATGAAGAGTGTGTAGCGGAGTAGTTCCTCGGCTGTGTTGCGGATCGTCTCGCGACTTCCCTCGCCGAGATGGGCGAGCGAATCGACGCCTGGCTGGTCATGCAGTGCGATGCGCGTCTCGTAGCCCAATCGGACAATCAGGTTAGTCATGCGCGTCTGGTGCTCGAGCGCCATCAGGGAGACGACGTCGCTGGTCGCGCGCAGGTAGTTGACGTCGCTGACGTAAGGCTCGAGGCTCGAAGTCATTCCCGGCTTGCCGTCGAGCAGACTCGACGGCTGGCGGCCGACCTCGTAGATCACGTTGCCCAAGTGCCGTCGCGCGCCGCTCTCGCCAGAGACGTACCAGCCGCCCCAGCGGTCCTCGATCGGGCTGCGGTGGTCGGTGATGAAGGTGGGAGCACGCAAGGGAGCGCCGCTGCGATCGGGGTGGACCGAGCGCACCAGCAGGCCCGGAATGCCGAGTGTCGCCGGGCCGGCGTGGCAGGAGATGCATTCGGTGGTGCGTAGCTGGAAGCGCGGTTGCGAGCGGCGAGCTTGGTCCAGCGTGTAGAAGACGACGCCGAGCTTCGGGTCGAGCGAGGCTACCTCTACGACGTCGCCGCTACGCACCCAGCCGACTGAAATGGTGTCGTTGTGATAGATCGCGCGCGGCATTCGCGGGAAGATCCGCACAGCCTGGAAGCTGGTTTTCGAGAACACGAGGATCTGCGACGAGACCGGAACGTCGAGCGCTTCCAGAACCGCCGGCAGATAGCCGAAACGGGCGTCATGCTCGAGCGTCGCCTCGCCGCTTTCCAGGCGACGCTGCAAGCGCGCGATGGCGTCGTCCGGCTCCGCGCTCCAGTAGTCAATGGCGGGATGCTCGGAAGGCAGCGTGCGCGTCTCGTCGATCAGGCTAGCCGGTTGGCCTGACAGCAGTACCGCACCCGCCAGCGCCCCAAGCGCCAGGACGATCCAACGCGACCTATAAAGATGCATCCTGAATATCACAATAGATCACCCGCCTCGCACTGCAAGAGCCGCCCGTGGCGCCACGGGCCTGAGCTACTCTTAAATTTCCAGCTATGATTCGTGTTCGCTTCGCGCCGTCGCCGACGGGCTACCTCCACATCGGGGGCGCCCGGACGTTCATCTTCAACTGGCTCCACGCCCGCCGCCAAGGCGGTCAGGTCGTCCTGCGCATCGACGACACTGACGTGGAGCGCAACACACAGGCGTCTCTCGACTCCATTTTTGAGGGCCTGGAGTGGCTCGAGCTGGGCTGGGACGAGCTCTACCGCCAGTCCGACCGGCTGGATCTGCATCGCCAGGCCGCCTGGTCGATCTTCGAGAAGGGGCTGGCGTACCGCGACTTCACGCCGGCCGACGCGCAGCCGGAGAATCAGACCGGCGGGTGGCTGTTCAACCCCGGCATGCGCGAGCTGACACGCGAAGAGAGCGACCGCCGCGCCGACGCGGGCGAGCCGTTCGTGCTGCGCTTCCGCGTGCCGCGCGGGGCGGGCGAAGAGGTTGTGGTCGACGACGGCGTTTATGGCAGGGTGACCAAGTCGACGGGCGACCTGGAGGACTTCGCGCTGCTGCGCTCCTCCGGCGTGCCGACCTACCACATGGCCTCGTGCGCCGATGACGCCGACCTGCGCATTACGGACATTCTGCGCGGCCAAGAGCATCTGGCGAACACTTTCAAGCACATGCTCATCTTCGAGGCCCTCGGCGCGCAGGCCCCGCGCATGGCGCACCTGCCGCTGCTGATGGCGCCCGACGGCACGAAGCTTTCCAAGCGCATCCACGGTCCGGTGGTCAGTGTGACCACCTACCGCGACGCCGGCTTCTTGCCGCACGCCTTCGTCAATTTCTTGTGTCTGCTGGGCTGGTCGCCCAAGAACGATCGCGAGAAGATGTCGCTCGGCGAGCTCACCGAGCTCTTCTCACTCGACGGCATCAATCGTGCCAACGCGATCATCAACTTCACCGAAGAAGAGCCCTTCGACCCGAAGGCGCTCTGGCTGAACGCCGAGCACATCCGCTCGCTCGATCTCGACGAACTGACTCGCCGGCTGCAGCCCTACGCAGAGCAAGCGGGCTTCGAGGGGGCGACCGAGCAGAAGCTGCGCACGATCACGCCGCTGATCCAGGAGCGCATCCGCCTGCTGGGAGAGGTCGCCTCCGTCGCGGACTTCTTCTTCGTTGCGCCGCAGAGCTACGACGTCGAAGAGCTGATCCCGAAGAAGGGCGACGCCGCGATGGCGGCTGACGCGCTGCGCAAGGCCAAAGAGGCTCTCGCCGCCGCGCCCGCCTTCGACCACGCCACGCTCGAGACCGTGCTGCGCGACGCCTCCGACGCGCTCGGCGTCAAGGCCGGACAGATGTTCCAGCCCATTCGCGTGGCCGTGTGCGGACGCAAGAACGCGCCTCCTCTTTTTGAAACGCTCGAGGCTGTCGGACGCGAAGACGTCCTCGCCCGCCTCGATTCTGCTTTGGGAGCCCTGCTATGACGGACGCCGATCTGCCCCGTTCGAATTTTTTGCGCGACATGGTGCGCGCCGATACCGACAGCGGCCGCTACCAGGGGCGCGTCCACACTCGCTTTCCGCCGGAACCGAACGGCTACCTGCACGTCGGCCACGCCAAGAGCATCACCGTCAATTTCGGTTTGGCCGAAGAGTTTGGCGGTAAGTGCAATTTGCGCTTCGACGACACGAACCCGACCAAGGAAGAGTCCGAGTACGTCCAGTCGATCATCGAAGACGTCAAGTGGCTGGGCGGCGATTTCGGCGACCGCATCTTCTACGCTTCCGACTACTTTCAGCAGCTCTATGATTGGGCGGTCGAGCTGATCCAGAAGGGCAAGGCGTACGTCTGCGACCTGAACGGCGAGCAAGTGCGCCAGTCGCGCGGCACGCTCACCCAACCGGGAACGAACAGTCCCTACCGCGACCGCAGCGTCGACGAAAACCTCGACCTGTTTTCGCGCATGAAAGCCGGAGAGTTTGCCGACGGGTCGCGCACGCTGCGCGCCAAGATCGACATGGCGTCGCCGAACCTGAACATGCGCGATCCGGTGATGTACCGCATCCTGCACGCCGAACATCACCGCACCGGCAACAAGTGGTGCATTTATCCGATGTACGACTGGGCGCACGGGCAGAGCGACTCGATCGAAGGCATCACACACTCGATCTGCACGCTCGAGTTTGAGGATCACCGCCCGCTGTACGACTGGTTCCTCGATCAGCTCGGAGTTTTCCATCCGCAGCAGATCGAGTTCGACCGCTTCAACCTGACCTACACCGTGATGAGCAAGCGCAAGCTGTTGCAGTTGGTGCAGCAGGGCGCGGTGGAAGGCTGGGACGATCCGCGCATGCCGACTATCAGCGGGATGCGTCGCCGCGGCTATTCGCCCGAAGGCCTGCGCAGTTTCGCCCGCGACCTGGGCGTCTCGAAGACCAACGGCGTCACCGAGCTCGAGAAGCTCGAGCACCACATTCGCAACGACCTCAACCGCACCTCGCCGCGCGTGATGGCCGTGCTGCGTCCGCTCAAGCTTGTCCTGACGAACTTCCCCGAGGGCCGAGTCGAGATCAAGGAGGCCGTCAACAACCCGGAAGATCCGGACGCCGGTACGCGCTCAGTTCCCTTCACGCGAGAGTTGTGGATCGAGCAGGACGATTTCCGCGAAGAGCCGCCTAAGGGCTACCACCGGCTCTACCCGGGCAACGAGGCGCGGCTGCGTTACGGCTACATCATCAAGTGCGAAGACTTCGTGAAGGATTCCGCCACGGGCGAGATCATCGAGATCCATTGCACCTACGACCCGGAGACCGCCAGCGGCCACGAAACGCGCAAGGTCAAGTCGACCATCCACTGGGTCTCGGCGGCGCAGGCCGTTCCCATCGAGATTCGCCTCTACGACAAGCTCTTCGACAAAGAGAACCCAAACGAGGTGGAAGAGGGCCAGGACTTCACGGCGAACCTGAATCCCAACTCGCTCGAAGTGATCGAGGGTAAGGCCGAGCCTGCGCTCGCGGCCGCCAAGCCCGGTGACCGCGTTCAATTCGAGCGTATGGGCTACTTCTGTGCCGACAAGACGTCCACAGCGGACAAGCTTGTCTTCAATCGCACCGTAGAGCTACGCGACACCTGGGCGCGCATGCAGAAGCGCCAGAAGTAATTCGCTACACTCATGGCGCAATGCCGGACGCGCCCCGCAACCCGCTGCTCGAAGGCGAAACCCCCGAGGAGCGGGCGCCGCGCGAGGTTGACGTAGACCGCCGTTCGCGCAAGGCCGCCGGCATCCCAGCGATCATGCAAACCATGCGGTACGGCCTGCTCGAGGCCGGACCGCTGCGTTCGGTTCGCGCCTTTCTCTACGTCAACAAAGAGGACGGGTTCGACTGCCAGAGTTGTGCGTGGCCGAGCCCGGACGCACACCGCAAAATCGCCGAGTTTTGCGAGAACGGTGCGAAAGCAATCGCGGACGAGCTGACCCGGCGCAAAGCTGGGCCGGAGTTCTTCGCCCAACACTCGATCGCCGACATGCTCGAGCAGTCCGACTATTGGCTCAACGCACAGGGCCGACTCACGCACCCGATGATCAAGCGCGAAGGCGCTACCCACTACGAGCCCATCTCGTGGAGCGACGCCTTCACACGCATCGGCAAACGGCTGCGTGAGCTCTCCGACCCCGATGAGGCGGTCTTCTACACCTCCGGCAAGACCGTCAACGAGGCCGCGTTCCTGTTCCAGCTTCTCGCGCGGCAGCTCGGGACGAACAACCTGCCCGACTGCTCGAACATGTGTCACGAAGCCAGCGGCACGGCGCTGCGGGACATGATCGGCATCGGCAAGGGCACGGCGACTCTCGAGGATTTCGATCACTGCGACACGATCGTCATCATCGGCAACAACCCCGGCACCAATCACCCGCGCATGCTCACCACCCTCGAGGCGGCCAAGCATCGCGGCGCCCGCATCATCTCGATCAACCCAATGCCTGAGACCGGGCTCATGCGGGTGATCAACCGAACCCGCAGGACTACGCAAACCCGCTCGCGCTGCCCTTCAAGCTACTCGGGCAAGGCACGGCGCGGACGGACCTCTACGTGCCCGTGCGCGTCAACGGCGATGCTGCCCTGCTGCAAGGCGTAATGAAGCTGCTCGTCGAGCGCGACCGCGAAGCGCCGGGCACGGTTGTCGACCGGGAGTTCCTCGCCCAACATACGAGCGGCTTCGAGGACTTCGCGGCCGGTCTCGAGCGCACGAATTGGTCCGAGATCCTCGAAAGCAGCGGCGTTGACCGCGCCACGATCGAAAAGCTCGCCGACACCATCGGCGCGGCCAAGGGAATGATCGTGCTGTGGTGTCTCGGGCTCACGCAGCATCCGAACGGCGTGGAAAACGTTCGGCAGGTCATCAATCTGTTGCTGCTGGGCGGACACATCGGCCGCCCCGGCGCAGGCCCTTGCTGCGTACGCGGCCACAGCAACGTGCAGGGCGACCGCACGATGGGCATCTGGGAGCGGCCGCCGGAGTCCTTCCTGGCCGCGTTGGACCAAGAGATGGGCATCCGCTCGCCACGCCAGGAAGGCAGCGACGTCGTCGAATCGCTGCATGCGATGCACGAGGGCAAGACCAAGGTCTTCTTCGCCATCAGCGGCAACTTGCTCTCGGCCGCGCCCGACGTCCATTTCACGACCGAGGCGTTCGCGCGCTGTCCGCTGGTCGTCCACGTTTCGACCAAACTGCACCGCGGCCACCTGCTTGGCGGCAAGGAGCAGATCGTTCTTCCCTGTCTCGGCCGCGCAGAAAGCGCCGTGCAGGACGGCAAGCCCCAGCTCTCGAGCGCGGAAGACTCGATGGGCATCGTCAACCCGTCGCGCGGTCGCGAAAAGCCCGTGTCGGACGACCTGATGAGCGACACCGAGATCCTCGTGCGCGTCGCGCAAGCCACGTTCGACGGCGACAGCCCGGTCGACTGGGAATCCCTGCTCGACCACGACCGCATCCGCGACCACATCGCGCGCGTCATCCCGGGCTTCGAAAACTTCAACGAGCGCCTGCACAAAGGTTTCTTCTACCTGCCCAACCCAGCGCGGGAGCGCGTGTTCCGCACCTCCACCGGAAAGGCGAAGTTCTCCGTCTGCGGCATCCCCAAACATGACCTCAAACCAGGGGAACTGATGATGACCACCGTCCGCAGCCACGATCAGTTCAACACGGCCGTCTACGGGCTGGACGACCGCTACCGCGGCGTTTGGGGCGGACGGCGCGTCCTCTTCGTCAATCCCGAAGACCTGCGCGAGCTTGGCCTCGCCGACGGCCAATGGGTCGACATCACCAGCCGCTTCCGCGACGAGACGCGCACTGCCCGCCGTTTCCGCATCGTCGCCTATCCCATCGCGCGCAAATCCGCCGCCGGCTACTTCCCAGAAACCAACGTGCTCGTCGCGATCGGCTCAGTGGACGCCGACAGCAATCAACCCGCGCAGAAGTGTGTCCGCATCACCCTCCGTCCCAGCGAGAATACAAACCGCCCGAGCTGATTTTCGGGGCAAAGACCTTAGAGAGCCCGCCCTGGGCCGCATGATACGGTCCAGGCATGTTGTTTTCCGGCAAGGGGCTGCTCGCCATCCCTCTCTGCCTCAGCTTTGCGTCTGTAATTTCCGCACAAGTTGGCTCGATCACGCTGCGAGAGATCACGATTACGCCGGAGGGAGAGCGGTTCCGCTCGTTCGCGGGAAAGTCCCAAACCTTCACGCCGGGAGCGGACAACACACTCGTCGTCAACGCGCCGGTGGACTCTAGGCACCGCACCGCGAAGGTATCGGCCAAAGTCGACTACAGCTTCGACTTGCAGCGTCAAACGACAGGCGGCGCGATCCTGTCCTGCCAGTTCACCATCCCGCAGTTCCCTGACGAGCCGGGCCGCGCATTCGCGATCCGCGTGGACAACGGATCGTCCGCGGGCAGCGCGAGCGCATTCGTCGCCGACGGCGAGATGATCTTGGATGAGACGCCGGACCAACAATACACGTTCTCCTGCCGCATTTCCGACCCCGCCGACTTCAACGTCCTCGCGCAAGCTCCGCTTGTCGTCCAGCAAAGCTACGAGTTTCTCGACGCCATCCGCATTCTGCAGTCTTCGCCGCCGACCTTCGCGCCGCTCGTCGCAGGGTCGACGCAAAGCTTCACCGCCAACGTCGAATATACGCGCGACGTGATTCGCCTCGGAGGCCTGGCAACGCTCGTCGCCACAGGCTCAGATGGACGCGAGCTCGTTGCACGCTCGGATCGCAGAACCAACACGAGCTCGGAGACCGTGTCCGGGGACGGCCCAAATCCCGTGCAGATCCAGCTCACGCTTCCCGACGTGCCGATCCCGGAAGACGGCTTCGTCGCCTTGCACGCCGAGCTCGTCAACGGCCGCCAGTTCGCAGCCTGGGAGCCGTATTCCTACCAGACATACGTGCAGTCCGAGCCCGTCCACTACGGCGAGCCGAGCGAGATCGACTACTCGATTCTGCACATCGAGACGAACCAAGCGGTGCAAGACGACGAGAACTTGATCCCAATGGTGGCCGACAAGCCCGGCGTCGTGCGCGTCTACGTCCACAGCCCCGTTCGCCCTGACCCAGGCGAAGCAACGGCTGTTCCCGTAACGGTCAAGCTGCGGCGAGACGGCCAGGAGCGAACCTTCTCCTCATCGGCCTTGCTCATTACAGGCTCCAAGGACGATCGCCTGTTCCCCATTCGTGACATCGCGGTTACGTCGGCCACGGTCGCGATTCCGCTCGAGATGACGCGGCCAGGCGAGCTCGAGATCGAAGTCGCGGCGAACCTCGTGAACGGCGAAGCCGTCTTGCCTGAGACCAACACCGCCAACAATACACGCATCGATACGGTCCAGTTCTTCGAGCGCGACACGCTCGCGCTCGGTTGGACATCCCTTGGCGTCACGACCGAGCCGGACCCGACCGCCACGATTCGCAAGCTCTTCCCGCTATCGCCCACGCGAGGGCTGGCCTACTTCCAGGCCTCCGCTTCCGAGCTGCGGCCGGGTGGAACACAGGAGGAAGCCGACGCCCGGGCGGTCCTCGAAGCCTCCATCATGGCCATGAGCGGTCTTGCGGACGTCGTCGTCCTTTGGTTCACCGACGAACGCGGAGAAGGCGCCGTTCGATTCTACGCCTTGGCGACCGCGCTGCTCAGCAACGCGCCGCTAGTCCCGATCGAGGTTACGAACGGCGCCCGCAACGCAGACCGGTTGGCCGCAAAGGTGGCGGACAGGTTGTTGGGTTCCAAAACGGACTCGTCCGTCTGCGACTCGGCCGACGCCGGAGGGCCCGACGGTGTCGGGTGGGATTCGAGCGAAGCCCGGCTCGTGCGCCTTGCGCTCCACAAGGAGGTAATGCGCGGTTGCGCGGGCAAAGGCTCGATGTGGGTCAGCCCGTCGCGATACGCTCGCCTGTTTCTGCGGGACTTCCGGCAACAGCCAGCCGGCCTTCGCGAAGAGGCCGTGGCGCAACAAACGCTGGAGCTCGCGGCGGTCTCAGGCGAGGTCCGCGCGGACGGCGGCGGCTCGCTCTCGCCTGTCGTGCGCTTCTCCGGCGGACAAGCGCCCCCGATGGAAGACGCCGGCGAGTATTGCGTGGAGGTGAGCGGACCGGGCGGCTCGGCGCGTCACTGTTTCACTCCCCAATTCGGCGGCGCGGACACGCTGCCGTTCTCCGTCATCTTTCCCGCGGATATGACCACGAGCTTGGTTCGGCTTACGCGCAACGGTTCGGAGGTCGCTTCCATGGCCGCGTCTACAACGGCGCCGATGGTTGCCATCACGAGTCCGCCCGCGGACGCAGTCATCGACGCGGGCCCGCCGCTCACCGTCTCCTGGAATGCATCGGACGTGGACGGCGACGCCATCCACTCAACTATCTTCGTCAGCGGAGATGGCGGAGCGACTTGGTCGCCGATCGCCACGAACGTGCAAAGCGGTTCCTATGAAGTCGACAGCACGCGGCTGCCTGCTGGAGAACAAGTCATGTTCCGCGTCGTGGCGAGCGATGGCTTGCTCACAGCTACCGCCGAGGCGGGACCATTGACCATACGCCAAGCCCCGGCCGGTGAGGTGCAGAGTTCGTTCCCGCTTGGCGAGTCCGCAGCCGGCGTCCCCGTTTCCGCGTTGCTGCCAATCGAGAGTACAGGAACCGGACCGCTGCGCATCCTCTCGGCGCAGACGGACAATCCGGCGTTCGCGGTGGCCTCCAGTCTGCCCTATGAATTGTGGCCGGGGACGCCCGGCGGCTTGGCGATCGAGGCGACGCCGCCTTCCGCCGGACAGCAGACCGCCACGCTCACGCTCGAGACCAACGTCGGATCGCCCATCGTGGTGCAACTCTCGGCATCGGGGCTGGATCCGGAGCAGCCAATACTCGACATCAGTGCGCCGGATCCGTCGCTGTCCTTCGGGGAAGCGACAGTTGGCGAAACCAACGAGACGACGGTCTCGCTCGTGAACCGCGGCAGGATACCCCTCGCCTACCAGGCTGCGGTGGAGGGCGAAGGATTCTCCCTGTCTGGCGAAGCCGAGTCAACGCTGCAAGCAAACGAACAACAGGACCTCTTAATCCGATTTACGCCCGCCTCCGCCGGAACGTTCGCGGGAGCTCTGCACATCACGAGCGATGCGCCGAATGCGAGTTCGACTCAGATTGCCTTGTCCGGTGAAGGCGTTGCGGCGCCGGCGACGCCGCAGATCAACGCAGGAGGCGTAGTCGACGCAGCAAGCTTCCAAGCCAAACTTACCCGCGGCGGCATCGGCTCCTTGTTCGGAGTGGGACTGGCCGCCACCGTGGAAGCGGCCTCATCCCTCCCCCTGCCGACGTCGCTTGCCGGCGTCCAGGTGCTAGTTGACGGCGTGCCGGCGCCGCTGTTCTTCGTCTCGCCCAACCAGATCAACTTCCAGACGCCGTATGAGGCGCCGCGCGAGGGAATGGTCGCGGTGAGCGTGCGCACGAGCACCGATCAAAGCTCGCCCGTCTCGGTCACCGTCGCGCCGAATGCTCCGGCGCTGTTCGCCAATCCCGCCACGGGCGAGCCCATCATCACGCGCGCGGACAACTCGCTTGTCACCGCGTCCCGCCCGGCCGGGCCAGGGGACGTACTTGTGGTCTTCCTAACCGGCGTGGGAGATCTGGACAACGTCCCTGCCAGCGGAGCCGCCGCAGGGCTCGCCCCCTTGTCGCGGGCGAACATCGCTCCAACGGTGACCGTCGGTGGAACGTCTGCGCAGGTGCTGTTCGCGGGTCTGTCGCCGGGTTTTGTCGGGCTGGCGCAAGTGAACATCGTGCTGCCGGATTCGTTCGCGATTGAGAACAGCGCCGCTACGCTCGTCGTCGACTTCCAGGGCGAAGCGAGCACGGCGGTCCAATTGCCGTCGGCGCCTTAGGCGAGGCCTGGCAACATCGCCTTGGCGCCGGCGAAGACCATCTCCACAGCGATGGCGGCAAGAATCATACCCATCAATCGGGTCATGATCACGCGCATCTTCGCCGAGAGCAGTTTGCCGATCGAAGCCGCAAAAAAGAGCACGAGGAACAGCGCCGCCAAGATCGCTGCAAGCACGGCCCCGAACGCGACGTACTCCGCCTCCCCGCGCGCCTGGGCCGCGTAGATGATCAAGGTCGCAATCGTCCCCGGCCCCACGATCATAGGGAACGTCATTGGATAGAACGCAACGGCGCTCTCATCGTCGCCCACGCCGGCCGCATGCGCCTTCTTCTCGTTGTCGTTGCGCTCGTGGGACGCGACCGGCTTGCCGTTCAACATCGCCAACGCAATGCCCAACAGCACGATGCCGCCCGCCACCCGAAACGAGTCGATCGTCACGCCGAAGAATCCGATGATCTTGCCGCCGGCGAGCGAAAGAACCACGCACATCACGGCCGTATAGCCGATCGTCTTGATCGCGGTGTCGCGTTGCTCGCCCACGCTCTGGCCCTGCGTCAGCGCCAAGAACACGGGCAAATTGACGAACGGGTTCATGATGGCGAACAACGCCCCTAGAAACTTTGCTCCAAAAGCAAAATTCATTCCAACTCTCCTTTGTCAGGTTCCCTATTCTGACGCCGACCCAGAGTATCCGAGCTTCCGATTGGCCCAGGCAATGAAGTGTTTCATGTTCGTGCGGTCTTCGTGTCCGCCGTCGTGCTGTCGCCACGCGAGCTCGCCGTCGAGTAGCCCAACATTGACCCCGGGCATCTGGGCCTCGCGATAGTCCCGCTCGTCGCCGATGTCTCGCGCTCCCAGCAAGCGAAACACCGGTCCCGCTGCCACCGTCGCCATGTAGCTGCCCTGCTGGTCGAGCCAAAGCGCATCTCCTCGCTCGGGGATGCCGTAGCTGATGAATACCGGTCGAGGAGCGCACAGCGCGATCAGCTCATGCGCGTCCACGGGCAAGTCGCCGGCATTCTTGCTGCCGAACGAGGCTTCCGCCGCGCCGTACTTCAAGAAGTTGCCGGCCATCCAGTGATATTCGTTCACCGCAGTCAGGTTCTCCACCGCTTCGCCAAAGTTGCGGCGGTGCAGTTTGGCGCCGCCCTCGCCCGAGGAGCCCACCATCACGACGGCGAAGCGCGGCTCGAACGCCATCGCGATCAGCGCCGCCTTGCCGTAGCGGGAGACGCCCTCGATGCCGACCTTACTCGCGTCGACACCGGGATCGGTCTCGAGATAGTCCAGACCACGCGCCGCGCCCCAGGCCCAGGCGCGCAGTGCGCCCCAGTCGTCTGGCTTGCGCGGCCGGCCCTTGTTCGTCAGACCGATGACGCCGCGCGTCAGCCCCGCGCCGTCGTCGGCTTGCACGCTGCGCGGATCGAGCGTGGCATAGCCCCAACCGGCCGCCACCAACTGCTCCTGCGAAGGCGGGTCCGCATAAGGACCGCCACGCGCCGGAGGAGGCTCCTCGCCCGCCCGCGGCAGCCACGGTCTTCCAAACATCATCAAGACCGGTACTTTGCCTTTAGCATCCTTGGGCGTGACGACCACCATGTCGATCGTGACCTCGATCTGAGGACACGCCGCGTTGTCGAGCACGCCCTTCAGCTGCTTCCCCACGACCGGCACGCCGCCCAGCTCATGCTCAGCCGTCTCGACGACTTCCCAGCGCACTGTGGGAGCGTTCTTTGGAACGCGACCTAGGACGTCGCGCTCGAAGTCCTCGACGATCTCCGGACGCCGCTGCTCGCGCCACACTTGCGCCGTGGTCACTTTCTGACCGTTTTGCAACGTAAGCGGGTCTGGCAATTCGGGATAAGGATTGGCCTTCGCCGGATCGTAGTTCGCGGCATTCGGCGCTCCTTCGGGTGCGCGCCCGCTCGGGCCGGGGCGCAGAGCGGTAATGCCAAGCTGGCGCATCATGTCGGCGTGATCTTGCTCGCGCGTCCAGGTGACGGGGTCGCATTGGGCCAGCGCGGCAGGCGGCGTGGCAACCGCCCCAAAAAGCAGACAAACGACGACAAATCGCGACAAATGCGTCATGGCGGCTTAGATGATAGCGCTTGTTCGCCCGCTATTCTAAGAAGTCGCCCGCGCGGATGAAGCAAGCCAGCACATCGATCAGCCTCGACGCAGTACGCTCGGCATTCGACGCCGCCGCGCCGAGCTACGACGAAGACTTTTGCGATTCGCGCATTGGGCGATTGCAGCGCGCCGCCGCTTGGCGGCACCTGGGCAAGCTTTTCCCACTCGGGGGACGCCTACTCGACCTAGGCTGCGGCGCCGGCGAAGACGCCGTGCGTTTCGCCCATGCCGGCATGGAAGTTGACGGCATCGATGTCGCGCCGGCGATGATTGATGCAGCGCGCGAACGCGCCGCCGCCGAGGGCCTATCCGACGCGCTGCGCTTCGAGGCCCTGCCCATCGAGCAACTCGATGACCTGCCCGAGTGCGGTTACTCCGGCGCCTACTCGAGCTTCGGGCCGCTCAACTGTGTGGAGGACCTGCGGCCGGTCGCCAACGCACTCGCCGAACGTCTGCGTCCCGGGGCTCCGGTGGCGTTATGCCTGATGAGCCGCTTTTGCTTGTGGGAAACGCTGCTCTATCCCCTGACCGCGACCTTGCACTGGGCCACGCGCCACTTCAGCGGCTCTTGGGCGCTCGCTGGCGCGCAGGGAGAAACCGACTTCGAAGTCTTTTACCCGTCGGTTGACGAAGTACGCCGCGCGTTCGCGCCGGAGCTCGTCTTCGAAAGCGCGCCCGCCTTCGGGATTTTCCTGCCGCCCACCTACCTAGAGCCCTTCGCGCAGCGCTTTCCGCGCGTGGTGCGCGCACTCGCGCGACTGGATCGCAGGGTGGCCCACTGGCCTCTGTTGCGCGCGCTGGGCGACCACCGGCTGGTCATCCTGCGGCGGCGCTAGGCGACCTCAGGCAATCAGATCCCGAACCACTTCGCCGTGGACGTCCGTCAGGCGGAAGTCACGGCCGCTGTGACGATAGGTCAAGCGCTTGTGATCCAACCCAAGCTGGTTGAGCAACGTCGCGTGCAGGTCATGCACATGGACTGGGTTCACCTCGGATCGGAAGCCGAAATCGTCCGTTGCGCCGTAGCGCAGGCCGCCGCGAAAGCCGCCGCCGGCCACGATCGAGCTGAAGCCGTGCGAATTGTGGTCGCGCCCGGCCTGCACCTGGATGCGTCCGCTCACTTCGACCGTGGGCGTCCGCCCGAACTCGCCGCTGATCACCACGAGCGTCTCGTCGAGCAGCCCAAGCGTCTTCAAGTCGCGAATCAGCGCAGCCATGGGCCTGTCCGAATCGCCCGCAAGCTCGCGCATCTTCAAGATGTCGTCGTGGGTATCCCAAGGCTGTGAATTGCCGTAATAGACCTGCACAACGCGCACGCCGCGTTCGACCAAGCGCCGCGCAATCAGACAGCCTTGTGCGAAATTCCCTTCGCCATAAAGCGCCCGCGTCGCGTCGCTCTCCTTGCGCACGTCGAACGCGTCCATCGCCTCCGACTGCATGCGGTAGGCGACCTCCATCGAGTGGATGGTTGCCTCGAGCTCCGGCGCGTCGCCCTCGCGCTCCAAGTGGGCGCGGTTCAGCGTGCCGAGCAGGTCCATCTGGTCGCGTTGTTGCTCGGGCGTCCGCTGACTGTTGGTCAGGAACGGCACGAGCTTCTCGGGCTCGATCTCGGTGTTTCGGATATAAGAACCTTGATAAGCCCCAGGCAGGTAAGCCGACGTCCAAAGCTGCGGCCCAACCACCGGAAAGCCCGGACACATCACCACGTAACCGGGCAGGTTTTGGTTCTCCGTGCCCAGCCCGTAGGTCAGCCATGCCCCCATTGAGGGATGCCCGGCGAAGCGCTGCCCGGAATTGAACAAGAACAGCGACGGCTCGTGGAACGGCATGTCCGCGCGCATCGAGTTGATCACGCAGCAGTCGTCAATCACGCCGCCCAGCTCTTGGAAGATTTCGCTGATTGGAATGCCGCTCTCGCCCCGCGGCTTGAATTCGAAGGGCGACTTCATCAACGCGCCGGTCTTGCGCTCAGTCCGCAGGTTGCCGCCCGGGTACGGCTTGCCGTCGTACTTCTCGAGCATCGGCTTGTAGTCGAACGAGTCCACGTGCGACGGTGCGCCGTTGAGAAACAAGTGGATCACGTGCTTCGCCTTCGCGGGGAAGTGGGGTTGCTTGGGCGCGAGCGGCGAGGCCGGCGACAGCGTCTCTGCCAACAGCGGGCTCAGCCCCACCATGCCCAGCCCTGTGCCGGCCAGGCGAAGAACGTCCCTGCGCGAAAACTTAGTCGACATACAAAAACTCGTTGGAGCTCATCAGCACCTGCGCCAACTGCGGCCACGCGTTCTCGTGCGAAGAGAGAAACGCGAGCGTCGCCGCGCGTTCCTGCTTGCTCGGCGCACGGCCAAACAGCAAGCGATACGCGCGCGCCACCTGCTCGGCGGGCGCATCCGCGTCTTCGGTCACACGCTTGGAAAAGGACGCAGCCTCGCGCATCAAGAAGTCGCTGTTGAGGAAGTAAAGCCCCTGCAAAGGCGTATTCGTATTGATGCGTTGCTCGGCGTGGCTATTCGGGTTGGGAAAATCGAACAGCGCCAGGACGTCATCGAGCTTGCGCCGGCTCACATAGCCGTAGACCGTGCGCCGCAGGTTGTCTTCCTTGGTCAGCTCGACCGGCGGACCGCCCGCTTCGAAATCCAGATCGCCAGCCACGGCCAACGTCGCGTCACGCAGCTCTTCTACGTCCAACCGCCGGCGCGGCCCGCGCCAAAGCAAGCGGTTGTCCGGGTCCTTCTCGTTGTTCTTCGCGAGCCCAACGGCCGAACGTTTGTACGCCTCGCTCTCGACAATCTCGCGATGGAGCGCTTTTACTGACCAGCCCAGCTCAACAAAACGCGCGGCGAGATAATCCAACAACTCGGGGTTCGTCGGCCGTTCGCCCATCATTCCGAAATTGCTCGGCGTGCCGACGATGCCGTGTCCGAAGTGCCCGCCCCAGATGCGGTTGACCATCACGCGCGCGGTCAGCGGGTTCTCCTGCGTAGCGATCGCCCGCGCCAAGTCTAAGCGTCCCGAGCCGTGCTGGAAGGGTAGCGGATCGCCGTCGCACAACACCGACAGAAAGCGCCGCGGCACCTCGTCGCCCAAGTTGTCCTCACTGCCACGGATGTGGACGTGCTCATTTTCCGGCTTGGCGACGTCCGAGATCACATGCAGGAAGGGGTACTTTGGCGGCGCCTGCTCGCGAAGCTCTTTTGCCCGCGCCCGGCTGGTCTGAACGTGCTCCGTCCAGACGCCGGAGAGGAACCGCTCGATCGCTTCGCCCTTGTAATAAAGCACGCCCGACGGAGCTTTGACCGGCAACGAGCGGCCAGACGCCGACGCCACGTCGCGCCATAGGAAGTACTCGTCACGCCCGAGTGAGAGCAGTTCCGTCCGCGCGGCCTTGCGCGCCGAATCGTCACCGCCCAGCCGAATCTCGTTTTCCTTGTCGATGCGCTTCTTGTCCGCAATCGTCTCGACCAACAAGGTTTGGAAGCCCCGCGCAAACTCGTCGACCTCTTCCGCCGGCGCTTGGCGCTCGACAAGCGCGTTCCAATCGTCGAGCAGCGGATGGTTACGCTGGCCGTCCAGGTAGCCGCACCAGCGCTCGAGCGTTTCCTCGTCGAGCCCGGCCTTTTCGGCTGCTGCGGCGATTTCGACCTTCTCCGGTCCGAACACCCGGTATGCCGCGTTCAGGTAGTCGGCCGTTCGATCGGCAAGCACATCGACCAGCGCACGCGCCTGCGTATCCAGAAAGCGATTCAGCTCCGCTTCGGCGTCGCTGGCCTTCTTCTCGAGCGCACGGTAGCGCTCCACTTCTTCTGCGGGCGCAAGGGGCAGCTCATCCAGCTTGGTCGAGTTGAAGACGCCCAAGAGCGCGTAGTAGTCCTCGGTCGGAATGGGATCGAACTTGTGGTCGTGGCACTGTGCGCAGCCGATCGTGAGTCCGAGGAAGGCTTTGCCGGTGGCGTCGATGCGATCGTCCTGGAATTGCGGGCTCAGCCCGTAGAAGCCCAGGCCGGCCGCGAGATCCTGCTCGGAATGCCCCCGCCGTTCCTTCTCGCTCAACTGGTCGCCCGCCAAGCTCGCCTTCACGAACAGGTCGTAAGGCATGTCCTGATTGAACGCTTTAATCACCCAATCGCGGTACCGGAATGCGTTTGGATAAGGCTCGTCCTGGGTCGAGTTGAGGCGCTCATCGGAATAGCGCGCGACGTCCAGCCAAAGCCGCCCCCAACGCTCGCCGTAGCGCGGCGAGTCGAGCAAGCGGTCCACGACTTTCGTGTACGCGTCCGGAGACTTGTCAGCCAGGAAGGCGTCTACGTCCTCCGGCGACGGTGGCAGCCCGATCAAATCGAAGTAGAGACGGCGCAACAGCGTTCGCTTGTCCGCAGGGCCAGTCGATTGCAGGCCTTCGGCCGCCAAACGCGCGTCGATCAACGAATCAATCGACGCTCCAGGGGCGGGCGTGGCCACGGGTTGGAAAGCCCAAAACTCGCGATGCTCTTCGGTGATGCGAAACTTACCGTCGTCCGCGGGCTTAGGGCCGTCAGAGGCGGGCCACACCGCGCCATCATCCACCCAGCGGGTCAACGCCTCGATCTCTTCGTCAGACAGCTTGCCCGAGGGCGGCATTTTGAGTTGCTCGTCCTCGTAGCGCACGGCTGTGATCAGCCAACTGCGCTCGGGGGCGCGCGGCTCGACAGCCGGCCCGCGTCCGCCTCCTTTCAGCAGCGCGTCGCGCGAATCCACGCGCAATCCGCCCAGGGCGGTCTGGGTATGGCAGCTGTAACAGTGTTTCGCCAATAGAGGGCGAACGTTGGACTCGAAATAGTCCGCGTCGCTCGCAGCCGCCAGCGGTGCAGCGAGCAGGAAACACAGCGGAATCAGGCGCATCCCAGGCAATGGTGTTCTCGGCTACCTAGGATACACCCGGCGCCGGCTTAGGAAAAGGCGGAAGTCTGCGGCGGCGCCTGATGCGGCAGCGTACCCGGGCTTACACCGGGCTGCATGTCCACCTCGAGCTCGATGCCACCAAAGATGCCTGCGAACAAGTTGTAGAGAAGCGCCGCGATCAAGCCGCCGACGAAGCCCATCACGCCGTAGAGCAGTGGCATCACGATCACCGCTCCAATTCCAACCACCGCTCCGATGACCGCCGCGCCCGGCTCATCGCTCTGCGAACCGCCAATGGCCGCGCCCGCAAGCGCCATCAAGCTGAAGATCGCGCCAAAGATCAGCCCGATCACGCCATAAATGCCGCCCATGAACTTGGCGAGCGACAGCACTCCATCTTTCTGATGATCATGCTCCTCCCTCTCGGCGGGGAGCTTAGCACAAAGAAGCGCTAGGGGATCACATCCATCACCAGGTGCGACGGATGCGCCGCCGTGTGGTGCACCGTGTTGTGGGCAACGACGCTCGTGGTCTCGTCGTAATTGTGGCCGCCGGTATTCAAGTTGCGGTTGTATTGCGGGAACTTGCTCGAGGCGACTTCGACGCGAATGCGGTGGCCTTTCTTGAACTGGTAGCTCGTCGACATGGGCGTCGGCTCGATGGTGTAGACCTCACCCGGCTTCATGAAGACCTGCTTGTCGTAGCCATCGCGGAAGCGCGCGCGCAGAATCGTGTCGTCTACGTTATAGGCTGTGCCATCAGGGTAGACATCGACGAGCTTCACGGTGAAGTCCGTGTCCTTGGCGTCGGAAGAGACATACAGCGTCGGCCGCACTGCGCCCGTTACTTCCAGGTCCGCGTCGAGGGGTTCGCTGGTGTAGACCAGCACGTCCTGCCGCGCCTCGATTGCACGCTGATCGTAGCTGCCGCCCTTGGACGCATTTCCGTTGCAGCAGACGCCACCGCCGAGCGACGGCACGGGGTTCATCGGGTCGTAGGGGTAGCTGTCCCCATCCGCGCCGGAGGGCTTCTCACGTGAGAGCTTGCCGTCTCCGAATACGCTGTTCGCATCGCCGCCGCTGTCGAGGTAGAACGTCGTCTTCACGGCGGCCTTGGGCGGCCAGGCATCGGCGGACTTCCACTCGTTCTCGCCCATCGTGTAGTACTGCACGCGCGGCGTTTTCTCGACGAAGCCGTTGTCCTCGCCCTTCACGTAGTGGTCCAGGTAGCCGAACACTTGATCCCATACGGGAAACGTCGCGCGCCCCACGTTCAGCTCGCCGACTTTCAGGTCCTTGTGCTCAGGGATGCGATAGAAGCCGCAGTGCAAGGTTGGCGCTACGACCATGTATTGGCCTTCGCGCGTCGCCTCGTCAGCGCCCTTGCTGCGCGCGTGGTTGAACATCGCCAGGTTCGGGCCCTGGCTGACGTCAAACCAACTGTTGAACCAGAACGCCGGCACGGCGAGGGCTCATTGTCATGGTAGAGCCCGCCCTTGTACCAGGCCTTGTCGTCCGGGAAGCGCTGCAGCAAGGTCGCGCCGGGACCCTCGTTCGCGCCGGCGCTCTTGAGCCAATCCACGGCGGGCAGCTTGCGTAGCTGTTCTGTCCAATCCACCGGCGGCATGTGCGCGGTCAGGTCATACATCTTGCGCAGGCGCTCCAGCTCCTCCTGCGGCATCCCCTCGGGAAAGCGCGGCCGCACGTCCTGCTGCACGCCGTAGAGCCAAACCGTCATCAGCGTCTGGTGCGCGCCGCCTTTGTAGAAGTTGCCCTGCTCGTAGAACTCGCCCACACGTCCGATGCCGGCTGCCGCCGCCATCGGGACCATCGCCTTGTGCGCCGGATGATCCATTGCGGCCAGCGCCAATTGCCACTCCGCCGTCGACGAGCAGCCAAGCGTCGCCACATTGCCGTCCGACCACTCCTGGTCGGCGATCCAGCTCAACGAATCGTAGCCGTCCTTGCGCGGATCGCCGAGCAACTCCCAGTCGCCCTCGGAGTAGAACCGCCCGCGCTCGTTCTGCACCACATAGGCATAGCCGTGCTTGACCGCCTCCAGGCCCCACTCGAGCGTCGAGCCCTCGATCTTGTTGAAGTCGTAGGGCGTCTTGACGAACACCACCGGGAAAGGCCCTGGCTTGTCTTTGGGCAGGTAGACATCCGTCGCGAGCCGCACGCCGTCGCGCATCGGCGCCATCAGCATTGGCTTGGCAACGGTGATGTCCTGAAATTCGAGCTTCTTCGGGTCGTTTTCCTCGGCCTGCGCCCACAGCGCGGATGCAGCAAGGATGGAGAGCAGCAAAGGCTTGAAGTTCACACCGGTAGGATACCCCGCCGAAGCAGGTAGCGCTCGGTCAGGATCACGTCGTCTTCGGAGTGCACGTCCAAGCCCGCCCGGGTTCTCGACGAACAGGATGCGATTGCCCAGCACTCGAAACGGCTCCTGACCGTCGGCCGGGAAGCAGCGGCTCACACGCAAGGCGCGCGCCGCGCCGTCGAGCACGAACGACGGCGTCAAGGCTTGGCGGTTGTTTGAGACACCTTTCGGAATCGGCAACCAGTTCTCGAGTGAGCCGTCCTCCATCACCTTTTTCACGCGGTAGGGGTGGCAAGAGTTGTCTACGATGCCGCTCACGACGGAGTCTGCGGTCGGGTCGGCGAGGAGCTTCTCCACGCAGGCGTCGATCAACCCCGGCGCATGAGTTCCGCAATTGCAGTGCATCGAGACCAGGATCTCGGGCTGCGGATCCATCTGTGCGAGCGCATGGGTGACGCCGTCGGGATATTGGGCCGTCGGCCCGGCGAGCTCGGCGGGCCGCTCGATGATCGTGGCGCCGTAACGCCGCGCGACTTCGGCCATTTCCTCGTCGTCGGTCGAAAGGTAGATCTTCTCGATCCGCTTGGAGTCCCGCGCCGCCATCAGCGGATACTCCATCAACGGACGCCCCAAGATCAGACGGAGGTTCTTGCGCTCGACCGACTTCGAACCGCCTCGGCCCATCAGCAGCGCCGCGATCACAGACAGCCCACCGTGCGTCGGAAAGTACACTGGGACATCTGGCTACCAAAGTAGTCGAAAATGGCCACGTCTTGCCAACTCTTCGTCGCCGCGACGCCCTACCACGTCTTCCTCTCGTGCGGACTTGCCATGGCGAGCGAAACCGCGCGCTCGGAGCTCGTCCTAACCCCAGACTTCGACGACTACGCCATTCTCTCCGAAGCTATTCAGCACGCACGCCCTGGTCTCTTTGACCGCATCACTCCGCTGGCCGACGTACGAGGCCCCTCCCGCGTCCGCCGGCATTTGTTGCTGATGGCAAACATCGCGCGTACGGCCCGGATCGCGCGACGGGGCTACGAGCGCGTCTATGTCTTCAACGAGGAGCGCCCCGAGCCGCAAGCGGCGCTCTACTGGGCCAAGCGCGTACTCCCTTCCGCGAAGACGGTCTGCGTGGAGGACGGGCTGGCTGAGTACCGCGCCGCGCCGATGTTCGCAAACACCACGGCCTGGGGCCGTCTGATCTTTCACGCGATTTACGGTTGGTGGTGGCGTCCCATTGCATATCGCGGCGGCAGCCATTGGGCCGATGCGCGCTTACTTTCTTTCCCGGATGCCGCACCTGGCGTCGGCGCATCGCGGTCCATCGAGCCGCTTACGGAAACGTGCTTCGAGCGCGAACGATTTGCTGCGATCGCGGTGGCATACGGCGAGCGCACCGGCTTCGAGCGCCTGCTGCCAACGGGCAAATATGGGCTGGTCCTGCTCACGCGCTCGGACCGCATTCGCTCGCGCCGCTATTACGGCGAGATGGTGCGCACCGTGCTGCGCGCAGCCGCGACCTCCGGGCTGGGCCTGGCTCTCAAGCATCACCCGCGCGAGCCGCTCGATGATCCTTTTCAGGTAATGGGACAGCCCGGCGTGGTCGATCTGCCTCGCGGCCTTTCGCCCGAGTTCCTCTTCGCGCACCCATCGGCCGTTCCCGTGTTTGTCATCGGAGACCTGACCAATACACTCGTCCCTGCGCGTAGGCTCTTGCCGCACGTGCTCACGCTCAGCGTCGCCCGGTTGGTCGGCCGATACGATCCGGAGGTGCTGCCGCTGCTCGAAAAGATTGGCGTACGAGTCGTCGACTCGTTTGAGGAGCTCGAAGCCGCCTTACGAAAAATGTAGCCGCACCCTTAGAGCGGATTCCCACGGCTCCAGAACTCTTCGAACAAGCTCGTCATCGCTGAGGACAGCGACTCGTGCTCGAAGACCAACGCCGTAATTTGCGGGTTGGTGACAACAGGATCGTTGAGCGAGATCATGCCGCGCACTTCGTCGAACAAGGCCAGCTTCATCGGCAACGCATCGATCGTGCGTACCTTGGCCCCAGCCTGCTTCAACGGGGACAGCTCCTCGCGCTCTACGGTACCGGCCATGAACAGCAGTCGACAGTTCACGCCTTTGGCCAGCATCTGCTGCACGATCGGCTCACGGCCGGGGTCCACGCTGTAGGGCGGACGCGCGAACTCCAGATACTCGCTCATGCAGGCCCGCAGCATCCGGCGGTACTCTTCTGCCGTCTGCGCAGTATCCGTCACGATGCGGAGGTAGTCCAGCGGCCCATGCCCGCGATTGCCGTCTGTGAACGTCTCGCTCAGATCGTCGCCCAGCATGCCTGCTAGCCGCTGGCGTTCCTGCCACTCGCGCTCGAATGCTTCCTTCTTCCTCCGTAGATAACCTTCGAGCGCCAAGCTCGGCTCCACTGCGGAAAACAGCTTCGCCTTGCCCTGCACCACGCGCACAAAGCCTTTCTCGACAAGACTGTCGAGCACCTCGTAGATCTTTTGCCGTGGAATGCCGGCGCGCCCGGCAACCTCGAGCGCCTTGAAGCTCGAATGCCCGATCAGAACCAGATAAGCGCGAGACTCGTAAGCGTTTAATCCAACGTCCTGCAACCGTCGGATATTTTGCTCCCGCTCCACCATGGTTCCACGTTATCACGCCGTGAAAAGCCTCGGGGAAGCGGGACTAAAGAAGCCTACGCGAGCTGAGCCCTCAATGGATCGGCGAATAGTCGGTTGGCGAGAGGAACACAGAGTCGACCTTCTCGACTATCTTGCCATCCTTCTCCGACTCCGCCCGCGCCGTCTGCCACTCCGGGTCGTCGCGAAACGCCTTCCACGAAGCCTCGCGCGCCGCCTTGCTGGGGTAGGCCAGCATGTAGACCAGCGTGTTTCCGGCGTCCGGCCCTTCAGTCGGCGTCCAATAGCCGATCAGGCTCATACCGTGCTTCACGAAAATTGCGTTGGTGTGCTCGCGAAAGCGCTTGTGCAGCGCGTCGAGACGGCCAGGGAAGCAGTGGTAGGTGCGCAGCTCGAAAATGCGCTCTTGCGCTTGCGCGGGTTCGACCGTGGCCATCCCGAATGCGGCCACGCCCAACAGGCTCAGTACGACGGTCCAGTTCATCATTGCGGTTCTAGATTCTCCTCGCAGCTGCACAGGGCAGCGTCCGGAAAAGTATAGCGCCGCAGCACGCCTGCATGGCACCCTGGGGATCTTGCCCATGCGGATGCTCTGCTTGTTTTTGCTCTGCGCTGCCTCCGCGCCAGCCTGGGGGCCGACCGGCCATCGAGTCGTCGCGATACTCGCGGAGGAACGCCTCGACCCTGCGCTCGTCGCCCGGATCCGGGTCATCCTTGGCGGCGATTCGCTGGCAGACGTATCAACCTGGGCGGACGAAGCCCGCAACCTTCCGAATTGGCGCCACAGCGGTCCCTGGCACTACGTCAACATCGGCGACGGCGAAACCTACAAGTCCAGCCGAAAGGAGAAGCGCGGCGACGTCCTGCGCGCCATCGAACGCTTCCAGAAAGATCTGACCAAGCGCAGTGGCTCGCTTCAAAAGCAACGCGACGCGCTGCGTTTCCTCATCCATTTCGTCGCCGACCTGCACCAACCGCTCCACGTCGGCCGGGCCGAGGACCGTGGCGGAAACCTCATCGAGGTCGACTGGTTCGGTCGTCGCTCGAACCTACACCGCGTTTGGGACTCGGACATCATCGCCCAGCAGAGGATCAGCTTCACCCGCTGGGCGGCTTCCCTCCCCCGCCCCACGCCGGAACAGGCCGCGCTGTGGGCCAAGTCGAAGCCGCTCGATTGGGCGGTGGAGTCCCAACGATTGCGCCCGGCCGTCTATCGCATAAGAGACGGCAAGCTCGGCCAGCCCTACTACGCCGATAGCCTGCCGATCGTACGCGAGCGCCTGACCCAGGCGTCGGTTCGGCTGGCAGCGCTGCTGGAACAGTCGCTGCGCTGACCGAAAAGAATGGCGATTCGCCCGCGCTCTACGAGAAGATCCCGTCGTGGACGTTCCCCGCAACATCCGTCAGCCGGAAGTCACGTCCCGAGAAGTGGTAAGTCAGCTTCTCGTGATCCATGCCGAGCAGGTGTAGCGCCGTCGCGTGGAAGTCATGGATATGCATCCGGTTCTCCACTGCGTGGTAGCCGATCTCATCCGTCGCGCCGTAGACGAAGCCGGGCTTGGTTCCACCACCGGCCATCCAGATGGTGTAGCCGTAGGGGTTGTGGTCGCGCCCATCGCCGCCTTGCGAGACCGGGGTGCGACCGAACTCGCCCGCCCAGATCACCAGCGTGTCTTCCAGCATGCCGCGCGCCTTCAGGTCGGCGATCAGTCCCGCGATGGGCTTGTCGACCTCGGCCGCGTTCTCGGTGTGCTTGTTGACCAGGTCAGAGTGCTGGTCCCACTTGTAGGAGTGTGTGCACTGGATGAAGCGCACGCCGCGCTCGGCTAGGCGCCGCGCCAGGATGCACTGCCACGCGAAGTCGGACGTAGTCGGGTTGTCCAGGCCGTAGAGCTTCTTCGTCTGCTCGGACTCGCGCTCCACCTCGAACGCTTCCGGCGCCTCGACCTGCATGCGGAACGCCAGTTCGAACGCCTCGATACGGGCCTCGAGCTGCGGGTCATGCTCGTGCATGGCCGCGTGCCGCCGGTTGATCGACTGCAACATGTCGAGCTCGTAGCGCTGCTCTTCCGCGGTCAGCCCTTTGTTGACGAGATACTCGATGGGCTCGTCCTTGATGTCCGCGACTTTGAGACCAGCGTGTCCGATGGCCGTGCCCTGGTAGGCGCCGGGCAGGAAGGCCGACGACCAATTCTTCGCGCCGCCGTGCGACAGCGCCGGCTTGATTGTGATGAAGCCCGGCAGGTCCTTGTTCTCCGAGCCCAGTCCATAGACCACCCACGAGCCCATCGACGGACGCGTGAACGTGCTCGAGCCGGTAAAGGTCTGCAACAACGCCGCGCCGTGGTCCACGCCCTCGCCCACCATCGAGCGGATGACGCACAGATTGTCCACCTGCTGCCGCACGTGCGGGAACAACTCGCTGACCGGAATGCCGCTCTGGCCGCCGGGCTTGAACTCCCACTGCGGCTTCATCAGCGGCCCCGGATCGGAGTCGTCGAACGCCAGCGGACGCTTGATCGGCAGCGGCTCGCCGGAGTGCTTGTAGAGGTAAGGCTTGGGGTCGAACGTGTCGATCGAGGACGGTCCGCCATGCATGAACAGGAAGATCACCTGCTTGGCGCGCGGCGCGAAGTGCGGCGCGCGAGGCTCCAGCGGATTCGCCTTGGGGCCGCGTAGCCTTGCTCGGCAAGCAGCCCGGCCAGCCCCAGCGCGCCGAACCCCAACGCACCGTCACGCAGCAGGGCGCGGCGCGACATCGGCTTGGTCCAGTTGCGTCGTAGGATCTGGTTATACTTGTGCCGCGGGTCCATGGTCTTGCTCCTCAATCGACGTAGATGAATTCGTTGGAGGCCATCAAAATCCGGCAATAGCTCTCCCAGGCGTCGAGCTCCTGGAGATCGCCGAACTTCTCCTTCACAGAGGAAATATAGGTGAGCGCGTTGTCGACCTCGGCCGCCCGCGGCGCACGATTCAGCGTGCGCAAGTAGGCGTCGCGCACGCGCTGCGCGTTGTCATTCTTTCTGCAAGAGCTGCTCGGCTGTTGCGGGCACGCGCGGCCACGAACTCCGAGTTCATCATGAAAAGCGCCTGCGGGGCGACGCGTTCGTCGCGGCGCGCTTGCCCATCGGGGTGGCCGCGTCGCCAAAGTCGAACAAGTTGAGCAGCGGCGGCAGGTTCGCGCGTCGCAGCGGCAGGTAGATCGTCCGGCGAATCTCGTCGTCGGGGTTGATCGAGAGCCGGTCGTTCGAATTCTCTCCGTCGGTGCCGAAACCTTCCTGCATGGTGCCGCCCATGCTCAGGTCGATCGAGCCGTCTACGGTCAGCAGGCCGTCGCGGATCTCTTCCACGTCGAGCCGCCGCCGCGAGAAGCGGCTGAGCAAGCGGTTCTCCGGGTCCGCCAACGCCTTGCTCTCATCGAAGTCGCTCGACTGCTGATAGGCGGCCGAGAGCATGATGCGCTTGTGCATCTTCTTGATCGACCAGCCGTCTTCCATGAAGCGGGTCGCCAGCCAGTCGAGCAGCTGCGGGTGCGAGGGCAACTCGCCGGTCTTGCCGAAGTTGTCCGGCGTTCGCACCGAGCCGTCGCCGAAGTGGCCCTGCCAGATGCGGTTGACGATCACGCGCGGGGTTAGCGGATTGTCCTTGGACGCCATCCAGTTAGCGAGCTCCAACCGCCCGCTGCCGTTGGTCTTCACCGGATCCTGATCCAGGCCGGCGATGATCGCCGGGAAGCGCAGCGGCGTCGGCTCGCCCTTGGAGTGATAGTCGCCGCGGATCAGCACGGTCTGCTGGATGCGCTCCGACGCGGGTTTGTCCTCGACGGCACAGGCGCGGGCCGGCGTCGGGCGCGCATTCTTCTCGGCTCAGCCACTTCGGCCTCGAGCGCGGCGATGCGCTCCTGGTCTCGGGCTTCAGCAGCGCCTCCTTGTCTTCCTTGGAGCGGAACGAGAACGGAGCGTTCTTCGCCAGGGCCGCTTCGAAGAAGAAGCGGTTCTCTCCCGCCTCGAAATTGGGCTTCGACGGAATGCCCATGGTGATCTCTTCGGCCGGCCGATCCGCCTCTTGCGCCAATGGCGGAGCTTCTTGTACCAGGCGGCGAGCGTCTCGTTAAAGCTGTCTTCGAACTTCTGCGCCACGGCCGCGCGGTTCGCGTCGGTCGCGTTGTCCCACTCGGCCAGATGCGCGCGGACCTCGCCGGCGGGCTTCAGATACGCAGCCCAGCGCTCCACCAGCTTCGGGTCTAGGCCGCTCTTAGAAGCAGCCGAAGCCGCGTCCGCGCCCTTGGCGTAAACCTGATATGCCGCCAGCATGTATTCGCCCACTGACGGCGCCAAAGCTTCGACGTGGTGCTCGATCTCGATGTCCGCGAGGTTGTCCAACGCAAATTTCTTCTTACGAATGTTCTCCCTGCTCGGCCTCGTAGGCGTCCCACTCGGCCTGTGGAACGAGCGGCGTGAACAGCAGCTTCGAAACGTGCGTCGACGGGTCGCTGAAGCTGCGGGTATTCGCGAACACGCCCGCCATGGCGTAGTAGTCGCGCTGCAGCAGCGGATCGAACTTGTGATCGTGGCAGCGCGCACAGGAGAGCGTCATGCCGAGCACTGCCTTGGAAACGACGTCGACCTGCTCGTCATAGACGTCGTAGAGCATCTTCATCTTGTCCTGCTGCGCGACGGCCTTGGGGCCTAGCGCCAGGAAGCCGGTCGCGATGATGCCGCGCTCGTTAATCGCCGAACCGTCGGCGGCCGGCATCAGGTCCCCCGCGATCTGCTCGCGCACGAACTGATCGAACGGCAGGTCATTGTTGAACGCCTCGATCACGTAGTCGCGGTAGCGATAGGCATAGGGGTAACGGTGGTCTTCGTCGTTGCCGGTCGAGTCGGCGTAGCGAGCGACGTTCAGCCACTGGCGGCCCCAGCGCTCGCCATAGCGCGGCGAGGCGAGCAGGCGGTCGACCACCTTCTCGAACGCGTTCGGAGAGTCGTCTGCCAGGAAGGCCTCAATCTCAGCCTGCGACGGCGGCATGCCGATGAGGTCGTAGGTTGCGCGCCGCAACAGCGTCGCCTTGTCGGCCGGAGCCTCCGGCGTGAGCGATTTCTCTTCGAGCTTCGCCAGCAAGAAGCGATCAATCGGCGAGCGCGCCCATTTCTCGTCCTTCACGGCGGGCGGAGCGGGGTCGGCCACGGGTTGGAACGACCACCAGTTCTTCTGTTCTTCAGTGAAGCCCGCCTTCGGCTTCTCGACGACCGCAACCTTCTCGGCCCCGGGCCAGTGCGCGCCGCTGTCGACCCACTGCTTGAGCACTGCGATCTCGTCGTCGGAGAGCTTGCCCATGGGCGGCATTTTCAGCGACTCGTCGTAGCTGATGACCTTGAGCAGCATGCTCTGCTCGGGGTGCTCGGTGTTGACGATCGGCCCGCTCGCGCCGCCTTTCACGAAGCCCTCGGCGCTCGAGAGGTCGAGCTCGGCCGTCTTCATCTGCGTGCTGTGGCACATCTGGCACTTGGCCACAAACAGCGGACGGACCTTTTTCTCGAAAAGCTCGGCATCGTCAGGCGACTGTGCGAGGAGCGTTGCGGAGGCGATCAGGAGGGTGGCGAGAGCGCGTACGAACATGGTGCGGGAGTTATTATAACGGGTCAAGACAGAAATGTTAACGCTAAACATTCGAAGTTCGGGGACCCTACAGGCCCTTAGCCGTTAGATGCCGTATGGTATCTTGGGCGTTTCCCAAAACCTCAATGTTCGAGCTTCGTTTCTTCCAACCCCCGCCGCGCATTCTGCTGGGTCCAGGCCCTTCCATGGTCGATCCGCAGGTCTATCTCGCCATGGCGGCGCCGATCATCGGCCACACCGATCCGGCCTTCTTCGGCGTCCTCACAGACGTCGCCGCCATGATGCGCCGCACGATGGGAACCCAGAACGAGTTCACCATTGCCATCTCCGGCACGGGCACTTCCGGCATGGAGGCCGCCGTCGTCAACTTCGTCGAAGAGGGGACCAAAATCGCCGTCTTTGCCAACGGCTACTTCTCGGATCGCCTCACGGACATGTGCCAGCGCCAGGGCGCCGACATCGCGCGGCTCGAAAAGCCTTGGGGCGAGGTCTACTCGGACGAAGAGGCGCGCGAATTCATCCTCCGCGAAAAACCCGAGGTCGTCGCCTTCGTCCACGCCGAGACCTCGACCGGCGCGCTGCAGTCGCCCAAGGCCATCTGCGACGCCGCGCGCGAGGTCGGCGCGCTCGTCATCGGAGACTGCGTCACCTCCCTCGGCGGCATGCCTGTCGACGCGGACGCGAACGGCATCGACATCATCTATTCCGGTACGCAGAAGTGCCTCTCCGCGCCTCCGGGGCTCTCGCCGCTGTCGCTGTCGCCCCGCGCGCTGGAGAAGCTGCGCGCGCGAAAGTCCAAGTGCGTCTCCTGGTACCTCGACCTCAAGCTGATCGACGAATACTGGGGCGCGTCGCACCGCTACCACCACACCACCCCGATCAACATGTTCTACGCACTGCGCGAGGCGCTGCGGCAGATTGAGATCGAAGGGCTCCAAGCGCGTTTCGCGCGTCACAAGCGCAACCACCGAGCGTTCGTCGCCGGCATCGAAGCGTTGGGCATGAAGATGCACGTCGCTCCGGATCACCGCCTGTGGACGCTCAATACGCCCGTCGTGCCGGAGGGCGTCAACGACGCGGCCCTGCGCAAGATGTTGCTCGAGGATTACAACATCGAAGTCCTAGGCGGCTTCGGCCCTCTGGCGGGCAAAATTCTACGCGTTGGTCTGATGGGCGCGTCCTCCACCCGCGAAAATGTCTTACTGCTGCTCGCTGCGCTGGAAACATGCCTGCGCAAGCTGGGCCACAGCGGCGCGCGCGGCGGCGTGGAAGCAGCCGAAGCGATCTATGCCGAGGGTTGAGAATTTCACCCGAACCCTTCCGGGCGCGGCACGGCCAGGCGGGCGGACGTTGGGAATCCCGTGCCGCACGCGGGAGGGTGCGGGCTCTTGAGAATCGCCGTTTATGGCGCCGGCGCGATCGGCGCGTTCGTTGGTTCCCGACTGGCCGAAGCCGGCCACGACGTCGCCCTCATTGCGCGCGGCGCCCACCTCCACGCCATCCGCGCAAATGGAGTGCGTGTCGAGAGTGAGTTGTTCGGGGCCTCGACCTACCGTCTCAAGGCCACAAGCGAAGCGAGCCAAATCGGCCCCGTCGACTATCTGCTGCTCGGCGTCAAGGCCATGAGCCTGACCGCCATCGCGCCGTTGTGCGCTCCGCTGCTCGGCCCCGAGACCGCAATCGTCTCCTGCCAGAACGGCTTGCCCTGGTGGTATTTCCACGGTGTCGAGGGCGAGACCGATACCCGAGTGGAGGCCGTCGACCCGGGCGGCGTGATCTGGCAAAACCTGCCGCCCGAGCGCGTGATCGGCGGCATCGCCTACATCTCGAGCGAGATCCCCGAACCCGGCTACGTTCTCCACACCGAAGGCAACCGCTTCCCCATGGGCGAACCCTCCGGCGGACGCACCGAACGCGCCAAGGCCTTTTCGCAAGCTCTCATCCAAGGTGGTCTCAAAGCGCCCATCCGCAACGACATCCGCCATGAGCTCTGGGTCAAGCTCATGGGCAATGCCATCTACAACCCCTTGAGCTCGCTCACCCGCGCCACCATGCGCGAGATGCTCGATACGCCCGAAACCTACGAGATCATGCGGCGCGCCATGGACGAATGCCGCGAAACCGCGGCGGCCGTTGGCGTACAGATCGCTTTCTCGTCTGAGCAGCGACTGGAGGGCTCGCGCGTAGCCGGCGAACACAAGACATCCATGCTGCAAGACCTCGAGGCCGGCAAGGCGCCCGAGCTCGAACCCATTACCGGCGCAGTGCTCGAACTGGCCCACAAGCGCCACGTCCCCGTCCCCACGCTCGAAACCATTTACGCCGCCGCCAAGCTGCTGTTCGAAACCGAGGCGAAACAGCGAAAAAACGAACGTTGACTCGCACGCGACCCTTGGCTATAGTCGTGTCGAAGGCGCGAAATATCGCTCTCCACCAAGCGCCGCTCAGCCTTTGACGACAGTCCAGGTCAACCTTCCCCACGGGATCGAAACTCTGTTCGGCACGCGCGACGAAAACATCCGTTTTCTAGAGTCTTCGCTCAACGTCACGACGCACCTGCTTCCCGATTCGATCGAGATCTCAGGACGCGAGCGCCAAGTCAACCGCGCCCGCGAGATCATCGCCGACTACGAAAGCCTCGTGCGCGAGGGCCACAAGTTCGCCAACGGAGACTTGAAGGGCTTTCTCAAAGTCGTCTCGGAAGACCCCCGCGTGAGCTTCCGCAACCTTGTCCTGACAAGCCGCCAACGTCTAGCCGGACGGAAATCGCTCGCCCCGCGCAGCCTCAATCAGATGCGCTACTTCGAAGCGATGGACCGCTGCGACATGGTCTTCGGCGTGGGCCCTGCCGGCACGGGCAAAACTTATCTGGCGGTGGCGCAAGGCGTCAATGCGCTGCTCAACAAGCAGGTGCGGCGCATCATTCTTGCCCGCCCCGCGGTCGAAGCCGGCGAGCGCCTCGGCTTTTTGCCCGGCACTTTGCAGCAGAAGATCGACCCCTATTTGCGACCGCTCTACGACGCGCTCTACGACATGCTCGAGGCAGAGCGCGTGGAGAAGCTCATCGAGAAGAACGTGATCGAGATCGCGCCGCTCGCCTTCATGCGGGGCCGCTCGCTCAACGAAAGCTTCATCATCCTCGACGAGGCGCAGAACGCCACCTCCGAGCAGATGAAGATGTTCATCACGCGTCTGGGCTTCGGCTCACGCGCCGTCATCACCGGCGACGTCACCCAGATCGACCTGCCCTCGGGCAAGCGCAGCGGCCTGCTCGACGCCATTGACATTTTGAGTGATGTCGAAGGCATCGCGTTCGTCTATTTCAACGAAAAAGACGTCGTGCGGCACGACCTGGTGGCGCGCATCATCCGCGCCTACGACCGATATAATCAAAAAGGTTTGTTCCCGACACCCGGCGAAGCGCTGTCCGACGATGCGGCAGTCCTGGGAGCTTCTCCGGCCGAACCGCTTCCAGCCCTGGAAACTGAAACTGACGATGGGATCTGATTCCTGCGACGGACCTAGTTGGTACCGCAACCGCCAACGCAAAGTCCCGATCCAAAACGAAGAAATCGAGAGCTTCCTCGCGAAGCTGAGCCGGCGTGAAGCGCCTGGACGCGAAGTGGCCGTGCTGGTCGCCTCGGATGCGTTCGTGCGTCAATCCAACGCTCGCTACCGTGGCAAGAACGCCTCGACTGATGTGCTGTCGTTCCCGGACGGCGAGGACGGCCGCCTGGGCGACATCCTCATCTCGGCGGCTCGAGCGGAACGCCAAGCCCGTGAATATGGCCACTCGGTCGAAACCGAAATCAAAACGCTGATCCTGCACGGGTTCCTACACCTGAGCGGGTACGACCACGAGACCGATGAGGGCGAGATGCGCGCTGAAGAGCGACGCCTGCGCCGCAAGTACGGGCTTGGCCGCGGGTTGATCGAGCGGGTCGAGTCATGCTGATCGCCTACGTCATCGTCGCCCTGGTGCAATGCGGCGTAATGATGATTGCGGCGTATTGGAGTGCGCTGTTCCTCGAAGCGTTGCGGATCCGGCCGCATGCCGGCGCCCGCGCTTATCCCTTCTTCGAGGAAGAGATCCTGCCGCGTATGAACATCGACGAGCGCGACGGTGTGCGCCGCTACGCGATGCTCAAGCAATCCGCGCTGATCGTGCTTGCGCTCGATTGCGCCCTGATTACCGGAGGCAACCAGCTCACCATCGAGTCCGCGCTCGAAGCTCTGCTGGTCGCTTTCTGCGCCCTAGCGCTGTTCGGACACATCATTCCCGCCATTCTGATCTCCCGCACCAAGGGGCATTGGGCGCTCGGCTTCGTCGGCATCGCCCGCATGCTGGCTTGGAGTGTCCAGCCACTGCTCCTGCTCACCGGCTTTGCCAATTCCGTCGTGGAGCTCGGCGGCGAGGAAGAGCCCGAACATCGCAACGGCAACGGCAATGACGACATCGAGGTCTTTTTGGACGTGGGTGAGGAAGAAGGCTTCATCGGCGTAGAAGACCGTAAGCTCATCCAGTCGGTGGTCGAGTTTGGCGACAAGACCGTGCGTGAGGTGATGACGGCGCGGCCCGAGATCGTCGGCATCGACGCCTCGAGCTCTGTCGAAGACCTGCGCCGCCTTCTGCTCGACGAAGAATATTCGCGCGTTCCGGTCTACGAGGAGTCGATCGACCGTGTGATCGGATTTGTGCGCAGCCGCGATGTACTCGAAGTCGAGAGCGAGCAACGCGCGAGCATGCACGTGCGCGAGTTGGTCCGGCCCGTTACGCTCGTGCCGGAAACCAAGCCAATCCGGGAGCTGATGCCGGAGTTGCAGCAGAAGAACGCGCAAATGGCAATCGTCATCGACGAGTACGGCCAGACCGCCGGCCTGGTCACGATGGAAGACATGATGGAAGAGATCGTGGGCGAGATTCGCGACGAAAGCGAGCCGGACCACGACGTCCATGAAAAACCCGACGGCTCTTACATCGCCTCCGGCAACCTCGATCTCGACCGCCTCGAGGAGCTCGTCGACTTCACGCCCGACGACGAGATCGAATCGACCACCGTCGGCGGCATGGTGTGCGAGCACTTGGGACAGGTGCCCGACCCAGGCGCCCGCGTGCGCCTGGACGGCATCGACATCGAAGTGCTCAGCGCGGACGACCGCCGGGTGCGCTCGGTTTGCATTCGAAAGGTGGAAGCCCCGGGCGAAAAAGAACCCCAACTGGGCGAAGCCGAAGATTAGCGCGCCGCTACACTAGAAGTTTGCCTCGGGCGGATCGCATGCGCGGTCTGCGCACGATACTTACCCCCAGGTCCCAACTCGTGAAAGCAGGATTTGCAGCCGTTCTCGGCCGGCCCAACGTCGGCAAGTCGACCTTGCTCAACGCCCTCGTCGGCTCCAAGGTCTCCATCGTCAGCCCCAAGCCGCAAACCACCCGGGAAGCGATTCAGGGCATTCTTTCCCGCGAAGACGGCCAGATCGTCTTCGTCGATTCGCCGGGAATCCACGCCGCGACTCGTCAGGAGCTTGGCCGCCGCATGGTGCGTGAGATCGAGCGAGCCGCCTCGGGCTGCCATTGCGTCATTCTCGTCGTCGACGCCAGCCAACCGATTGGCCTCGGCGACAAAGCCGCGATCGAGAAGGTGAAACAACTCGGCGTTCCGGCCATCCTCGCGCTGAACAAAGTCGACAAGCTCAAGGATAAAAAGATCCTTTTGCCAAAGATCGAGCAGTATCAGGCGCTCTACCCGTTCGATGAATTCGTCCCAATCTCCGCGCTCAAGGGCGTACAAGTGGACAAGATCGCGGACTTGGTGCTCGAACGGCTGCCCGAGTCCCCCGCTTACTACCCCGACGACTACATCACCGATCAGCCCGAGCGCTTCCTCGCCGCCGAGCTCATCCGCGAGCGCATCTTCATCGAGACGCACGAAGAAGTGCCCCACTCTACAACCGTGCTCATCGACAACTGGGACGAATCGCCTCGCCTGCTCAAGCTTTCGGCTACTGTTTACGTCGAGCGTTCCGGCCAGAAAGCGATCGTGATCGGCAAGCAGGGCGAGCTGATGAAGAGGATCGCCACCAAGGCCCGCGAATCGCTCGAAGAACGCTTCGGGCGTAAGGTCTTCCTCGAGGTTTTCGTCAAGGTCAAACCCAAATGGCGTGACGCCCCGGGCTTCATGCGCACCCTCGACCAGCACCGCTACGGCATCGGCGCCAGTGAAGGCGAATCCGACGAGCCCGCCTTTATCTCGGGCGACGAGGACCTGTTGCCAGACGAAGAAAATTCGTTAGGATGAGGGGCGTGCGCCTTCAAGAAGCCTCGCGCCGCTCCGTTCTTGCCCTCTTTGCGTTCTCGCTGCGCGCCCAAGACGCGGAAGTTTCAGACGATTCGATCTACGATCAGGTCAACCGCCAACTCATCACAGACCGCGACCTCGGCGCGCACCCGCTCACAGTCCACGTTGAGCAAGGGATCGTCACCGTCACTGGCTTTGTCGAATCCGAGAAAGCCCGCAAGAAGGTCGACAAGCTCGTCCGCAAGGTGAAGGGCGTCAAAGACGTCGTCAACCGCACCCAAGTCCGCACTGATCTCTAGTGCAACTCAGCCCCGACGATGATCCAGGCGCTTCGCGTGCGCCTCAATATAAGATAATCTAATAGTTTTGCATGCCTTCCTTTCCTTGCTATTATAATTTGGCCGACTCGACCGTCGGCTCTGCTGACGCCGGACTGGCCGGGGACCAGCCCTACTTCAGTGAAAACGAACAACTTGGACCGCCGCCTTGCGCACCCGCGGCAGGCCCGCTAGCACAACGGAATACGACCTATGACCAACTTCGGCTTGCCTCCGAAGCAGGGACTTTACGACCCCGCTTTCGAACACGACGCCTGTGGCATCGGCCTTGTCGCCGACATCCAGGGCCGCCCTTCGCACAAGATTGTCGAGCAGGGCGTGGAAGTTCTCGTCAACCTGACCCATCGCGGCGCCTGCGGCTGCGACCCGGACACGGGCGACGGCGCGGGACTGTTGGTTCAAATTCCGGATCTGTTCTTCCGCAAGGAAGCCGACCGCCTCGGCTTTACGCTGCCGCCCAAGGGGCAGTACGGCGTGGGCATGATGTTCCTGTCGAAGGACGCCGATGACCGAGCCCGCGCCCGCGAGCTCGTTGCGAAGTACGTCGCCGAAGAAGGCTCCACCGTGCTTGGATGGCGCACCGTGCCCGTACACTCGCGCGCCGTCGGCTGGCTCGCCCGCGAGTCTGAGCCGTTCATTGAACAGGTTTTCGTCGGCCGCGGACCGGGCCAGGACGAGCTGAGCCTCGAACAGTGGGAGCGCAAGCTCTACATCATCCGCAAGCGCTGCTATCACGCCTCGAGCAAGATGCAGCTCCAGCGGTACTACGCCGCGACTTTCTCCGCGCGCACCATCTGCTACAAAGGCCTGCTGCTCGCGCCACAGATATTCAGCTACTACCCCGATCTGCAGGATCCTGACTTCCTGTCGGCGATCGCTCTCGTCCACCAGCGCTTCTCCACCAACACCTTCCCCACTTGGGAGCGCGCCCAACCGTTCCGCTACCTCGCCCACAACGGCGAGATCAACACCGTCCGCGGCAACGTCAACTGGATGCGTGCGCGCGAAGCGACGCTGCATTCGGATCTGTTCGGCCACGACATTGACAAGCTCAAACCGATCATCGACATAAACGGCTCCGACTCCACGATGATCGACAACGCGCTGGAGCTGCTCGTCCAGAGCGGACGCAGTGTTGCGCACTCGCTAATGATGCTCGTGCCCGAGGCCTGGTCCTCGCACAAGCATATGTCGGACGCGAAGAAGGCCTTCTACGAATTCCACGCCACCATGATGGAACCGTGGGACGGCCCCGCGTCGCTCGTCTTCTCCGACGGACGCTTCGTTGGCGGCAACCTCGACCGCAACGGCCTGCGCCCCTCGCGCTACTGGGTCACCCACGACGATTTGGTCGTGCTCGCCTCCGAAGCCGGTGTGCTGCCCGAGATCGAGCCCGCCAACGTCAAGGTCAAGGGCCGCCTGCAACCCGGCCGCATGTTCCTCGTCGACACCGAGGAAGGACGCATCATCGCCGACGAGGAGATCAAAGAGAAGATCGCCGGCCAGCGTCCTTACCGCAAGTGGCTCGACAAGGAGCTCATCGACCTCGACATCCTGCCCGAGGCCGAGCCCATTCAGGTCGAGCACGACACGCTGCTGCACCGCCAGCGCGCCTTCGGCTACACCCTCGAGGATGAGCGTATCCTGCTCGGACCCATGGCCGAAAAGGGTCAGGAGCCGATCGGCTCGATGGGCGTCGACGTACCGCTGGCCTGCCTGTCCGACCAGCCGCAACTGCTGTTCAACTACTTCAAGCAGCTCTTCGCCCAGGTCACCAACCCGGCCATCGACCCCATCCGCGAAGAGCTGGTGATGTCGACCGTCACCTACATCGGCCCCGAAGGTAACTTGCTCAGCGAGGGCCAGGAATACGCGCACGTGCTCAAGGTGCGCAACCCCATCCTGAGCAACCACAGCTTGGCCAAGCTGCGCTCGATCGGCGACCCCTCGCACCGCATTGTCGGCGCGCCTATCGTGAGGTTCGGCTGCACCACGCTCGACATGACCTTCCCTGCCGCCGACGGCCCGGCCGCCCTCGAGCCGGCGATAACCGCGCTGTGCGAGAAGGCTGAACGCGCCGCCGATGACGGCTACGCCGCGATCATCCTCTCTGACCGCGGCGTCGACAAGGACAACGCGGCGATCCCGAGCCTGCTCGCGCTCGCCGCCGTCCACCACCACCTCATCCGTGCCGGCCGCCGCGGCAAAGTCGGCCTCATCGTCGAAACCGCCGAGGCGCGCGAAGTCATGCACTTCTGCCTGCTGCTCGGCTACGGCGCCAGCGCCATCAACCTTACCTCGCCTACGGCGTCATCGCCGACTTGGTCCAGCAGGGACGGCTGCGTCCAGGCCTCGAGATCGACGACGCAATCGAGAACTACCGCAAGGCCATCAAGAAGGGCATCCTCAAAGTGATGTCCAAGATGGGCATCTCGACCGTACAGAGCTACCAGGGCGCTCAGATCTTCGAAGCCGTCGGCCTCAACCGTTCGGTCGTCGAGCGCTATTTCGAAGGCACCACTTCGCAGATCGAGGGCGTCGGCCTGGAAGTCATCGCGCAGGAAGCTCTCGCGCGCCACGCCTCCGGCTACAAGCCGATCACCGAGGCCGAGACAGAGCTCGAAGTCGGCGGCAAGTACCAGTTCCGCGTGCGTGGCGAGCGCCACCTCCTCAACCCGCACAGCGTCTCCAAGCTGCAACACGCCGTCCAGCGGCAAAGCTTCTCCACATACAAGGAGTACGCCGACACCGTCAACGACATGAACAAGAACCTCTGCACCCTCAGAGGCTTGTTCGAATTCCATCTCGCTGACGAACCCGTGCCGCTCGAGGAAGTCGAGCCGGCCAAGGAGATCGTCAAACGCTTCTGCACCGGAGCGATGAGCTTCGGCTCCATCTCGAAGGAAGCGCACGAGACCCTCGCAATCGCCATGAATCGCCTTGGCGGACGCTCCAACACCGGCGAAGGCGGCGAAGACCCCGAGCGCTTCAAGCCGCTGCCTAACGGCGACTCCAAACGCTCCGCGATCAAGCAGGTCGCCTCCGGCCGCTTCGGCGTCACGGCCAACTACTTGGTCAACGCTGACGAGCTGCAGATCAAAATCTCGCAAGGCGCCAAGCCCGGCGAGGGCGGCCAACTCCCCGGCCACAAGGTCGACGAGTTCATCGCCAAGATCCGGCACTCGACGCCGGGCGTCGGCCTGATCTCACCGCCGCCGCACCACGACATCTATTCGATCGAAGATCTCGCGCAGCTCATCTTCGACCTGAAGAACTCGAACGTCTACGCCAACGTCTCCGTCAAGCTCGTCTCGGAAGTCGGCGTCGGTACGGTTGCCGCGGGCGTTTCCAAGGGCCACGCCGATCTGGTGCTCATCGCCGGACACGACGGCGGCACCGGCGCCAGCCCGGTCAGCTCCATCCAATATGCCGGCACGCCCTGGGAGCTCGGCCTGTCCGAGACCCAGCAAGTGCTCGTCATGAACGACCTCCGCGGACGCATCCGCGTCCAGGTCGACGGCAAGCTCATGACCGGCCGCGACGTCGTCATCGGCGCGCTGCTCGGCGCCGACGAGTTCGGCTTCTCCACCATGCCGCTCATCTCCATGGGCTGCATCATGATGCGCAAGTGCCACCTCAACACCTGTCCGGTGGGCATCGCCACGCAGGACAAGGAGCTGCGCAAGAAGTTCGAGGGCAAGCCCGAAGACGTCATCAACTTCTTCTTCTTCATCGCCGAAGAGATCCGCGAGTGGATGGCCAAGCTCGGCTTCCGCACGATGGAGGAGATGATCGGCCGCGTCGACAAGCTCGACGTCAAGAAGGCCGTCGAGCACTGGAAGGCAAAAGGGCTCGACTTCTCGCGCGTCTTCTACGATCCGCCGGTCGACAAGAAGATCGCTCGCCGCCACGTCGGCAAACAGGACCACGCCATCGCCGAGCAGATCGACAACGACCTCATCGCGCGCGCCAAGCCCGCGCTCGAGAAGGGCGAGAAGGTGCGCTTCGGCTACCCCATCCGCAACGTCAACCGCACCACCGGCACCATGCTCTCGGCGGAAGTGGCGCGGCGCTACGGCGCGGAGGGCCTGCCGGAAGACACCATCTGGATCGACTTTGACGGCTCGGCCGGACAGAGCTTCGGCGCCTGGGCTTCCCCGGGAATGACTCTCGCCGTCCGCGGCGACGCCAACGATTACTTTGGAAAGGGCTTGTCGGGCGGCAAGCTGATCATCTCACCGCCCGAGGGCTCGACGTTCGTCTTCGAGGAGAACTCGATCATCGGCAACGTCTCGTTCTACGGCGCGACCGCGGGCGAGGCGTTCGTGAACGGCATGGCCGGCGAGCGCTTCTGCATCCGCAACTCCGGCTGCACGGTCGTCGTGGAAGGCGTGGGCGACCACGGCTGCGAATACATGACGAACGGCAAAGTGGTCATCCTGGGCGCGGCGGGGCGCAACTTCGGCGCCGGCATGTCGGGCGGCATCGCCTACGTGCTGGACGAGTCGGGCGAGTTCCGCGACAAGGCGGCCAACCACTCGATGATCGACTGCGACCCGTTCGATGACCCAGCCGAACAAGCCGAAGTCCGCGCCCTCATCGAGCGCCACGTGGAATACACCAACAGCCCCAAGGGCAAATGGGTCTTGGACAACTGGGAGCAAATGCTGCCCAAGTTCATCAAGGTCTTCCCGAAGGAGCTGAAGAAAGCCCTAACCGACCGCTACGAAGAAGAACGCGAGTTGGTGGGCTAGCGCCGAAACCTCAAAAATCGCCATGCAAAAGAGGCGCGCACCTAACAGTGCGCGCCTCTTCACTTTCAGCGCCGCTCAAGCTGCAATCGGGTCTTGGCGAACGATCACCGTATCCGCGATCAGCGTGATCTCATCGGCCGGCATGCGCGTGCGGCGCGCGTGCTCCACGATCGATTCCGGGTCCGCCGCGTCATAAATGCACACCGTCCCCAGTCGTCCGTCGTCCTCCTGCACGACGTAGGATCGAATCCACCGTACCTTGTCCGGCATTTCGTCTCCAATCACCTTCGAGCGGCCGGCGGCAATTTTCAGCTCACCTTCGTTCGCCCAAGCGCTCCGGCGGCGTATGACGTACGTTTTCATGGGTTTGCCCTCCTATCTTTCAGACGCGCCGGTCGTTTTTTTGACCGACGCTCAGTCAGAGATGCGTACGGCCGAGCAAGGAACCGACACGAAGGAAGCCCGCAACTCGTCGGATCTACGAGAGCAACACTGCCACGACTACGATTGGCTGAGACCCATTCGACGGCCCGGCCGAACAAGCCGACGTCCCAGAAAGGCGTTGCACTATGAGATGCGTAGGATCCACACATCGGAACTCTTGTGGCCCGGTTCTCGGACGCTCTGCGCTTTTGCAGTACGAAGCGATTTTACGGGCTACTTGCGCTGCTCGGGCAACAGACCTTCAAAACGCAGTGTGCGTGTAAGCCGCTTCGATTCGCGCAGGCGCTTGCCATAAATCTTCAGGAGATCGCTCCGCGTCACGATGCCCGTTACGCGGTCTGGGCGCTCCGGATTGACGACGGGGAGCCGCCCGACTCTCTCAGTCACCATCAGATCGATTGCCTCTCTGACCGTAGCGTTGTCGGAAATGACGACCGGTGGCCGGCTGACTAGCGTAGCCAGAGCAGTGGAGGGATCGATCTCAGCGCCACTCAGGTCTTTGCGCGTAATCACGCCGATCATCTTCCGTTCGCCATCCAGCACCGGGAACCCGGTGTGTGCGCTACCGGGCTGATGCGACGCGAGCCACTGCCGAACCTCTTCAACCCTCTGATCACCTCGCAAGCAAACGGCGCCAGCGGACGCCGTGTCACGTACGAAAACGCTAGCAAGCATGTCGACCGAATAGTCCGTGCTGATTCGCAGTCCCCGACGCGCGATCTTCTCAGTCATGATCGAGTGCGTCATCATCAGTCGTGCGACAAGGTAGGCCAACGAGCAACCGCCGAGTAGCGGCAGCAAGCAATAAGGTTGCAGTGTGGTCTCGAAAGCGAAGACGACCGATGCGAGCAGCGCCTGCGAGGCGCCCGCAAAGATGGCCGCCATACCGACCAACGCGGCAGTCCCGGCATCCATACCCAAGACCGGAAGGAATTGTGCGGCTGTACCGCCGATCAGCGCCCCGATTGCCCCGCCGAAGGTAAACAACGGCGCGAGCGTGCCACCCGAGGTTCCGCTTCCGAGCGAAATGCTCCAGGAAATGAACTTGAATGCCAGCAGCGTGAACAGGGCCGTGCCGGTGATCGATCCGCCGAGGATGTGTTCGATGTTGTCGTAGCCCACGCCCATGGTCAGAGGCGCAAAATAGCCAACAATGCCAACCGCGAGGCCTCCGATTGCAGGCCACCACATCCAGTGCAGCGGCAGGCGCTCAAAGCCGTCTTCAATCGCGTAGATTGCGCGGGTGATCCACACCGCTGCCACGCCGATCACGGCTCCAAGCACACAATAGCCGAGCAGTGCCGACAACGACGGTGCAGGCAACGGCGCCATCGCAAAGATCGGCGACGAGCCGGTGAAAGCCGCCCTGATTCCAGCCGCAATCGTGGCGGCCACGGCTACGGGGATGAAGGACCGCGCCTGATACTCGAACAGCAGCAGCTCAATGGCCAGCAGCACGGCCGAAACGGGACTCCCAAACGTGGCGGCCATCCCGGCTGCGGCTCCGGCCGCCAGCAAGGTCTTGCGCTCATTTGGGGTGGTCTTCGTAAGCTGGCCGAGCAGCGACCCCAACGCGCCTCCCGTCGCGATGATAGGCCCTTCCGCTCCAAAGGGGCCTCCGGTCCCGATCGAAATTGCCGCCGAAAGCGGCTTCAGGAAGGTGACGCGTGGAGGCACGCGGCTCTGGTTGAACAGCACCTGCTCCATGGCCTCGGGTATGCCGTGACCGCGAATCGCCTTTGAGCCAAAGCGGGCCATCACTCCGACAACTATGCCTCCCAGGACCGGAACAACAATGACCCAAGGGCCCAGGCTGTGACCTGCTGGCGAAACAAACGCAGTCGACAGGCGACCGTAGAAGGCTAGGTTGGTAATCAGGCCGATGAGCGCGGTAAGCCCCTGCGCCACGAACGCCGCCGCGACGGCGATCGGCGCCGAAAGGAAGACTATCAGCAGAAATCGCTTTCCGGTCTCGACAGGCCCCTTGCCAACAGCCGCGAATTCCAGAGCTGGCCCCATCGAGGGTGCGACGGGGAGCCCTCCGGTCGTAGAAGACGTAAAGACTTCGTGGTCTGACATCTGCAGGTCTCGGCTTGAACATCTGGCCTGAAGCAGCACATTCGCCGACAGCCATCCTTTTCACGATCGCACACCGACCCAGGACGGGGAGTGCGATGACAACCACCGAAGGTTATCCGGTGACGACAATCATTGAATAGGCGTAACCGAGTGTCCGCTCTAGCAACGCCGTATACTTCGAGACGCTTACCCCATGCGCCTTATGGCAGCGCTGACAGTTGCCATTCATGTTTCTTGCCGCCAACTTGGCGCCGTCGAAATCTTCGCGCTCGCAACGCGCGACGCCCGTGTGCAGCCAGTCCGATAGAGTGCATCTGCGAGTCCTACTGGGCAGGTGCCGGGCCGCTTCCCTCGCGGGCGCGGTCCCGATATGTTGCTCCTGCCAGGAGGACTCGGCTTCCGCTTCACCTCTTCATCGAATCAGGTCGCCATCCCAGGCCGCGCACCTGCAAACCGTCCCTATGCAAGCGGCGGCCCCAGGAGCTCCATTCCATAGTCCTCCATCAGCTGCTGCACTCGCGCGAAATCGGGCTGGCTCAACCCTTTGTTCAGCGCGGTCACCTCCTCGAAGAACCGGTCTAGCCCCGCCGGGGACACCATCACCAGTAAGTGCGCCGGTTGATCGTGGAAGTTCTGGTAGGTGTGCGCTGTCCCGCGCGGCGCGAAGGCCGAAGCTCCAGCGCATCCCGTGAAGCGCTGCCCGTCGACTTCCCAGATGATCTCGCCATCCAGAACGTAGAACCACTCGTCTTCCCGCGAATGACGGTGTAGCGGAGGGCCCGCAAGCTTCGGAAATGTCAGATGCACGACGGATACGGCGTCGCGCGTGTCCGCGCCAGACAATTTGATCAGACACGGCTCGCCCAGTACATCCAGAGGCTCGCGCCCGCGGAAGTCCTGCGGCCCCAGCACCATCGTTTCGAGTGCATGTTCGGACGTTGTCATTCCGATTGTTCTCCTTTCTTCTTTGTGTTCCTCGTTGGAACACCAGAGCTCTTTTGCCCGCGGCGGAGCGCATCGAGTAGCGTTTGGGCCGCCCAACTGGCGGCATCAATCGCCTCCGGCCCCGACAGCCCGCCTCGATCGCGCAGCATCTGCCAAAACGGACCCGAATGCAGACCGTGAAAGACAGCTCTCACTTGCCTTCGTTCGGCGGCGCTGCGTCCGCGCAAGGCCTCTTTCAGGCTTTCGTCAAAGCTAGTGCGCCCTTCCTCGGCTCCACGCGCGCGTACACGTGCGCCGGCGGGCGACTCCATGACGGCGCGCACCAGTTGCTCGTTCTCTTCGAATGCGTTGTAGAGCTCGTGCAGGCACGGGAGGATTTCGTCTTCCACCTTCGGAAACACGGTCCCGGACTGTTTCCGGACCCGCAACCACAGAGCTTCATACAGATCAGATTGCGCCGGGAAATAGCGGTAGACCGTGCGCGCGCCGACCTCCGCCTCTCTCGCGACGGCTTCGTGCGAAAAGGGCTGGTCAGGATGTTGGACCAGCAACTCGAACGCCGCATCCAGGATATGTTCCCGGGTCGCCTCCGCCCGTTTCTCCCGCAGCGACTGGTGATGCGCCTCCATGGCAGTAGATTGCCATTAATGGCAGTTTACTGTCAATACCTTTCGCGATCTCCTTTGCTAGGCCCGCTAGCAAACGCGGGCCATTGCAGCGCCCATGGCAACCGGCCGAGGTTTGTCGCAGATGAGCGCAGACGAGGCATTCAGTAGAGCACCAAGACCAAACAGGAACCCAACGCCGCAAGCCGCAATCGAGCCTCGGCGGCAATGCCGGGGTTTCGCGCTTTGGGAGACCGTGCAAGATGGAAATCCGTCGCCGAACAGGCGCCAATTCCGCGCGCCGTCTCAGTTCCGGGGATTCCACCGGCCGACAGTTTCTCCATGCAGCAGCCGGAGCGCCGGATTCATCACATCCGCCAGATCGGAGGCAGGATCGGCGGCATCATGGTTGTAGACGATCAGCACAACTGTATCGACCGCAGGCAAATAGTTAAGCGCCGATCGAAAACCGGCAATCATTCCTGCGTGCCCCATAAAGTCTTTCTGGATCGTGACGCCCAGACCGTAGGAGCTGCCCGGAGCGGGCGTCGTCATGGCGACAAGTGACCGTGAATCGTCAAATAGATCCCCACCGAACAAGCCGCGTGCGAAGGCGATCAGGTCGGATGCAGTCGAAACCAGACCGCCCGCCGACCAACCGATGGATTCATGGAGCTCTGTAACATCGGTCATGGCGTCCCCCGATCGCGTGTAGCCATGGACCACATCAATCAGGGGCTCTTCGTAGCAATCTAGAAACGTTGAGGTCATGCCTATCGGTTCATAGATGTGCTTGCGATACGCCTCGGCGAGCGGCATAGCCGTCGCGGCTTCGATCACCATGCCGAGCAATGTGTAGTTAGTGTTGCTATAGCTCCACCGCGCCCCCGGCTCAAACAGCGCGTCTCGGCCATAGACGTAGCGGGCGAGTGTGTCATGCGGATCCCGTTCGATGCAAGCGAGTCTCGCTGTCCCTGTGCTTTCATCACTCTCCATTGCAGCGAACAGATCAGCCCAGTAGGCCTCGTGATCGACCACGTTAAACAGACCCGATGTGTGCGTGAGCAGGTGGCGCAGTGTAATTCGGTCGCCAAAGGGAAGTTGATCGGCGACCTTTGGCAGCCACGACGCCAACGGATCGTCCAGGGTCAGCACGCCGTCCTCGGCAAGTTGAAGAATCACCGTTGCGGTGAACATCTTGGTGATACTGCCGATCCGGAACGCGCCGTCCGGCGGCATCGGGATGTCAGCGCTCAGGTCTGCGGATCCACTTGCCCCCTCGAATCGGTATTCCGGCGCGTCGATCCAAACGACCATGCCGGGCGGGAGTCCGCCGGCCGTCCGGTCGTCCATTTCCGCTTGGATCTCCGCGACAACATCCGGCGGGAACGGCTGTAGCTCATGCTGCCCATTGGCAATGCAACCGGACAGCAGCATGATCATCAAGGTCAGGATCGAGACAAGTTGTTTCATCATTGGGCGAAACTGGTGGAGCAGGCGCCGACAACCAGCGGAAAACTCGCCGCTTATTTGACGCTCCACCTACGAAGGGCCGGAAGAGAATCGCCCCCGCAACCCCCGTGGCCCGAGAAGCTTGTTCTGCGCCGTCGGCGCAGTCCCCGCCCTTTTATGTTGACACGGGGGCAGGCAGCGGAGTTCGTTGGATTCTACACACCATAACTCTTCGTGTCCATCCGGGAGTTGGATGGAGGCCGCGCTTCGCATCAGATGGATCTGAAGTCTTCGACCCGTTCCCTCTATGTGTGCGCGGTCGGGTCACACCGGAGTTCAGGCATCACCGGATACCCGCTCTGCAGGCGAAGGGACCTACTTCGAAACGGACACTCCGTACGCCGTATGGCAGCCCTGGCAGTTGCCATTCATGTTCCTTGCCGCCAACTTGGCGCCGTCGAAATCTCCGCGCTCAATCAGGCTCGCCACGGCCCTCGCCCGCACAGCCACGTCGTGGGAACGCTCTTGCGCGCTTTCGACACCCTTGCGCTCCCAAAAGTCGTGGATCTCGTCGAACAGCGCCGCAAGCTTCACCGCGGACTCCGCGGCAGCCGGCTTGTGGTCGCCCTGCAGTCCCTTCTGCACGCTCTGCTGAAGCTCAGAGGCCTGCACCATTTTTTGGTCAAGTTGGGGTTCTTCCCACGCGGATGCCCCAACGGCGAAGCCCAGAACCAAGGCGGCGCAGACAAGCACACTCCTTGTATTGCGTCTCATCGGGATACCTCCCGGCGTTCCTTACGGAAACGCTCGCCCAGTTTCATGCAAATCGGGCGCCAGACGCCTACCGCTCGCCGCTCCCCTAGGCTCTCAGTCCGCTTTCGGCCCCGGACCGAGACTCAGCGATTCTCGCCCGGCGCTCGGCTTCATCGCTTGCGCCGCCGCCCCATCCACCTTCTGTTCGAGCTCGATTCCTAAGATCATCTCCGCCTCGTCCGGCGTGCAGCGCCTCACGATGCCCGACACGAGCATGCGTCCGTCGCCCAGCAGCACTCGCTCGCCAACCGGTATCGCCCACTCGCAGCGCACAGCCAAGCCCCGCGCAGACATGTCGACTACGTTGACGACCATCTCATGCCCGCCGTGGAGCGGCCCTGTTCGGAACAGCTTCGCCGACCCATGCGCGGGAACCCGGAGGTTCTCCCGGCGTTCCTGCCTCTCAGGCGTCCGACGCAAGGCGGCCGCAAGTTTCTCGATGGCCAGCCCAAAGAGGCTGGTAGCGGCAGAGCGGAATGAGAGCTTGACCATAGACAACGTCGCTCATGCGAGACGTCTAACCATTGTTGGTTTCCGCTCGAGACGTCGGCGATGCTCCAAAATGCGTATTTCTCCTCGGTGTTTCGTCCCAACGGTCACCCAGCGCCGAAAGGGTGTATCATCGGCGAGGCTCTTCCGCGTGGAATCGATGCCAAGGAGACAGCAACGTGAGCGCAGTCAACGAAACAGGAACGACTGTAGACGAAGTGGCCGACGGGATCTACCGCATCTCGACGCCGCTCGACGTGATCCCTGGAGGGTTCACGTTCAACTCCTACCTGATCGACGACGAGGAGCCCGTGCTGTTCCACACCGGATACCGCACGCTGTTTCCGGTCACGGCGGAAGCCATCCGGCGCGTCATGCCGCTGGAGAAGCTGCGCTGGATCGGCGGTTCGCACTTCGAGGGAGACGAGTTCGGCGCGATGAACAACCTTCTCGAGGCAGCGCCTCAAGCGACGCCTTTTGGAGCCGAAATCGGCGTGCTGACTTCGCTCAACGATTTCGCTCTCCGCCCGGCTCGAGGACTTGGAGACGGTGAGGAGATCACGATCGGCCGCCGTCGCCTGAAGTGGATATACACCCCGCATGTTCCGCATGGCTGGGATTGCGGCATCCTCTTCGACATGTCGACCAAGACGCTGCTCTGTGGCGACCTGTTCACGCAAGCGGGCGGGAACATGCCGGCGGTGACCGAAACGGAGATCCTGAGCGCGAGCGAGGGCATGCGCGGCATGATGGACTACTACGCGCATGCGACGAGCACCTCGAAAATCCTCGAGAGCCTAGCCGCGCTTGGTCCCTCGCTGCTTGCGTGTCAGCATGGCAGCGCATATCGCGGCGACAGTGGCGCGCTTCTCCGCGAGCTCTCCGCGAGACTCGAAAGCGCGAGCCAGCCCTAGAATTCCGATTGACCTCCGTCGTCCCGCATCCGAACCGGAGGCGGAAGCCTCTGGCGTCCCCGCCCGTCACGTGATTCAGGAAAGTTCAGCGGCCAATCGAGCCCTCTAAGATTCAAACGCCCTTGTACTCACGAATGCCGCAACGCGTTCACCCGGTTGGATTCCCGTTGCTCGCCGGGCCGGCCGCCAGCAAGCGGCCAACGCAACCGCAATCAAGACCAACGCCACCGCGGCAACGCCACGGGATCATTGGGGTCCCAGCTCTCAACGTAGTGGGCCATCACCCGGCTCAACGCCAGACTGCCGACAAGCCCGAGCGCCATGCCGGTCAGCAGCAGCTTGGCCGTCGCGCCGCCCACCAATCGTAGGATGTCCGCGCGCGAGGGCGCCAGCGACATGCGGATGCCAAACTCTGCGTCCGCTGCGTCACCGTGTACGAAACCACGCTGTAAAGCCCAGTCGCCGCCAACAAGAGACCAACGACGCCAAAGATCGTGAATAAGGTCGTACTGAAGCGCGGGTAGGCGAACTGCGAGTCCGCCAGCACTTTTTCGAGCGTCGCCATGGTCATCGGCGGCTGCATACCATCCACAGCGAGCACCGCCTGCCGGATCGCCTGGAACCACCGTTTGGGATCGCCAGAGGTTCGCACCATGAAAGCGCTCCCGGGGGCCTGGGCAAGCGTATTGGGGATGTAGATCGCCGCCTGCGGATCCTCCCCCAAGCCCCGGTTACGCGCCGCCCCTACCACGCCGATGATCTCGAGCCATTCGTCGGTCTCAGGCGGCATTGCGAAGGCGGGATTGTCCCGATCCCGCAGCGCCGGAACGCGAATGCGCTGCCCCACCGGATCCTCATTTGGGAAGTACTGGCGCTGCATCATTTCATTGAGCACCGCCACATGCTGGACGCCCGCGAAGTCCCGCTGCTCGAATTCGCGCCCTCGCAACAGTGGGATGCGCAGCGTCGAAGAGTACTCGCCGCTGACCACGCCGATCAGCGTCTTTGGTTGGGGTCGGGCTGCGCCTGCCCTCTGGTTTCGAACGGCGTCTCGAAGCCGATCCACGGCGGAGTTGCGCTCGAGGACGCCGTCGCGCTCTCAACGCCCGGTATGGCGCGCACCTCTTCGAGGATTTTGTCGATGTAATCCCGTCGCTCCGCCAAGTCGGGTAGGAACCACTGTGCATGGCGATGGGGAAGAAAGCGACGTTCGACGGCTCATAGCCAAGCGGCGCATCGAAAAGCTCCGCGAGCCCACGCACGGCGACGCCTGCGCCAACCAACAGGACCATCGTCAGGGCAACCTCGGAGACGATGAGCATGCCCGAATCCGCCCGATACCCGCGCCGCTGGACAAGGCATTCCCGCTTTCCGCCATCGTCCCGCGCAGGTCGGACTTGGCAAGCTGCAACGCCGGCGCCATGCCAAACAACGTGCCGGCGATCACCGAGAGCGCGAAGCTGAACAAGACGACCGGGGCGTTCACTTGGATCATCGCTTCGTGCGGAACGGCATGACTCGGCATCAGCGCCACAATTGCGGGCACGCCGCGATACGCCATCAGCACGCCAAGCAAGCCGCCCGCCGCCGCCAGGGTGATCGACTCGGTCAGCAGCTGCCGGACGACGCGCCCTCGGCTCGCGCCCAGCGAGAGCCGCACGGCCACTTCCTTCTGGCGAACACTCGCACGCGCTAGCAGCAGAATCGAGACGTTGCCGATGGCAATCGGTAGCAAACATCCGACTGCGGCCAGCAAGATCAGCAAGGTTCCCCGGAAGCGCCCGAGCATGAAGTCGTTCAGCCGCTTCGTTCCGCGCAGTTTCTTGGGGTAGGCGTCCGGGTTGCGCTCGGCAAAGCGCTCCGTCATGGCGCGCAGTTCCTCAGCGGCGGCATCGAGCGCGAGGCCGGGCTTGATGCGCGCCATCAATGTCATCGTGCGGTTGCCGCCGGCGACAAGCGGCAACGGAACATAGACATCCGCGTCCTGCCAGGTAAACCGTGGCGGCAGCACGCCGAGAATCGTGTACGGCTGGCGATTGAGCTCAATCGTGCTTCCAACGATGTTTGGATCAGCCAGAAAGTGGCGCTGCCAGAACAAGTAGCTCAGCACTGCAACCGGCGGCGGAGAAGCCGGTGTTGGGAGGTCCCCGGGACCGAACGTGCGACCCAGCATCGCGGGTACGCCCATGAAGTCGAAAAAGTTGGGAGAGCCGGCAAGCCCCTTTACCGAGTCGGTGAGCCCGTCCGTGACGACGAAGTCGCGGCGGTCTGATAGAAATGCGTCTTCGAGCGTCACGGCGCTTTCGCGCAGGTCCAGGAAGTCGCCGACGGTAAACCCGCCCATGCGGTCAGCATCCCCGCCGCGCAGATCGGTGAACGTGGGCGCGATGATGCGATCCGCATCGCGATAGGGATAGGGATCGAACAGCACGGCGTGGATCAGGCTGAAGATCGCCGATGTCGCGCCGATGCCGAGTGCGATCGAACCGATCGCGACGAGAGAAGCTGACGTTGCTCCGAAAAGGCGAAACGTGAACCGCAAATCGGCTAGAAAGTCGCGCGAGATGGTTTGCCAACAGCCAAGCGGACGCCCATCGCTCAGTGTTTCCCGCACGGCCAGTGCATTACCGAAGGCGCGGTTCGCGGCTTGTCGCGCCTCTCTCGGAGTCATTCCACGCTCGATGTTCTCCTCGACTTCCATCTGGATGTGGGATTCCAACTCCTCGCGGTAGTCACGGTCTCCTCTGCCGAACCACCTCACGCCGGTTCCTCCTCTGGGCCGGCTTCGAGTACGCCTTTGACGGCGCGCACGATCTTCTCCCACTTGCTCGTCTCTTGCGCCAGCTTCTTGCGCCCTTCGCGAGTAAGGCTGTAGTAACGGGCACGGCGATTGTTGTCCGATACGCCCCAATCGGAGGTGATCAGCGAGGCTCTTTCCAGGCGCTGCAAGGCGGGATAGAGCGAGCCATGGTCGATCAGCAGCGCCTCGTCGGAGGTGCGTTGGATGGTCGTCGCGATTCCGTGGCCATGGCGCGAGCCAACCACCAGGGTCTGGAGGATGAGCATCTCCAACGTCCCCGGTAAAAGTTGCAGTCGCTTGTCGGGAGGCATCTCTAGGAGACAGTCTACTGGTAGTCTAGTAGTCTGTCTACTAAAAAGACGAAGCCTCGAGCACATGCCATCGCCTGTTTGCACCCTTGGTCCAGGCTTAGCGCAGAGACACGGTACAGGGGACCTTGCATTTGATTGACGGCGTCAGTCAGCAGTCTCGCGATTACTTCAACTCCACCACCAGAGCCTCGAATTCCCCGCCCCGGTTCCGCTCGCTGTGGCGTACGGCGGTCTCGCTCCATACGACGTCGCCGCGCTTCTGTCGCGACTTGACCGTCTTGCCGTCGGCGAGCGTCTGCTCGAAGTCTGCATCGGTCAGGTAGACCACGGCCCTGGGCCGCACATGCTCGTGCAGCGGGATCGTCTCCCCTGCCCCAACCTTCACCCGGATTACACGCACCTGGGCGTTGTCGAGATCCACGGCATAGCGCTTCGGGTCGACCTTCACCGGATCGAGCGATCCTGGCGCGGCGGACCCCAGGGGGCCGGCTTGTTGCAGTTCCACCTTCACCAGCTCAACCGGCGCCGTCGTCTCATACGCGACGCGGTGTAGACCTTCCGCGGGGCTCCACAGCGCTTGCCCGGCGGACCACTTCTGTTCGACTTTGCGTCCGTCGGCCTTATAGGTGGTGACTTGTCCCCCCGGGTCTAGATAGATCATGACGCGATTGACCTTGTGCTCGTGGTCGCCGGTCGAATGAGCGGCTTCGGCGAGGACGTGCACGATCTGGACGCGTCCGTTGTCGACAAGCGTCGTGGAGGTCGCCGCGCTCAGGACAGCGGCGCAAGTTAGAAGCATCGTGGCGAGCATGCGCATGGCTTCACGATGCTACTCGCATCGCACCCACAAGCTCAAGCGCCCGCGGAGGGTAGCTCCGCGGGCGGCATGGGAAGGAAGGTTAAGTCGAGCTTAGCGGCCGCCGCCAAACCCGCCGCGCCGAGGACCGTGCGGTCCAGGGCCAGGGCCAGGCCCGAAGTCGCGGCGATTCATCTCCAGCAGATTGAACATGCCGGCTTCCCGCAGCGCCGGGGAACGCTCGCCCGCGTCCACCAGAGCGGTCAGCGCACTCTGCTGGTCGGCGTTCAAAACCGCCAGGGCCTTGGTGCGGTACTCAGCACGCAGGTCATCTGCTTGGGAGCGCAGCGCCTTGGCATCGATCACCAATTGACCGACGGTGGTCGGATTGGGGTTGGTGTTTTCGAGCTCGGCTTCCACCGCCTGCTGCTTCTCGTGAGCCTGGTCCATGATGGCCTTCATGGCCTCTCGGAGGGCTTTGTTGTTGTCCTTGAGCGCAGTCACTTGTTCGTCGGTCAGGTTGATGGCCGTCTTGAGGGCATCCGCATTAAACGCCCTGCCCTCAAACCCGCCGCCGTGCCGCTGCGCGGCGAGCATGGTCACGCTCAGGGCCGCAGTCATACATGCAATCAGAATTCGCATCTTGGAAGTCTCCTTTCTTTTGGTCTCGTCGATCCTGCTGAACATTTTGCTTGTTTCCAGCCAGCTAGTTCAGTAGACGACGAGCACCCGCAAAAGACTTCACGTATAGCGTTAACCTATTGTAAAAGCTCGATTTACATCGACTTTACAATTCGCGCTCAGGCGCTTCGGTCACTAACCCAGGGGGACGGCGCAGGTCGGTACGGCTAAACTCCGATCCCTTGTAGAGCAGCGGCTCGCCCGTGACTTTCGCCAAAGCGTAGGCGAAGCAGTGGCCGAAGTCGAGTCCCGCTTCGTGGCGTCCGACGCCGAAGTCGAGATAAGCTTGGCGCGCAATCCGCACCTGCTCCAGCGTGACAGGCTCAACGCGAATGCCGGCGCGCTCGATCAGCGCATCGAGCTGGCGGCCGCCCATTGGGCCAGCTTGTAGATCGACTTGAATAGCCGCCTCGAGGAACCCGGCGGCGGAGATGCGCGGATTTTCGGCCGTGGCCAACGCCATGGCGTAACGGTGCGCATCGCTCTCGGAGAACAATATGGCAAGCAAGGCCGACGAGTCGACGATCATGATTGCGCCCCCTGGCCTTGCAGCGAGGCCTGGTACCGGTCGCGCTCTTCCGAGCAGCGGCGGCCGATCTCGAGCAGCTCTTCAAACGCCGACTCGGCGCGCTTGCGGCGGCGCTCGCGCTGCAGCCGCTCTTCGACGGCAATCGTAATGGCGCGCGTCATGCTCTCGCCGGTCAGTTCCGCAAGCTCGGCGACAAGCTTATGGGTCTGCGCGTTTTTGATGTTCAGGCTCATCCGGTAGACCTCTCGCTCAAGAGTCTACCGTTCTTCCTGTACTCAATGAAACATTTTGGGAGAGAAAATGTAGTGGCTAGTGGGTCCGGATGACGTAGACTCCGGCGCCCAGCAGGACCAAACCGAGCAAGCGCATCCCGTTGACCGGATGTTGTGAGAAGCCGGCCAGACCAAAGTGGTCAAGCAGGACGGAGCTGGCGAGCTGCCCCAGGATGATACAGGCGACGAAGGTTGCTGCGCCGAAGCGATGGCTAAGCAGAACCCCGGTGAGCACGAGCATGGCTCCCATCGAGCCGCCCGCCCAGGTCCACCACGGCGCCTTCGACACATCCGCCATAGCGGGAAAAGGCTGTCTCGACGCGACAGCATAGCCAACCAACAACAATCCGCCCACAGTGAAATTGGTGATAGCGGCAAAGATGGGACTGTTGAGCGCGGAGCGCAGCGACGCATTCACGCCGGCCTGCAAAGGGATCAACGCTCCGACGGCGATCACCGTCAGAATCAGCAACCAAGCCATTGTTTTGGGAGCCCTCCGGGAGCTAGCTACTTGTCGCGCAACCGCGCCTTGAGGTTTACAGCCAGCTTGGCCGCCCCTCGGATCGCCTTGGACTTCGCCGCCGCAATGTCGTCCTGGTGCTCGTCGAGAAACTGCTTCGCCCGCGGTTTGACCTCGTCGTCCAGGACCTGCTTGGCCTTGGCGCGCGTCTCCGGATTCTGAGCGAGCTCGCGCGCGGCGCGTGAGATGAGACTGCGAAACAGCGGCATAGCGCACCCACAGTATAACCAGACGGCTCCGGATGGAACCCGCCCCCGCGCGCGCACGTTACACTAAACACCAGGCCGAAGGCCATGATTCTGCGCCTATTTACCCTGCTTTTGCTCACGCTTGCGGCGCTCCCTGCGCAGCGCGTGACGCTCTACCTCAAGGGCGGCGGAGACATGCTCGTCCGCGAGTATCAGGTGGTCGAAGACCGGGTCCGCTACTACAGCATCGAGCGCAGCCAGTGGGAAGAGATTCCGCTGGAGCTGGTGGATATGGATAAGACTGTAGCGACAGCGGAGCGCGCGGAGAAGCGCCGTGACGCCTTGCGCCGCGAGAGCGCGGCGGAACGCGCCGCCGAGGCTAAGGCCAAGACCGAGCTGCACAACGTCCCGATCGAAGACGGCATCTACCACTATCTCGACGGAAAGACGACCGCGCTCGAGCTGCAGGAAGTGCTGCTCGACAAGAGCACCAAGCGGGGAATTCTCAAAGTGATATCGCCCGTGCCGATCGTGGCCGGCAAGCACACGCGATACATCGCGGGTAAAACCGCAAAGGTTAGCGTGCAAGAGGACAAACCGATCTTTTATGTGCGCGACCCCACCATGATGCACTTCCTTCTGGTGAAGCTCGAACCGCACAAGGATGACCGGGTGGTGCAGATCGTGCAGATCGTGCCCGTCTCGAAGGAAGTCTTCGAAGAGCAGCAGGAGATCGAGATCTTCCGCCAGGAATACGCAGCGGGCGTCTATCGCGTCTGGCCGGTCAAGCCGCTCGAGCCGGGCGAATACGCCTGGATTGACTTCACCCCGGGCCAAGACGATCTACGCGTGTGGGACTTCTCCGTTCAGCCGGGCAGCGCGTCCCAAACCACTCAACCATGAAGGCGCTGATTGTGATCTTGCTCGGCGCGGCTGCGGTGGCCGGGTTGGGAATGCTCCTCTGGAACGGTGACGAACCCGCGCTTGTGGCGATCGCAGAAGTGCAGCGCGCCGACATCGAAGACGCGCTCGTGACCAACGGGCGTATCGAAGCCGCCGGCCGCTTCGACCTATACGCCGAAACCAGCGGGCGCGTCCTGCGCGTCGAAAAGAGCGTGGGAGATACGGTGCAGCCCGGCGCGGTGATCGCAACGCTGGACAGCCAGACGGCCGGGGCGGAGCTTGCGCAGGCGCAAGCGCGCGTGGAAGCCGCGCGGGCCGAGCTAGCCGTTTTTGACAACGGTTTGCCCGTGCAACAGCGGCTCGATCTTCAAGCGCAGATCGAGACCGCAGAGGCGCAAAGGCGCGCGCTACGCTCGGACCTCGAGCGTTCCAAGCGGCTGATCGAAAAAGAGGCGGCGCCGAAGGTGGAAGCCGTCGACCTGGAACGTGCGCATCGCCGAGCTCGACCGCGAGATCGCCAGCCTGAACCGCAAGCTGGAGCAGAAGCCCAACGACGAAGGGCGCGCGCAGATCGAAGCGCGCCTTCGCGAAGCCGAAGCCGGCGTCGCTCTGGCTCGCCGACGCGCCGGCGCAACGCAGATCCGCTCGGCGACAGCCGGAGCCATCTATGCGCTGAATGTGCGGCCCGGTGATTTCGTCGCGCCGGGAACGCTGGTCGCGCGGATCGCCGGCGGACCGGGAGTGCAGGCGCGGCTATTCATCGATGAGCCCGAGCTAGGCCGCGTGGAGCTAGGCTCGCGCGCGACGCTAACGGCGGACGCATACCCGGGCAAGACCTGGAGCTGTGCAGTGGACCGTTTGCCGTCGGAGATCGTCGAGCTCGAGACGCGTCGCGTGGGCGAAGTGCTGTGCAGCGTAGATGGCGAACCGGGACGACTCATTCCCAACCTGACGGTGAGCGCACGCATCCCGAGCGCGCACGTTGAAGCCGCTCCTTCCCTGCCCCGCGAGGCCGTGCAACACGACAGCCAAGGCGATTACGTATGGGCGCTCGACGCCGAAAACCGGCTGCAGCGCATGACCGTCGAGACTGGCGTACGCGGCGACGCGCGCATCGAGATCCGTTCCGGCCTGGAGCTGGGCACCCGCGTTGCTCTGCCTTCCGCTGAGCCGATGCACGAGGGCGAGCTGGTCGAGGAGGTGCGCTAGCGATGGCGGCCCGACTCGCAATCCGGATGACGCTAGCGCTGCTGATCGCGACGGCCATGCCGGCGGCGAACGCGGCTTTGCAGCGAGGGATCGACCTGTTCGCCAAAGAGGACTACAAGGCGGCGCAGAAGGCCTTCGAAGATGCCGCGCAGGAGACTCCGCGCGACCCCGACAGCTGGCTCTGGCTGGGCCGCGCCTATGGCCGCCGGGCGGAACGCGCCACTGGGTTCCGGGCCTTGGGCGCCTTGTCACTCGCCAACAAGTGCCGCGAGAGCTTCGAGAAAGCGATCGCGATCGACCCCTACCACCAGCAAGCGCTCGAGGCGCTGTTCGATTACTACGTGAACGCGCCGGGCTTGGTGGGCGGCGGAGAGGACAAGGCATTGGACCTGATCCCGCAGCTCAAAGCCGCCGACATCGGCGCGGCGTTACGCGCCCGAGCCTCGCTCGACGAGAAGCAAGAGAACTACGCCGTGGCCGAAGAGGAGCTGCGGCAGGCGATCGAGCTGCGGCCCAAAGATCTGGGCCATCGCCTGAGCTTGGCGTCATTCCTGGCGCGGCGTAAGCGCTATGACGAGAGCGACGCGCTGTTCGCCGAAGCGATGGCACAGCACAAAAACGACCCGGAAGTCTGGTTCTCGCGCGCCAAGGCGCTCGTCCGCGCCAAGCGCAAGCCGGACGAGGCCCGGCGGCTGCTCGAACGCTACCTCGCCACGCCATTGGCGGCGCCGGACGCCGATCCCTACTCCGATGCTCGTAAGCTCTTAGAAGAGCTATGAGCGCCGGCGCAGCACGCCGCACCGAGGCCGTCGAAGCGTTCCGCTTCGCACTGGCGGCCTTGTGGCAACACAAGACGCGATCCCTGCTCACGGGGTTGAGCATGTTGATCGCCAACGCGTCGGTGATCACAGTCGTCTCGATTGCGCTGGCCGGACGCGACTTCGTGGTCTCGCAGATCGAGGGCGTCGGCTCGAACTTGATCTACGCCTACTACGAAGCCG
>JAWKHJ010000012.1:0-194981 GCA_041394905.1 Bryobacterales bacterium | reverse complement strand
TCGAGCTACTTGCCCGCCGCCTGCAGTTCGCGAACAAGCGCCGTCGCCTTGTAGGCGGTCCGCAACATCTCCAGGATGCCGCGTACGTCGACCGAGACCGCGCGCGCCTGCTTCTCCGAGTAAAGGAAATCGTTGGGCAGCGACTGGATGTTGCCGTCGAAAATGAGCCCGACGACCCGGCCGTCGCGGTTGAGCAAGGGACTGCCGGAATTGCCTCCCGTAATGTCGTTGGTCGAAACCAGGTTGTAAGGCGTGTCGCCCTTCAAGCGCTTCTCCGCCGCAAGCACGCGCTTAGGCAGAATGTAAGGATCTTGTCCCGTCGCCTTGGCGAACAGCCCGGCAATGTCAGTGAAAGCAGGGATGCGCCGGCGCTGTTCGAGGTAGGCCTTGATGACGCCGAAGGACAGGCGCAACGTAAAGGTGGCGTCGGGGTAAACCTTGTCGCCATAGACGGCGAAGCGTGCGCGGGCGATGAGAGCGCCGTTGGCGCTCTCTACCGCAACCACCTCGTCCTCATAGCGTTTGCGCAGTGCGCGGGCGCGCTCGTCGATCGAGGCGACAAGCCGCATCATCGGGTCGTCGGAGGTCTTGGCGAGGATCGCCTTGTTGTCGCCGAGCTGTTTGCGAAAGTCGACATCCCCGAGCTTCGTTCCCTCGATGAGCTTCTGCGCGACCTCGAGCGGCGTGCGCGAACCGAGGACCTGCTTGACGTCCGGATGATTCGGCCCCAGCCGATCGCGCAGGAACGAGAGAGAGCGTGCCAGCTTGACGATTTCGACGTCGGGATAGATGGGAGCGGGAGAGTAAAGCTGCTGCTCGAGCGATTCGAGTGCGGTGTCGCGGTACTCGGGCAATCGCTCGTCGTTGGGCTTCGGCAGTTCTTCGGCCATGCGGTAGAGGTGGCGCGCGATGGTGAAGTAGCGCGTGAAGAAGCCCAGCCCGTCGAGCAGGCGGTACTCGTCATAAATCTCACTCTTCACGCGCTGGACCTTGGCGATTTCGTCCCAGGCGCCGCCGTATTCGCTCTGTAGCTTTTCATCTGCAGCGACCTTCTCGCGGAGAGAAGCCTCAGCGGCTGCCTTGGCCGCAAACAGGTCGCGGTCGCGCAAGCCGGCGAGCTGGCCGGTGTAGGCCTTGATCGAGTTGTCGATGCGAAACAGCTCGTCGCGGGCGCGGCGTGAGGAGTCTCCCCCGCCCCGGCCATAGCTTTGGAGGGCGTCCGCCATGCCGCGCAGCCATTCGAGCATGAAAGGCATCCGACGGTCGCGTTCGAACTGGAGCTGACGCTCGGTGAGCTGCCGTTCCGTCGAGCCAGGATGTCCGGAGACGAGCACCATGTCGCCCTCGGCGGCCCCTTTGGGCTCTAGCGGCAGCACAGCCGGCGGCGTCACCACTTGGCCCTTGTCATAAACGCGCAGAAACGAGACATCCAGGCAGTAGCGCGGGTAGGTAAAGTTGTCCGGGTCGCCGCCGAAATAGGCCATGGAGAACTCGGGCGCGAACACGAGCCGCACGTCGGTGTAGCGCTTGTACTTGTAGAGGTCAAAAACCCCTCCCTGGTACAGGTTCACCACGTCGCAGCGCATCAGCGTCGAGTCCCGGCAATCCTTTTCGATCTGCGCCGTCGCCGCCTTCTGCGCCTGGTGGCGCTCGGCGTCGCTCATCTCGGGCGTGACCTTGCGATTGACGCGGTCGGTGACGGGCTCGATCTCCATGAGCACATTCAGCTCGAGATCGGGACATTTGAGCTCGCGCGAACGTGTGGGCGCGTAAAAACCGTCAGCGATGTAGTCCTTGTCGGCGGAGCTGAGCTTGCGAATGCAGTCAGAAGCGACGTGATGGTTGGTCATCACCAGACCGTCGGGAGTGACGAAGGACCCCGAGCCGCCGTTGTTGAGCCGCACCGAACCGTGCTGCATCGTGGCGATGAGCTCGGGCGAGGGGTCGTAGCCGTACTTCGCATCGAGCTCGCCCAAGGGGAGCCGGTTGTAAGGCCACATGCCTTCATCGGCCAAGCCAGGAAGCGCACAGAGTGCAAGTAGGACGGGGAGCAAGCGCGGGGACGACATGAACGAAAAGTGTTGGACCCTTTGAGTTTATCAGCCGACTGGATAGAGCCGCGCCCCATTTGGAGGCAAACTAGCGACGGCAGATCCCGCGTTTGGACGAGCGCACGAACGCGACTAACTTGGCCAAATGTGGGTCCGAGCCCTCCGCCTCGATACGCTCAAGCGCCTCCTCTAGCGGCACGCCTGACCGGAACAGCAGCTTATAGGCGCGCTTGAGCGCCGCGAGTTGCGTTGCGGAGAATCCCGCGCGGCGTAGGCCGACCGAATTCACCCCGCACGGTTCCACATCGAACCCGGAGTAGAGAAAGTACGGCGGTACGTCTTTGTTTACCCGTGTATTGCCGCCGATCATGGCCAAGTCGCCGATCTTCGAAAACTGATGCACGACGACGCCTCCGGAGAGAAACGCGCGGTCGCCGATCTCGACATAACCCGCCACCAACGCGCACGAGGCGATCACGTTGTCCGAACCCACACGGCAGTTGTGTGCGATGTGGCCCGAGGTCATGATGTAGTTCCGGTCGCCGATGAGGGTTTCCGACTCGGGCTGCGTGCCGCGGCTGATCGTGTAGTGCTCGCGCACGGTGTTGTCGTCGCCCATGCGCAGGTAGCTGCGTTCGCCGGAAAAGTTCTTGTCGAGAGGGTCGCTGCCGAGTACGGTTCCGACCGAGATCTTGTTGCCCCGGCCGAGCGTAGTCCAGCGTTTGACGACGACGTGCGACTCCAGGCGGCTTCCTTCACCGATCACCACGTCGCTCTCGACGATCGAGAACTCGCCGATCTCAACCTCCGCGCCAATCTCAGCCGAGGAATCGACCTTGGCGCTCGCGGCAATGCGCGCGGAAGGATGTACGCTCATCGGAAGGGCCAAGGTAACATACGCAACGGTGGGATCCGACACACCTGAGAAAGCGCGTCCGAATTCCCTGTGCTCGGACTGCTAATATGGAACTCAGCCCGTCCCGCCGCGTCCGGAAAATCTCCCAGGAAGGTGCAGTTCATGTTTCGTCGAGTCCTCCCGCTCACAGGATTTCTGTGCTTGGTTTGGACGGTTTCCGCCGTCGCCCAGCCTCAATTGAGACTTCGGGTTCCAGACGAGCTCACACGCCCGGTGTGGGTAACCACGGGCTCGAACGGTCCCACGAATCTTGTTTTCTATGCCTACAACGTCGGCAACGGGACGCTCAGCGTCGAGGCCGACGGCGGTTTTAGCTCTTCGTGGCTAGGCGCGCAGGTCGGTAGCGCCGCCGCGTGCAGTTTCGATTCCACGAAGAGCTGCACTCCAGTCCAGTTGGTCCTCAACACCGCGTCGCTGCCGGCCGGAACGGTCAACGGCTCCGTCGAAGTGCGAGCGCCGGGGGCGCTCGACGCACCGCAGAGCGTTGCGGTCACCGTGCACGTTGGCAGCAACGTGCCCGACAGCATCAGCTTCTACGTACCGCCACGCGAGGGGGCGGGCGATTCGCTCGATTTCCAGACTCCGCGCGGCCCGGCGCCGTTCCTCACCGCCGGAGCGCCGTTCTTACGCGTGTCGTCGTCGAACCTGGGCTCGTTCCGCAATCTGCACGAGCATCGCGTTCAGGCCTTCTATCAAGCGGGGCTGGCGAACGGACCGAATAATGGAACGATCTACATCGAGGGATCGAGCTTCGCGGGTGACAATCGCGCCGTACCGGTCACGCTCAACGTGACCACGCAGCCGATCTCGCAGTTGAGCGGCTCGTCGCTCACCATTCCCGCTGCGCAAGGCCACACGCCGGGCGTGCAGTACATCGTGGCATCGAACCGCGGCGAAGGCTCTCTGTCGCTCTCGGCGGCCGAGGTCGCGACCGACTCGGGCGGAGACTGGCTCTCCGTTCAGGATCTGGGCGGCAACATTCTGGGCGTCAACGCCAACATCGAGGGCCTCGAGCCGGGCCGCTACCGCGGTACGGTGCGCGTCAATTCGAACGCCGCCAATTCTCCGCAACAGGTCGAGGTCTTCCTTGACTTGAGCGCCGAGAAACCTCCGCAGGCGGCCTTCAGCGGCTTGATCAACAACGCCACGACCGACACGGACAACCCGCGCCGCTTCATCGTCTCGCCGGGTACGATCGCGGCCCTGTTCGGCAACCAACTTTCGTTCAGTTTCGAATCCGCAACGACGCTGCCGCTGCCGACCGAGCTCGGCGGCGCCAAGGCGACCTGGTCCAACCTCGACGGCAGCTCGCCGATCGATGCGCCGCTCTACTTCGTTTCTTCCGGACAGATCAACCTGCAAGTGCCCTGGGAGCTGACTCCGGGGACGAAGAAGCTACAACTGACGCGCGATGGTCAGGTTGGCAACGCGATCACCGTGCAAGTTGAGTCGCGCTCGGCCACCTTGACCGCAATCGGCATCGGCCGCTACGGAGCGATCGTCAATGCCACGCGCAGCGTCGGCGGCACGGTGAGCCTGCCCTTCCCTGCGGGCACCGGCTTGCCGGCTGGATACGTCGCGGAGCCAGCGCGGCCGCTCGACATCCTCACGGTCTTCGCCACCGGCCTGGGACCGGTGTCGCCGACCGTCGTGTCGGGCCAAGCGCCTCCCAACGGAGCGCCGGCTGCGTTGGACATTCCGATCGTCAACTTCGGGCGCTTGGCCTTCGGGCCTCTGGCGACTCCGTCCTTCGTGGGCTTGAGCCCGGGCTTCGTTGGGCTGTACCAGATCAATGTAGAGGTCCCGGTGGATGCGGCGACGAACGCCAACACCTGGATTACTCTCGAGTACCCGGACGGCCGGCGCAGCAACACGGTCGAGATCGCGGTCGAACGCTAAATCGAATCAGGCGTTTGCCTGACCGGGCGACCCGAGCGAGGGTGGCTATAATGAGGCTCCTGGATGGCCGAAGGGCTCCAGGAGCCTTTGTTTTTCGGCGCTTAAGGGAGCCTCCATGGTCAAGTACTTTCTCGGTGTCGTCACCGGGATCCTGTTGATTTTCGTCCTCTGTCTGATTGCGGTGGTCGTTGCAATGATGAGCGGCGGCTCCTCGGCAACGGTGGCGGACAAATCCGTGTTGCAGCTCGACCTGACTGGGCCGGTGCGCGAGAACGTGGCCTCGGAGTTCGACCTGTCGTTTCTACGGTCTGGGCCGCCCCCGACGCTGTTAGGCCTGCGCTCAACCCTGCAACACGCCGCCAAGGACTCCCACATCAGCGCGCTGGCGCTCAACTGCGGCGGCTTGGCCGTGGGCTGGGGCAAGGCACAGGAGCTGCGCTGGCAAATTGAGAAGTTCAAGGAGTCCGGCAAACCGGTGATGGCCTTCATGCAGGTTGCCGGGACCGTCGACTACTTCGTGTGCTCCGCAGCCGACGAGGTCTACATGGAACCGGAGGGGATCCTCGACATGAAGGGTCTGCGCGCCGAGGTCGCCTTCTACAAGGACACCTTTGAGAAGATCGGCGTCGACGTCGAAATGGAGCGTATCGGGAAGTACAAGAGCGCAGCCGAGCCCTACACCCAGACGGGCATGTCTGAGGCTTACCGCGAGGTCACCAATTCCATTCTCGACGAGGTGCTCGCACAACTCTCCGACGCTATCGGGCCCTCGCGCAACATGACGCCCGAGCAATTCCAGGCCGCGCTCGACGACGGGCCCTTTCAGCCGGATAGCGCGGAGAAGGCCGGCCTGATCGATGGCCTTCTGTACCGTGATCAATTTGAAGACAAATTGGCGGAAAAGATCGGTGTCGAAGAGATCAAAACAGTCAGCCGGCCTGCCTACGCCAAGTCGAATCAGGCAGCCTTCGAATTGGGTGGCAAGAAGCAGATCGCGATCGTTTACGGCGTCGGCGCAATCCTGCGCGGCAGGAGCCAAAACGATCCGCTGCTCGGCATCGAGACATTGGGCGCCGACTCGCTCGTCGAAGCGATGGAACAGGCGCGCGACAACGACGATGTCCAGGCGATCATCCTGCGGATCGACTCGCCCGGCGGCGATGCGATCGCCTCCGACCAGATGTGGCGCGCGCTCGAGCTCGCCTCCGCGAAGAAGCCCGTGGTGGTCTCGATGTCCGATGTGGCCGCTTCCGGTGGATATTACATGGCGATGGCCAAGGCGTGCCCGTACTCGCCTACCCTGGTTGCTACACCGGCTCGATCGGCGTCTTCTTCGGCAAGCTCAACCTGCAGGGTCTGTACGAAAAGATCGGACTGAAAAGGACATCATCACCCCGGCGCTACGCCGCGATTGACAGCGACTACCGCCCCCTGACCGAGGACGAGCGGGCCAAACTGCGCCAAGGCGTCGAAAAGGTCTACGACTCGTTCGTGCGCAAAGTCGCCGAAGCGCGGGGTATGGATTGGGACGCGACCCACGAGGTCGCCCAGGGCCGGGTCTGGCTCGGCTCGCAAGCCCTTCAGGTGGGGCTGGTCGACGAGCTCGGCGGATTGGATCGCGCCCTCGCCCTGGTGAAGGAGAAGGCCGGGCTCGACCCGAACGAGGATGTCAGCCTGATCGCCTATCCGAAGCCGAAGAGCTTCCTCGAGATCCTGCTCGAGCAGAACGGGATGGCACAAGCGCCGGCGCTCCCGGCCTTCCTGCGCGAACGCCTACGCTTCGCCTCCGCCTGGCCGGCGCTTGCGGAAGGCGGGGTGTTGGCGCTGAGCCCCTACGCGTTGACGGTGCAGTAGCCTACTGGCAAGGGAACTCAGCGGCTGAGACCGTGACGGGCTCCGCTCGCGGATCATCGGCAAGCTTGGCCTGCAACAGCGAGGCATCCGCCGCCCCTTGGATTACACGGTAGGAAACCTTGCCGTAGTCGTCGAAGCGGTAGAGGAGCGTCGTCTTCGCCGGGTCGAGGCTTCCTTCCCCGACGCTGCGGAAAAGCTCGAGCACCGCCGTGCGGCTCTGCGAGTCGGCGATACGGGAGGGATCGAGCAGGATCGTATCTCCGAGCGTGTCGCGGCGGAAGCGACGGTACTGAGCCAAAACGCCCGCGGGCAAATTGGCGCCGGCGACGTGCACGCCTTGCTTCTCGAGTGAGCGCAAGACCGGCAGCAGCGAGCTCTCGAGGTCGACCTCCGAGCGAACGGCCGAGTCGGACCACATCTCTAGAGCTTCCGCGGTCGCGGCCCGAACGCGATTCTGGTCGTCCTCGGCGCCGCAAGCGGCTGCGCTGGTCTCCCCGAAGCGCGAACCGATGCTCCACAACTCGTGGATCACGGTCGCCTCGGCCAACTCAGCCCGGGTGCGAGAGACTTCTTCCGTCGCCGAAACGAGCGCCAATCTGGTCTCGTCCAGCTCAGCGGCAAGCCGTTGATAGCGGTCGACGAAGGCCCAGGCCAAGAAAATGAGAGCGATGACTACCCCGGCGGCCAGGACGAGCAGGCCCAGGTTTTCGCGGACAAATCCGGGAGGTGGCTCCGCAGGTTCCTTTCCTGAAACCGTGTACCAAGGCTCTGAGCCTCCTGGGCTCGATGAGGGGGATTGGCGAAGGGCGCGAAGTCGTTCGATCGAAACAGGTGCTTTGGGGGACACAGCCTTCCTCGCTGAAATAGCATAGAAGGGCGCGCAAGCCCAGATTAGCAGACCTGTTTTCGCGAAATCGAACGAAAACGCACCCCTTCGTTTCGGCTTGGGGCTATTCCGTACCGCTCCTAATCATGAACGGAACCGACCCAGAATAAAGCTTTTCTCGGGGTTGCACCATCCAGGCCTCGACCACATACATGCCGTCGGGCAACGGCCGGCCGCTAATTTCAAGTGGAATCTCAACCTCGAAAACGCGCCGACCGAGCGTAATGTCCGTCACAACCGCCGGAAAGAGCTTGTCCGCCGACCACGTGTAGACCGTTTCCCCCTTTTCGTTGCGTATCGACAGATCGAACAACTGCGGGGACGGGAAAGTCAGCGCCAGCGGGATGTCGCTCGAGTTCTCGGCTGTGACGGAAGCGTGGAGCGTGGCGGCAACGCCATTCGCCCCATGGACGTAGCTTGGCCGGTCGATTTTGACTGAAAAGCTCAGGCCTGCGCTCTCGATGGTTCGCCCGCCCACGCGAGCCCGCGCGAGTTGCATGGTGCGAGGTCCGGCAATCGTGGTTTCAGTGCGCCGGACCAAACCGATGCCGGCAGCGAAGACTTCCTCGCCGATTCCAGCGTCGGCGCACCCGCCAGGTCCGTATTCGACTGTGACGGTCTCCCGGAACACTCCCGCGGGCAGGCTCGCCGTTTCGTTGCGGGCACCAATGGTCGCAGGTCCGGTGCAATCGTCAGGCGTTTGCGGCGTCCAGGTCCCGCCGATGGGGAGACTGAAGTCGTACCAAAGAGCCTCGCGACCCTCTTCGGCGATGTACTGCAACACGCGTCCGTTGGCGTCGGCGCGCAACAGCGCCTCATCCGCAGCAAAGCCACGAACCGGGAAATAGGCCACTCCGTGCATCTCGACCGGAGCGCCGACGCTGACCGTCACACCCTCCTCGGGGCCGAACCGGTCGATGTTGTAGGTCCAGGAATTGCCTTCCGCCAAGGGAAAGAAACGGGCCGAAGCCTCCACGGCAAGCGAAACCTCGCCGCTACGGCTGCGACCGATGCGCTGCCCGAAGGCGCAAAGCGAAAGCGATGTGAGCGCGAGGGCGCAAGCCGCCGCGCGATGAAACCAAATGCGGTTCAACATAACTGCTCCAAAGATGACAGTCGCGGACGGGCGATCCTATATTAGGGTACGCACCCGCACTGCGCTGGGTTCTACCTTCTGTTCAAAACCTTCCCGGAGAGATTCGATTGCCGCTCGAGATTGGATTCATTGGCGCCGGCTTCATCGCGGGCATCCACCGCCGCAACCTCGAACAGGATTCCCGCGTCCGGATCGCGGGGATCTATGACGTCGACCGGAGCCGAGCCGGCGCGCTCGCAGTCACAAGCCTCGACGAGCTGTTCTCGAAATGCGAGGCGATCTATGTGGCCTCGCCCAACACGACGCATGCCGAGATGGCGCTGCTCGCGATCGACGCAGGCAAGCACGTTTTTTGCGAGAAGCCCATGGGGACCACTCTCGAAGACGCGCACCGCATCCATCAAGTGGCCTCGACGACAAGCTCGGTCTTCCAGGTCGGGTTCAACCGCCGCTTCGCCAACGTCTACGTCCGCGCCAAGGCGCTCGCCGCACAGACGGGCGCGCATTGCGCGCACATCAAGATGAATCGCGGCGAGTTGCTCAACCCGGTCTGGACCGGCGATGAAGCCATCACCGGCGGTTTCCTCTACGAAACGCCGATCCACATGTTCGACATGATGCGCTTCCAGTTCGGCGAAGTCGCCTCCATCCAGGCTCGCCAGAGCCGCAAGGACGACTTCTCGATGCTGGTCGAGTTTCACTCCGGCTTGCACGCCACTTTCGTCACTTCGGCCGACGCGAGCTGGTTCTTCCCTTACGAAAGCCTCGAGATCTACGGCGAATACTCCACTATCCAGACGCTCGAAATGGAGTCCATCCAGTACCGCATGGGCCTCGAGCAGGCGACGCAATCGGAGCACTTCGCCGGTCTCGACATCCCGGCCAAGTGGGGTTTCGCTGTGGAAGATCGCTTGTTCGTCGACGCTTGCCTGGGGGCCGGCGAACCGCCGGTGACTTCGTTCGATGGGCTGCGCGCGGTCGAAATGGCCTGCGCCGTCTACCGGAGTGCAGCCGAGAAGCGCGCCGTCGAGCTCTAGGCTGTTGGTATGAACATCGCTCTTAAAGAGTGGGCGATCGTCATCGACGCCCTTGCAGAGGGTAGACAAACGTTTCTGTTGCGCAAGGGCGGCATCGCCGAAGGCAAGCGTGGTTTCGAGCTGCTGCACCGGAGGTTCCTGTTGTTTCCAACGTGGGAGCATCAGCACCTTGAGGCGCTACAACCGGCTTGGCGCGAGCGTTTCGATGCGCTACAACCGCCCGATGCCTCCACCCTGCAGTTGCGCTATCTGGGCGAAGTGCACGACATTGTCCCCGCGCCAGCCGACCTCACGCCGTTCATAGAACACCCGCAGACCCACGTTTGGACCCGGGAGCTCTTCGAAAAACGCTACGATTATCGGCCGGATTTGCCGCTATTTTTGGTCGTGGTGCGCGTTTTCGAGCTTCCGCACCCAGTTCGAATCCCATTCGACCGGCGCTATCAAGGTTGCCGCTCCTGGGTATCACTCTACGAGGACGTCGCGACAGACAACGCCCGTCCGACGCTGTCAAGGGAAGAGTTTGCCGCAAAGTGGAGCCAAGCGCGAGAGGCCCTGCTGGGGCGGGACTTCTAGCCACTACCGCCCAGTGGTGGCCCTATCTTCAATGTTTCCTGCGGCATAAGTTGCGGTGGAGCGGCGTGGGCGGGATAATGAAGAGACCGTCTACTGGTATCGAGGTTCCCGCCCTTGCCCAGAATTCACGCCCGCACCTCCGTCGATCGAACCGCCCTCGTCCAAGCGCTTAGCGGACTGGCGGAAAGTAACCGAAGAGGCGCAGCGCGACGATTTTTGGAAGGTTTGTCCGCAGACGAACTGCAATACATCGCCGAATTCATTGGCGCAAGCTGCATCGATCCAGAATTGAAAGCCGGCCAAACCCGCGATTTGGCCGCTCGCTGCATCGAGCGATTCGAGAAGTTGTCAGGGTCGTGCTCGGGTTCGAGCCACAAGATGATCCTGCTGCTCGAGTTCCTCTCGCTCAACACCCGTAGCGCCGGCTCGTTCCGTGCTCTGGGCGGCGTCGCCTAGGCCTTCCCTTTCCGTTGTTTTCGGGCGTCAAGCCCTCAAGTAGGGTTTGACGAACTCATAGCTGCGCTCGAGCGCCTCCATGGCCTGGGCGTCCATCGGGTTCGCGCGCGGACTGCGGATTTTCCAATTTGGAAAGACTCCGCGCAGGTACAAAACGTAGCTGAGCGATTCGAGCCCGTACGAGCCGAACTGCGTGACGAAGAGCATGATCTTCGAGAAGACGTCGATCGCTTCTCCGCGCCGTCCCTGGTGCCACAAGTCCCAGCAGTCGGCGTAAAGGTCGACGACCGAAGCCGCGGGCATGTTGCCGGAGGAGCCGCGCGCCATCTCGTCGATCAGCGTCTTGCCGTGACCGCCGGTAAACAGCGCCGGCCGGCGCTCCGGGTCGACTTGCTCGAACTCGGTAATGCGATAGAGTGTGTGCCCGGCTTCATCCTTCACAAAGCGGAGCGTTGGAACCTCGCGCATCAATCCGAGGATGAATTCGACGGACACATCGCCGATAGCTTGCATGAACAGAGGCAAATCCGTGGCCTTGCCAATTGCCTTGTAGTAGGCGCGCATCGTCTCGAGATCGAACTCATGCTGATCGCCCTTGCGCGGCGGGATGGCGATAATCGCATCGGGACGGATCTTGTCGGCGTGCTTGGCGTAGCGGACGGCCGTCTCGGCATCTTCGGCCTGGACGCCCAGCACGCATTTGGGCCGCAGGCCGCGATTCGCCTCGACGATGGCGGACATTCCCGCGATGCGCTCGTCGAAGCTCAGGCGAGCATACTCGCTCGCGAGCTGAGGCCAAACGATGCCGTGGCACCCGGTGCGCCCAAGCCACTGCGTCTCCTTGGCGAGCGTCTCGAGATCCAGAGCTCCATCGTCGCTGTACGGAGTCTGCATGATGGGGAAAACCCCCCGAAACTCCTCCGGGGCAGCCTTGGCCAAAGCCGCGAAGGGGGTCGAGCAGGCAAGAGTGAGAGTTTGCAGGAAATGGCGCCGGCGCATCGTGCGGAGTGTAGCAAGCTAGCCGCGCGGGCTTACACTGAAGAGAATGCCGAGCCGAAAGAAGCTTTCTTCTGAAGCGATAGAGGCCGCCCTCGCCGAGTTGCCGGGCTGGGAACTGTGTGACGGCAAGCTGCACCGCAAGTACGAGTTCCCCGATTTCACACACGCCTTCGGGTTCATGGCCGCCGCTGCGACGCAAATCCAAGCGCTCAACCATCACCCGGACTGGCGCAACGTCTACGGCAAGGTCGATGTGACCTTGTGGACGCACGATGTCGGCGGAGTTACAGGATTCGACGTCGAGCTGGCGGGAGAGCTCGAGAAAGTTGCGTTGAAGCTACTCGCCACGGATCGCGAGTCCGGAACCGTTTGAGCCGATAAGTCCCTGGAGCGGGACGTCGCTCGAAGAGGCGACAAAAGCGGAATGCCAAAGACCAAGATTCTCTGCACGCTGGGCCCCGCAACGGGCAGCCGCGAGCGCATCGGCGAGTTGCTGGACGCGGGAATGAGCGCGGCGCGCCTGAACTTTTCCCACGGCGACCACGCAACTCACGCCGATCGCATCGCCAACCTGCGCGCAGCTTCGGCCGAACGCGACAAGATGACGCCGATCGTGGCCGACCTGCAGGGTCCAAAGGTGCGCACGGGAAAGCTCGAAGGCGGCGGCCCGGTCGAGCTGCGCGCCGGCGGACGGCTACGGCTGACGCCGCGGGAGTTGCTGGGTGACGGCGAGACAGTCTCTCTCGACTACGATTCGCTCGCCCAGGACGTCGAACCGGGCGACAAGATCCTGCTCGCTGACGGCGCGCTGCACCTGAAGGTGGACCGGCTCGACGGCGAAGACGTGATCTGCGAAGTGCTCAACGACGGCGAGCTCGGCGAGCGCAAGGGCGTGAACGTGCCAGGGGCGGACATGCGAGTGCCGTCTATCACGGCGAAGGACAAAGACGACCTCCGTTTCGCGCTCGAGCAGGACGTCGACTATGTCGCACAATCGTTCGTGCGGCGCGCCAAAGACGTGCAACTGGCGCGCAACTTGATCGAGTGGGCCGGCAAATCCACCCACATCATCGCCAAGATCGAGAAGCCGCAGGCGCTCGAGGATCTCGAAGCGATCCTGGACGCGGCCGACGGCGTGATGGTGGCCCGGGGCGACCTGGGCGTTGAGCTCAATCCTTGGCAAGTCCCCCTCGCGCAGAAAAAGATCATCGAAGCGGCGGCACGCTGGCGCAAGCCCGTGATCACGGCAACGCAGATGCTCGAGTCGATGATCGAGCACCCTTCGCCCACGCGCGCCGAGGCGAGCGACGTGGCCAACGCCGTCTTCGATGGCTCGGACTGCCTGATGCTCTCCGCCGAAACGGCCGCCGGAAAATATCCGATCGAGACCGTGCGCATGATGTCCAAGATCATCGAAGCGGCCGAGAGCTCGATCACCGCCCCAAACCTCGAGCTCGGTAAGGCGCCGCGCGCCGAGGAGGAGTTTTCGATCGAAGTGGCGCACTCGGCGGCGCGCCTGGCCGAGAAGCTCTCCGCCAAATACATCGTCATCTACACCGAGACGGGCTACTCAGCAAAGCTCGTCTCCAAGCACCATCCCACCTGCCGCATCGCCGCGTTTTCGCGCCACGAGGACGTCTGCCACCGGCTGAAGCTGCTGTGGGGCGTGCGCTCGAAGCACATTCGCGAAGTCGAGGACCTCGACGGCCTGGTCTCGCTGGTGGACTCCATGATGCGCAACCTGCACTGGGCCGAGGTCGGCGATTTGATCGTCGTCGTCTGCGGCACGCCGCTTACCGTGGGCGGACGTACCGATCTGGTCAAGCTGCACCGCATCGGGCAGGCGTAAAGGCTTTGGAAGCCTTCTCCATTGGCGACGTGCAGGCCGGCGGCGGCAAGCTGTTCGCCATCTGCGGCCCGTGCGTGATCGAGTCCGAAGAGCACGCAGTCAAGACAGCGCTCGCCCTGCGCGGAATTTCCTCCGACACGGGCGTGCCGCTGATCTTCAAGGCCTCTTACGACAAGGCCAACCGCACGAGCGCCTCCTCCTATCGGGGTCCAGGGCTCGAGGAGGGCTTGCGCATTCTCGCGGAGGTCAAACGCGAGACCGGGATGCCGGTGCTGACAGACGTTCACGAGACGGTGCAGATCGAGCCGGTCGCCGCCGTCTGCGACGTCTTGCAGATTCCAGCTTTCCTATGCCGCCAGACGGACCTGCTGCTGACTGCGGGGCGCACCGGCCGCGCCATCAACATCAAAAAGGGCCAGTTCCTGTCACCGTGGGACTTCCAGCATGCCGGCGACAAGGTCGCCTCCACCGGTAACCAGCGCATCCTGCTCACCGAACGGGGTGCGAGCTTCGGCTACAACAATCTCGTCGTCGACTTCCGCGGACTACAGGTCATGCGCGGATTTGGCTACCCCACCGTTCTCGACGTGACCCACAGCCTGCAACTGCCGGGCGCGGGCCAGGGTGCGAGCAGCGGGCAGCCTGAGTTCATCGAAACGTTGGCCCGAGCCGGCGCGGCGGCGGGCGTCGATGGATTGTTCTTCGAGGTGCACCAGGAGCCGGCTAAGGCCCTTTCCGACGGCGCGAACGCGTTACGACTCGACAAACTCGCCGGACTGCTCGAGCGGCTCCGCCGCATCCATGAGCTGATCGCCGACTTTCCGACCGAGTAGCGGTTGAACGGCTACTTCGCCGCTTCGAACAACAGCACGTATTGATAAGGCAGGTGGTCGAAAGTGCGTACCAGCTTGAAGCCGGCCTTTTCGATCTCAGCGGCGAAGCCGTCCCGGTCTTCGCGAATGTGGCCTTCGAGCCGTTCTTTCGACATCGTCGGGTGCGGCCGGCTGCGGTAGAAATCGATGACGGCTAATTGACCGCCCGGCTTGAGACTCTCGCGGATGTGGCCCAGCGTCGTTGGCGGGTCCTCGAAGTGGTGGTAGGCGTCGAGAATGAAAGCGAGATCGATTTTGCCCTTTGGTAGGTTCGGATTGGTCTGACCGCCAAGGATGGTTTCGACGTTCTTCCAGCCGTTTTCCTTGATCTTAGCCTTGACTTGATCGAGAAAGTCCTGCTGGATGTCTTCAGCGTAGACCTTGCCGGTCGGCCCGACCGCTTCGAGGAAGTAGGGCTCCATGAAACCCGGTCCGCTCCCGATATCGGCGATCGTCTGGCCCTTCTTCACTCCGATGGAGGCAAGCAGCTCGCGCGGCTTCTGGCGTTGCTCACGCTCGTCCGATTGCAGCGACTGCGCGACGCGCGCGCGGTCCTCGGCGGTCTTGTAGCCGGCGTTGGCTTCCTTGGAAAGCTGCGCGGGCAACAGGGCGGCGGTCAGGAGCAGGGCGGGAGCGAGGCGGTACATAAGGCGGAGACTCAATCTATAACGTACACCGCCAGCAGAACGGCGATGATCAAAATCAGGATCAACATGATGAGAATCCCGCCCACGAAGCCGCCGGCGACATCGTCTTCGAGCTCGCGGGCGCGGGCCGAGAGCTCGGCCAGGGTCTCATCGTCAAGCTGCGGGACGGCCTGGCGGACTTGCTCCAGATCGATGCCGGCTTCGGCGGCAGCTTGTTCGACTTCCTCGTGCGCCATCAAGCGCTCGAGATCGGCTTCGTTCTGGCGGCGGGTGGCGGCGGCGTTCTCGAGCGATTGCTCGAGCTCGACTCCCGGCACGACGTGCGCTTCTTCCGCAAGAGCGAAGGGAGCGGCCACGAACAGCGCCGCCAAAACCAGGATGAATCTCCGCATGGGCCTCAGGGTAGCACCGTCGGCCTCCGCGATTCTGTGCTGTGGGACCCTTTGCGGCCGCTTCAAAGAAGGGTGGCGTCCACAGCCCAGAACAGGAAGAACAGCACGCTGACGTAGCCGTTGACGGTGAAGAACGCCGCATCGACCTTCGACAGGTCGTCAGCGGAAACCAGCGAATGCTCCCAGACGAGCAGCGCCGCAACCGCGACGACGCCCAGGAGCCCGGCCCAGCCTAGATGCATCAAGCTCCAGAGCCAAACCAGCACGGCGATCATCGCCACGTGGAACAGACGCGAGAGCATCAGCGCCCTGCGCACGCCGAGCCGCGCCGGGATCGAGCGCAGACCGGCCGCGCGGTCGAACTCTGCGTCCTGGCACGAATAGATGATGTCGAAGCCCCCGACCCAGAGCATGACCGCGGCTGAGAGCAGCAGAATCGCTGGCTCGAACGATCCGCGTACGGCGATCCAGGCGGCTAACGGTGCAATGCCCAACGCCAAGCCCAGCACCAAGTGAGAAAGCGAGGTGAAGCGCTTGGTGTAGGAGTACCCGCACACGATCGCGAGTGCGACCGGGCTGAGCTTCAGGCAGAGCGGATTGAGCATCGCCGCCGCCCCGATGAAGATCGCCGACCAGATCGAGATAAAGCCCCAGGTGAAGGCGCGAGAAACCTGCCCGGCCGGGATGGCGCGCATCTTTGTGCGCGGGTTGCGGGCGTCGATATCGGCATCGACTACGCGGTTGAACGCCATCGCCGCCGACCGCGCCGCCACCATGGCGACGACGATCCAGACCAGCTTCCAGGCGATTTCGGACGCCGCCAGATTCAGGCCGCGCAGAGCCAGTAGCGCGGCCGTAAGGGCGAACGGCAGCGCGAAAATCGAGTGCTCGAACTTGATCATCTCGAGCACAACACGGGTTTTGTGGAGCAGGCTCATCGCCGCGAGCGGTCAGTTGAGCAGATACGGCTTCTCGTCGTCTTCGAGGTCGTCGAAATCATCGTCTTCAAACAGGTCGTCGTCGTCGAAACCGCCGAGAAGATCCAGATCCGGGTCCGTGAGGGCGCCGAAGTAGCGGTCGTCCCCCGGCTTGCCTCCCACCTTGAGCCAAATCAGCGAGAGCGGCCGGGAGCGCCAGGCCACGATCTGGTCGCGTGCGATCAGATCAGCCACGTCGGCGGCTACCGAACTATCAATCGGCGGCGGCTCCTCGGCGAGCTCGAGCTCGCCGAGGAGATACGGCTCGACATCGGGGCTGGCATCACGCGCACGCTCGAGCATGTCGGCGGCGCCATCGAAATCCCGCTCCAGGTATAAGATCAGAGTCCGCGACCATAGCAGCGACGGCGAGTCTTCCGAGCCAAAGCGATCGAAGGCGATTGCCCGCGCACGCTCGACTTGGTCGGCCGCCAGCAGCGCCCCAGTGAGCGTATTGCGGACGTTCAAAGCGTCGCTCTCCGAGAGGTCGATCAGCCGAAAGTAGGAGTCCAACCCGCTGCCGTAATCCATCTCGTCCATCTGGGATTCGGCGAGGGCGAGGAGCGCCCGCATGTAGGGGCGCGTCTGCGGGATATCCCAAAACTTGCCCTTCATCTCGTTGAACATCTTTTCGCCGAGGCGGCGCTCGGCCACCTGTACCGCGGCCTCGAGCAGGATCGTGGCGTCGGTGGGGTCGTCCAGGGCGCGCGCGGTGATCGTCAAAGCCTCGACACAGCCCGGGTCGATTTCGAGTGCGGAGGTGAGCATTGCCGCCGCCTTGGCTTCGTCAACTTCGAAAAACCCGTCAAGCCTCCGCTCGGCCTCCGCAATCTTGCGTGGGTCGTCCGGGGCGGCGAGGGCGGACTCGGCGAGCTCCTCGATGGCGCGCGACTGGTCGAGGATCTGCTCGGCGAGATCGTCAAAGCTGCGCGATCCGCCATTTGAGCCGCCGTTCGAACCGTTGGGGGGAGGCATAGTCGTCCTTATTTCTCGCGAGCGCGCGGGCGCAGCGAGCCACAGGTCATGGTATCCGTTTTAGGGGGCTTCACGCCCGGATTTTGGACCCGCAGCGATAACCTAACCCCGCGGCGGTCGTCTTAAGATTACGGCCGACTTTTTTTGCCGCCGGCGTCACCTCGACGCCAAACGAACGCCCCTACAAAGGCCATGAGCGCACAACAGCATCCGCGTGAGTTGCCCGAGCCGATCGGATCGGCGGGCGCGCCTCTGCCTTCACCGCAACCCGCGAAGCCCGGGCCGGTTCCGGTAGAGGAACCGCCGCCGCCTGCGCCCAAGGGGCCGGGCGGGTTCATGGCGCTGGTCCTGTTGCTGCTGGGTGCAGGGGCCGGCTGGTGGCTGTTTCAGCAAGTGGAAGGCGCAGCCAACGCGGTCACTTCGACCAGCGGCGGAGGTCCCGGGGCTGCGCTGGTGCGTACGGCCAAGGTGTCGACCGGCGATCTCGAAGAGACTATCCGGCTGTCGGGCACGATCTCCGCGCAATCCTTTGCGGCGATTCGGGCGCCGCAGATCCGTCGCGGACGCCGCTCGCAAGGCGGCGCGGGCGGCGCCGGCATAGCAGGCGGAGGCGGTGGCGGGGGTGGAAGCTCGAGCGGCGGCGGCCTGACGATCATCGAGATGGCAGCGCCTGGCTCTACGGTCCAGAAAGGCCAGATGGTGGCCGGGTTCGACCGCCAATCGCAGCAACAGTTGATTGACGACCAGCAGGCCAACGTCGTGCAGGCCAACGCCCTGATCGAAAGCACGCGCGCCAAGCTGATGATCGAGATGGAGACCAAGCGCCAAGAGATGGTCACCGCCAAGGCCGAGTACGAGAAGGCCAAGATGGATCTGCGGACCGCCGAGGTGCGCTCTGAGATCGAAGCCGAGGTGCTCAAGAACGTCGCGCAACAAGCTGAGGCCGCCTACAAACAGCTCGAACAAGAAGTGAAGCTGCTCGAGGATGCGCACGCCGCGGCCCTGCGGCAAGCCGAGATCGATAAATCCCAGGAAGAAGTTGACCTCAAACGCGCCGAGCTCAACGCGCAGTATCTCGAGATCCACAGCCCCATTCCGGGCGTGGTCGTGATGCAAACGATCTTCCGCGGCGGCACATTTGCGCAGGTGGCGCTCGGAGACGAGGTTTACCCCGGCGCCTACTTCATGCAGATCGTCGACCCGAGCTCGATGGTGCTCGAAGCGCGTGTGAATCAGGCCGACAGCCAAAAGATCCGCGTTGGCGCCACAGCCGATGTGCGGCTCGATGCGTACCCGGAAAAGGTGTGGCGCGGCCGAGTCGAGTCAATCGCAGCCATGACCGGCGGCGGCGGCGATGGCCGCTCGCGCACCGGAACGGGCGACTACGTGCGCGAGATTACCGTCACCGTCAAGATTCTCGATTCGAGCGAGCTGATCATTCCGGACCTCTCGGCCAGCGCTGACATCCACTTGACGACTCACGAGGAGGTGGTAATCGCCCCCGCGAGGCGCTCGAGCAGGATGGCGACTCGTGGTTCGTGCGGGTACGGTCCGGCGGCAGCGAACGTGTTCGAGCGCCGTCCGGTGGAGATCGCCTCGAAGACGGATACGCAGGTCGCGGTGGCGCGAGGGCTTCAGCCGGGCGAAGAGATCGCCCTGGAGACGCCACCTGCAACCAAGTAGCGTCGGCAGACGCCCAAGAGATTAGAACGAGATTGCGATGGCGAAACAGGGAAAATCGAAACCCATCCTGCGCTGGATCCTGCTGATCGGCCTCGGCGCCGCGGCGAGCTTCGCGGGGTTGAAGCTCTATGATCCTCCCCCGCCGGAGATTCCGACGGCGCGGGTGGAGCGCCGCGACTTCGTAACCACGGTTTCGAGCCGCGGCGAGCTCGAGAGTGCGCGCTCGGTCCAGATCACTGCGCCGCAGACGCCCGACCTGAAAATTGTGCAGTTAGCCGAAAATGGCAAGCCCGTTCGCAAAGGGCAGGTCGTCGTGGCGTTCGACGCAGCCGCTCAGGAAGACCTCTACGTCACACGCGACACCACCGTGCGCCAGGTCGAAAGCGAGATCAAGCAGGCGGACGCGCAGCACTCGATCGTAGACGAGCAGAACGAGTTGCTCGTCATGGAGTCGAAATACAACCTCGAACGCGCCAACCTCGAAGCGAGCAAGCAGGAAATCCTCGCCGAGATCGAAGCGGAGAAGGCCAAAATCGACGTCGACATCATGCAGGGCGAGCTTCGCAAGGCCCAGACGACCTCCGAGGCGACCGACATTTCGCAGAAGGCGGACCTCGCTCGGCTCGAAGAAAGGCTGAGCAAGGCGGTTCGCGACCGCGACCTTTCGAAGACTTATTTGGGCAGCATGGAGCTGCGCAGCCCCGTCGACGGCGTGATCCAGATCATGGACAATAACCGCGCCCAGGGTTCGTTCGGCACCAGCCGCCCGCCGTTCCAAGAAGGCGACACGGTTTGGACCGGCGCCGTGATCGCCGAGATCCCCGACCTGAGCTCGCTGCGGGTGAACTTCCGCCTCGAAGAGATCGATCGCGGGCGCGTACACGAAGGGCTGGAGTGTCGAATTCGGGTCGACGCCGTCCCGGATGCGCAACTGACGGGAAAGGTAGACTGGCTCAGCCCGATCGCCACCCTGGTGTTTCGCCGTATTCCGCCCGACAAGAATTTCCCGGCCCTGGCCTCCATCGACAAGCTCGATCCGCGGCTGCGTCCCGGCATGAGCGCCACCGTCGACGTGGTCGTCGAAAGGGACCGCGACGTCATGGTGATTCCGGTCAAGGCGAGCTTTCAGGTCGACGGCAAGCCAACCGTTTTCGTCAAGACCGGCTCGGGCTTCCGGGCCCAGCCGATCGAAGTCGGCTCGAGGAACTCAAACGAAATCGTGGTGACCTCCGGGCTGGACGAAGGCGATGAGATCGCCCTAGAGAACCCAGGGCTTCGCGACACGAACGCCGAGCGCTAGAGACCACGGGACAACGAATCGCGATGAAGAAACTCATAGCCCGCCTGATACTGCTGATCGTAGTGGCCGCGGTGGTCGCCGGCGCGTACTACCTGGTGCAGCAGTTGCCCGGCGACCAAGCCGTGGACGAGCTCGCCCTGGTGGAGGTCAAACGCGGCGATCTGACTGTCGCCACCCATCTGCGCGGCGAGCTGCGCGCGGTGCGCTCGCTTACGCTTACCGCGCCCAATCTAGGATCACAATCGCAAGTCATCCAGCTCGCGCCTCCGGGCTCGCTTGCCCAACGCGGCGACCTGATCGTCGAGCTTGACGACTCAGAACGTGTGGCCGCCCTTGAGGACGATCTACTCTCGGTGGACAAGATCAAGGAGCAGCTCAAACAAGCGGAAACCGAGCTCGAGATACGCAAGACGCAGGACGAGGTCGAGATCGTCAAGGCCGACTTCCAGGTCCGCCGCTACGAGCTCGAAGTGCGCCGCAACGAGCTGCTCTCGAGCATCGATGCACGCAAGAACGAGCTGAGCCTCGAAGAAGCCAAAGCGCGCAAGACCAAGCTGGAAGAGGACATCAAGAACCGCCTCACCCAGCGCGAGGCCGAGCTTGCCGTGTTGCGCGAACAGCTGAAGAAAGCAGAGCTCGATGTGGACCGCGAGAGGCGCCGCATCGAGCAGGCGCGCGTGCTTGCGCCGATCTCCGGACTAGTGTCGATCCTGGAGAACCGCTCAGGCGGCCGCGGCGGCTTCGGTACCACGACGCCGACCATTCGCGAAGGCGATCAGATCCCGGCGGGCATTTCGGTCGCTCAATTGCTAGACCTTTCCGAGATGGAGCTGATCGCTAAGGTCGAAGAGGTCGAGCGCGCGAACCTGCGCGAAGGCCAGGAAGCCGTCATCCGTCTCGACGCTCTCCCCGGTCGCGAGATCAAGGGAACCGTGAAACGGCTGGGAACGACAGCCTCGATGAACGTCTTCCGCGGCGAGGCGACCAAGAAGTTTGACGCGATTTTGGGAATCGACATGCGCCAGTTGCTGCAGAACGTCGGCGCCAAGCCGGACCAGATCGAGCGCATCTTGGCGACGGCGCGCGTCAACGCCGCACAGGGCTTCGGCTCGCGTCCGCGTCCTGCGGCTGCCCCGGGCCTACCGGGTGCAGGCGGACCGGGCGGCGGCAGGCCCGGCGGGGCAGGCGCGGCGGGACGCGCAGGTGGCGGCCCAGGCGGTGCAGGAGCGCGCGCGGGCGGCGGCGGTCAAGCCGGGGGCGCGGGTGGCCAAGGCGGCGGCGGACAACGGCGCATGTCGCCTGAGATGCAGAAGCGCCTGCAAGAGCTCTCCGGAGGCAAAGACATCTCCGAGCTGAGCCAGGAAGAGCGCCGCAACTTGTTCCAACAGATGCGCTCGCAGTTTGGTGGTCAGGGCGGCGGGCAGAATGGCGGCGGTCCCGGTGGAGCGGCGGGCCCAGGAGCAGGCGGCCCAGGCGGCGGATCCGGATCCGCCGCGGCGGGCGAGTTCACCGCGGCGCAACGTAAAGCGGCCACACTGCCTCGTCCGCCTGAGGAAGGCTCCGACGTCGAGATTCTTTTGCGGCCCGGCCTGCTGGCCGACGCCGAAATCATCGTGGACTCGATGAAGGACGTTCTCTACGTGCCATACCAATCGGTCTTCGACACGCCGCAAGGCCACATCGTCTACCTCTGGAACGGCAAGACGCTGGAGCGGCGTTCGGTCGAGCTCGGACGGCGCTCGGAGTCCCAGGTAGTGATCGCCTCAGGGCTCGAAGAGGGCGACATGATTTCGCTCGAGCCGCCCGCATCGGAGCGGCGGGAGAAAAAGACTCCGAAGAAGAAGTCCGGCGGCGCTCCCAAGACTGGCGTTCCCGGCGGCGGCATGCCCGGCGGCCGCGGAGGGATGATCTAAGGTGGCGTTCCCAATTCCAAGCGTACTGCCCGAGCTGTGGATGGGCTTGGCGAGCCTGCTGGCTCACAAGCTCCGTTCGCTGCTGACGATGCTCGGCATGATCTTCGGCGTCGGCGCGGTCATTTCCATGCTGTCGATCACCGAGGGCGGCAAGCAGGAGGCGATCCGGTACATCGAGCTGCTCGGCGTGAACAACATCATCGTCGAAGCGCAAGAGGCGATCGACCGAGACACACTGCTCGCCGTGCGGCAGATCTCGCCCGGGTTGACCTTCCGCGACTACCGCGCGATCGCCGAGAACACACCCAACATCGAGGCGCTCTCGCCGCGCAAATCCTTTACTCCCTCCAACGTGCTGCCGCGCACCGACCAGGAGATCCCGCAGTTGATCGGTGTGATGCCGAACTACACCGACATCTACTCGGTCAAGCTGCTCGAGGGACGCTTCTTCGACGAAGAAGAGAACCTGCGCTCGGCTCCGGTCTGCGTGCTGGGCGAGGCGGCCAAGGTGTCCCTGCTCGGCTATGGCTCGGCCGTCGGCAAATACGTGAAGATCAACGAAGTGTGGCTGCGCGTGGTGGGGGTGATGGCGCCGGCCGCCACCGCCGAGGCTGACATCGAAGGGCTCGAGACCGACGACCGCAACAACTTGGTTGTCGCGCCGTTGAACTCGGTGATGCGCCGCTTCGAGGACAACAACAGCTACCTCAAAGACGAGATCGACGGTATCTTCATCCGCGTCAAGACGGGCGCGGACCCCATCGAGACGGCCGAGATCGTGCGCGCCATTCTGACGGCGACCCACAACGACGCCGGAGACTTCTCGATTACCGTGCCGGCCGGCCTGCTCGCGCAACAGCGCCAGCAACAGAAGATCTTCGAGATCGTGATGATCGCCATCGCTTCAATCTCGCTGATCGTCGGCGGCATCGGCATCATGAACATCATGCTCGCCACCGTGCTCGAACGCACGCGCGAGATCGGTATCCGCCGCGCCATCGGCGCGCGGCAACGTGACATCGTCCGCCAGTTCCTGATCGAGGCGGTGTTGATCTCGATCCTAGGCGGGCTGCTCGGCATCGCCGCCGGCGTCGCGGCGGCGAAGATCATTTCCATCGCGGCGGAGATGCCCACGGTGGTCACGCCCATCTCCATCATCGTCGCCTTCGGCGTGTCGGTCGGCGTCGGTCTGCTGTTCGGCATCTACCCGGCCATGCAGGCGGCGAAGCTCGATCCGATCGAGGCCATTCGCTACGAATAAGCCTCCGCCGACAACCCAACGAAAACGGTTTTGACTATGCTTCAGCGCTCGATTGCTCTCATCACGATCCTGGCCCTTACCTCTACGCTGGCGCCGGCTCAGTTCTCCGTCTTCCCGGACAAGTCGTATTGGCGGGAGATGTGGCAGGCGCCCCCTTCAGCCGTCGAGATCGAAGCCGTCTCAAGCTGAAGACTACGTGGTCGACGGCAGCAGCTCTCTCTCAAGGCTTACGTCGAGCTGGTGATGGCTAACAGCCCCGACATCAACTTGCAGAAGCTATCCGTCTACGAGCAGCAAAAGCCATCGCGAGCGCGCTGAGCCCGTTCGACCCAAGCTTCACGGCGAGCTTCAACGCGCAGCGCGCAACCACCCCCTCCAACACCGTGCTGCAGGGCGCGTCCATTCTGAGCAACCTCAGCCAAGTCGGCCGCGCGACCTACAACCAGACCTTCGATACCGGCACGCAGTTCCAGACCTCCTACAGCACCAACCGCAGCTCGAACAACAGCGCCTTCACCACCTTCAACCCCTCAGTCACCCAGGGGCTGCAAGTGCAGGTCACACAGCCCCTGTTGCGCGACCGCGGCCGCGGCGTCCAGCGCCTGCCCTTTCTGATATCGCCGAAACGCGGCTCGATCAGACGCACGCGCAGAGTGCAGCAGCAAATCATCCAGCTGCTGCTTCCAAGCCGAGAGCGCTTACTGGAAGTCATCTCGCAGCGCGAGAACCTGCGCGTGCGGGAGAACAGCGTGGACGTCAACCGGGCGTTCCTCGAGCGCTCGCGCCGCAGCTCGAGGTAGCGCTTCTACATCTCTCCGCTCGACATCTACCAGCCCGAGCAGCAGTTTGCCACCGCACAAGTCGCGATCACCCAGGCGCGTTATCGCTTGCAGCAAGCAGAGGACGCGGTGCGGCGCTGGATCGGCGCGGATTTGCACCCCGACATCCGTAACCTGCCCTTGGCGCTGACCGAATCCGCCGAGCCGCCTACCTCGCCGCCCACTCTCGACGCCGAGCAGCTCGTCGAGACGGCGATGGGGATGCGGCCCGAGCTCGAGGTGCGTCGCCAGGCGCTCGAGGTCGACGACCTCTCGATCAAGCAGGCCACCAATCTAATGCGGCCCGACCTCTCGATCAACGGTCTCTACTCGTCAACCGGCCGCGGCGGCGTGTTTTACGACCGCTCGCTGATCAACAGCGGCGGTGCGGTCACGGTCATTCCCGGCGGTCTGGGCGACGCGTTGAGCCAGCTGTTCGGCTTCGGCATTCCGACCTACTCAGTGGGCCTGACACTCCAACTGCCCTTGCGCAACCGGCGTGCGGCGGCGAATTTGGCCAATGCCTCCATTCAGAAGAAGCGCGACTTGTTCCAATTGCGTTCGATCGAGCAGAACATCCGCCTCGACGTGCTGCAAGCCGTCGCGGGCGTCGAGCTAAGCAAGGCCGCGGTGCAGCAGGCGGCGGTGGCGCAGGACTTCGCGCAGAAGCGCCTCGACGCTGAAGAACGCAAGTATGACCTGGGCGTCTCGACCGCCTTCTTCGTGCTCGCCGCGCAAGACACACTGGTGCGCGCCGAGGCCGATCTTGTCGATCAGTCGATCGCCTACCGGCGCGCGTTGCTCACGCTCGACCGCGCTACCGGCGAGTTGCTCGAGAAGCGTGGCGTCCAGCTCCGTTACGACTAACCTGGACTCAGCAGGGCCGCGGGCGCAAACGCGCGGTCGGTTGCAACCGGCCCGACGACTACGCCACCGTGGCGTTGAGGAAGTAGTGCGCGAGGATACGCCGTGCGTCCCAGCCCTGCCGGGCCAGCTCGGCCGCACCGAATTGACAGAGCCCAACTCCGTGCCCTTCGCCACGGCCTTCGAACACCGCCTTCCCGGCCTCGACCCGCACGCTGTAATCGTTCGATGGGATGGCGCTCCAGCCTAGCCGGCGGACGACCTTCAAGCGGGCCGCTTCCGCGCCGGGACGTTCGACTACAGCGTCCGCCTGCTCCATCGGCCACGAGCGGGTCCATGGCGAGGGGTTGCGCCGGCACGGTTCACAAGCAACCGGAAAGTAGGGGTACCCGCTCCCGCGAAGCCCCACTTCGTCGAGCGTCCGCGTAATGCCGCCACAGCGGCGCATGGAGAGGGCTTCCAAAGGGCGGCCGCCATAGAAGAGACATAGGCCCGCTGTCGAAGCCGCCGCCCTTTCACTGCGATCTTCAGATTCAGTCAGATGGTGGCAGTGCGTGGTATCGCAAAAGGCGTAACCGTCGTGGCGGCCCTTGGCGGCGAGCAGGAAGCTGCGTACGGCGATCGCCTGGGCCTTTTGCGCCTCCTCAGGCGCAGAGGCGCCTGCCTCCGCCGCTACGATCGCCGCGACGGCGGCTTCGAGCGGAAGCGTCGCGACCAGACGCAATTCGGTCCCCTCAGGCGTGATCTCGAGGCGGCCCGGATAGATACGCTCAATCTTTCCACCAAGCCGTACCCGCACAGGCCCGGCCAAACTGCGGGCTACGCCGCCTTGCAAGGTTGCTCGGTAGGACTGCGCGCCTTCGAGAGTCCACGCCCCGGCCTCGGTCTCGAGCTTGATCCGCCGCCCCTCGAGCGCGGAAATTTCAGCCGTCTCCGGATGGAACAGCTCGAGCACACGTACTCGGACCTCCTCGGCCCTGAGAGCAGGCGCGCAGGCGGCAAGCAACAGACCTCGGCGCGTCATCGCTCCAGCCGATAGGCGGCCATCTCGGTCTGGTTGCGAACCAGCAGCAGGCCATCCGCGTAGGCGGGCACGTTCCAAGTCTTCCCTTCCAGCGCCTGGAAGCGTGCTAGCTCTTGATGCGACTCGGGAACGGCTCGCACCAACACGAGCTCGCCCGTTTCGGTCAACACGACCAGATGGCCGTCCGCCAGCAGAACTTGTCCAAAACCGTAGCGGCCGCCCTTCCAGTCGCGTTCGCCGGAGCGGACGTCGTACGCCGCCAAGATGCCGTTGTCGAGCCCATAGACGTGACCCTGGTAGAGCACCGACGGGTTGAACTTGTTCTTCATCCCGTTGTTTTCCCAGACCTTCCGCACTTCCCATCGCCCGCCGGCGCGATGCGCTTCGACCAGCGCTTGCCCGTCGCCAGAGGAAATCCAAAACTCGTTGCTAGAAAGCGGGATCGGCTGCGAGGCATTGACGTCGAAGGGCGAGGGCCATTCGAGTGACCAAAGCTCGCGACCGTCGGCGGGATCAGCGGCGATGATGCGGTCGGCCGTCAGAAACAGGACCTGCCGCTGGCCCCCAAGGGTGAGCAACTGCGGGCTTGAGTAGGCCCCTTTGCCATCCAGACTCTGCCAAAGCAGATGGCCTGTTTCAGCGTCATAGGCGGCCGCCAACTTACCCGACGGGCCACCCGGCTCGACAATCACCCGGCCATCTACGAATAGCGGTGCGCCCGACATGCCCCATTCGAGGTTCTCTGCCCCTGCGTCCGTGAGGATGTTGGTCTTCCAGAGCAGCTCGCCGTTCGACGCTCGCAGGCAACGGAAGTCGCCCTTGGCCCCGAGGGCAAAGACGCGGCCCTGGGCGTAGGTTGGCGTCGCGCGCGGCCCGGGTCCTCCCATCACTTCCTGGAAGTGCGCATCCCAGGCGTGGGTCCACAACTCACGGCCGGTAGCGAGGTCGTATGCGGCCAAGACCTCCTGCTCGCGGCGTTGCTCAATGGTAAACAGCTTGCCTTCGGCGACGATCATCGAGGCGTAGCCTCCGCCCACCTTCGTTCGCCACGCTTCGGCGAGCGGCCAGTCGGTCCGGATGGAAATGTCAGCGATAACGCCGTCGAGTTTCGGACCGCGATAGCTGGGCCAGGGGGCGGTCGGAGGTTGCGGCGCCGGCACAGATTCAACTGGCGGAGCTATCTTCTCTGCAACCTGCTCTTCGGATTCAGCGAGCGTGGGAGGCGCTGGCGGCGGGGGTTCCTGTTCGCGCTCGCGTTCGAGCTCGGCCATGTGCTGCTCGGGGCTCTCGAACGAGACGAACGGGCTCATGCCAGAGCCGGACAGCTCGAGCCGCATGCCGAACACGTACCTCATCGTCAGCCACCCGACAGCAATGACAACGAGCAGGACGGCCAAGACGCGAACGATACGCACGACTCGTATTGTGGCGTACAGTCGAGCTCAACGAGCCAAGCGATAGGCGGCCATCTCCGTCTGATTGCGAACAAACAAGACGCCGTCCGCATAGGCGGGCACGTTCCAGGTCTTGCCTTCGAGCACGTCGAAGCTCGCAACTTCCTCGTGGGCCTCTGGCGTAGCCTTCACCAACGTGAGCGCGCCCTTTTCTGTCAATACGAGGACATATCCGTCGGCTAGCAGCAACTGTCCGAACCCGTAACGGCCACCCTTCCAGTCGCGCTCGCCCGTCTCCACGTCAATCGAGGCCATGATGCCGTCGTCGAGGCCGTAGACGTGGCCCTGGTAGAGCACCGACGAATTGAACTTGTTCTTCATGTGGTCTTGTCCCAGAGCTTTTCGACCTCGAAACCCTCGTCCGTCTTGCGGATCTCGAGTAGAACCGCTCCGCGCCCGTAGCCAGACGAGATCCAGACCTTCGAGTCGGAAACCTGGATCGGTTGCGCGACGTTGATCATGCGACGAGCGCGAAGGGGAACTCAGGAGAACCGCTTCCGTCCGCCGGATCAACCGCGAAAAGGCGGCTGCCGCTAAAGATGAGCACTTGCGGACGGCCGGCGAGCGTGGCCGCCTGGGGGCTTGCGTAGCCAGCCGGATCGTCTCCGCTCTGCCACAGAATCTCGCCCGTGGCGGCGTCATACGCGGCCACAGATTTGCCATGTCCGCCGGGTTGCACAATCACCCGGTCGTCGAGCACGAGCGGGGCTCCGGACATGGCCCATTGCGGGTTTTGCGAGCCGGCGTCGGTGAGGATGTTCGTGCGCCAGATGAGCTTTCCATCGGCGGCGCTGAGGCACTCGAGCTCGCCCTCGGCGCCGAGCGCATAAATGCGCTCGTTCGCGGAGGTGGGCGTTGCCCGTGGTCCAGGCCCTCCCAGCGACTCCTCAAACTGCGCGTCCCAGCCGTGGGTCCACAACTCGTGCCCCGTATCGACGGCGTAGGCCGCCACGACTTCTTGGGCGCGGCGCTGTTCGATGGTGAAGAGCTTGCCCTCGGCGATCACCATGGAGGCGTATCCGCCGCCGACCCGAGTACGCCAAAGCTCTTGGAGCGGCCAGTCGGTGCGGATCGCCACGTTCTCGATGACGCCTTGGCGGCCGGGGCCGCGGTACTCCGGCCAAGGAGCGGCTACGGCGCGCGGCGCGTCTTCGCGCTCCACGGTCGGCGCGGCTGCCGCCGCAGAGGCCTCGGCGGCAGGTTCCGACGGCGGCGGCCCAGGCTCGACAGGCGCCGGAGCCGGCTGCTCGGCCCTTTCCCGCTCGAGCGCCTCCATGTGCTCTTCCGGGTCGTCGAAAGTGAAGATCGGCGTGAAGCCGGTTCCGGCGCGCTCGACTCGCATGCCGGCCACCCGCGTGAGCGCGAAGTAGGCGACAACGCCGATCACAACCACCGCCGCGACGGTCTGGAGCAGCATCCCGAACAGGCGCACTGAGGTGCGTAGCAGGCCCATGGCTTCTATTCTGACCGGCGGCGGCGTGTCGTCCAGTTGGGCAAACTGCCTAGTTCGCAGCGTGTTACGCTCAGGGCTCGCATGCGACCGACGGTCCGCATCCTGCTGCTGGTTGGCGCTACGGCGGCGGCGCACGCGGCTCCCGGTTTGGTCGCAACCTACTCGGACGGAGTGACGACGCTGCGTGAGATCACGCCGTCGCCAAACTTCTACTTGGACTCCGGGGAGACGCTGCACCCGGCCCTACAGACGCGTTTCGGCGCTGTATTCGAGGGGAATATCACGATCGAGCGCAGCGGCGAACACCGCTTTTTCGCGGGCCACGCAGAGCTCGAAATGGACGGCGTCTCGGTTCGCGGGCCTCTCTCACTGAAAGCCGGGGTGCATGCCATCTTGCTCCGTTTCTCGAGCGAACGCGATGAACATGGCATACGGGTGGAGTGGCAGGGCCCCGGGTTCGAGCGGGAGCCCGTGCCGGCGCGTCTGTTTCATCACCAAGACTCAGAGGCTCCGCGGGCGGTCGACCGGCTCGCCGAGGATGGCCGTCGGCTGGCCGAAGATCTCGGCTGCGCAAACTGCCATCTCGCCGCCGAAACGCTCGCCAAGCGGCCGGGACCTCCGCTGGACGGCATTGGCTCACGCACCACGGGGGCTTGGCTCAAGCGATGGCTCGACGATCCGCAGTCGTTTCGCTCAGCCGCGGTCATGCCACGCGCGGCGCACCGCTCCGATGCCAACGACTTGGCGGAATACCTGATGAGTCTGACGGAAGACGCCTCCGCGGTCACAGCGTCCGGGGATCCCGGCGCCGGGGCTGCCGCATTCGAGGCCGTTGGCTGCATCGCTTGCCACGGAGAGGACGGCGTTTCCCTGGCGGGCCTAGGATCCAAGACCACCGCAGAGCACGTGCAGCGCTACTTGCGATATCCCTTCGTCTGGGAGCCTTCCGGGCGCATGCCGTCATTCAATCTGAGCGAGGAAGAGGCCAGTAACATCGCGGCGCACCTGGTGCAGTCGCGCAAACCCGATTTCGAACGACAGCCGCTTGGCGGTGACGCCGACGTGGGGCGCCAACGGCTCGAAAGCTCTGGTTGTGTGGCCTGCCATCAGCTCGAAGGCGTCTCGAACCTATTGACCGCCCCGCCAATGAACGCCCTGGACCCCAAGCGTGGTTGCCTCGCATCCGCGCCCTCTGAACCCGCGCCGCTGTTTACGCTCAAACCATCCGAACGGGATGCCTTGCGCGCATTCGTTGCCTTCTACAAGGCGAGCCCAGACCGCTCAGCGGCTCCGATCCACGCTTTCCGCATGCGGCTGGAGCAGTTACGCTGCAACGCCTGCCACGCAGACGCGGACCGCGCCCCCTCCCTCGCCGGAGTAGGAGACAAACTGCAAACCGCATGGCTGCGGCGCGTCTTGACCGAGCCTGTCCGCGTCTACGACGTCCTGACCATGCGCATGCCGCACTACCACCCGCAACACGCCGACGTGCTTGCAGAGGGGTTCGCCAAGGCTGCCGGAGTGGCGCCCGGTCCGGGCGAGCCGCCTCCAAATTCTTCACCGCAGCAAATGACGAGCGGTCGCGCAATGCTCGGGATTGAACCGCAACAAGGCGGACTAGGTTGCGTGCGCTGCCACGGCTGGGGCGAGCGCCGTTCTCTTGGGGAGCAGGGACCAAACTTGGCGCCCTCTGCGGAGCGGTTGCGCTACGGCTGGTTCCTGCGCTGGATGCACGATCCAGAACGCATCCAACCCGGTACGACAATGCCGGCCTACTTCAACGGTCAAACGCCCGAGCAGGCCCTCTCGCGGCTCGGGACGCTGTGGGCCGGCCTCGCTGCACCCGCCTCCGCCAGCCTGCCTCCAGGTCTGGACCGAGCGGCGCCGGAGGCAGTCATGCCGGCTCCGGGGGGAGACGCCGTCATCGTGCGTCAAGACTCGCCGTACGCTCTGCTCGTGAAACTACCTGGAGACGTCTCCTATTCCTTCGACATCGCGCAGGCGCAACTGCTGTTCGCTTCGCGCAACGGAGAGCCTTTCTATCGACAAACTGAGTTCCCAATCCGGATCGACGATCCCGAGCAAATCCCTCAGCGGCGCTTTCTCGACTACCGCATGGTCGAGGGTGCACCCGAAATGCAGTACGAGGCCGGGGGTGTTGAAATCTTCGAGCGTATCTTCGTCCGTGGCGAGCAGTTGGTGCGGCGCTTCCGGATTCCCGATGCAAGGCGTGCCATGTGGCTCATCCTCAGCGGCGACACTGTGGGAGTGACGACATCCCTTGGTTCGGGCCTGGAGAGGCTGCAACTTCCACGAGGCCAGGACCTGACATTCGAAGTTCGCGTCGGGCTTGATTGAGCATTTGCGTCCGCAAAATGTTCGTTAAGCTTGGGTACGTCTCGCCGTCGGATCGTAACGTGGCTGCCTCGGCGCGCGACGACGTAATAGAGCGCTCATGGTCGGCCAAACCATATCCCACTACCAGATCCTCGAAAAGCTTGGCGAAGGCGGTATGGGCTCCGTGTACAAGGCCGAGGACGTGCGTCTGCGGCGGACTGTCGCGCTCAAGTTCTTGCCCGAGCGCTTTTCGCTAACCCAGGACGACCGTGATCGCTTCCTCCGCGAGGCGCAGGCGGCCGCGGCGCTCGATCACCCCAACATTTGCACAATCTACGAGGTAGACGAGGACAAGGGCCGCCCCTTCCTCGCGATGGCCTACATTGACGGCGAGTCGCTCGACCATCGCATCGAGCAAGCGCCGATCGAGCTTCGCGAGGCGCTCGAGATCGCGCGTCAAGCCGCCGACGGCCTGCGTGCGGCGCACGCCAAGGGCATCGTCCACCGCGACATCAAGAGCTCGAACCTGATGCTCGCCCGCGGCGGCTCCGGCAGGCCGCAGGTCAAACTGCTCGACTTCGGGCTGGCGCAACTGGCGGGCCGCTCGAAGCTGACCCGCGCCGACAGCGTGATGGGCACGGTGGCCTACATGTCGCCCGAGCAAACCCAGGGTGAGGCCGTCGACCTGCGGACGGACGTCTGGTCGCTCGGCGTCGTGCTCTACGAGATGATTGCCGGCGAGTTGCCGTTCAAGGGCCACTACGACCAGGCGATGCTCTACTCGATCCTCAACGAAGAGCCCAAGCCGCTGACCGCGCTCCGCTCGCGGCTACCGGTGGAGCTCGACTGGATCGTCGACAAGTGTCTAGCCAAGGACCCGACCGAACGCTACCAGTCGATGGATGATCTGATCCTCGACCTGACGACGCTCGAAAAGAAGCTCAACACGCAGAAGCTGACCATTCAGCAGACGAAGATCAGCGCCGCACCGGAGCCTGCGCAGACCGCCACCCAGCCGGCCGCCGCAGCGGCCTCTGACGCCGCCAGGCGCTGGAAACGTCTGGCCGCAATTGCTGCGGTAGCCGCTGTGGTCTTTGCGGGCTTGGCCGCCGCTTCGTGGATGGAGCCCGAGCAGAGCCAAGCGCCGATTTCCACCTTGCGTTTCGACATCAACTTGCCGAGCAGCCTACCAACTGACGCCGAGTTGCGCAGTCTGGCGATCTCGCCGGACGGGCGTCGCGTGGCCTTCACCGTCTCCGGCGCCAACCGCCGGCTGTGGCTTCGCGATCTGAGCCAACCCTCGGCTTACGCCCTCGACGGAACCGATGGAGCGAGTGATCCGTTCTGGTCGCCTGATGGTCAAACGATCGGCTATCGCGCGGAAAACAAGCTGCTCAAAGTGGCCGCTGGAGGCGGTCCTTCGAGCACACTCTGCGATCTGCCGAGCGAGTATTTCGGAGGCGCTTCGTTCACCGAGGATGGCGAGCAGGTGGTGTTCACCTCCGGACCACCGCTGCGAGTTTACGAAGTGTCGGCGCGCGGAGGCCAGCCGGTTGAGCTTGCGGAGCCGAATAAGGACGGGTCGCGAGGAGGCTTCGCTACGCACCCGACACTGATCGGCAAAGACGCGTTGCTGTTCTCCAGCCGCACGCCGCAAGGAGAACAGATCGGGCTGAGGCGGCTCGCCGATGGCGAGACGACATCGCTGGCCGAAGGTGGCGCGCCATTCCTCACCGACAACGGCTACATCCTCTACCACACCGGCCGCTCGGCTTCGGAGATCTGGGCGTTGCCGTTCTCGAAGTCCAAGCTCGCGGCGACGGGCGACCCATTCCCGGTCGCACAAAGTGGCATGCTACCCAGCGCATCTCGCGATGGAACACTCGTCTACATGGCGGATTCGCGGTCCGGCCCCGCGCGCTTGGGCATGCGTTCGCGCACAGGCGAACGGCTCGAGGAGCTCGGCCGCGAGCAAACTTCCATCCGGGACCCAGCCGTGTCACGCGATGGGCGATGGGCCGTTTGGGCCGGCGAGGAAGGTACGGCGACGGACTTGTATTTGTATGACCTGCAACGCAACACGCGCACGCGTTTGACCAATACGCCGTCGGAAACCGAGCTCTCCCCGCATTGGTCGCCGGACGGCTCGCGCATCGCCTATACGCTCATTCGCGAAGGCGGGTTCCCCGTGCTGGCCGTGCGCCGGGTCGACGGCACGGGCGAAGTGCAGATCATCGAGAGCGAGGACGGTCCGCTATTTCCGCTGGACTGGGGACCGTCCGGGCGCATTCTGGCGCGCACGCGCAGCCGTGGGCACGGACCGGGCGGCTTGATTCAGATTGAGCTCGAGTCCAATGGCGGCTCGAAGCAGACCCTCACGCTCGAAGGCGAGATGGGTGTGAGCGAGGCCGACATCGCCCCAGACGGCAAGTTCATCGCGCTGGAATCGCGCATGGCCGAGGAGTCGCAGATCGTCGTGCGGTCGTTCCCCACAGGGGATCGCCGTTGGCAGGTCACGGATGCAGGCGGAGAATCGCCGCGCTGGACTCGCAACGGCAAAGAGCTCATTTACCGCGCGGGCGGCCGGCTGATGGCGGTCGAAGTGGAACGCAGAGGCGAAGAGCTATTTTTCAGCGATCCGACGGAGCTTTTCCAGGATCCGACTTTGCTCAGCGGCCCACGCCGCCCCGGCTATGCCGTCACGCCGGACGGGGACGAATTTCTGCTTCCGGAGCCGGTCGGACGGCCCACGCCTCCGACCATCCGCGTCGCGCTGCACTGGCTCGCCGACTACAAGCGTTAGTTTGGGCTGCCCCTCCGACCGTTACTGGATCTCGCGAATCTTGATGTTGCGGAACCACGCGGGCGAGCCGTGGTGCTGCAGAACGATGTAGCCTGGCGCCTTCTGCCCGTAGCCGGGCACTTTGCGGAACTTGGTCTTCTCCACCTTGGCGAGCAGCTCGCCGGAGCTCAGCTCGTACTCGAGCAGCTTCGAGCCGTTGAGCCAGTGCTCAACATGCTTGCCGTTGACCACGACGCGCGCCGAATTCCATTCCCCCGGCTTGTTGACCTTCTTGTTGCGTGGAGCCTCGAGGAGATAGAGCGCGCCCGTGGAAGAGAGCTCCCAGCCGGGTTTGCGCTCGAGCGTATCGTCGTCGTAGATCTGGAACTCGTAGCCGACTGCGGCGATGGCTTGGTCGGCCTTGAAGCGCGCCGGAGCCTCCGGCGTCCAATGGGGGCTGAGCCACTCCTGCTGTACGCCGTACTTGACACCGCTGTTGCCTCCCTTGGCGAGGCGGTACTCGAAGACGAGCTCGAAGTTGTCGAAGGGCTTAGTCGTGACAACGTCTCCGTCGGAGCCATCTTCGGTGGTGCGAATCATGCCGTCTTCGATCACCCAGCTCTTCGCCGGAAACGGCGTGCCCTTCATGCCGGTCCAGCCATTGCGTGTCTTCCCATCGAAGAGCATGCGCCAACCGGCGGATTTCTCTGCCGGACTCAACGTTGCGTCCGCGGCAAGCGCCGTCGTCGCGCCCAAGGCGAGGGCAAGCAGGAATGAGACCGTCAAGGGTGCGCGCATCGATTTCTCCGTAGCCATCTCGATTCTAGGTTACTTGGGGAACCCGCGCTGCGACTTCCTCGTAACTAGACCCCAAGCCCCATGTCAGCGTATCCCGCCTCCCACAATGAACGCCTGATCGACGCGCGGGCGCTTCGCGAGCTCATCAGCGTTGTCTTCGAGGCGTGCGACATGTCGCCGATCGACGCCATGTTGCTGGCCGACTCGCTGGTGGCCGCGGATTTGGGCGGAGTGCACTCCCACGGAGTTTTGCGGGTTCCCGAGTATGTCGAGAAGCTTCGCGGAGGGGTGAATCCGCGCGGGGTTCCGCGCATCGCGAGTGAGAAGGGCGGCGCTCACGATCGACGGTGACAATGCGATGGGGCAAGTTGCCGCCGCCTTCGCCATGCAGAGCGGTCCGCCGAGCGGCGGAAAGCGGCGTCGCGCTGGCGCGGTGCGGGGCAGCAACCATTGCGGCGCATTGGCCTACTACGTTCGGATGGCGGCAAACCAGGGCTTCATCGGGGTCGCGTCGACCAACGCGCTGCCCACGATGGCGCCCTAAGGGCGGCCTCGACAAGATCGTCGGAATCAATCCACTCGCCGTCGGCATACCGGCCGGGGATGAGCAACCGGTCGTGTTCGATGCGGCCTTTTCCGGATCCTCGCACGGCAAGATCCGCGTCTTTCAGCAAAAAGGGAAATCCGATCCCGCCAGGATGGGCTTTCGATTCCGACGGCAATCCAACCACCGACGCCTCCCGCGCCCTCGAGGGCCTGCTACAGCCAATCGGCGGGTACAGGGCGTCGGACTGGCGATCGTCTTCGGTCTGCTCTCGTCGTTGCTCTCCGGCGCCGCCTATGGAACAGAACAAGCGACATGACGGTACAGGACCGAAGCCCGGTTGCGACGGGCATTTCTTCTTGGCCATTGACGTCGCCTCGTTTGTCGACCCTCAAGTCTTCAAAGCGCGGGTGGACACAGCAATCACCCAGTTGCGCGGCTGCCGTCGGGCCGAGGGCGTCGAGCGGATCTACGCCCCAGGTGAGCTGGAGGCGCGGAGACCCGCAGGCGCTACGCCGCACAATTCCGCTCAACCAGGGAAACGATCAGCCAAGCTTGCGCAGCGCCGCCGGCGGACCGGAGTCCGCCGGCCGGCTTGGCTCATGCGGCGATTGACCTGTTGCGCCTACGCCTTGGTTCGCGAAAACAGCGCTTTGAGCAGCGGCGGAGTGGCGAGGGTCGTCAGAATGACCATGACAATCATCGCCGAGAATGTCTCGCTGGAGAACACGGGCTTGCGCCACCGCCAGTGTCGAGCCAATGTAAACAAAAATCGTCCGACCCCACCTCGCCACGAGGAATCATGCCAACGCCGACCGCCAAGCGGTTGAGGCCCTTCTCAAGGATGCCAAGCGAGCAGACCTGCTTGCCCAGGATAGCGACGAAGGTGAGCGCCGCGGCTTAAATTCAGCACGCTGCTCGAAGAGAAGGCGCGCAGATCCGCGCAGGCCCATCAGCACGAAGAACACCGGAACGTAGATCGCGCTGAGCGGCTGCAACAGCTCTTCGATGTGACGCGTGCGCCACTCCTGGTAGCCCTGGTAGTGCGCTTGGTCAGGCGCAAGTAGAAGCGGCGAAGCAGCCGACGATCGCGGCCAAGCCGATCGTCTCCGCCAAGCCCGCCATCCAGGAAGGCTTTCCAGCAGACCGACAAGACCACCGGCATGCCGCCGACTTTGGCCTTCGAGCCGATGTGCAGCACTGTGGCGAGCAAGCGGCCGGCGAAGACCGCCGCGCCGAGGAACGCCGCAGCCTTGCCGATGATGATGAAGATCGACATCACGTCGATCGAACCGCCGCCGCCATGGCCGATGGAAGTGACCAAGCCGCTGACGACAGCCAAGATGATCAGGCCAAGGACGTCGTCGACGGCGGCCGCGCCGAGGATGATCTTCGCCTCCTTGGTGTCCATCTTCTTCATGTCATGAGCACGCGCGCTGTGATTCCTACGCTTGTTGCGGCTAAGGTGGCGCCGACGAACAGGTGGACGTACCACGCGTCATCCGGCGGGAAGTAGATCGAAACGCCATAGCCCAACACGACCGGCGCGATGACGCCTAGGACCACGCGACCAGCATGGCCGAAGCGCCCATGCCAGCAGTTCGTCGATGTTCGACTCGAGACCCACCTCGAACAACAGCAGGATGACGCCGATCTCCGCCGCCAGCGCCAGCATCTCGTCATTCTTGAACCCACTCATGAAGTGCCAGCCAATGAGGTTGAGGTTGCCGAGGATCATGCGAAGACCAACTCGCCCAGCACGGCCGGCTGCTTCGGCGCTCGTGAAATGCCAGTCTGGCGGCGACGAGGATGGCGACCAGCTCGAAGAGGAACTGCGAGACGTGGTGCTCGCCGCCGCCCTCAGCGCCGTGCTCTTCCGCGGCGGGCGGCATGCGGCGCGGCGGCGAGGAGCCAGCCGGTCAACAGGATCATTAAGATTTCATGGATTTGCCTTCAGTGGTCCACCAGCTGGAGCGGATCCCGTCGGAAGGCGGGGGCAGGCGCGTGCTCATGTCCACAGCAGAAATGACGATGGGGAAGTGATTTCGGTGTCGACCGAAATCTGCGCATCTTCCGTTACAATATCACCCTCTCCCTGGCGGTCTCAACGCACCCGTCGGGCTGCCTCCCATGGCCCGCAAGCAGCGCACCGCAGCGCGATCCCAAACCCGGCCCACAGCCCGCCGCTACCGACTTCCAGCGCGAGCGCCCGAGGCGCGACGTGGGGGCCGCTGCTGGCGCTCGCCACGGGCTTGCTGCCGACGCTGCTGGTTTTGGCGCACGCACCGGGACTCAACGGCACGCCTTACTGGCCTTGGCGTTATGGAGATGCACCGCTCGCGCCGATCGTGGCCGTGGCCGGGCTCGCCTTCGCTCTCTGGCCCTGGGCGGCGGCGGAGCGCTACCGCTCGAGCAGTAGGCAGGCTTACCGCTCGGGATGTTGGCGGCGATCCACGTCGTGCTGATTCTGGCGCTGCAGCGCTTACCGACCAGGGTTTGGCCGTGGTCGGCGAACGCATCGGCACCCGGACATCACCTCGTACCACACGGAGGCGGCGCGGATCGATGACGTCTCTGACTGGCTCGACCACTACGACGAGCGGCTGCCGCAGATGATTGGGCACACGCAGACGCATCCACCGGGGCCGATTCTCTGTCACATGTTCTGGAACCGCTGGTTCGGCCCGGAAGACAGGCGCGGACGCGGGCGGCCTGTTCCTGGCGCTGCTCGGCGGCCTGGCGATTCCGCTGGTCTACATCACAGCCAAGCGCGCAGCAGGGAAGCCGACAGCGCGTTCGCGGCGGCGCTGGCCTGGACGCCGCTTCCGGCGGTGATCCTGATGCTCGGGGCCTTCGACGCAGTCTACCCGCTGTTTACGCTGGGGCTGCTCGCGCTGTGGACGCGCGCGGCGTGGGACGGCGACACTTGCGCGGCGGCGGGTTTGGCGCGCTGCTGGCGTTGGCGTTGAGCTTCACGCACAGCTTCCTGGTGCTCGGGGCGTTCTTCGCTCTGGCGGGCCTGGCGCCGCTCGTGAGCAGAAGGGACAGCAGGAAGCTTCCGCCGGCTGTTGACGGCAAGCTGGTCGGAGCGGGCGTCTGCGTAAGCGCTGTTCGTAGCTGCGTGGCGGTCGGGGCTACGACCACTTGGCCGTGTCTCGGTCGGCATCAAGGAAGGTCTGGCGAAAGCCCTGGACGGCCTGGCGGCTGACGTGTGTGGACGTCTACGACTGCTACTCGCCTCGGGCTGGGCGTTGGCGGCGGTGGTGGCGCTGTTCATTGGTGCGTTGGGCCAAAGGCCGGCTGGAGCGGGCCGAGCGGCTGCGCTGGTTCGCGCTGGCGGCGCTGAGGACGCTCGCGATCGTCGATGTCAGGACTTCTACGCGCGGAGACGGCGCGGGTGTGGCTGTTTCTGCAACCGTTGGCGGTGATCGTGGCCGGCGCGGGCTCACCCGCCATCTGATCCGGGCTGGCGCGCGGCGCTGATCAGGGTGCTGTTCTTCGCCCTCGCCGCAATCCGGGCGCGGATCATCTTCATTTGATCAAGCCGGCGGCGGGCCGAGCGCCAGCCGTTGGCCAGCAGCTTGCGGGCGAGCGGCTCGGCCAGCTCCGCCTCTCAAGCCAAATTGAAACTCCACCCCGGATCACGCTCGTGGCGTGGTCGGCCAGCTCTTCTCCTGCCGTCTTCTTCCCGGGCGGGGTGTAGCGGAAGCGGTCGGTGCGCACGGTGCGCCATCGGTCGATCCTCCACTCGGCTTGGCTGAAGGCGGCGCGCTTGAGGCCGATCGGGCTCGTCGGCGGCAGGCCAGCTCGCGCCTTCGAGCGTTGCCGACGCCTCGCCAAGCGCCCAACTCCGCCAGCGTCGGATAGATGTCGACGAACTCGACCAACGCCTTCGACCTACGTCCCGCGCCACGGCGGCCGGGCGCGAAACAATCAGCAGCCCACCGGCCTCCTCCGTGCTTATCTTTTGCCAATGCGTGTGTTCGCCGAGGCTCCAGCCATGGTCGCCCAAAGAACGCCACCACCGTGTTTTCAGCCAAGCCCAGGCATGCCCGAGCGCATTGACGCGCTGGCCTACTTGCGCATCCATGTAGCTGACCGACGCATGTGGCGCGCAAAGCTTGGCGCTGCTCGGCCTCGCTCATCCCATGTGGTTCCAGGAAGGGCGCAGGTTCTTCGCTGGCGCGGAATATCGTCAGGGTCGTTCACGCGGGATTGACCTGGATATCATCTTCAGGGTAGAGGTCAAAAACTGGCCAGGCGCGGCGAAGAACATGAGGACGCCCACGAAACCCAGAGCCCATGAAGAACGGCTCAGCGCCTGCGCCTCAAAGGCTCAATGGCCTTGTTCGCCGCTGCTTCGTCGGCTTGGTCGATATTATCGGCCGTGCGAATCCAATCCCGCATGCAGCCCGGCGCAGATCAGCGTCAGTGCCTTTCGCCCGGAGGCTCCTCGTCCTCGAGGCCCGGAGGGCTGACCTCGGACATCCCACGAAGGCGGGTCTGGAGGTAGCAGCTAAGCTCCGCCACCGGGTACGCCATGTGGAAGATCTTGCCGATGCATCAGTGGCATCCGGCGTTGCGCGAACAACTGGGGAAGGGTTACCGCGTCGGGGACCGTTTTTGCGGAAGTCGACGTTGTCGTTCGCGGACGCCACTTCGAGTCAGGGCGCAAGCCGGTCGGCGATGCGCTCGGCCCAGAACAGGAACTGACAGTGACCCTCTCGAAAACAACTCCGCGCGCGGCAAGCGCATCGAGGTTCGGCGTCCGGACGGCCGGGTGATCATCAACGGCCGAGCGTGTGTTTCAGATCGTCGGACTGTAGTGGCGAGAACGTTGGGCGGCGGCGTATTCGCGGACCGTTCGTAACAGGCGGTTGCGGCGGCAGTGAGGTCAGAAAACTCCGTCGTGTCATGGCTGTGTCCGGCATCTTCGTTACCCCACACCCCCTCGTGCCCGGCATCACCGAGAAGCGCTTGCGCGCCTGGGCGAGTTCCGCGTCGATCGAATCACCCTCGTGGAACCAGCGCCCCGCAGTCAGGCATTTATCGCCGGAGGACAGTCCTCGAAAACCCGGGTCTGCGTGGAAGCAGGGCATTGCCAGTTGCCCCAACTGCGGCGTTCTCTCCCAGGCGATCAGGATCAGCGTTTGCCGTCGTCCGGGCCTTACCCGGCTGCCGTGGGCGCGGAAGATCTTGTTGTCGAGCGTCTGGGCGGTGAAGCCTGGAGCGCCCGTGAAGGCCGCATCACACAGATCTGCGTGCGCAGACCTTCCGAGAGCTTATGCTGGTTCCGTTGCGCAACCACAGCCGAGGGCGACGTCACGGACCCGGGGTCGCCTTGGAGCCAAACACGACGCCGTTCGGGAGCGCCCATTCAAGCGACAAACCGCCGCTGGGCGTGGGCGTTGAATCCACATTCTCGATCCAGACGTTTTGCTCATTCCAGATCGTGGGAACGTGCGTATGGGCAAGAAACTGGTGTCCGGCCGTACTGGTGATCAGCTCCGGCAGATCGAGAACCAGGTAGGCCGAAGGATCCCAGGGAAGAAAGACGCTGAGCTTTGGCCCGCGCAGAGGTGCGATCGCCCCGTCGAGAAAGCCAATCCGCGGGTGCCGCGCGCCTCCGGGGTAAGGCGCGGTTTCAATGTTCCCGGGCTCGGGAGACGGCGCAGGAAGCTGCTCGTAGGCGGCGGCTTCCTGCGGGGTCAGCCACGCCGTCTGCTGGGCCTCTTGACGACTGTAGCCGTGCCGCCGCATCGCGGTCATCCAGCGCGGCAACGCCGCGCGCGTTTGCTCCACTTCAACCGGCGGGCGCAGCGGCTCGGTCGTCTCTGGATAGCGCTCCTGGCTCAAAGGGTCAGCGGGTGGCTCCGAGGTCAAGAAACGCTCCAGATCGCGCATCGCGATCACGTCGAAATCCCGGTCGGCCAGTTCCTGCATGTAGCCTTCAAAGCGCTCGGGCGAGGTGTGAACCCATGGGTGCGCAATGTCCGGCACGCCGTGGAATTGGAGCACCACGAGGCCGGTGGAGGAGCGGTCAAGCACTTTCCTGAAATGCTCGAGCGTCCAGTCCGGGTAGGCGTCACCCGTTGTCGGGATCAACAGAGGATGGTGCCGCTCGGGCTGGTAGGCGGGCCCGACCGCGATCTTGCCGTAAGGCTGCTCCGGCTGCATGCCGCGGCGCGCGAAACGAAATCCCAGCCGCTCGAGTTCGCGAAACGCCTCTGGGCCGAAGGCGTTGCCGCACCAGGCAAAGCTCTTCGGATTCGGAACTCCTACCTTGGCGAGCGAATTCTGCAACAGGGCGATCTCGGGCTCTAGCAGCGCCGCAGCGCGGGGCGTCGAAAGGCCGATGTGCGTCCAGGAATGGTTGCCGATCTCGAACCCCATCTCATACAACTCGCCAACCTCATCCCAATTCAAAAAGTTTTCCTTGTCCTCCATCCAACGGTGTGTAATGAAAAACGTCGCGCCGAAGCCGCGCTGGGAGAGCAGAGGCGCAACGAAGCTGCGGTGGGACTTCACCGCGTCATCGAAAGTCAAAACGGCGACCGGCCGCTCTCTTTTGCTGCAACCGACGGCAAGGGCGGTGGCGGCGCTCATCAGGCCTCTGCGGGTGAATGTGGACGCGAACACGCTCAAGATTGTACGCGCACTGTCTCAAACAGAACGGGACTGAGACAGACGCTGTCTCGACCGATGTTCCCGAAGTAGCGAGAAACGTGCGAAAACGCAGCATCGGAGGTTGGCAGCACGCTTGCTGGAGAAGGGACCGCGGCCGCGCCTGTCTCTGGGCGGCATCCAGGCAGTAGAACAAGGAGGTTGGGAATGGATCAATGGGAACGAGCTCAGTCCGGAAATGCTGAGCCAAATCACCGACTACGCCGTCCGGGTGGTCGGCGTACTTTTCTTACTGTTCGTGGCGAGGATCATCGCCGGATGGGTTGCGCGCGTGGTCGTCGCGGGCCTGGAGCGCGCCAACTTTGATCGCACGCTGACGAAGTTCTTCGGCAACTTGGCGCGTTATCCTGGTGATGGCCGTCTTGGCCTGTTTGGGTGTTTTCGAGGAAACGACAAGTTTTGCCGCCGTGGTCGCAGCGGCCAGCTCGCAATCGGTCTCGCTTTCAGGGCACACTGTCGAACTTCTCTTCCGGCGTGATGCTGTTGACTTTCCGTCCATTCGAGCTAGGCGACTACATCGTCGCCGGCGGGCAAGAAGGCGTCGTTGACGAGATCGGCCTCTTCACAACCACGCTCCACACGCTCGACAACCGCAAAGTCATCGTCCCCAACTCGGCCATAGCGTCGGGTGTGATCGAAAACTACACCGCCGAGCCGCTGCGCCGCGTCGACGTGAACGTGGGCGTCGAATACCGCTCGGATCTGCGCAAAGTGCGCGAAGTGCTCGATGCGGTTGTAGCAGCCGAGCCACAGCGCGAAGAGGGCGAAACATCCTACGCCTACTTGGTCGAGCTGGCGGACTCCTCCATCAACTGGCAGTTGCGGGTTTGGGCCAAGCCGGAAAACTACTGGGGCGTCCGTGAACGGGTGACCCAATCGGCCAAGGAAGCGCTCGACAGCGCGGGCATCGGGATTCCGTTCCCGCAAATGGACGTTCACATGAAGAACGTGGGGTGAACGGCCGCTCACACTTCCCTCCATCCGCCCCGCCGGACCGCCGATCCGGCGGGGCGCATCCGCTTGCTAGACTCGACCTCGTGAGCCGCGCTTCGCTTTTCTGCCTCCTGGCTTGGTTTTCTGTCGGCGGTGTTCTTGGGGAGCAGTGGCGAGGCTCGCCCATCCTCGATCGCGTGGTCGAAGAGGAGATCGCAGCGGGTACGATGCCCGGAGCGGTCGTCCTCGTCGGCCAAGGCGACCGTATCTTGCACCACCGCGCCTACGGTGATCGAAGCATCCTGCCGTCTCGCGAGCCGATGCGGCTCGACACGATCTTCGACTGCGCATCGCTGACCAAGGTCGTCGTCACTGCGCCTTCGATCCTGATGTTGATCGAGGATGGGCCGCCTGCGCCTAGACGAGAAGGTCACCAAGTACCTGCCCGGCTTTCGCGGCGGCGACTCTCCAATTACCGTCCGACAATTGCTGACTCACACATCCGCTCCGCCCTGACCTCGATCTCGAGCCGGCTTGGAGCGGATACGAAACCGGTATCGAGAGGGCTTACCGCGAGGTCCCGATCGCCCAGCCGGACCAGCGCTTCATCTACAGCGACATCAACTTCATCCTGCTCGGCGAGATCGTCCACCAGCTGAGCGGAATGCCCCTGGAGGAGTTTGCCCGCCAGCGCATCTTTGAGCCGCTGGGCATGCGCGAATCGATGTTTCGTCCGCCGGCGACATTGCCTGACCGCATCGCGCCAACCGAAAAGCTCGCGGATGGGACGCTGCTTTGGGGCGTGGTGCATGACCCCACTTCGCGCTACATGGGCGGCGTCGCCGGACATGCCGGCTTGTTCGCCACTGCGGCGGATCTGGCGCGCTACTGCCGCATGATGTTGCATCGGGGGCGCTTAGGCAACTTGCGATTGCTGAGTCCTCTCGGCGTTGCCGCGATGACGCGCGCACAGACGCCTCCGGATTTGCCGGCACGCGGGCTTGGGTGGGACATCGATTCGCCCTTCGCCTCGAACCGCGGCGACCTCTTTCCCCTGGGTTCCTTTGGCCACACCGGCTACACAGGCACTTCGCTGTGGCTCGATCCTTCGACCGACGCCTACGTCGTGCTGATGACCAACCGCGTCCACCCGCGTGTCCACCTCGGTGGTCAGCCTGCGCAGCCGCGTCGCGTCGGTTGTGCCGCGGCCGTCGATCCGCCGGCGGTCGCCCGGCCGCAGACATCTGCGCCCACCGAAGTCGCACCGGAGGTGCTGACCGGCCTCGACGTGCTCGTTCGCGATCGCTTCGCACAGCTCGAAGGCAAGCGGGTTGGGCTGATCACCAATCCGACCGGCGTCGACCGCCGCGGCGCGGTGCGGACCTATTCCTCTCCGCCACGAACCCGACGCTGGCAGCGCTCCTGACGCCTGAGCACGGTCTGGAGGCCAAGCTCGACCAAGAAGTCATCGACGATTCGATGTACAAAGGGGTGCCAGTCTACAGTCTCTATCAGGGCGACCGCCGCCGCCCGACGCAGCAGATGCTCGCCAATCTAGACGCGATCGTGTTTGACATCCAAGACATCGGCGCGCGCTTTTACACGTACACGACGACCATGGCTTACGCGATGGAAGAGGCGGCGAAGGCTGGCGTGCCTTTCTATGTGCTCGACCGGCCGAACCCGATCACCGGCCTGCATCCGGAAGGTCCAGTGCTCGACCCGGCGCTCCGTTCGTTCATCGGCTACTTCGCCATGCCCGTTCGCCACGCCATGACGGCGGGCGAGCTCGCCCAGATGTACAACGGCGAGCGCAACATCGGAGCCGAGCTCCACGTGATCGAAATGGAAGGCTGGCGGCGCTCGATGTGGTTTGACGAAACCGGGCTACCCTGGGTCAACCCCTCACCAAACATCCGTACGCTGAACGAAGCGCTGCTCTACCCGGGCATCGCGATCCTCGAAGGACTGAAGAACTATTCGGTAGGCCGCGGCACCGATACGCCATTCGAGTTCGTTGGCGCGCCTTGGATGGATGCGGCGCGAATCTCGGAAGAGCTCAACGACCGCAACTTGCCCGGGGTAAGGACGTACGCGACGCAGCGCACGCCGACGGCATCGCATTTTGCGGGCGAGTCGATCCCGGGATTGCAGATCACGGTCACCGACCGCGACCGCTTCTCGAGCCTACGCTTCGGGCTCGAGCTGGCTGGCGCCATCCTACGCACGCATCCCGGCCAAATGGACCTTGGGCAGACATTGCGCCTGCTCGGGCGCACCGACTCGGCTGAAGCCCTCGAGCGCGGCGCCTCTAGCCAAGAAATTTGGCAGAGCTGGCAAGCGCAAATACGAGAATTCGAATCCGTTCGGAGCCGCTACTTGATCTATTGAGCCGGGATTTGTCCGCCGGCCGACCTATTCTTCGCCCTTGCGCGGCGTGGTCGTCCGTTGACGCTTGCGGTCTTCAGCGTCCTTCATCCAGGCAGGCGGACGTCCACGACGCTTACCGCGTCCCCGCGCCAAGCGCTCGAGCGAGATAATCGCGTCCTCGATTTGTTCCCGCTCCTGACGCAACTCCGTCAGGATCTTGTTGACGTCCATCTTCCTAAGCCTCCAACCTAGCCGTCATTCCAGGCGAGAATTCCAGAATGGGACACCACGTCCCTCGGCAATCCCGCACAAAACCCCTCGCGACGAACGTTGTTCTGAATTCGGAACACGGAGTCGCTAAAAAGGGATGAAGGGACGTTATATCAGAACTTTGGCCCGTGCGTCAATTTTTGTGTTCCAATTTCAGAACAGGCGCAGCAGGCCCCTCTATCTTTTTCGATACACCACTTCCGAACGAAACAAGCGACCGAGCAATCGTGATTTCCGAGAGGTCAGAACTTGACTATTATGCACGAATGCCGCGCGTTCGACGTTTTTTTGGCGGGAAATCGAAAAATTGCCGTGCTACGCCCGCCCCGGGCCTGCGACAGAAGCCAGCCAACCGACTGCGAAGGTCGTGATCGAGCCGACGACAACGTACCAGGTGCAGGCGACATTCGTGCCAAAAGTGACATAGAGAATGGCTGCAAGACCAGCCAACATACCGACGATTGCGCCGTTTTCCGTAGCACGGCGCGTGAGCACGCCTAACGAAAAGACCCCAAGCAGAGCTCCCAGAGGGACCGAGGCGATCGCGAGCCCGGCTTCAAGCACCGAGCCCCAATTGCGAGCCGCCCAGGCGATCGTCATCAGCACAGCGCCCCAGCCGAGCGTGGCGAACTTCGACAGGCGCAGCTTGCGTTGTTCGCTCCCGAGGCGGTCTCCGAAAAACGGCAAGGCCAAGTCCATCATCGTGGTCGAGGCGAGGGAATTGAGCGCTGCGGCGATATTCGCCATCGCCGCAGCCAGAATGGCCGCCGTCACGATGCCGGAAGCCAGCGGCGGAAGCCTTTCCCAGATGTACGCCGGATAGAGCCGGTCAAGGGGGTCGGGCGCGACGAGATCGAACGCCTGGTAGTAGACGTACAGCATCACGCCAATGACCAGGAAAAGGGTGAACTGAAGAAAGATGACCACCCAGCTCGACAGCAGCGCCAACCGCGCCTCTTTCTGACTGCGCGCGCTCAGCAACCGCTGCACGACAAGTTGGTCGGTGCCATGCGTCGCCGTGGTCAGGAAGCAGCCGCCGAGCAGGCCGGCCCAGAAGGTATAGGTCTCCGAAAAAAATTGGGCGGTCGGCTCAAAACCGAAGTGAAAGATACGGAACTTGTCCGCCGCATCAGCCACCTGGGCGACTTCCGGCCACCCTCCGGGAATGTTCTGGAGGATCATCCAAAAGCTCAGCAGCGCTCCGCCGACGTAGAGCAGCATCTGCACGACGTCCGTCCAGATCACCGCCGCCATTCCGCCGTGGAAGGTGTAGAACAGGGTGAGGAGAGTGATGATGAAAATCGAAGCCATTTCGCCGGTTTCGAGAACCACCGAGACGACGAGCGAAATGGCGAACACGCGGACTCCTTCGGCAAGTGAGCGCGTGACGAGGAAGGTCGAAGCGGTGATGCGCCGCAGTCGCTCGCCGAAGCGACGCCGCATCAACTCGTAAGCCGTGAACATTTCGCCTCGCCAGTAGGCCGGCAGGAAGATGGAGCTGATGAGAATACGGGCAAGCAGGTAGCCGAGGGCAATCTGCAGGAAGCCCAAATCGCCCCGGAAGGCTAGCGCCGGAGTCCCGATGATGGTCAGTGTGGAGGTTTCCGCCGCAACGATCGACAGCGCGATCGCCCACCATGGGGCGGTCCGGCCGCCCAAGAAGTAGTCCTTCAGCGATTTTTGGTTGCGTCCAAACCTCGCCCCAAACAAGGTGACGATGATAAGATAGACGACGATCAGGCCCAGGTCGAGCGCGCGGTCCGGCAAGAGGGGATGCTCCTGAACAGCACCGGATTGTAACACTTCCGCGGCGCGCCACGTCCCACACGGTGGCGGGCACGGAGGTGAATAAAAAGCGTAAGTCGGGCGCCAGCTAAGTCAAACGAGGGACAAAGCGAAGCAAACGGGATGTTGCCATGGCTGCGCGTCTCGTTTATACTCCGCGATTGACCCACGGGCGACCTCGACAAGGACCCGGCGCCGTAGAAGTGCGCTCCTGGATCGCCGCCAGATCGAATCCCAAACTGTTGGAGAGAACGCCGATGTTGAAAAACCTTACGAATATCGCCGTCACCGCGTGTCTGTTGCTTCTCGTAACGGGCGCGGCGACGCCTTCGCCGCAGGAGGCGAACGAAAAACGGCCCAAGGACCAGAAAGAGTACGAGCTCGCGAACAAGACCTTCACCGCCGTGCAAGGCGGTGATTGGAAGACCGCGCTCGCGGGCCTCGATGAGTGGAAGAAGGAATATCCGGACAGCGCCTACAAGGAAGACTGGCCGCGCATCTACCTTCGTGGCTATCAGCAGACTGGACAGAAGGAAAAGGCGATCGCGCAAGCGAAGGAGATCCTCTCCGAGCGCCAGACGACTTCGAACTAACCCGCGATCATCAGCCTAGTGCCGACTCTCGGTACTCCGAACGACGCGCAACTCAACGACGCGATCGCCGCGTCAAAGACGCTGCTCAAGGGCAAGCCTTCGACCCTGAACGACCAGCAGTGGGCGCAGGTCGAGAAGCAGGTGATGACCACTGCCCACCAGACGCTGGGCTGGATCCACATGCAGCGCAAGGAGAACGTCGAAGCCGAGAAGGAATTAAAGAGACGAAAGATCAATCCGAACTTGGCGCAGGTTTCCTACTGGCTCGGCGACGTCGTGCTCAAGCAGGGCGACCCGAACAAGAACGAGTTGGCGCTGTTCTCCTTTGCACGCGCCGCCGCCTATGAGGGCGAGGGTTCGCTCAACGCACAAGGCCGTGAGCAAGTCGACGCGTACCTCAAGAAGGTCTACGCGCGCTACACCGGTGGTGAAGAAGGCCTGGACGAGCTGAAGGTGGAGGCCAAAACTCAACCACTACCCCCAGCAAGCCTGAAGATCGAGTCGGCCGAAGTTCGCCGCTTCAAGAGCGAGCAGAAATCGCGCGAGGAAAACCCGCTGCTTTGGAAGTACAAAGACCTCAAAGCGAGCCTGGTCGCCGCCAACGGCGATGCTATCTGGAGCGAGCTGCAAGCAAGCTGACGCCGAAGATGGCGCTCTACGTGGTCGGCATGGACTCCGACCGTCCGCAAACGCTCACTCTGGCGACGGAGTGCGGGCGGCCCGGCCGAGGTCACGTTGAACCTCGAAAATCGTCTGCGTGCGGGTCCGGCCCGCGGCAAGCGCATCGAGTTCGACGGCGTCGCTTCGAGCTTGACGAAGGAGCCGTTCAAGCTCGTCCTCAACGGCGGGCACGTTCTGAACTAGAGCTCACATCCGACGGTTTGGGAAAATGAAGCGGCCGCCCTCTGGCGGCCGCTTTTCTTTGCTGAAGGACGGCTGAGCCGGGCGCGAGTCCGGGGCGCGTCCGGGAATGGCTCCGCTCGCTGCCACTCGTTGCGACGCGCTTTGCAGGCGCGGATCTGATTGTTGGATCGGCCGTATTTCAGCGGCCGGCTTGTTCGGTGAAAATCTTCTCGTATTCGGCGACCTTGGCGCGGTAGCCCTCCGGATCGACGAAGCGCTCCGGGTTGTAACCCTCGCCGGGTTGAAACTTCTCATGCAGCCCGTACTGCGAGGCATGTCCGGCGACCCAAATGTCGACAGGAAGCCGCTTCTGCACCTCGAACGTGTGGGCGTAATCGGCAGCGATGCCGGGGTAGCTCTCTTTAGGGCCGCTGAAGTAGGTCCCGCCGTTGATCGAGCCCATGTTGGCGATGACGACGTCGTAGGTCTTGCCGTTCTCGCGCACCTGCATCGTATAGCCGGCGCTGCCGGGCGTGTGGCCGGGCATGAGCACGACTTTGAGCTCGGTCTCTCCCAGGCGAATGATTTCCGCCGTCGGCGAAGCCGTGCGCAACTTTCACAGGTGAGAAGTCTCCGATATTGGGCAAATAGTCTGATTTGCCTCCATCACGCAGAAGCCGCGCGTCGGCAGCGCCGATCATCCTCCGCACCGGTCTCATCGGCGATCGGCCAGCGCGGCGACGTGGTCGAAGTGCGCCTGCATGTGCAGCAGGATCTTCAAGTCTTCGTACCGAAATCCGAGACCTCGATGCTCGAGCGAATCTGCGGCGCAGAGCTCTTGCAGCCCCGTGTTGACTAGAATGTGTGGCCTTTCATCGCCCGCCACCAAAAACAGGCCAAGTCGTAGGTGCCGACGTAGTAGAGGTTGCCGATGATGCGGTGCGCCCGAACGGGCGCGTCCAATCGAGCGCTGCGCAAGCGCGCGGCAGGCGCAGGCGAGCAGCAGAGCAGCGGTCTGGAGGACTTTCACAGCAGCCCCGCCGAGCCCAGCACCGCGTCCACCTTGGCGCGGCTGGCGGCCGCAATCGGGACCATGGGCAGTCGATAGACCTCGCGGCAAAGCCCCATCTTGGCCATGGCAGCCTGACCGCTCAGGGCTGGTCTCGCAGAAATTGACCATCATGGGGCGACCCATGGCGAGCGCTCCGGCAAAATCGCCGGCGAGCGCCAGGTTGCACAGTTGCGCTAACTTGGCCGGGATCTGGTTCGAGACGACGGAGATGATCCGCTGCCGAGGGAGACTGGAATTGGCGAGAGTGACCGCATCGTCGCCCGAGAGTACGGCGAAGTCAGCCGGCATCCGCTGACAAATCTGCGCCATCTGGCCGATGGAGCCGGAAGCCTCTTTCACGGCGACGACGCTGGGGATCGACGCCAGCCGTAATGAGCTCATCGGGGGTGACGTTGCGAGCGGTGCGGCTGGCAACGTTGTAGACCACGATCGGCAGCTTGGTCGCGTTGGCGATCGCCAGATAGTGCTGGTAGAGGCCCTCGGACGTCGGCTTGTTGCAGTAGGCGTGACCGAGAGCAGGCCGTCGACGCCAATTTTCTCGGCGCTGCGCGAGCTCAACGAGCTCAGCAGGCGTTATAACCGCCGCAGCCGGCCAGCACAGGGATCTTGCCGGCGCACTCTTCTACCGTGATCTCAACCACGCGCAGTGCTCGGAGCGGCTCAGGCTGGCTCGCCGGTTGTCCCGCAAGGCACGAGGAAATGGATGCCCGCTCGATCTGGCGGCGAACGAGCTGCAGCGTCGCCTCGTCGAGCGAACCGTCGGCCTGAAACGGCGTCGTACCATGGCGGTGCCGCAGCCCTTGAATGTCACCTTGTTCCTTCCTTGCCACGTCCTGGCGGACGCGGTTATCCGTTACCCAGCCCCGCCCAGCGTCTGCTCCCAGATGGCGGAAAACTCGTGGAAGCCTTTCCAGTCAAGACGTCCAGCGCGCCGCGCGCAGAGCTCCGCGCGCAAAGCCGAGCCGGCTGCGCGCGGTATGCCGCAGCTCGATCGTGTCGGCCTCGGAATCGAAGCTTATTTGGTGCGTCCCCGGCACATAGCCCACGCGGTTGTGGGCCACGTCGATGGCCTATCGAAACCGGACTCGCGCACGACGTCGAGCAAGCGCAGCATGATGCCCGACGGCGCGTCCTTCTTCATCTTGTGGTGCGCTTCCCAGTCAGTGGCGTCATACTCGTCGGCGCGCCGAAAGATCTCCGACGCTGCTGCGACGATGCGGTAGAACGCGTTGACTCCGATGGAAAAATTAGCGCCGTGGATTTGAAGCCCGTCTCGGCCTGTTCGACGGCGGCGCGCACGCGGTCAATCTCGCCGAGCCAGCCCGTGGTTCCAACAACCGTGTCGACCCCGAGCCTGGCCAGACCCACGGCGTTGTCGGCCACCAGCCGGAATCGAGAAGTCGATCGCCACGTCTACGTTCTGGAAGTTTTCCGCCGTCAGACCCGAGCCGTTTGATTGTGCTCGTCGAGCCTGAGCACGACATCGAGGCCCATTTCGGGCGCGAAGCTGGTCGAGCACACGGCCCATCTTGCCGTAGCCGACCAGGGCGAGTCTGAGGGGTTGGGAGGACATGGCAAATTTCAGGCAAAGACGGTGGGATCAACTGTCGAGAAGAACGTCTGATGCAAACCGGCGAACGACCTCTTCCAGATCCGACTTCTTCCACGACGAATGTCGTTCAACCGCGATGCGCCTAGGGCGATCATGCCGATTTGGATGTCCGCCAAGCGCAGAAAAAGTAGGCCGAAACGCCGTGCGCGTGGCGAATGCCCTCACCCACCACGCAGATCACGACATCGCCTGCCCGCTGCGGCGGCTGACCTCGGCCACCCCCCTAACTCCGCAACAATCTTATCGAGGCGGTCGGTGCGGTCGACGGTCAGAGAGATTGACCTCGGACGTTGCGACCATGTCCACCGCCGTCTCGTACTTCTCGAACACGTCGAAGATGCGCGCCAAGAAGCCATGCGCCATCAACATGCGCGTCGAGCGAATGTCGACGACGGTGATGTGCTCCTTGTAGGCGATCGACTTGATGATGGTCTCGGAGGTCTTCGACTCGAGAACGATCTCCGTGCCTTCCACCTCAGGCCGGCGCGAGTTGAGCACCCGGATGGGGATGTTCTTCTCAACCGCCGGGCCATCGTCGACGGGTGGAGCACCCGTGCGCCGAAATAGGCCAGCTCCGCCGCCTCCGCGAACGTCATCACACGGATGCGATGCGCATCGTCCACCATGGACGGATCGGCGGTCATGACGCCATCGACGTCGGTCCAGATCTCGACTTCTTCGGCGTCGAGCAGGGCGCCGATCAGCGATGCGCTGTAGTCGGAGCCGCCGCGGCCGAGCGTTGTCGTCGCGCCATCTTCGGACGAGGCGATAAAGCCTCCCATGACGACGACCTTGTTCTCGGCCAAGCGGAGCGATACGAGCCTGCAGGCGCTCCTGAGTGAGCTCCAGCAGCGGCGTGGCGGCGGTGTGGCGACCGTCGGTGACCATCACGTCGCGCGAATCCACGATGCGACTTGCCGTCAATCCTGCGACTGAAAGCTAGGGAGACGATATAGCTCGAAAGGCGCTCGCCAAACGAGGAAATGGCGCCGATCGAGCGCGGCGTTAACTCGCCGAGCACGACTAGGCCCTTGACCAGAGCGGTGAGCTCATGGAAGTGCTCATCGACGAAAGCCTTGAGCTCCCCAAGCTTCTTGTCCGGGCAGACTGCACGCGCATGCTCGACATGGAAAGGCGCGGGCCCTCAATTAGCTTAAGGGCAACCTCAGAGTCGCCGTGGACTGCCGCACGGCGATCGTCAGGGTCATCTCGGCTCGGTCTTGCCCATCGCCGAAACCACCACGATGGGGCGCGACCGACGCGAGGCGACGATGCCGGAGATGCGTTCCAATGCTGCGGCGCTCTCACGGAGGTGCCGCCAAATTTCATTACGATCATTTGCAAACCTTGCCGGATTTTGAGGCTAATCCAGCCAACCTTCGCTTTCCATCAACTCGGCGTTGAGCACTGCCGCCTGGCGGCGCTGCGCACGGTGTTGTGGCCCAAGCAGACGAACTTGTAGCCGAACAGCGGGCACTCTCGGGCACGCGTCCGACCGAAACGGCTGCCGCCCTCGCGCAAGGCGTCGCGGCGCGGTTGAGGGCCGGTTCGGCTCGGCGAGCAGGCAGTCTGGCTGCTTCGGCGCTGTCGGCAGGTTTCTTGCGGCAAGCCGCGGAAGCTGCGGAAGGCTTCCTCGACCTCGATGATGCTCGGCTTGGTCAACCGCACCGAGACGCAAACCGTATGACCGTCAATGACTTGCACGCGATTGCACTGTGCACCGACGACCGCATCGAGGTTTTCGATCTTGCCGTCGATGAGCGCTGTGCCGGATGATCTTCTGGGTTCTGGTCTCGACCTTATCCTCCTCGCCCTCGATATAGGGGATGACGTTGGCGACGATGTCGACGGCGGGCAGACCAGGGTACCCGGCGCCAAGACAGCCTGAAGCGCTCATGACCGAGGCTTTTCCGCTGATGCCGAACTGCTTCAAGGGGGGCCAGCCCCATCGTCAGCGCCACGGTCGAGCAGTTCGGGTTGGTCACGATGCCGCCCGTCCAGCCGTGGTTCTTGCGCTGCGTCTCGATCAGTGGTGCTCAGGATTGATCTCGGGCACGAGCAGGGGCACGTCGGGTCACGCATGTGCGGCGGTTGCGCGAGTTCGAAACGATGAAATGTCCCGCTTTGGCGAAAGCCTGCTCGATCTCGCCGGCGACGGAGGCGTCCATGGCGGAGAACATCAATCTCAGGCGCGTCCGCACCAGGAGCGGCTTCGCGCACCGTCATGTTCGCGATGGCGTCCGCGGAGGTGTATCCTGCACCCAGTTGGCCGGCCCGGCGTAGCGTTTACCCGCCGAGCGCTGGCGCCCAGAAACGTCAGCTCGAAGTACGGATGGTTCCGCAACTGGTTGATGAACTGCTGACCGACCATGCCGGTCGCGCCCAAAACGCCTACTGCAATCTTCTTTGGCATACAAGTTTCCCGTCTGACGCCCGGACGCCCATGCTCAATCAAGCACGAACGCCCGGGTCAGTTCGTCGTCTTCGTCGTCGATTTGAGTTGTTTGACCAGCCGCGTGTAGAGGCCGACCGCGTCGGCGACCTCTTTCTTCGGCACGCGCTCGTCGAGAGTGTGGGCCACGTGGATGGTCCCCGGGCCCAGTAGAAGCGGTTTCCCCCAGTTGGTGAGCTTGGGGATGTCGGTCGTGTACTTGACGATCGAGGTTTCGAAACCTTCGATCGGTTCCATGTGGACGGCAGGCGTTTCGGTGGTCACCGTCGCCGTCACGCGCTCGTCGAGCGCGCCGAGGGCGATCCGTTTGAGCTCTTCGAGGTCGTCGACCACACGAATCACGACCGACGCGGAAGCGTGATCGGAGATGATGTTCGCCGCCGGGCCGCCCTGGATGACGCCGATGTTCAGCGTGCTCGGGCCCAAGACCGGGTGCGTGGGTCTCCACACGACGCAGGCTCGAGATTGTCGGGCAGCTTGTTGATCGCCGAACGCTTTCCAGCTCTCGGGTAAGCCGAATGCGCGGCCTTGCCTTAGCTTCGATTTCGCCGCACGGTGCCCTTCGAGCCCAAGGCGAGCTTGTTGAGGTGGCTCGCCGTTAATCAGCTAGCGCACGCCCTCAGGGGGGCTCTGGTTGGCAAAATGCGCACCGCGTCCGTCGACTTCCTCGCCGATCACCAGCAGGATGCCAAGGTCTCGCACTCTTCGAGCAACGCTTCTGACGGCCTTGAGCATCGCAGCGCACAGCCTGTGCGTGTCGGCGGCGGCTGCGGCCGTAAATCAGCACTGTCATCTTCGCGCGAGGGGATGAACGGGGGCACGGTGTCCATGTAACGAAAACGACTCCGGGCGTACCCCACCAAGCCCAGATGTTGTTGCGGCCTGGTTCTACCCTTCCTCGATCTTCCTCGATCTTCCGCCATAGCGCGCCTTGCAGGTGGTTGGCTGGACATAGTCATACAACCAGTCGCCGATCTTCTCTTCGTTGGGCGTGATCGATTCGATGTCGATCATCGCCCGCGTTATCGCGAAGACGTCCATTGGTGGGAAAGCCCTGAAAGGAGAGGGAGTTAGAAACTTTGAGGATAACGAAGACGGTGGAAAGGGTCAATCGGCGGTGAAAGCGCGTCCAAACAGGCCGTCCTGCGCATCAACAAGGTTGGGAGGCTTCATTGACTGCTCGCGCTTCTCGCCACCTCGCTGTTCGTCTTTGCCGCCATTCCAGCCGCGGCTCAGTTCGACCGGAAAAGTTCATATCAGCAGCGTCCGTTTCGGACTGCCACTCGCGCTTGTATCCGCCGGGGTAAAACCGGACTGGCGCGGCCTGACGATGGCCCACCACGGTCGGGCCGATGCTGCGGATCCGCGCTCAGTCGCCCCATACGCCCTTTGGTCGGCCTCGATGATGGCGCACTCCGCCGTCGACCCCTACTGGCAGGCCAAGGTGCGCTATGAGACCGCGGACGCTGGCCGCCGCTGCCGTGTGATCGAGAACGCCTGTCAGGCCGCCAGCGCCGATGCAGCAGCATGAGGCGCGCTCGACGGGCGGCTCTGCGCTTCGACGCGATGAACGCGGAGGGCGAGCAGGGCGTGAGCTGTACGGTCTGCCACCAGATCGATCCCGCGAACCTGGGCAAGCCGGAGTCATTCACCGCCGGATTCAAGATCAACGATCGCGACCAAATTTACGGGCCTCATCGAGATCCCTTCCCGATGCCGATGCGCATGCACACCGGCCGCACCCCAACTTACGCGCCGCACATGACTGAATCCGCCCTTGTGCGGAACTTGCCACACCGTGATCACGCCCACGCTTGACGCCAAAGGCAACAAACAGGTGAGTTTCTCGAGCAAGCGACCTACCTGGAATGGACTGCTTCGGCTTATCCCAAGTCAGGCAAGACATGCCAAACCTGCCACATGCCACAAGCCGAGGACGCCAGTGGAGAGCCGGTAAAACAGTTCATCGCGGCACTGACAACGCACGGCGGTTTTCCGCCGACGCGGCCGCGAGAGTCGTTCGGCAGTACAGCTTGGCGGCGCCAACGTGCAGATGCTGTCGATCCTTGGCCGACCTGCTGCCGGGCAAGCGCGCAATCCTGAATCAGTCTGCTGAGCGCCCGCGCGACGCTCGATGATGGCCTCGCCATGCGGCTGGACACGACGCGCGAAGGATCGACCGAAGCCAGAGTACGCTTAGTCAATTCCGCTGGTCAGTATCCCAGCGGTTTCCCGCCGCCGGCTGTGGTTGCACGTGACAGCGCGACGCCGCCGGCAAGGTCGTTTTCGAACGCGCGCGGGACCCGCAGACGGGCGAGATCCGTAGCTTGGAGGGAGCAACGAACGCGGTCGAGCCGCACCACGCGCGCATCACGGACCCTGCACAAACACAAATCTACGAACTGGAGATGGCCAACCCAGCGGGCCAACACACCATTCGCTCATGCGAGCGGGAAAGCCGCTCAAGCGGGACAACCGTTTGCCCCGCTCGGTTTCCACGAGACCGACGATTATGCGCTCGGTTCTGTCGGCGTCACTGACGATTCCGACTTCCGCGCGGGCGCCGACACGGTGGTCTACACCATCTCGGTCGAACCGGGGCGGCCCTGGAAAATCGAGGCGGAGGTATTACCAGAGCGTGAAGCCTGCACACCCGTTTTCGACGCTGGCCGCAAGGAGGAGAAGGCGTTCAAGCGCATTCAAACCTGACCGGCGCGCCCCGGTCGTGGTCGAAACGAAAAGGCCACGGTCGAGTAGCGACGGCGCGGTAGAAGGTTGTTGAAAAGATTGGTGGGCGCGCAGGGACTCGAACCCCGGACCTCTTCCAGGTGAAGGAAGCGCTCTAACCAACTGAGCTACGCGCCCGAAGCGCACGCCGGACAGCGAGCCCAATACGCCATTATACGGCAGGCGAGCCCGCGGAGCGACGACAACTTGTGCATAGGGGTGGCGCTTGGTGATTTGCCGCCGGAGAGGAAGACTTCGAGCTCGCTCGTACAACTCTGGCGGGATCGCCAAGCCGCCCTCCCAACAACCAAGCGCCTGATACCGCGAACGGCGAACAGGAACCGTCGGCGAGGTTTGCGGAAAGAAGGCCTGTTGCTTCGCGGCAACCTCGGCGGGCGGCGCTGTACGCACCCATTCCCGCGAGCGTGCGAAGGCGCGAGTAAAAGCGCGCGCCTTTTCGGTTTCGATGAAAGCTCGCGCAGCGCTTAGGCTGCTAAAGGCTACCGCGGGCATCGCCTCACTGACGCCGCACGTGCGCCACGCCGTCGCCTTCGAGCTGCTGCGGCCGGGCCTCGTTGATGGACGAAATCGCCTTGTCCTGAGCGAAAGGCATGGTCGATGGCATCGACGCTCCCCGCATCGATCAGTCGTACTCTTCTCCCACACAACGCCTTGTTGCTTGGCGGCATAACGCAGCATCAGCATGGGCTGGCCGCCATGGTCGGCGAGCAGCCCGGCGCTTTGAGGTCCTTCCAGGTGAAATCAGGGCGCCTGCGCGAGGAAAGGAAGGCTGTCGCGGGTGTTGATCTGGGCGAAGTGGACGGGCAGGTCGACCTCTCCCTTCTCCATCGGTCCCCAGTTGGAGCCGACGGCGGACTGGCCCACGTCCGCCTCGCCGGAGGCGAGCAGATTGCGGCTGCGCTGTCCGGGCTGGAGCACTGCAGAGCTTCGAGGCCCTTGGCGAGGAAGTCGCCGGCGATGCTGGCGGCGATCAAAGGGCTGTAGAAGGCGGAGCGGCGCGAGACGACGATCTTGATGGACTGCATCGCGCAGAACAGCATAGCGCCTGCAGGGAAGAATCAGCGCCGGAACTGGACGAGGACGAAGTACGCGCGCGGCTCGGGATCGCCTCATGGCGCCGAGCAGCAGGCGGTCGAGCGGGGAGTAGCCGAGATCGGTTTGACGGTCTTGCGGAAGCCGCGGCTTGCTTTTGGTCCACTTCGTCCTGGATGCGACCGGTGGAGACGTCGCGGGCGGCGCGCACGTGCCAGACTACGCCGCCGGTCTCGATGGCCTTTTCCACTGCGGACTTGGCCTGGGCCGCGTTGCCGATGCGCAGAACCCGCCCCGCGGCAGAACCGTCTCGAGTGCGGAGGGTCGAAGTTGGTCGCATCCGCCAAGACGAGGCCCGCGCCTACAGATATTGCGCGATGGCTCGCGAATCCACCAGATAACCCTTGTTCAGGAAGCCCTTGCCGCACGTAGAGCGCCTGACCGCACCGAGCAAAACCAGCCAAGCGGCGAGCGCGATGCGTGCGAAGCGCAGGCTTCCGCCGCACCGCTCACGACCAACATCAACAGCCAGGGCAACAGCCACAGCAGGCGCGCCGGCATGAATGGAAACGAGACCCATTTCGCTGCGCCGAGAAAACCCACCACGGCTGCGACCAGCAGAAAGAGCCGCGCGAAGGGCTCGCGACGCCAGCCCAGCGCGAGCGTCACGATGAGCGCGGCGGCAGGCCGCCAAGCTGGAGCGCAAAGGTGAAGACCGTATGCGCCTCACCCAGCCAGGCCGAGGGCCGTGTAGCCGGCGCGCACGGGCGTTCGGGCAAACCAAGACCCGCTGAGCGCGTAGACGGGACTTGTCCGCGGCACGCGCGACGCCCTCGGCCAGCACGGCGATCCAAGGCAGGTAGGCCGCGCTGGCGAGCGCAAGCGCCCACAAAGCCTCGCGCCGCCGGAAGGTCACGCCGCATGCCGCGATACGCGCCGCTCCCACGGCGAGCCCAGGAAGGTAGTGCGTATATGTTGCCGCCAGCGCCGCACCTCGCTCCCGCGATCCGGCATGCGGTCGGTTTTTCGAGGAGCCGCATCGCAGCGGAAATCGCGAGCAGAGCGACGAGTCTGCAGAGCGTAGGAGCGAGCCATGCGGCCATACAGGCCAGACAGCGGGCGAGAAGGGCCCAGGCGGCCAAATGTCCAGCGGCGATCTGGCTCGCTGCGCCCAGCGAGCACAAACCGGTCGAATGCCAGGGTCGTGGGCCAGTACGGTGAGCGCCGAGAATGCCCGCAGGCGCACGACGTCCGGCCCAACGAGCTTGGCAAAGGCGAAGTAGAGCGGCGGGTGAATGTCGCGCCTGGAGCGCCTCGCCGATCTCGCGCCAGGGCAAGCCGGCGACGTGTAGCGTGAACTGCTCGTCGCCCCAAACCGGCAAGCGGTCGAGCCGCCAGAGCAGGAGCGCCGCCTGGACGAGGAGTGCGATCACCAAGCGGCGTCCAGCGCATCCTCGGCCAAATCTAGCAGAATCTGCAAGCGCTTGCCCCTGAACATTCCTGGCTGTACGCGCCGATCGCCCGCTACTTCCGCAGGCGGCGCTTCAACGCTGAGCACGAGCCGTCACTTCGCCGAGACGACGATCCTCGACGTGGGCGGCTACCACTACTGGGATTGGTTTCGCGCCCGTCCGCGGGTGGTGATCGTGAATCTGGAGCTTCCGGCGACGCGCGATCCGAGGTTCGCATGGGTGCAGGAGACGCGCGGAAGCTGCCCTTCCGCGACGGGGCGTTTGAGCTGGCGCTTGAACTCGGTGGTCGAGCACATCCCGGGCCAAGAGAATCGCGAGGCTTACGCGCGGGAGATCGAGTGCGCGCGTCGGGCGGCGGCTTGATGTGCAGACGCCCTACCGCTGGTTCCCCGTCGAGCCGACACTGATGGACGCCGCTGATCCACTATTTGCCCAAGCGCTGGCAGAGACCGCTGCCGCGATATGGAACGGTGTGGGGTCTGTTGCACTATCCTACTCCCGAAGGCTGTGACGAATTTCTGCGGGATATTGATCGGGCGACGACGGCCGAAGGTGGCGGCCTTTTTCCGGGGGCGGAGATTTGGAAGGAGCGGGCGCTGGGGTTGTTGAAGCCGATCACGGCGGTGGGGCGCGGGCGTTGAAGGCGGTTCCCACGGGCTTCCGCTCGCTCGCTATACCCAGGGAATGCCGTTCCGACTGCTGACGTCCATGCTTATCCTCGTCGCAACGGCCACGGCCGCGATCCCTACGCCAGAAGCCTCTTGCCGGCTTTCCGCTTGGTCTGACGGCAACTTGCTGCGCTGGGAGCGCATCGTCGAATACTTCCGAGATTCTCGACCGCGACAGCAAGCGCGCAGGTCCGCACGCTCGGCAAGACCAACGACGGCAACCCTTTCCTGCTCGCCATCATCTCGTCGCCGGACAATCTCAAACGTCTCGGCGAGATCCAAAAAGTCCAGCATCGGCTGGCGCACCCGGCCGGGTTGAGCGCGAAGGAGATCGAAGATCTGGCTTGGCGTCCTCGCCCGTCACCGTGGCGAGCTGCAACATCCACGCCACCGAGATCGGCGCTTCGCAGATGGCCGTCGAGCTGGCCTATCGTATGGCGACGGACGATTCGCGCTGGACACAAAACGTCCTCGACAACGTCGTGTTACGTCGTGCCCTCGCTCAATCCGGACGGGCAGTCATCGTTACCGACTGGAACGATCGTGTGCGCAGGACCGAGAACGTCTGGTCGTCGCTGCCCTGGCTCTACCACTCCCTGGCCACGACAACAACCGCGACGCCTACATGATGACCCAGCCCGAGAGCCGCTACATGAACCGCATCCTGTTCCAGGACTGGTTCCCGCAGGTCTATCTCGACGAGCATCAGCAGGGCCAGAGCGGTATGCGCGTCTTCGTGCCGCCGTTTCGCAATCCGATCAATCCCAACGTCGACCCGGGCGTGTGGGCCGGCGCCGGACAGATCGGCTTCGCGATGTACCGCTCGCTGCACGAGGCCGGCTTTACGGGCGTGGGCTACGACGCCAACTACACCGCCTGGTGGCAGGGCGGATTCCTGCGCGGCGCCTGGTTCCACAACATGGTCGGCATGTTGACGGAGGTTGCGAGCGCCAACCTGGCCAGCCCGACCTACCAAATGGAGGCCAAGCTCGGCCAACCCGGCCGCGCGTCGAAATCGCGCGCCGAGTGGCTCGACGAGCGCGAGAAAGACCCAACCGCCGCCATGCCGGCGCCCACCGACGTGATGCCGCGCTACGATTACCCGCGCCTTTGGCTGGGCGGCAAGTGGACCCTGCGCGACATCAATATCGACGCCGAGCTCGTCGACCAACGCGCTGCTCGAGACCGCCAACGACCGCGTACGGCTGATCGAGACGCAGGTGCGCATGGGGTCGACGCGATCGCCGAGGGCGAGAAGGGCGACCCGTGGGCGTTCGTTTTTCCGCCTGAGCAGCATGACAATGGCGCCCTCTACCGGCTGCTCGAGGGCGCTGCGCCTGCGGCGTCGAGGTAGAACAGGCGCCAGACAGCGTTCTCCGGCCGATGGCAAGGAATACTCCGGCGGGCTCTTACGTCATCCGTATGGCGCAACCTTTCCGCGCGTATGCGAAGGACCTGCTCGAGCTGCAACGCCATCCCGACCTGCAGACCTGCCGCCAGCAAGATGGGCGACCAACCCTACGACCTGACCACCTGGAGCCTGCCGCTGCAGATGGGCGTCGCGGTGGACGCGGAAGGCGCTGTTCGAGGCGCGGCTCGAGAATCTCGAAACCATCCCCAAGCCGCAAGGGCATGTGGAAGGCCGGAAGGCGCGGCCTGTTGGTGACGGCCGGGCCAAACGCGGCGGCGCGGTTCCGCCAACCGGGTCTGAAACGTGCGGCGGGAGCGTCTCGCCGCAGCGGGACGGCGCGCTGTGGGCGTCCGCTGCGCTCGGCGAGTTGCGGCTCGGGCGGAGAGTCAGACTCGAAGGCAGCGCTCGATATTTTACCGCTGCCGCTGCGCCGCAAGGTGCCAGCCCAAGCGTCGCGCTCTATCGCCCCTGGACCGCCTCGATGGACGAGGGCTGGACGCGTTGGCTGCTCGAACAATACGAGTTCGCGTTCTCGACCGTCCGTGACGCCGACTTGCAGCAGCCCAACCTGCGCGAGCGTTGGGACGTCATCCTGCTACCAGGCGACCGCTCCGGACTCGAGCCTGATCAGCGGGAACACGCGCAAAATCGACCCCGGTGGAATTCCGCGGCGGCTTCGAGCAGAAGGGTCGCGGCCATCCGCGAATTTCGTCTCCGACGGCGGCACGCTGGTGGTTTGGGCGACGCGGTCGGCTTCGCCACGCGCACCTTCTCGGTTTTCGCCCTCTGCGCGATACGCTCGCGACGGTGCCGCGCAGCGAGTCCTGCCCCGGTCTCTACCTGCGCGTCCAGGTCGACACCGGCCACTCGGCCGCCGCCGGCATGCCGGCCGAGGCGACGGTGGTGTTCGAGGACGATTCAGCCTCGAGCCGCTCGCCGGGCCGCCAGCTACACCACGCTGGAGGTGATCGCGCGCTATCCGGCGGACGGCATCCTCGAAAGTGGTTGGCCCGCGGCGAGCGACACTTCGGGCACATCGATCGCTGCGCCGGAGGTGGCGCCGCGAAGAAAGACGCGGATCCTGTTCGGCTTCCGCCCACAGTTTCGCGCCCAGCCGGACAACACTTTCAAGCTTTCGTTATTCAACGCGATCCAGACCGCCGGGTGAACGATCCGCGCATGAGCGAGCCCTTAGACTCGGAAGCCTACCAGAGCCTGCTCGAACAGGGGCTGGAGCTGCAACGCAGGGGTACATGACGCCGTGCGTCTGGCTCTGGCGCACGGTGCATGCAGTTGGCCGGGCGAAGCTTTGCGGAACCCAGGAAAGCTCGTCGGACTACCCGGCGCTCTGTGGCGCATCCTGCGCTCTAGGCCCTGCAGCGAATGCCGCCGCCCCTCGCGATCGCCGCGCCCCAGAACCGCTGCCGGCAAAAGCAGACCTTGGCGCTGGCGCTCATCCCGGGCTGCAACCTCGGCGGGGCTGAGCGCGTGATCGTCGAGCTGATGCAGGGGCTCGCGGGCGAAGCTGACTTCGCCGTACTGCCGGCCAGCCCGCGCGGGACGGCCGATGCGGCGTTCTTCTCCGCGCCGGGTGGATCTTTCCGCCGCCCGAGGGCGATTACGCGGCGCGTGTGACCGAGGTCCTGCGCAACAACCCGGTGCGCGTGGTCGTGGTCTCCTCGTGCCCAGAGGCCTACGCCGCGCTGCCCGCCTTGCGCGAAGCGAGCCGCGCTTCGTTCGTCGACATCCTGCACAACGCGGCGCCGGAGGGCAGCCTGGGCGCTTCGATTGCGAACGACCGCTTGCTCGATCTGCACTTCGCCGTTGGCGAAAGCCAGGCCGACGCCCTGCGCCGCGGGGGCGTGGCGGCGAAGAAGATCGTACTCGCGCGCAACGGCGTCGACTGCGACGGCCGGTTTCGCCTTTCGGACTCTGTGGAGCCGAGCGATCGCCTGCGCCTGGGCTGGGTCGGGCGGTTATCAGAAGAAAAGGACCCCGCGCTGTTCGTGCGCACCGTCGCAGAGCTGTCCGAGGCCGAGGGCTTGCTGATCGGCGACGGCCCGGAGCGTTTTCGCGTCGAGCGGCTCATCCGCGAGCTCGGAGTGACGGATCGAGTGCGAATCACCGGCTTCACCGTGCGCGTGGCCGAGCGTTTGGCGCCGCTGGACGCGCTGCTGCTGACATCGCGAGTAGAGGGAAGCCCGCTGACCGTGCTCGAAGCCATGAGCCTCAGAAAACCCGTGGTCGCCGCCGATGTAGGGGGAGTGCGCGAAGCGGTCGAGGACGGCGTAACGGGGTTTCTCGTCGGCGAGAGGACACCGCGTGCCTTCGCGCAAACCGCCGAGAGGCTGCGCGATCCTGCGGTCCGGCGGCGGCTTGGCGACGCGGCCCGTCAGGCCGTCGTCGAGCGGTTTTCACTCGAAGCGATGCTAGAGGCTTATCGCGGTGGATTTCGCTTCCTTGGAACGCTCTGATTTCCGAACGAAACGTCTCGCAGAGACATACGTCCAAACATCACGGCCGCGTTGACGGCGGCTGATATACTAATCGCGTCAAGTTGCGGCCCACCGTGGGCGCGGACGAGGCGTAAGGCAGCATTTACATGAAGCAACGCAGCGGTCTGTTTTGGATTCCGACACTGATTTTGGCGTCGGCGCTCCTCGGGGGCTTGTTCAGCCCTAGAGTCGGAGTGGCTGCGGCCTCCTCGGACGACGAGATCAAAGAGAGTTTCCGCGTTTTCAGTAAGGTGCTCGACACCGTCGAGCGCAATTACGCCGACAAGGTGGACTCGGAAGCGGCGATCTTCCAAGGCGCCATCCCCCAGATGCTCGCCGTGCTCGACCCGCACTCGCAGTTCTTCGATCCCGAGTCGTTCAAGCGCCTGCGTGAAGATCAACGCGGCAAGTACGCCGGCGTCGGCATGACCATCTCTTCGCGCAACAACCAGACCGTGGTCGTGCACCCGTTCCCGAAGACTCCGGCCTACCGCGCCGGTTTGCGGCCGGGCGACATCATCGTCGAAGTTGATGGCGCCAAGATGGACGGGCTCAACACCACGGAAGTAGCCAACCGGCTGCGCGGCGCCGAGGGCACACAGGTCGAAATCGCGTACGAGCGTCCCGGCCGCGAAGGCCTGACGCGGGTTACCGTCACGCGCGACACGATTCCTCGGCCCAGCGTTCCGGTTTCGTTCAACATCAAGCCGCACGTCGGGTTCGTCAAGGTTGAGAGCTTCAACGAGACGACCGGCGATGAACTCGACGCCGCCATCGAGAAGATGGGTGAGAAGGACCTCGAAGGCCTGATCCTGGACCTACGCGACAACCGCGGCGGCCTGCTGAGCCAGGGCGTGCGTGTGTCAGAGAAATTCCTCGACCGCGGCCAGACGATCGTTTCGCACCATGGCCGGGCTTCGAGCGAGCGCACGTACAAGGCGCAGCGCGGCACGGAGCTGCCAAAGATCCCGGTGGTCGTGCTCGTGAATTGCCACTCGGCTTCGGCTTCGGAGATCGTGGCCGGTGCGTTGCAAGACCACGACCGCGCGCTCATCATCGGCGCCAACACCTTCGGCAAGGGCTTGGTGCAGACCGTGATTCCGGTGGGTGACGAGACCGCGCTGGCGCTGACCACCGCGCGCTACTACACCCCGAGCGGCAGGCTGATCCAGCGTCGCTACGACGGCGTCTCGATGGTCGAGTACTACAACGACCCTTGCAGTGACCACTTCAAGCCGAACCACGAGGAAGTCCGCACCACTGACCACGGTCGCCGGGTTTACGGCGGCGGCGGCATCGCGCCCGATATCGTGCTGGACGAGCAGAAACTCAACGACTTCGAGATCCTGCTGGCGCGGCGCTTCGCCTTTGAGAACTTCGCGCAGCACTATACTCTCGACCGCCCGAACATGGCCCCGGGTTGGGAGCCCACTGACGAGGCGATCAAGGAGTTCCACGACTTCCTCAAGAAGGAGGAAATCGAGTTCACGGACGCGGACTTCAACGCCAACATCGACTTCGTGAAGCGCTTCTTGAAGCGGGCCGTCTACATCTCGGCCTACGACGTCGACGAGGGCGAGAAGGTCTATTACGCGCTCGATCCGGACGTAGAAAAGGCGCTCGAAGCGCTGCCGCAGGCCAAGGCGCTGCTCAGCAGCCCCGGCAGCGTGGTCGCGGAGAAACGCTAAAGCGCAATCGGACCTGATAATCAGAAGAGCCGCCCCCATTCGGGGCGGCTCTTTTCGTTTGCTAGTCCGCTTGATGGCCGCGGCGCCAGCGGTCGATTGCCACGGCAGCCACGATGATCGCGCCAGTCAGAATGTCCTGGACGTAGTTGGGAACGCCCTTCATGCTCAGGCCGTTGCGAATGACGGCCATGAGCATGGCGCCGGCGACCGAGCCGAGCACGCTGCCCTCGCCGCCGGAAAGGCTTCCGCCGCCGATGACCACCGCCGCAATGATGTCTAACTCCATGCCGCGCGCCGCGGTTGGATCGCCGACGGTCAAGCGGCTGAACTGCATCACGCCCGACACGCCCGTCAGCAGGCCGCCAAGCGTGTAGATCCAAAGCTTTGTCCGCTCCACGCGCACGCCGCAGATGCGCGCCGTGTTCTCGTTCGACCCGATCGCGAACATGTGCCGCCCCAGCACCGTGTTCCGGAGCGCAAACGCGGTCAGCACCGAGAGCACAAGCGCGATCCAGACGCCTGGTGCGACCAGCAGCCACGGCGGGTCAGGAAACTTCGAAAGCAGCGAGTTCAGCCACGTTAGGGGCGCGTCGATCTTCTGTTCGTTCGCCATGCCCGTCGCGGCGCCGCGAAAGATCAGCAGCGTGCCCAGGGTGATGATGAAAGGCACCAGCTTGAGCCGGGTGATCAAGAGACCGTTGACCAGCCCGCATACCGCGCCGGTGAGAACGCCCCCGACGACAGCCACTCCCGGCGAGGCGCCGGACTCAAGCGCCTTGGCGATCACGACTGTCGAAAGCGCGATCTGCGAGCCGACGCTCAGGTCGATGCCGCCCGAGACGATGATCAGGGTCATGCCAAGCGCGCCGCAGACCACGATGACGCTCTGCGTGAGGACCGTGACGCGATTGAACCCGGAGTAGAAGGAATCGCCGGCCCAGAGGCAGAAGAAAAGGTAGACGAGAATCAGGCCCAGCAGGGGGCCAAGGCTGCGCAAACGGGACAATCCGCCATTCTAGCGTCCAATGACGCCGATGCGCGGAGCGAAACGGGGTGATCGCTCGAGCATGCGCAACACCGTACGCGCACGGAAACCCAGGTGGCCGGCAAAAACCGGTGCGGCAAATACCTCGCCGGGCGATAGTCCAGCCGCCGTGACGCGCTCGCTCAGTTCGCCTGCCGTCACTGGGCGCACACGGTCGTAGGCGTGACCGCGACGCATCTTCACGTAGCTGCTCTGCATCCGCCGCGGCAGCCATCCCACGCCAAACAGACGCACATGCGGCTCAGGCGCGAGCGAAAAGCGGTGCGTCGACGCTAGATAGAGGCTTGATGCGGCGCGAGCTGCACCCGCTACAGCCGTCGGCGGATCCGTCACATGCTCGATCAGGTCGTTCGCCACCGCCAAGTCGAACGTCTTCGGTCGAAAGGGCGGATATTCGGCGTTGGCGCACACCACAACGGCTTCAACAGCAGCCTCTTCGAGGAGCAGCCGGGCGATTAGCGTCCAACGAAAAGCCACATCGAGACCGACGGCCTTGTGACCGCTCTTGGCCGCTGCAGCCAGAAGACCGCCCAGGCCACAGCCGACGTCGAGAACCGCACTCTGCGGCGTCCCGCAGCGCTGCTGCACCTCCCGCCATAGGCTGGCCCCAGCCTCGCGTTCGCAAAGCTGTCTGTGTAGGTGTCCGCGCGCAAGGTTGGGCTCAAGCTCCGGCGTCAGGCTCCAGTAGGCGTCGAGCGCCGCGCCAAAACCACGGCCCTGGGCCTTGTCGAGCACGGCCACCGCTTTGGCGCGGTCGTCCTCAAGGCTCAGGAAGCGGTCCGGCGCCAAGCGTAGATCCGGCATCCCCGCCACAACGGGATAGACGCGCCCACAGACACGGCACTCGAGCGCGATTTCCGACCACTCGATTTCTCCATTGCACGCCGGACAGACGATCTCGACTCCCGCCGCAGCGCATGCGTCGGAGAGTCGGCTCAGGCTATGCCCCTTAGAATGGGAGAGTCCCCTATCAGCCATGCAGGAATACGACCTTCTCGTGATCGGAAGCGGCCCGGCGGGCCAAAAGTGCGCAATCGCGGCGGCGAAAATGGGCAAGCGCGCGGCCGTTGTCGAGCGCAGCATGACGCTCGGAGGGGCGTGTCTTCACCATGGTACTATCCCGAGCAAGACGCTTCGAGAGGCCGCAACCTACCTCACCGGCCTGCAGATGCGTGAGACCTACGGAGCCTCCTACCGCGTCAAGGAAAGAATCTCGATCCAGGATCTGACCTACCGCACCAAACGGGTCATCGAAAACGAAGTCAACATCGTCCGCGATCAACTGATTCGCAACTACGTGGACGTGATTCCCGGTTCGGCGAGCTTCCTCGACGCCCATACAGTGCAGGTTGCCTTCGATGACGGCATCCGCAAGATCTCGGCCGAAAAGATCGTGATAGCGGTGGGCTCCAAGCCCACGCGCCCGGCCGGCATCCAGTTCGACGACTGCCACATCGTCGACAGCGACGGCCTGCTCAACCTGCCCTCGATTCCGCGCAACATGATCTTCGTCGGCGCGGGGATCATCGGCTGCGAGTACGCGACCATCTTCCGCACGCTCGGCTCGCGCGTCACCGTGATCGACCGCCGCGAGCGTCCGCTCGACTTCGTCGACGACGAAATCGAGGATGCGCTCTACTACCAGATGCGCGACGAAGGCGTGACCCTCCGGTTTGGCGAGGAGGTGCTCTCCGTCAGCCGTCCAAGTGATGACAAGGTTCACGTCGAAACCAAGAGCGGGAAGCAGTTCACCTCAGACGCATTGATGTTCGCCGCCGGACGTGTCGGCGCATCATCGGCGCTGAATCTCGAGGCGATCGGCCTCGAAACCGACGAACGGGGTCGGATAAAGGTAGACGAGCACTATCGCACCGCGGTTCCAAACATCTACGCCGTCGGAGACGTGATCGGCTTCCCCAGCCTAGCTTCAACCTCGATGGAGCAAGGCCGCATCGCGGCTTTGCATGCATTTGGCGTCGAGTCGAGCTTGCTCAGCCAGCGCCTGCCCTACGGGGTCTACACGATCCCGGAGATCGCGATGATCGGTCCGACCGAAGAAGAGCTCACCAAGCAGGAGACGCCCTACGAGACAGGCATCGCGCGTTTCCGCGAGCTCTCGCGCATTCAAATCTCTGGCGGCAGCCATGGGATGCTCAAGCTCATCTTCAACCGCGAATCTCTGAAGCTACTGGCGGTCCACATCCTGGGACCATCCTCGACCGAGCTCATCCACATTGGCCAGGCTGTTCTGGACCACGACGGCTCGGTCGCCTACTTCCGCGATGCGGTGTTCAACTACCCCACCTTGGCCGAGGCCTACAAGGTGGCCGCTCTCGACGGCTTGAACAAGATTTGACCCGCCCCTCGTTCGGCACAAGTGCGGATTTCGGAAGCCCACAATCTACTTCCGCTATCGCCGATTGTGGAGTACGCTTGGAGCTGAAAGGGCTGAAAAACATGAAGAAATTGACGTGGTTTACGACCGTCGCTCTAGCCGGTTCGTTGTGGGGTTGCGGCGCATGTATTCCCTCCCTGCCCGATCTTGGGCAGAAGGAGGACGACGAGGTCACCAGCGAAGGCGTCGACCCGGAGAAGAACCCTCTCGGCGCGCTCGGTGCGTTGGGGAGTCTGGGCAGTGAGCTCGAGAAGCTGCAGAAGGACCTCGGAGGACATGCCGGAGGTCGAAGCCGTCAACGAGCTGATCGCCGCTCTACCGGATCCGCCAGCCGGCTGGGAAGCCGAGGATGCCAAGGCGAGACCAACCAATGTAAGATCGACGAGCTTCTCGGCGAGCCGCCTCTACACCAAAGGCGAGCAGCGCGTCGAGGTTAAGATCACCGACTGGGCGTTCCGCCGTATGCTGTATCTGCCTTTCATCATGAGCTCGAAGTTCAGCCAGGAATCGACCGAAGGCTACAACAAGGCGATCACTGTCGGCGAGGACTCGCCTGGACGCGAAGAACACAACACCAAGCGTATGGAGGGCAAGCGCCAGGTACTGCTCGACAAACGCTACACATCGAGATCGACCAGAGCGGCGGCGGTCCCGAGGTGTATGACGAGTGGTACGGGCTGATCAAGAAGGACGTCCTGCCCAAGGCGAAATAATCGAGCGTGTAGAATAGGGGGCCGCCGATTCCGGGAGCCCCTTCATGCGTCAATCCCGACTCTTCTCCGCCCTGTTCTCTCGCGCCGCGGCCTCCTCGCCGCCGAGCGTCCGAACATCATCTTCATCTTCCGACACCACGCCTACCAGGCGCTGTCCGCCTATGGACACGGGCTCAACCACACGCCGAACATCGACCGCCTGGCACGCGAGGGCATGCTGTTCCGGTCGGCGCTGGTCACCAACTCGATCTGTGCACCAAGCCGCGCCGTCATCTTGACGGGCAAATACAGCCACCTCAATACCGTCACCACAAACCTGGACGTCTTCGACGGCCAGCAGCAAACCTTCGTCAAGCTGCTGCAGAAAGCCGGCTACCAGACCGCAATTGTCGGCAAGTGGCACTCAAGAGCGAGCCCACGGGCTTCGACTATTGGGAAGTGCTGCCCGGCCAGGGGCACTACTACAACCCGGAATTTCGCACCGCCAGCGGCAACGTGCGTCGCGAAGGCTATGTGACCGATGTGATCGCCGACCGCGCCCTCGAATGGCTCGAGAGAAGCGGGACAACCAAGCCGTTCATGCTGATGTTCCAGCAGAAGTTGGCCGCACCGCAACTGGATGCCCGCGCCCGAGCACTTGACGCTGCTCCGACGGCACACCGCCTGGTGCCGGTCAACCTTTTTCGACGACTACGAGAACCGCGCCTCCCGGCCCGCAAGCAGGAGATGGAGATCGACCGGCACATGAACTTCGGCGCGGACCTAAAGATCCGACCGCCTGAGGGTTCGAACGAGTCCAGAGCGTACGAGGCCAACATCGGCCGGATGACGCCGGATAAGCGCAAGATGTGGGACGCCATCTACGAACCCAAGAATGCGGCCTAAGGCGGCAAACCTGCAGGGCCGCGACTTGGTGCGCTGGAAGTACCAGCGCTACATCAAGGACTATCTGCGCTCCATTCAGTCCGTCGACGACAAAGCGTCGGGCGTGTGCTGCGCTGGCTCGACGTCACGGGCTTGGCGGAGAACACTGTCGTCATCTACAGTTCCGATCAAGGCTTCTATCTGGGTGAGCACGGCTGGCCCGACAAGCGCCGATGTAGCGAGAAGAAACGCTGCGCACGCCGCTGCTGGCGCGCTGGCCCGGCGTGATCGAGCCGGAACAGAGAACATGGACCTCGTCTCAAATGTCGACTTTGCCGAGACCTTCTCGACATTGCGGGCGTCGAACCCCCAAAGGACATGCAGGGCCGCAGCCTGGTCCCGATCTTCCGTGGGAACACCCCGACCAACTGGCGCACCAGCTTCTACTACCACTACCAGGCCCGCCCATGCAGGCCGCTCATAACGTTGCGCGCTTCATCACGGCGGTACGCACGGACCGCTACAAGCCGATCCACTACTACATTGACGGTGAATGGGAGTTATTCGACCTCGACCGGGATCCGCACGAAATGCACAGCTTCTACGGCGACCCTGAGTACGCCAAGGTACAAGCGACTTAAAGCCCAGCTGAGCGTCTACGCAAGGATCTGCACGTACCTGGCAGACCCTGGGACCAGGCGACCCCGGGAGTGCTGTTCGCGCCCTGGTGACTCCCAGGAATGTGCTTTCGTCTCTGGCTCGCGGCCGCGCTGCTCGCACTGGCCGCCTGCGAGTCCGCCGCTCCACCGCCACAATCGGCCGCTCCCAACCTCGAGATGGAGCAGGCGCTGCGCGATGCCGCCTTCGAGGGCGACCAGAACAAAGTGCAAGCGCTGCTCGACAACGGCGTTGACGTCAACGCCAAGGACGCCGACATGCGCACCCCGCTCATGCTCGCCGCCTTCGAGGGCAAAACCAACGTGGTGTTGGACCTGCTCGACGCCGGCGCGGAGATCAACGCACAGGACACGAACAAACGAACGCCGCTGTTCTTCGCTTCCAGCGGTCCCAACGGCGGCACGGTTGAGGTGCTGCTCGACCGCGGTGCGGATGTCTCGACGGTGGACGTAGAGGGCTGGACGGCGCTGATGGCAGCTTCACACGATGCCAGCCGAAGTGGTCGAGGCGCTGCTCAGGCGCGGCGCTCGATCCCAAGCTCAAAGATCACGGATGGCGACTTCAGCGATCACCGCGTGACAAGGGTCACGATGCAGTCGTGCAGCTTCTCGTCGACGCGGGCGGAGAATAAGAAGACCGCAAGTGCATGCTCCGCGGGCCAACTGACAATCAGCCGAAAAGGCCGCCTAGAAAGTCCAAGTACTGAACAGCGGCGCAATCTGGTGCAGAACGCCGCTCATGTTGGCGCCAGGCGCGGCGGCGATTACCTTATCGGAACCGCAGTCACAATCGCGCACTTCCACGCGAATCGCGCGGCTGCCGATGCGAATCTTCACGCCCACGCCGAAGTCGCCCATCGGCTTGGCCTGGCTGGTCTTGGTGAGCAGCGCGAGATTGCTCAGCGGCCAGCGCGGGATCTCGTGCCGGCGCCTTGAAATATTTCACGCCGCCGCCGCCGGCAACGTAGGGCCGGATACGGGCGTCAGGGTCGGAGAGGTAGTAGAGAACGTCGTAGTGAATGGCGTGGGATTGCGCGCCCAAGGTGGCTTCCTGTCCCGCCGAGCCTGAGGTCGTTGCGGAAGCGCAGAGGTAGCGGAACTCCCGCCCCAGCGGTTACCCATGCTCTGCCCGAGCACGAACTCCGCCTGAAAGCCAAGGCCCGGACCGGCTTTGCCGCGCGGGCCGCTGGGACCGCTCACGGTCACGGCGCGATAGTCGGAGATCAGACCCAGGGCTGATCTCGAGCTTTATTTTGGGCTTGTGCTGAGGGGGACAGCATCGCCGCGGCCGCGACGGCAAAGCCCAGAGGGACAAATGGTTGAGCTTCTTCATGATTTTTCTTTCCGAACCTCTTCATCCTGGCGATGCCGCGTTCCGCCGCCCGGAGTCATATGTGCACAAGTCTTCCAGGGTTAGTCCACGATCCTCACGTTCACGGTTGTCGAGTTTGCGCCCATGTTGATCGTGAGCGGCACCGAGCCCGAGCGGGACGTAGCCGCTAAACCGGAGTTGATTTGATAGAGACCGACGTGCCGGGCGTGAGGCCCGAGAAGAGGATGTCGGCTTGGACGCCGCCGATCTCGACGATCGGTTCCGTCACCGTCTCGGTCAGGATGGTCGTCGAGGCCGGATTGCCGGCCACGGCCAAGCGGGTAGAACGTCGCCGCCTCCGGTCAGGGTAGGCCACGGCCGTTTCGTTCGACGCAGCGGGTTCGACAGCGTCGACAGGGTGTTGTTCTCCCGGAAGATCGCCGCGAAACGCTGATCCGACGGACCCGTCACGCCGAACAAAGCCGGAGCGGCGGTGTCGATCTGCCGACATCAGCGAGTCGCTGATACGTCACGCGTGTGGACCTGGACGCTCGCCGGCTCTGGCGGAAGGCTGTAAAGCATCTGGGCGTTGGATTCCGGTCCAGGCGAGACGTAGAGCAGCGGCAGCAACGCGCCGTTCGCGGTCACGCAAACCTCATCGAGCTTGGTCGGCAAGGGGGTGTCGACCGCGCCCGCGGTGGTGTTGGCCAAGCGCTCGCCGAACACCGACAACGAGACGCTGCTGGCGGTGTTGCAGAGGTAGTCAGCCGCGTTGGTGATGGCCGAGATGCGCGGATCGCCGGAACCGGTGATCACCGGGAACTGATGATGCCTGGGTGCTCAACAGATCAGGCGACCGCCGCGCAGCGTGGTCAGCGAGTGCAACCACGGTACTCGGCGGCACGCTCAGCCGGGGGCTCCACCATGCGGACCGAATTGCTTCGCAGGCTCGCCGACGGGCGTCGAGTTGTTGCAGAGCGCCGGTATCAACCTGCGCCACCGGGCGAACCTGGCGCCGCCGGTGCCGTCGGGCAGCAATGTGAAACCCGAAGACTCTTGTGCCGCTGTTTCATCCGGGAAGCTTGCCATCGGAACCAGCGACCGGCTCAACACGTGGTTGTCCACGATGTAGTAGTCGCGCGCTGCGCCGATTGCGCCGCCCAGCGAGCCAGTTCGCGCTGCTCTGGCTGATGATCAGTCGCTGGAAGTCTCCTCCCAAAGATGAACGGCGCCGAAGGCTTCCGCCGTTCAGCGACCTCATCGCCGTCCGGATGCGCCGCTACGGCGAGCGCGGAGGAGAACTCATTCGAGTAGACCCGAATGCCTCTGGCGTCGAGACGCCGCTGGCATGGGAAGTCAGCTTCCAGACGCCGCCTACGCCCTGTCCGCCGATGACGATGCTGCGATTCGAAGCTGCCAGCGAGGTCGGGTAGATTCTCCTGCAGCACTTGCCACGAGAAGAACTGCTGCCGCGCAGCGCCATCTGGTTGAGGTCGATGATCGAGAGGTTCTCACCGCGCGAGTTGGCCACGACGAGGAAGTTGCCGCCGCGGTCGAGCATCCAGTCGGCGTATTGCCGGTCCGGAAGGTTCCGGATCACGCGCATGTCGCCGTCATATGATCGCACCGGGGTTCGCCGACCGAGCACATAGAACTGGTCGCGCCGCGGGTCGCCGACGACGCCGACGAAGTGCCCAGGCTCAGCGACGAAGTTGCCGCGCTGGTCAACATCGCGCAAGTTGGCGACGAGCAGAATTTCGGACGGGGTGTTGATCGCATCGGTCTCGATGAGCACCGGATTTCAGTGGTGCCCTGGACGGGCCCGATCGCGCCCGGATCGACGGTCACCTTGATGTCGGCCGGCGTCACGCCTTGATGCGGCTCGAAGGTCACGCCCGGACGGCTCGAGCTACGGAAGTGCTCGGTCGAGAGCGAAAACTTCGCCGGTGCGCCCCCTGTCGGATTCTCGAGGCGAACGTCTTGGTGATCGCTTCGCGCGTGCAGAAGTCGAACTGGAACAGCAGATGGCGCTGGCTGATCGGCGTCGAGCAAGGGAATTGGTCGAGGTCATCGAGCGGGATGCGCATGATACCCGACTCGCTGACCGCCCAGAGATCGCGTCCGTTCTGCCGGCGCCATACGGCCGCGAACGCCTTCCGTCAGGCGAACGCTGCCGCACGTAGAGATTGTCGGCGTCCATCACCAGTGCTTCATGGCAGAATCATCGCAACCATTCGCGATGTCGGTCGTGTTCGTCTACGTCGATGAACGACGCGTAAACGGTGTTGATCGTTATCGATGCCGGTGCCGCCACAGGTTCGCTTGAAGCGACACGCCTTTGGCCCGGTTGTGGAATCACGACGCCGGTGTCGCCCGGGGCCTCCGGTTGGTCAGCGATCACGCGCAGATCATTGGCTATCATCAGCAGTTGGCCGGCCATGAAGTAGGAGCCGTCCCGGCGAGGCTTAGGCCTGCTGGAAGGTCGGCGGGCTGATCATCGTCGAGGTCGCTCGAATGGTCAGCGTGCCGACCGGCTGGCGCACCTGGTATGAAAAGATGAACTCCGGCGCAACGCCGAAGATCCAGCGGCCATCGCCGGAGGCAGCCAACGAGACCGCATCGAGATCGGTCAACGACGAGGGGGGCGTAACCGGAAGCGCAGCGCCGGCGCTGCCCAGGCTTGCGCCGGAGAGCGAAAAAATCAGGCGCGAGCCTCCATCGGTCGGATCGAGGATGTACATACCATCCGTCGTGACGACCAAAGCTTTGTTGTCGACCCCAAAGGCGACGCCAAGCGGCTCTTCATCGAAGGCGATGTGACGCCTTTCGCTCGGGTCGTTGAGGTTGATAATTGCGATGCCCGACAACTGCGTAACGCCGTTGGTGACGGGCTGATTGGTGGCGACCAGCCAGCGGCCGTTCGGAGAGACGGCCATACCGGACAATCCCGACGGAATCGGGCTGGTCGGAAACGAGCTCAGGCGCTGCAGAGTCGTCATCGAGACCACTTCTACGCGACCGCCTGTAAAGTTGGCTGCGTAGACCAGGCCGCGGGGCTCGTCCACAAAGATCTCGTTAATCAGGCCTGGCAGAGCAACCGGCTCGCCGATCGCATCAAGGCCGTCGGCCTGAGCCGCGAGTCTTCCGGCGCCCACGGTCGCCAGCACGGCAAGCGCCAGTGCGATTGTTCTATTCAAAGCCAGGGACTTTCTTGTCATGTTTCTGCAACTCCATCCGTCCGCACGGTCATGGTTTGGGCTCTCCGACTCCTGGACGGGGCGGACAAGTCTCGAGACGCCCTCTCCCGAAAGGGACGCTTTTCTCCCTACACGCCGCGCCGGCTGGGCGGAGTGGACACGCACTCCTTCTGGGGTGCGTCGTCTTCCGCTCCGCCGGCCGACGGCAATCGATCAATCCTGCTGTGCGCGCTGACGACGGCGCATCACGATCAGTCCCAGCAACGCAAGCGCCAGAACTCCGCAAATGATTCTTACCAACGAGCTATCCACGGTTGTTTCCTCCTCCTAGGTCTGCCTTACGGCCTCATTAACTGCCCATGATCCTGGGCAGAAAGTCACGCGTCACTCGAACGACCATCGGGCCGACAGTGACGAAAAACAGCGACGGCAAGATGAAGAAAAAGATCGGAAAGACCAGCTTGACACCGATCTTGGCGGCCTTCTCCTCGGCTTCTTGCTTCATTTGAACGCGCATATAGTCTGAGAAATTGCGTAAGGTTTGCGAGATGCTCGTACCGAATTTGTCGGCTTGAACAAGCACGCTCACCATGCGCCGCAGCTCCTCGACGCCCGTGCGTTCCCCTAAGTTGTGCAGCGCTTCAGCGCGCCGCTTACCCGCCCTCATCTCGAGGTTGAGGACGGCAAATTCGTCCGTGATCTCCGGGTGCGCCAGGTGCAGCTCTTTCGAGACCTGCATCAGCGCCTGATCGAGACCGAGACCCGATTCCACGCAGATCACCAGCATGTCGAGAGCGTTCGGCAAACCCTTGCGAATCGCTTCCTGCCGCTTCTGCGCCAAGCGCGAAACGATGAAGTTCGGACCGGCCCAGCCGAGCCCGGCCGCGGCTATGATCTGGAACGGCGCCATTTCGCTAGCCGAGCCCGACCCGAAAATCGCGCCGCTGGCGGTGAGCGTGAACACGCTCGCCAGAACCACCTTCATGCCGTACAGCACGCGCAGAGCACGCGGGTTGCGGATACCGGCAGACAGCAAGCGCCGCTGCAAAATGCCGACGTCGGTCGGGTTTGCCGGCACCATGTTGCCGATCCGCGTCAGCAGGTCTCGAAAGCTCAGACTGGGGTCGGTCGTCCGGTGCGTGGACATCTCGACCTCGCCCATCACCCGCTCGACGGCGGTCTGCGGCTGGACCCAGAACTTGAAGCCGAGCGCGGTCAGGGCCACCGAGATGACCGCAAACAAGAGGATCGAAGCGATGAAAGCGTCCATGCTGGGGTCAAACTCCGATGTCGGTCAGCTTCCGAATCGAAACGAATCCGAGAAACTGCAGGATGATCATCACCGCAAGCATTACCTTTCCGTCCGGATCGTCGAAGAAGAACAGGACGTAGTCGGGGTTCGTGTAGAACATCAAGATCGCCACGCTCACCGGGATCATGGACAGAACCAGCCCCGAGATCCGGCCGTGCGCGGAGATCGCGCGAATACGGCCGCGTAGCTTGAATCGCTCGCGAATCAGATACGCCAAGTTGTCGAGCAACCCAGCCAAATTGCCGCCCGTGCGTTTCTGCAAAGCGACCGTTGAGACGAAAAATCGTACGTCGAGCAGCGGCACGCGCGTACCGAATCTTTCCAGGGCGACCTCAAGCGGCAAACCCAGGTTCTGCTCCTCGAACGTACGCCGAACTTCGGTTCCGAGCGGCGGGCCGAACTCCTTGTGCAACATCTCGAGTGCCACCGTAAATGCGTGCCCGGTGCGCATGGCGCGTGCGACGAACTCGAGCGCATCGGGGAACTGCTCTTCGAAGGCGTGCATGCGCGAGGCGCGCTTGCGATACAGAATGAAGTAGGGGAGCCCGACGCCGAGGATCACTCCGATGACTGCGATTGGCTTGCCGCGCGGGACGAAGTACCAGAAGATGTTGAAGCCGATCACTCCGAGGATCAGCGAGCCGTAGATCGTGCGCGCCGGATCCCAATCCAGGCCCGCTTGCTCGATATAGTCACGCAGCTTCTGGTTGAGGTTCTTCCCCAAGAAGAAGTTCGTGACCATCTGCTTGGGATCGATGGTCTCGCTGCGGATCAGCGAGGGCCCCGAATCGGACTTCTTCTTCCCAGCCTTGCCCGAGACGAGCGTCTTCATCTCGTCGATGTCACGCTTGCGCATGAAGTTGTTGGCGAACAAGATCACCAACACCATCGCGCCGGCCAGGAGAACGAAAAAGATGACGTAGAGATTCATCGCAACGGCTCCTGTTTAGTCGTCGACCTCGACGATCTCTTCAAACACTTCGCCTGCGATCCGCCCACCGGCAGCGAGCACTTTCTCGTAGAAGCGCGGCCGGATTCCGGTCGCGGCGAAGCGGCCGAGCACGCGGCCTTCGCTCGAGAGGCCACGCTTCTCAAACACGAAGATGTCTTGCAACATGACCTGGTCGCCTTCCATCGTGGTGACCTCGGTCAGCGAGCGCGTGCGGCGCGTGCCATCACTCAAGCGTTCGCACTGAACGATCAGATCAATGGCCGATGCGATCTGCTGCCGGATCGCCGTGACCGGCATGTTTGTGCCACCGAGAGTGACCATCACCTCGAGACGCGAAACCACGTCGCGCGGCGAGTTGGCGTGCAGCGTGGTCATCGAGCCGTCGTGACCGGTATTCATCGCCTGCAACATGTCGAGCGCCTCTTCGCCACGGCACTCACCAATGACGATGCGGTCGGGACGCATACGCAGGCTGTTGACCAGCAGCTCGCGCTGCCGGATCGCGTTGTGGCCTTCGATGTTGGGCGGTCGCGTCTCAAGTCGCACGACGTGCGGCTGCTTGAGCTGGAGCTCGGCCGCATCCTCAATCGTGACGACGCGTTCATCCGGAGCGATCAGTGACGAGAGCGCATTGAGCATCGTCGTTTTGCCCGAGCCTGTACCACCGGCGACGACGATGTTGAGCCGTGCGCGCACAGCCGCCTTGATGATCTCGAGCATGCCCGGCGTCATCGAGCGCTTCGCGACCAGATCATCCGGCATGAGCTTGTCGGTCGCGAAACGGCGAATCGAGAGCAGCGGCCCGTCAACGGCCAGCGGCGGAATGATTGCGTTGACGCGCGAGCCGTCGGTCAGGCGCGCGTCGACCATCGGCGACGATTCGTCGACGCGGCGGCCGACCTGGCTGACGATCTTGTCGATAATCCGCAACAGATGCGTGTTGTCTTTGAAGGTGACGTTGGTGAGCTCGAGCTTGCCTTTGCGCTCGACATAGACCTGCTTGCTCGTGTTGACCAAGATGTCCGAGATGGTCGGATCTTGCAGCAGGGGCTCGAGCGGCCCAAGGCCGAAGACTTCGTCGAGGACTTCGTCGCAAATCTGCTGCCGCTCGAGTGAGCTCAGCAGCGTCGACTCCTCGTCCATCAACGCCATCAGGGCGTTGCGCACCTCGACGCGAACCTTTTGGTTCTCGATCGTCGCTAGCGCTTCGAGGTTGATCTTGTCGAGCAGCTTGCGGTGCAGCTTGAACTTGAGCTCTTGGTACTCCGGATTGAGCGTCAGGCGAGTGCGCCCGCTGCCGCGGCGCAGGCGCTCTTCCCAGGTCAGCTCTCCCTGGGGCGATTTTCGGACGTTGCTCATCATCGACATGTCTGCTTGCTACCCGTATTCGGTTCCCTCGCCGAATCAACCCTGCGAAAGAAGAGCCGACAGACTCAGGCCCGCCGCCTTCTTCTTTTCCTCTTGCACCTTGCCCATCAGCGACTTCGTCAAAGCCCCGAGCTCCTTGCCTAGGTCCGTGTTCGTGGCCAACGGCTTGCCCGCCGTCAGCGCGCGATGCACAGCCGACTCGTCTTCCGGCAGAACCTTGCTAATGGGGAAATTGAAAACCCGCTCCATGTCCTGCGGCCCGAGCTCTCCGCGTCGGCTCAGCCGGTTGAGGACGAGTAGGATTTGGTCCTTCGAAAAACCCTCATGCTCGAGGTGCGCAATCGCTTTTCGCGTCAGGTGCAGCGAAGGCAGCTCGGGGTTGCAGACCACCACAATCTGGTCGCAGGAGGGCAATAGCGCACGCGCCGCTGGGCTGTAAATACTCGGAATGTCGAGCACGACCGCTTCGTACTGGCTGCGCGTGAACTCGATCATGCGAGCGTATGAATCCGCCGGCGCATCGATCGCGTCGTTAGGGTCGGGGGACAACAGAATGTCGACCCCGTTGCGGTTGGCCACCAGGGCGCTCCACAGCGATTCGTCGAGGCGCTCGGCGTGCTGCACCGCGTCATTGAGCGAATAGGAGTGAGTGACCCGCCACGAGAACGAGACGGTGCCGCCCTCGACGTCGAAATCAATCAGCAGCGCGCGGCGCTTGCCGTTCTGTGAAAACAGCGCCGCGACGTTTGAGGCGACGGTCGTGACGCCTTGGCCAGACTTGACCCCGAGAAAGCCATAGGTCTTACCGCGGATCGGACCTTCCCGACTCTGCGTCTCAGCCAGCTTGCGGATGCGCGAAACGGCCGCATGAATCGAGTCCTGCTCAAACGGCGAGGATAAGAACTCCGTGCTTCCGGCGCGTAGCGCGCGGATGATGACGTTTGCGTCGTCCTCGGTATGGATACCCACCACGAACACCGGCGGAATCGCCGTGCTCGCGGCGGAGATCAGGGCCAACGCCGACTCGATGTCGGTCTCCAGGTCCACGATGACCACCGAAGGCCGCGTTTGCCGCAAGCGGCCCTCGAGCTGGGACGGCAGAGGATACCCCGGGAGATCCTCGACGATCTCGAACGAGGATCCTCGGCCGACGGCGCTCTGCAACCGGCTCGCCAGCGGTCGGCTGGGGCAGATCAGCAAAGCCCGTAATTCGCCATGTCCCAGTGGTTGCATCGTGTTCCTTTGCTCGACTTGTGTGGTTGCTTTCCTGGGGCTTAGTTTTGGTCCTTGGAGACGTACTCCGGATCCTCGACGGTCGGAGGCAGGAAGTCGTGCGGCATAAACAGGTCAGGCGTTGGTTCGCCGCTGTCGTAAACTTCGGGGAACTCGGGCGTGACGATCACCAGAAGCTCGGTGTTGTTCTGGGTGCGCGTGCGGCTCTTGAACAACTCCCCGAGCAACGGAATCTTCGACAGGCCTGGGATGCGGCTGATGCTTTCGACCAGACGCTTGTCGAGCAAGCCGCCGATCACGAACGATTGCCCCGGCATGAGCTCGACGTCGGTTTCGACGCGCCGCGTCGCCAAAGCGGGGATCAGGAAGCCGGACAGCGACAACGCATTGGCGTAGTCGAGCGCGCTGACCTCAGGCTTGACGTGCATCTTGATCGAGCCACGCTGGGTGAACTCGGGCAAGAAGCCGATGCGGATGCCGAACTCGCGGAACTGCACCGTGACAGCGCCGGCCGAGGAGCCGCCCTGCACGACCGGGACCGGGAACTCACCGCCAACGAGCAGATCAGCCTGCTTGCCGGAGGTCGCCACCACGTTCGGCTCGGCCAGCAACTCGCTCAAGCCGCGCGATTGGAGCAATTTCACCGCCGCGCCGATGTTCAGGTCCGGGCGGAAGGCGAAAATGTTCAGCGTGTCGCTCAGCGTGAAGGTGGAGCTGTGGCCCGACAACGGCGCGCCAATCGTGCCGTTGAGCGAAGGCGCTCGCACGCCGCCAAACTGTTGCGTACCAATTGCGCCGACCGTACCGCCGGCCCCAGTCGAGAAGAGACTCGCGCCGAAATCACGGAGTGCATTACGCTGCACTTCGAGAAACTTGACCTTCAGCAGAATCTGACGCTCGGCCGCCGGCACCGGCAACTCGAGGTTACTGACCACGGCGCCCGCACCCATGCCATTCAGAAGGCTGATGATGCGCTCTTCGACGGCTGGGTCGGACACCTTGCCGTTGAGCGTCATGACGCCGCGGTTCGAGGTAATGCGCACCTGCTCTCCCGGGAAGGTGGCGCGGATGTGATCCTGCACCGCACGAATGTTCGGCGCGACGGAAATCGTGAAGAATGTGCGGTCACCGGAACGGGACCACAAAACGAGCGTGGTCACGCCTTCGGATTTCGCGTTGATCAAGACCTCCCGAGTCGAGATCGCAATCGCGTCTGCGACTTCATCGTTGGTCAACGCCACGCGCTGGATCTCGTCGGGGATGTCGAGGACGATCGATTTTCCGATCGTCAATGGAATCTCATCCCCCATCGGGGCTTGTTGGCTCGGCTCGGCCGAGAAGGCGCCCGGCGGCGAGACCAGCAGCGCTGTCATTACAGCGCCGGCCGCGAGCCAGGAACGAAAGACGTTTTGAGGGGACAATGTCATGCCAGCACCTTGCTTCTAACTAGTTCTCTCTAGTTCTTTTGCCGCTCGACATCCTCGACCGACAGCTTGTTTCCGCGGATCATCACCACGGGCAGGGTCGTCGGAGGCGGCGGCTCGACCGGAGCCGGCCGCGGAGCAGGGGCCGGCCGCGGCGCGGCCGCACGCTGAGGCTGCGGAGCCGGTTTGGGGCGAAGATTGAACAGGTCGGCCGAGCTCTTCACGCCGCGGTCGGCGGCGGTCTGCTCGTCGTCCTTGGGGTTACGCAACACGAGCTGGATGCGTCCTCCTGGGTGGCGAGCGTGAGCAGCTCGGCGTCCTCGGGCGTCAGCAGCATGTTTACCACCGGCACATTTTCCGGCTGTCCATTCGGGCTGGGCTGCTGCTTGGTGCCTGTCGAGAGCACCGTTACGTTCTCGAGCACGGTCGTCGTAAGCCTCTCTTCGCCGCCGCGCGGGCTGCGGTGAGTAGCACGTCCACGCGCGAACCCGGCAGCTCAAAACCGGAAACGCCGCTGACCTGGTTGACCGCGATCGCAACGGCGCGGTAGCCCTCGGGAATCGTCGGCGCCAGACCAAAGCCAGCGCCCTTTTCCGTCACGCGCGCTTGTGTGATCGGCTCGTTGGCCAGGGAATTGGCTGTGTCAACGACCTGTCCAACACGTCCTCGATGCTTTCAAAACCGCCCTGGGGGTAGGCCTGCACCGGAAATCGATCACGGTGATGTCGTCCTCGCTGATGCCGAGCCAAGCGGCAGATCGGCGCGCGAAACCACCAGCGTCAGGTGGCGACTTCCGCCGTGGCCGTCTTACGGCCGACTTGGTGATTATGGTAAAGATCGCGGTGATGACGAGCGCGACGAGAATCGCAGCCATCACAACGGTCATCAGACGTTTGTCCATAACTTTTCCTCACTCAAGAACGAGAGCAAAACTCCCAGGAGATGGCCGGTGCGTAGGGGATGAACAGCTTCCGGTCCGGCTGCTCCTCCGACCCGAACCCGGCTTCGAAAGTCGGCGGATCTTGCAGTAGCCAAGAAAAACAAGCGCCATCAGTCCGCCCACCAGCGCGGTCATCACCGCCGCGGTGATCACCCTGTTCCTTGCCGATGATTGCGCCGAAAGCCGCCATCAACTTCACGTCGCCGCCGCCCATTCCGCCCAGCACGAAGAACAACAGGAACACCGCGAATCCGATCACGCCGCCCAGCAGCGAATTCACCACGCCGTCCCAGCCATGGAGATAGCCGTTCAGCGCCACGCCGACCGTGAAAGCCGATGCGGTCACGACGTTCGAGATCTCGCGCCGCCAGAGGTCTTCCGCCGACGCCCTGAGCCCTACCGCCACACTCAGCCAAAGCAGCCAGATCATTCCGCGTTCCCTACAATCACCAAACTCGCTTCCCTCAATCCGCGTCGAGGGTAAGCATTCCCCGACATCTCCATTTCTAGAGCCGCCATAAGACGCCGACATTCACCGAATCCTCCGGTTTCCCGGGTTTACTTACTTAAGCCGCCCTAGGAGGTTCGCCCGTGTGGGCTCCTTGTAGCCGCTCAGTGCCAAACCCTCCGCCTGAGGCTCCTTCTGCGCGAGTCGGCGCTCGAAGTACAGCGCTTGCCCGTCGTCGTAGACGAGCACCCCAGTCAGCGTCGGTTTTGAGCAAATTGCCCAGCGGCCGGTCGAGCGGCGCAAGCACTGCGTCAAGCTCGTACCGCGCGAGCAGAGACTCCCAGTTCACTTCGCCCCCATCAGCGCGAGATAGTCGTCACGCACCTGCGGGTCGTAGAAATCGCTGCGCCCATCAATGAAAGCGTGATAGTCGGATGGAGGTGGTAGATCAGGTAATCCCCATTGGTCGGTCGTTGAGTACGCGCCCCTTCACCAGGCGCTCCGAGGCGCATCACGAAGACCATCTTGGGGAAGCGCGCTCCTGGAAATTCTGCGCGCCAGTGCTCGTCTCCTTGGCGCCGATCGAGCGTGACTCCAACGGCGACGATCGCCGCGATCGTCAGCCAACTCACGAGCGGCAGACCACCCTCCGACGGCGTAGCGCCGCTTCTTGCCGCTGTAGTCGTCCGCGATCTCCTTGAGCGTCTGGAACAGCTTGTTGCCATTGCGCGCTCCTTCGTCGAAGGCGCGTCAGTTCAAGGCGAGGACCGGAGCGGCCACGAGCATGAACAGCGGCGCATGGCGCACGGAAGTCAGCGTCGCGTGCGCCCATGCCAGAAGTGAGCAACGGCCAGACGAGAGCCACCGCGCCAAACCATGCGGCCGCAGACTAGCAGCGTGAACAGAATCGTCGCCTCGAGCGGCTTCATGAAGCCGTTGCTGAAGTTCGGCGATTGAAACTCTTGGACGTACTTCAAAATGAAGTCCGACTGCAGGTAGGCCAAGATGTGCGCGTGCAGATGCCAGCTCAGGGTTGAGCAACGTCGCCGCCGCGCAGCCGGCCAGCAGCGGCGCGTAGCGTCGCGCCGAGGAGACGGGAAGAAGCTCAATGTCCGTCGGCTTGTCGCGCGGCCCAGAGTTGCTCGAGCGTCACTCCCACGCCATAAACGCCGACTGTACCACCCCGGCGACAAAGCCACCGTGTAGGTTCACCCACACAGCGATGATCGGAATCAGCAGCCAGACGCGCTTGGAAGGATTGCGGCGGTCGGCCTCGAGCAGCCAAAGCGTCGCCAGCAGCAACCCCCAAGTGAACATGTGGGGACGAGCCAGCCAGTGCATCGTCGAAACGCCGCCGATCATCATCGTGGCAGCCTACTGCCAAAAAGAAGTTCACACCGAGCCACAGCATGTAGCGCAGCGTCATCGCCATCGTCGCCGCGATCACGATGCCGGCTAACAGCACCACTCCGGGCAACCCGCCCGCCATGTGCGCTGCGCCCAGAATCAAGTCCGACAGCCACTCCCAGGCGAACCACACGCGGCCGGCCATGGTGAATGAAAACGGGTCGGTCGCAGGCAGGGCGTGGTTGGCGATGAGCATTTCTCAAGGCGAATGTGCCAACCAGCGTCACCGTCGGCGAGCAAGCTGCCTTGGCGCCGGCTGCGCCGAAGAACAGCCACGCCAACATGGCATGCGAAAACCCAGTCCGAGAATGACGGCAATAGGAACGAGTGCAGCCGTCCGGCTGAGCTTTCGGTGACGGCTTCAGCCGCCGCGCCGTCAATGGAGTGTGTCTTCGACATGAGCGAACAAGTCGTGCGGGCGATCCTCGGAACGATCCATCTCGAACGAAGGAATCGGCGGGACGCCGCCGCGCGGCCGGGGTACTTGGCCAGTATCCGCCGCGATCGAGAAGAGGACGTAGACGAGAATGCCTAACGGCGTCGGACAATCTACTTAAGGCCGCTGCGCGTATCGCCCGACCGCAGCGCGGCGTTGCTCCAGGGCATCGCCGCTAAGTCGTGGACGCGTACGCGCCCATCGGCCGACTCGAACACGACCGGCGCCGCGGCGGTTCTTCGTGCATGCGCTTACAGATCTGCTCAGGCGCATGGGGTCATCTCGAAGTCGTCGGGAGCGGTCACCCAGTGGCGCCTCTAGAGCAGCGGCGGTGTCGGTGAGCCTGTCGGTCACGCTCCAGCAAACTCGTCCTGTGCGAAGAACGAATCGGACAGGGGCGAGAAGGCGCGCATACGCGGCGATCGGCGTGGAGGTAAAGTGCGCCGTCGTCATAGCTGATGATTGCGTCCGACGGGTTCCAGGTGGGTGCGCAACCACCGGTGACTTGAGCGGTTCCATCAGGGCATGGCGCGCCGCGAGCAGCGCGCCAGCATCTGGGGCTTGCTCCAGAAACCTCGGTAAAGCCCAAAGGCGACAAGCGCAACGAGCGCTGCCGGAAGCCGGCAACCACCACACGGTCTCCAGTCGGGCCCTTTCGCCAACTGGTGCGCGCCATCTCGGCATGCGTTGCAGCTCAAACGAAGCGCCGGTTAAGAACAGCGGCAGGAACGGCAACCAGAAGCGCTCCATCAACAGGAAGTTCCACAGCAACAAGATCGGCGGGTAGAACAAAGCAGCGACGTGGATCGGGTGCAACCCGTGCCGCCTCGCCCGGCCCACGATGCCGTTCACCACGCCCACCGAGATCGCGATCGAGACGAGGGCCATCGGCATGCTGGTAAATCCGATCGCCGGCAGGTTGAAGACGGCGATCGAAGGATGCTTGAGCGTCTCGGTGAGCGCGCTCTTGACCTGCGCGACAAGCACAGCCGAGTTCGGGACGCTCTGACGCCAGTGCTCGATGTAACTCGCGTAGTAGGCCAGGTTCTGTTCGAAGCCCGGCAGCGGGTTCGCCCCTTGCTACGCCGGCGCATGGGCCGAAACGGCCGTCCACAACCCCCAAGCCACAGGAGCGGCGCCGGCCAGCACAGCCACTGCCTTTACTGGCGCGTGGCGCAACAGCGCGACCACCGCTACTCCGGCCACGAACGTCGCCCCGAGCGTACGTGTCCAGCGGGCAAGCGCAACCAGGCGATGACGCCTGCCCAAACTGCCCAACTCGGCCGCTCGCGCCGCAGCTCGCGTTCGGCTGCGGACAACAGCGCCGAGCCCCAATGCCATGAACGCCAGATCGCTGACAAGCTGATCGGCCCAGTAGATGTAGATGGGATGCAAACCCGTCAGCGCGGCCAAGCCAGCGCCTCGCCCGGCCAGCGCCGAGTTGCCGCGCCAGCGCTGCCGATAGAAGCACAGCAAGGGCTGCGAAGAGCAGGTTCAGCTTCCAGGCGAGCTCGATGTTGCCCGGAAATTCCGGATTGATGCGCCACACGAGCGACAGCAGCGCTGGGTAGAGCACCGGATACTTCGTCTGGGGCGGCTCGCCGGGCACGCTCTCCATGCGCGAGCCGTGGCCCTCCGCGATCGACTTGGCAGCGGTGAAGTAGAGCGTGTCGTCGTGGGAAGCGCCGAACCCTGCCGCGTCATAGCGCGCCAGGCCAGCCACCAGAAGGCCGCGACGACGCCGATCAACCCAATCAGGAAGCTGTTTCGGGACATGGCTTACCGCGCCGGCAGGAAGCGCGCCGTCTCTCGGGCTAGCGCGCGGACGCTTCGGATTCGGCCCCGAGCAGCATCGTCCTCCATGTCGGAGGAAAACCGCGGATCTTGCGGCCGTCCATCGCAGTCGAAGCGGTCCTGACGCCGGTCTTCTCGAAGATGTGCATCAAGTGGACCTTGACGGTTCCTGTCGTGATGCACAACGCATCGGCGATCTGTTTGTTCTTCATCCCGCGCATGACGAGAGTCAGGATCTCTTCTTCGCGCGGGGTCAGCCGCGAGGTCGAGCGGCGGTTGATGAATCCGACGAACTGGTTCGAGATTGAAGCTCTCGATCCAGATGTTGCCCTTGGCGACGGTGCGCAGGCAGTCCAAGATGATGCTGAGCGGCAGGGTCTTCTTGAGGATCCCCCGAGCGCCGACTTGCAAGGCGCGGAACGACTCGACTTCCGAGATCTCGGCAGCCCACAGAATCGGTTCGGTGTCGAGATTCCGAGTCTTGATCTCGGTAATGATCTGAAAGATCGCCTTCGACCCGAACGCCTTGTCCAGCAGACACACCTTGGGCGTCTCGCGCTCGATCAGTTCAAGCGCTTGGGTCGGCGTCGCCACCGCTCCCACAAAATGCAGATCATCGGCTTCATCGAGGCTGCTACGCAAACCCTCGATGACCACCGGCTGCGACTCGCATGCGCAAACTCCAATCATCCCTGAACCTTCCGCTTGACGCCCTCGGTCAGCGCTCCTGCATGAGACGCTCGCACACTCATTACCCGGTAGTATCGACCTTTGGGGGGGAGGTACGACTATGCGAGAGGAGCCTTAACGGTCCTGGCGAAAACCCCTACCCCAGGGGCTTGTGGAAGGAGGAAAATCGGGAGACCGCGCGACGCCCTTAGAACCTAAGCACCGGGGCGCCCAAGCGGTTTGTTTAGACCGTACAGATGCGAACGGCTTGACGCAGTGAGGTCACCGGATCGCGCAACGGGATGAACTCGTGGGCGAAGTAGCCTTCGAAGCCGAGGTCTGCAATCGCCTTCGATATGGCCGGGTAGTTGAGCTCCTGGCTCTGGTCGATCTCATTGCGACCCGGGTTGCCGCCGGTATGGTAGTGGCCCAGGTACTGGGCGTTGTCGCGGATGTTGCGGATCACGTCGCCCTCCATGATCTGCATGTGATAGATGTCGTAGAGCAGCTTGAAGCGCGGCGAGTCCACGCGCCGGCACAGCTCGACGCCCCACGCGGTGTGGTCGCACTGGTAGTCGGGGTGATTGACCTTGGAGTTGAGTAGCTCCATCTGAATGGTCACCCCGAGATCCTCGGCTTGCGGCGTGACTTTGCGCAGCAGCTCGGCGCAGTTCTCCCACGCCTCTTCGTCGGAGACGTCGCGGCGATTACCGGAAAAGCAGATCAAACTCGGCACGCCGTGCTTCTTCGCGGCGGGCAAGAGCTTGCGGAAATTCGCTTCGATCGTCTTGTGATTCTCGCGGGCGTTGAGGCCGTCGGGGATCGGGTTGATCCCGCTGCCCATCGAGCACTTCAGCCCGTACTTCTCGAGCGCGGGCCACTCCTCCTCGGTCAGCAGATCGATCGCGACGATACCCATCTTGGCGGCGTGTTGCGCCAGCTCGTCGAGCGTCATGTCGCGGTAGCACCACTTGCAGACCGATTGGTGCAGACGGCCCTTGGCGGAGGCGGCTTCAGCTTGCAACCCGAGCTTGGTGGCGCCCGAGAGGATGCCGAATGCGGCAGCGGACTTGACGGCGGTGCGGCGGCTGACGGACATGGCAGACTCCACCGGGGAGTCTAGCAGAACCTTCTAACGCACGAGCGCGGCCACGCGGCATGGACCGCCCGAGCCATCGCCGATTTTCATCGGCATTGCGATCAGGTAGGCGCCACGTGCTGGAGTTTGTTCGAGCCCGGTCAGGTTCTCCAGAATCGGAATCTCGGCGGCGGCCAAGATACGGTGTGTGCGGAAGTCCGTGGAGGGCCCATAGTCGATGCTCGCCGTGTCGATGCCGACCGCATGGATGCGGCGTGCGGCAAGCAGCTCGGCCGCCTCGGGAGCCAGACCGGGAAAGTGCAATGCATCCGCGTGTCCGGGGCGATCATCGCCCATGTAGGCCTTCACGTTCGGCCAACGCTTGCTCCAGTCGGTGCGCAGCAGGACGACGCTGCCCGCCGCGATCGCGCCGTGCTCGGCCTCGTTGGCTTCGATGTCCGCCGCGCTGACGAGGTAGTCGGCGTCTGCGGCCGCCTTTGCGCTCACGTCGACGACGACGGCCGGGCCGACCAACTGCTCCAGAGGAATCTGGTCGGCTGTCTTCTTGCCTTCGCCAAAGTGAATCGGGGCGTCGAGGTGCGTGCCCGAATGCTCGCTCAAAGCGATGTCGTAAGACGAGTAGAAGTAGCCGCCAGGCGTCTGTCCCCACGCGGTCTGAACGTGCTCGAACGCTTCGCCGGTCGGCCAGAAGATCGTCTCGGCGTCGTAGGCATGCGTCAGGTCGATCCAGCGAAAGCCAGCGAACGGGTCGCCGGCGGGTTCGGGCGCGTCGACGCCGATCTTGGGCTGCTGCTGGCAGGCCGACAAGACCAGGAACGCAACTGTCAAAAGTAACCGGATCATGCTCATCTCCGTTACACACGCCGGCTAGAGCGGGCAGCTCTCGAGAGACGCGATGAACTGAATGCCTGACACGTTGGTCTTGGCAAGATGTTTGTCGTTGGTCAGAAACAAATCGACGCCCGCCTGCGCTGCGCATGCCAACTGCATCGCGTCTGCGCGGCTGACGTTCGTCGATGCGCGTACGCGTGCGTAGTGCTCGCTGGCATGTTTGTCGAAGTCCAGAACGCGAATCCTAGAAGACAAGAACCGCGAACGGTATGCATTCGCCAACTCCAGATTCCCGGCTTTGATTGGCGCCACGAGCGCTTCTCCCATCGTGAGCGAGCTGGTGCAAAGCTGGTCTCCGCGCCGCCGCATGTTTTGCCAAATGCCAACTACGCGTGGAAGAAATTCCGGGTTGCCCTCAATGAGGTAAACGAACAGGTTGGTGTCCCAAAAGACTAGACTCAACGAGATCCTCCTCTCAAGCCGCTTGTCGCTCAGGGTCGTCGATGAGCTCGTATAGACCGCGGTCCACTCGAACGACCTCCGGACGACCGCCCTTCCTGACATAGTCGCCTGGCTCCGAGCCGTCCGAAGCAACCGCCGAATTGGCGGGTACGGTGTTGATGGTGTTCGAGCTGTAAACGCTCGAAAGCAGCGGCTTCAAATCTGCCACCCGCCATCTGCGAGGCAACAATCCCCTATTCCGGAGCTCGCGGACGTTTTCCCAGAACGTCGCGGTCGCGCTTGGGCTCCAGGCCGTCGAGGCCGACGCTGAGTTGTCCGTCCAAGGCGGACGCGCATTGGGATCGTCCGAGCGGAGCCAACGCAGAATCGCATCCCCACCGCCAAGACCTTGCCAAACCTCCTTTCCCAAACCGATAAAACCGAGGATAGGGTCGTCTTCAACATCAGCCTGAGCTTGGGTCACCCGCTCGTCGAATTCCTTGTCGTACCAGCCCAGCAGCGGCCTGTGCTCCAAAGGAAGATCCTTCTCCAAAGGCTTGACCCGTCCTGTGAGCCGGCCCGGATTACTGGGATCGCCCCGGCGGTACAAGCGCAACGTCTTGTCCTCCAACCGGAACAGCATCCTGTAGGTCGCTGTGTTGGGCGGCAAGTTGGCCACGCAGTGCAAGTAGATATGAGGGTTGATCCCGGCCCGCAAGGGTTGTGTGGGGTGGAGCGCTTGCGCCCGTGCCCGAATCTCCGCGGGCTCGAACGAAGATCGAGACGGCTGTTCTCGATGGAGCAGTGCGGTCGCGACCCAAACTTCATCGGATACCTTCATATTCATGAATATACTCTAACTTCATGAATACGACAAGATTCGTCTCATTGCATCGCCCTCCTCTCCGCGCGCGTCTTGCCCCCGCCAAACGGCCGGTCGGGCGAGCCTGGCGGATAGTGTACAGGCGGCATCTCGGCCATCTCGAGACTCGCGTGGAACTTACGCGCCTCCTCAGCGAGCTTCCGCACGATCTCGGGGTTCTGCTTCGAGACGTCGAACCGTTCCGAGGGATCGGCGGCCAGATCATAGAGCTCGGTTGGCTCGAAGGTGCGCTGCGGCCACTCGAGCTTGTCGGCAAAATGCAGCTTCCAGCGCCCTTGGCGGATCGCCGCCAGCTGCGGCTCGCTGTCCCAGTTGTGGCTCCAGTAGTGGAACGCATTGCGCTGGGACGGACCTTGTCCGGTCAGAAGCGGCCACATGTCGACGCCGTCGAACGCTCGGCCCAAGGGAACCGCTCCACCGGCCAAGCCGACCAGCGTAGGGTAGATGTCCATCATCGAGGCGAGCCCGGAGCGAACCGTGCCCGGCGGGATCTTGCCCGGCCAGCGCGCGACGAACGGCTCGCGTTGGCCGCCTTCGTAGGTCTGTCCCTTGAAGCCACGCAGGGTTCCATTGCTGCCCGCGCCGGCCCTGCCCGACCCGCCGTTGTCGCTGGTAAAAATCACGAGCGTGTTGCGATCCAGGTGCAAACGCTCGAGCGTGTCCAGAACCTGGCCTACGCTCCAGTCGACCTCTTCGACGGCATCGCCGTAGGGTCCTTTCACAGACTTGCCATGGAAGCCCTCAGAGGCAAACCAAGGCCAATGCGGCATCGAGTAAGGCAGATAGAGAAAGAAAGGTTGCTCGGCGTGTTGCTCGACGAAGGCAATCGCCTTTTCGGTGTAGCGCTTGGTCAACGTCGACTGGTCGACGCCCTCTTCGACCACATCGTCGCCTTCATAGATTCGCAGCGGCTCGGGCCAACTGGTGTGCGGGCGCGTCATGTCGTTCGAAAACGGGAGCCCATAGCGATAGTCGAACCCATGCCGCAGCGGGCTGTGCCGCGGCCGGTCGCCCAGGTGCCATTTGCCGACCATGCCCGTCGCATAGCCTTGCTGCTTGAGCGCCTCAGCGAGCGTCGTCTCGCTCTCGGGCAACCCGACCTCTTCATGCGGAAACAGTACACGCACCATGCCGGAGCGCACTGGGTAGCGTCCTGTCAGCAGCCCGGCGCGCGACGGAGTGCAGACCGGCGAAGCCGAATAGAGGTCGGTCAGCTTGACGCCTTCCGCCGCCATGCGGTCGAGATTCGGAGTATGGATGTTCGGCGAGCCGTAGACGCCCAAGTCGCCATAGCCGAGGTCATCCGCGAACAGCAGTACGAAGTTCGGCTTCTGCGCCCAGGCCGAAGCCGCCGCCAAAGCAGCCAGGATCGTCACGCTCGTCAGCCGCCACATGTCGCGCAACACGTTATCCCGCGCCGGGCCTCGGAGTCAACGGCGATTGCGCCGCGCCGAGGCGCTCCGTCACACTGGAGCGGACCGCGCCAATGGCCGAAAACCGCTGTAGCTGTGGGTTCGAACTGCCCGAGGGCGCCGTGTTCTGCCCCGGTTGCGGTCGCCCGCTCACACCAGAAGCCCGCGAGCAGGAACGTATCCAGAACGCCCTGCCACGACCGAAAGAGTCGCCTCCGCCGCCGCCGGTCGGCTTCTCCGACCTGCAAGCGATCAGGGCGTGCTACTGGCCGGCAGTGATGGCCGCCCTGTTGGCCAACCTGCCGGGACTGAACGTCTTGTGCTTCCTGTGGCACCCCGGCGCCGGGTTTCTCGCGGTCCACTCGTATCGGCGCCGCACCGGGCGCACAGTCGACCCGCGCGAGGGCGCCAGACTCGGCGCCATGACCGGCGTCATCAGCAGCACCCTCATGATGGTGCTGCTCGCCGTAGGGACGCTGCTGCCCGGCAGCCCCGGTATCATCGGCGGCTTTCGCCTGATGCAGCAGGAGTTTGAGAAAAGCGGCGAAACCGCCCTTGCCCAGCAGCTTGGAACCCTGATCGCCGACCCGCCCGCGCTGGCGTTGGCTCTGGTAATCGGACTCACCCTCTCGTTCGCCTTCACTGTCGGCTTTGCCGCCTTCGGGGGCGTCGTCGGCGCACGTGTGCTGGCGGACAAAGACTGACCCAAACCTCGCTTATGCGCTTTGAATCCAAGTCCGTGCTCGTCACCGGGGCAGCTACCGGAATCGGACGCGCCGTCGCCGTCCGCTTCGCGTGAAGGCGCATCCGTCGCGCTGAACTACTACGACACGCCGCCGGAAGAAACCCTGCGGCTGTGTCGGGCAGCGCAGGGCGAATCCGGCGCTTCCGGCAAGCTCTTCCCCGTGCAGTGCGACGTCTCGGAGGAAGAGCAAATCGAGCAAATGCTCGCCCAAACCATCGAGGCGCTGGGCGGGCTTGACGTGCTCATCAACAACGCTGGAATCCTCAAGGCAGACCCATCCGAAGACCTGCAATCCACCGACTTCGACAAAGTGCTCAGCGTCAACCTCCGCGGCGCCTTCCTGTGTTCGCGGGCGGCGATCCGCCATTTCCTCGCGCAAGGCGGCGGCGTCATCGTCAACAACTCGAGCGTCCACGAAATCATTCCCAAGCCGAATTTCCTGAGCTATTCGGTCTCGAAGGGAGGGCTCGAAAACCTCACACGCACGCCTCGCTCTCGAATATGCGGACCGCGGCATCCGGGTGAATGCCGTCGGACCAGGGGCTATCCTCACGCCGATGAACGACGCCTGGGCCGACGACCCGGAAAGGCGCGCGCTGGCGTCGAGAGCCACATCCCAATGGGCCGCTCGGGTCGGCCGGAGGAGATGGCCGCGGTGTTCGCCTTCCTGGCAAGCGACGAGGCGTCCTACATCACAGGGCAAACGCTCTACGCCGATGGCGGTCTGACACTGTTTCCCGAGTTTCGCGGAACATGGTCCACGTCGGGGTCTTAGAATAAGCGCCATGACCCGCCGCGCGTTCGTTTCGAGCCTCGCTATCGCAGCCTCTGCTACCGCACGGTCCGCCGGCGTTCGACTGGTGCGATTGCCCGATGGAGCGGTCCAGCCCGAGCCTGCTGTCGGTCCCGATGGCAGATTGCACTTGGTCTACTTGCGCGGCGAGCCCGGCGCAGCGAACGTTTTCTACGTCAGCGGCCCATCCGTTGACCAACTCTCTACGCCCGTGCGCGTCAACTCGGACGCAGAATGCGCAGTCGCAGCCGGTACGATCCGCGGCGCCCAGCTTGCTCTCGGCGCGAAAGGCCGACCGCACGTGGTGTGGAATGGTTCAGGCCAAGCCTTGCCCGCGCCGCCCGTTCCTCCCGGCGTCGATCCGGCCACGGTCAAGCACCGCAGCCCGCTGCTCTACTCGCGCCTGAGTGAGAGCGGCAAGGCATTCGAACCGCAGCGGAACCTGATGACCCGCAGCTACACGCTCGACGGCGGAGGATCGGTCGCAGCCGACGCCGAGGGCCACGTGTACGCCGGATGGCACGCGCATGTCGGCGGCGAGCCGAAGGGTGAGGAAGGACGACGCGTCTGGCTCGCCCGCTCCAACGACAGCGGCGCGAGCTTCTCGGATGAGACGGCGGTGTTCGGCGAAACCAAGGCGCCTGCGCCTGCTGCGGGCTGCGTTTCTTCGCTGCTGCTGACGGCACGGTCTACGGCGCTATCGTTCGGCGCGGAGACCGTTCATCGCGATCTGTTTCTGCTGCGCTCGACGGACCACGGCCGCACCTTCTCCGAGCGAAGATTCAGGAATGGGAGATCGGGGCTTGCCCGATGTCGAGCATGTCGTTCGCCGAGCAGGATGGGCGCGTATGGGTCGCGTGGAAACCGACGGTCAAGTCTGGTTCACCCGCGCCGATCAACCTTCCACGCCTGTCGCGGCGCCTGGACCAGCCGGACGCCGCAAGCACCCGCGCTTGGCCTTCGACTCCGCGGGCCGCATGTTGCTGGCCTGGACCAGCGTCCCCGGCTGGGCAAAGCCGGGTGAGCTTGGTTGGGCTCTCTGCCAGCCCTCTGGCAAGCTCGAAGCCACGGGAGGAGGAGAAGCTACGCCGGTATGGAGCTTCGCAACGCCGGTCGCCGGTGCGGACGGGTTCGCGTTGCTAGTTTAGAACGAACTAGCTCAAGATCTTGTCCACCACATTCCCGGCCACATCGGTGAGCCGGAAGTAGCGTCCACGATATTTGAACGTCAGCTTCTCGTGATCGATGCCCAGACAGTGCAGGATCGTCGCCTGCATGTCGTGGACGTGGACCGGGTCGGCGGTAACGTTGTACGAATACTCGTCCGTCTCGCCAATCGTCATCCCTGGTTTGATGCCGCCGCCGGCCATCCACATGGTGAAGCAGCGCGGGTGATGGTCGCGGCCATAGTCCTCGGGCGTGAGCCGGCCTTGGCAATAAACAGTGCGCCCGAACTCACCGCCCCAGATCACCAAGGTATCTTCGAGCAAACCGCGTTCCTTCAGGTCCGTCACGAGCGCGGCTGTGGCACGATCCGTGTCCTCACACTGCCGCGAGATGCCCTTGGGCAGGCCGCCGTGCTGATCCCAGCCGCGGTGGTAGAGCTGGATGAAGCGTACGCCGCGCTCCGCCAGCCGCCGCGCGAGCAAACAGTTCGCCGCGAATGTTCCGGGCTTGTGTGCGTCCTCTCCGTAAAGCTCGAACGTGCGCTCAGACTCGCCCGATAGATCGGTCAGCTCCGGCACGGACGTTTGCATCTTGTACGCCATCTCGTACTGCGCGATGCGCGTCGCGATCTCCGGGTCGCCGAACTCGTCGAGTTTGCGGCGGTTGAGCGTGTTCAACGTGTCGAGCCAATCGCGGCGCTGCTCGCGCTCGAAGCCTTCGGGATCGTTCAACCAAAGCACGGGGTCGCCCACCGAGCGAAACTTCACGCCTTGGTAGCGGGTGGGTAAGAAACCCGATCCCCACAGCCGGTCATAGATCGGCTGTCCGCCTGTGCCTTGCGTAATCAGCACGACAAAGCCGGGCAAGTCCTGGGATTCGCTGCCCAGCCCGTAGGTCGCCCAGGCGCCCATGCTCGGCCGGCCCGCAATCTGCGATCCCGTTTGGAAGAAGGTCACCGCCGGGTCATGATTGATCGCCTCGGTATGCATCGAGCGGATGAAGCACAGCTCGTCGACGATCTTCGCCGTGTGCGGCAACAGCTCGCTCACCCAGGTTCCAGTCTGGCCATGCTGCTGGAACGAAAACTTCGACGGCACGACGGGAAAGCTTTTCTGCGTCGAGGTCATGCCGGTCAGCCGCTGCCCGCCGCGAATCGACTCCGGCAAGTCTTTGCCCGCAAAATCCATCAGCCGCGGCTTATAGTCGAACGTCTCCATCTGCGACGGACCGCCCGACATGAAAAGGTAGATGACGCGTTTGGCCTTGGGCGCAAAATGCGGCAGCCCGGGTAGCCCGCCAAACTCGGCAGCGCCGCCTTGTTTGGCCTGCAAGTCACGTCCCAGCATCTGCGACAAGGCAGCCGCGCCAATTCCGGTCGCCGTTCGTCCGAAAAAGCTTCTCCGCGTGATCTCCAGTCCCTGATCTGTCATGGCAACGGCCTATTCCTTCGTGATCGTCTCATCCAAATTCAAAATCAAGCTCGCCACGCCCGCATACGAAGCCAGCTCCGCCGCATCGAGCGATTTGTCGCGCGGAGACTCGCCTTGAGCCAAGTAGCGCTCGGCTTCGAAGTCATCCTTGCGGTAGTCGCGCAAAAGCTTCTGGTAGAGCGCCTCGAGCGCTCGAACCTCGCCCTGCTCGGGCTCGCGCGCCGTGGCTAGCCGAAAGCCGCGCTCGATGCGGGCCTCGGGCCCAGGCCCCGCCTCGTGCATCATGCGCTCGGCTAGCTTGCGCGAAGCCTCCAGATAAGTGACGTCGTTCATCAGGTTGAGCGCCTGCAGCGGCGTGTTCGTGCGCGTCTGGCGCACTGTGCACACCTCGCGATCGCTTGCGTCGAACGCGGTCATTGCGGGCGGCGCGATCGTGCGCTTCCAGTAGGTGTAGAGACTGCGCCGGTAGAGCTTGTCGCCCGAGTCCGGCTTGTAGCTCGAGCTCGATACCTCTTCCCACAACCCGGCCGGCTGATATGGCTTCACGGGCGGGCCGCCCAGTTTTTCGTTCAGCAACCCGCTCGCCGCAAGGGCTTGGTCGCGGATGGCCGGCGCGGGTAGCCGAACACGTGGGCCGCGCGCGATCAGTGCATTTTCGGGGTCGCGTTCGAGCAGCTCGGGCGTCGTTCGCGACGACTGCCGGTAGGCGTTGCTCGTCACGATCGTCTTCAAGATGTGCTGCACGTCCCAGCCGCTGTCGACAAACTCGACCGCCAACCAGTCGAGCAGCTCCGGATGCGAGGGCCACTCGCCCTGCGAGCCGAAGTCCTCGACCGTCTTGACGATGCCGCGGCCGAACAACATTTGCCAGAAGCGGTTCACCGTCACGCGCGCAGGCATCGGATTCTTGGGGTCGACCAGCCACTTTGCGAGCGCCAGCCGGTCGTGTTTCACGCCGTCCGGCAGCGGAGGCAGCGCCGACGGCGTGTTCGGCGAGACAGGCTCTCCGTGCGCATCGTAGGCGCCGCGGTTGAGCACGTACGCCTGACGCGGCTCCTCCATGTCGCGCATCACCATCACGGTCGGAATCGCTGCTTCGAAGGCCGCGCGCTGGCGCTCCGCCTCTTCCGCCTGGAACCGCGCAACGTTCAAGCGTGGCGGCAGACCATCCTCCAAAAACGCCGTGCGCAACTTGAGAGCCTCGGCGGGCGTACGTTCGCTCACCGGCTTGGCCGCGATCGTTTTCAGCGGAGCATCCACGCCCAACGCGGCGATCTCCTCCGGCGAGAGTGCGCGTTTGTACAGACGTACCTCGTCGACCAGCCCCTCGAAACGTCGCCCAGCCGCCGCGCCGATGCGAAACGGATACGCCCGATAGCCGATCGGCCACTTCAAGTCGTCCCACTCCACGTCGAACGGCCAAGCTTCGCCGTCCACCCAGATCGTCAGCCCTTCGTGGCTAGGCAGCTTACCCTCGAATGTCAGCGCGACGTGATGCCACTTGCCCGCCTCGAGAGTCCGCTTGGTCTCGACACGCATCGAGTGGTCGGTGTGGCGCATGGTGAACTCCATCCGCAGCCGGCCCTCGTGCAGCAGCAAGCCCCAACCGGAGCCCTCGTCGACGTCTTGCATGCGCGAGACAACGCCGGCGTCATCCACTTTTTCGGGGTTCATCCACAGCGAGACGGTGAAGCGGTCGTCGTACTGGAATCCGCCCACGGCCGCCGTCGAGGTAGCGCTTGCCGTCCAACTGGGCCGCACTGTCAAAAAGGCCATCGGCGTAAACGGCCTCGGCTGGACTGGGCTTTTGTCTTCGTCCGGATCGTCCACGCCGGTCAAGGCCTCGAGCGCCAACGTGTCTCCCAACGCGAAGCGCGCCACCAGGCCTTCGCGCGTAAACTCATCGCGATTCGGTTCGAGCGACTTTTCCCAAGCGCGCTGCGCTTTCTCGACCTGGGGTTCGAGCGCTGCCCACTTCGCATGCGCTTGCTTGGCTTCCTCGGCCAGAGCGGCAAGCTTGGTCTTCTGCTCCGGCGTTGGAGCCTTCATCCGCGGGCCGTCGTTGCCAAAGTTGTAGACCAGCCCACGCTCGGGGACGCTGTTGAAGAAGGCAAACAGGCTGTAGTAGTCCTTCTGCGTGATCGGATCGTACTTATGGTCGTGGCAGCGCGCGCAGCCCACCGTCAACCCCAGCCACACTGTACCGGTCGTCTCGGCGCGGTCGGCCACATACTCCACGCGAAACTCCTCTTCGACGATGCCTCCCTCGCCGCTGGTGCGGTTGTTGCGGTGGAACGCCGTCGCGAGCAATTGCTCTTCGGTCCGATTGGGTAAGAGGTCGCCCGCGATCTGCCAAACGGTGAACTTGTCGAAGGGCAGATTCTTGTTGAACGACTCGACCACCCAATCGCGCCAGCGCCACATCGAGCGCACACCGTCGGATTGATACCCGTTGGTGTCCGCGTATCGCGCTGCGTCGAGCCAGTCTGAGGCCATCCGCTCGCCGTACTGAGGCGAGGCGAGTAGCCGGTCGACCACTTTTTCATAAGCGTCAGGTGAGGAATCCGAGAGGAAGGCGTCGATCTCGGCCGGGGTTGGCGGCAGCCCGGTCAGGTCGAGGGTCACGCGGCGGATCAAGCGCTCCTTGCTGGCTTCCGGCGAAGGTTGTAGACCGGCGCGCTCGAGGCCGCGCATCACGAACGTATCGACCGGATTGCGCACCCAATCGGCACGTTCGACCTGGGGAAGCTCAGGCCTGGTCGGCGGCGTGAACGCCCAATGACCTTCAAACTCGCCGCCTTGCTCGATCCAACGCTCGAGGACTCCGATTTCCCGGTCAGAGAGCTTGTCGTGGCCTTGATACGCCGGCGGCATGCGGCGGATCGGGTCGTCGCTCTTGACACGTTGGATGAGAACGCTAACAGAAGGGTCCCCTGCAACAATCGCTTTCCCGCCGCCGGCCAGCGCCACGGAGGCGCCTTCGGCAGTGTCGAGCCGTAGCGGCGTCTTGCGGTTCTGTGCGTCCGGACCGTGGCAAGCAAAGCACTTATCCGACAGGATCGGCCGCACATCGCGATTGAACTTCACCTCTTGGGCGGAAGCCACCGCGACGAAAATCAACAACGCTACAGGGCGCAGACTCAACATCCAGCTTGATTATAGTGGTCCCCTTCGCCGGCAGCTCAGATCTCCGCCATCAAGCGCGCGATGAGCGCCGCCCGATCGGCCACTCTGTCGAGCAGGATGCTCTCGTGGGTCGAATGCGCCCCTTCGCCCACCGCGCCTAACCCGTCGAGCGTCGGAATCCCCATCGCTGCTGTGAAATTTCCGTCCGAGCCGCCGCCCACGCTTGCCTCGCCCAGTTCCACGCCCCACTCGGCGCAAATCGCTCGCGCCTGCTCGAACAGCGCCGCCGCCCCCGCGCTGCGCTCCATCGGCGGACGCCGCAGCCCGCCTTCGAGCGTCAGCTTCGTGCGAGGATCGAACGGCGCCAGCTCACGAAAGCGCTTCTCGATCTCCTTGGCTTGGTCCGTCCGCGGCACGCGCACGTCGATCACGGCTTCGGCGTGCGCCGCCACTACGTTCGATCCCGTTCCGCCCCGCACCACGCCCGGGTTCACCGTCACGCCCGTCTCGAGGTCAGTCCAGGCGGCCACGCGGTCGATCTGCCGCGCCAGCTCCACCACCGCACTCGCGCCTGCGGCGAAGTCGAGCCCTGCGTGCGAAGCTACGCCATCTACCTTGAGCGTGAACGTACCGCCGCCCTTGCGCGCCGTCTTCACGTTTCCAGCAAGCCCGTAGGAAGGCTCGGCCACCAGCACCGCCTGACTCTTCCCTGCCTCAGCCTCGGTAAACGGCCGCGATGCCGGGCTGCCAATCTCTTCTTCGGGGTTGAGCTGCAACACGAACTGGCGCTTCGGCGCGATTCCGAGCTCGCGCAAAGCCTTGGCTGCAAACAGGAAATACGCCACGCCGCCCTTCATGTCGAACACGCCCGGGCCCCACAAGCGCCCTTCACCTTCGCGGCAGGGCATGGTCGCGAGCGTGCCCACCGGGTAGACCGTATCGAGGTGCCCGATGCCGAGGATCTGACCGTCCTTGGCGCCGCCGGGGAGCTCGGGCTCGATGCGCATCAAGTCGCCGTAGCCGTCCAGACGCGTGCGCTCGACCTTGCCGATCTGAGCGGCCAAATCGGCCACGTAGTCGGCCGCACGGCGCACCGCCGCCTCGTCCCGCGAGGGCGACTCGATCTCGACCAAACCGCGAATCCAGGCCACGATCTCGCCCTGACGGGCCTGCATCCATGAGAGAACCGGGTCCACTGCCATAACTCCTTGGTATACTATCCCTCTTTCCGCCCGCGCCCCCGGGATCTCCTCAAATACATGCTGGACATCAATCGGATTCGCGAGCTTCTGCCGCATCGCTACCCGATGCTCATGGTCGATCGCGTGCTGGAGCTGACCCAGACGACAGCGACCGGCATCAAGAACGTCACCGCGAACGAGCCCTTCTTCAACGGACATTTCCCGGAATATCCGGTCATGCCCGGCGTGCTCATCGCAGAAGCGCTCGCCCAGATGGGCGCCGTGCTGGTCATGAGCCAACTGCCCAACCCGGAAGAGAAGCTCATCCTGTTCGCCTCGATCGACCAGTGCAAGTTCCGCCGCCAGGTTATTCCCGGAGACCAGCTGCGCCTCGAGGTCGAGTTTCTGGTCAAGAAAGCTTCGGTTTGCAAGATGGCGGGCAAGGCCTTCGTGGATGACAAATTGGTTGCCGAAGGCGTGATGATGTGCCAGATCGTGGACAAGCCGAAGGGCCGCTAGCGGGAGCGCGCTACGGGCTCATCGCCGGCGGAGGCCGCTTTCCGTTCATGGTCCTCGACGCCGCGCGCGCCGAAGGCCGCTCGCTCGTCACCGTCGCCATCAAGGAAGAAGCGGATCCGGCGATCGAAGCGCAGTCGGAGACCTGCCACTGGATCTCGCTCGGCGAGCTCTCGAAGCTCATTCGCATCTTCCGCGAAGAAGGCGTCCGACAGGCCGTGATGGCCGGCCGCGTCCAACACAAGCAGATCTTCTCCGCCATTCGCCCGGACTGGCGTTTGGTCAAGGTGCTCGCCGCACTGCGCCGCAAGAACACCGACTCGCTGCTCGGCGCCGTCGTCTCCGTTTTGGCCGACGAGGGGGTGGATCTCATCGACTCGACGCTGTTTCTCAAGCCCTACCTCGCCACGTCGGGCTCCAACTCAAAGCGTGAGCCGAACAAGGATGAGCTGGCCGACATCGCCTATGGCCGCGAGGTCGCCGCCGCGGTTGCCGGATTCGATATCGGCCAAAGCGTCGTGATCTGCGACCGCGCCTGCGTCGCCGTCGAAGCCATGGAAGGCACCGATCAAGTAATCGAGCGCGCGGCGACCCTAGTCCAGGGCCGCCGGCTCACAGTCGTGAAACGCGCCAAGCCCAACCAGGACATGCGCTTTGACGTCCCCGTCATCGGCCCGACCACCATCCGCAAGATGCGCGCAGCCAACGCGACCGCCCTCGCCGTCGAGGCAGGCAAGACACTGCTGATCGACCGCGACGAGCTGCTCGCCGAGGCCGACACGGCCAAAATCGCCGTTTGGGGGTTCGATGCTTGATCAAAGGTCCTCCGTCCATCCGCTTCCGAGCCAGGGGCGGAAGCCCCTGGTCCAAAACGCTCCGAGGAACCCCTAGGACATGCAGTCTGTCCGTACCGCTGTCATCGGCGTCGGCGCCTTCGGCGCTCACCACGCCCGCATCTACGCCCAACTGCCCGGCGCCGAGCTCGTCGCCGTCGCCGAGCCGGACGCCGCGCGCGCCGCACAGATCGCCGCGCAGCACGGATGTGAGGCCGTCGCCGATTTTCGCGATCTCATCGGCCGCGTCGACGCCGTCTCCATCGCCGCACCGACCGTCCAACACGAGCCCATCGGCCTTGTCCTGCTTGAAGCCGGCGTGGATGTGCTGATCGAAAAGCCCCTCGCGCCCGATCTCGACTCAGCCGACCGTCTCATCGAAGCCGCCGAGCGCAATGGCCGCATTCTGCAAGTCGGCCACCTCGAGCGCTTCAATCCAGCGGTCGAGGCCGCCTTCGAAGTGGCCACGCTGCCGCTGTTCTTCGAGGTCCATCGTCTGTCGACCTTCGCACCACGGTCGCTCGACATCGACGTCACGCTCGACTTGATGATCCACGACCTCGACATCGTGCTCTCGATGGCCAACAGCCCCATCGACCGCATCGAGGCCTCCGGCATCCCGATCCTGTCGCCACAATCGGACATCGCCTCCGTCCGCATCGTCTTCGAGAACGGCTGCGTCGCCAATCTGACCGCCAGCCGCATCTCGACGGAAAAGGTACGGAAACTCCGCTACTTCCAACCGCGTCAATACGTTTCGGTCGACTACACGAAGCAGGAGGGGGTCCTGATCGGTCTCGACGACAACGACCAATTGCTCTACCGCCGCTTGGCGCCGGACAAGGGAGAGCCGCTCGGGCGCCAACTCGAAGCGTTCCTCGGTTGCGTGCGCACGCGCGAGCAGCCCCTGGTCTCCGGGCGAACGGCGCGGCGGGCGCTCGACGCCGCGCTTAGAATAAGGGCGGAGATGGAGCGCCACGCCGCTCTGGTAGGGCGTACGGTCGAGGCCCATCGAAACAAAAAGTGAGCCAGCCAGGGCAGCCGGAAGTTTCGGCGCCGTCAGCCGCGGAGAGTGCGCCGCGGAACGGGATGGCGCCGTTGCGCCTGCTCGTCGAGGATTACCAGGCGCACTGGTTCGACCCGCCTCACGGTCCAACGGACATCGGTCCGGCGCCGGCCAACGCGCCGGGGCTGCGCCTGCTCATCGAAGACTTCGATCCCGCCGCGCGCCACCACGAGATCTTCCCCGCTGGTTCGCCCGACCTAGCTCCCGCCGCCGTTGGAGCCCCGGATTTCCTAGTCGACTGGCGCAACAAGGCCGCAGACTCGCAGAGGCTGACCGCGCGCGCCGGCTCCTACGGCGCCCATTTGGCCCTGATCTTGTTCTTGGTGCTGCAGCCCTACATCCCGCACGAAAACGAGTTCACCAAGCCAGAGCCAGACAGCGAACAAACCGACATCACCCTACTGGCGCCTAGCCGCGAGCTGATCGCCGAGCTCACTCGCGACCCCGACCGCCAAGGCGAGACCAAAGTCTTTCGCGGTGAAAGCGAACAGCCGCGCCCGGCCGTGGTCACTCCGAACCCAACGGTCAGCCAGCCCACGCCGCCGCGCATCGAGCCGCCGCAACCGATCATCCCGGATAAGCCCGAGCCCGCCCCGGCGCCGCAAATGGTCGAAGAAACGCCGAAGCCCGAGCCGGAACCCGAACCTCCGCAGGTGGCCGCCAGCCAGACGCCGGCGCCAGGCGAGCTGCAGCGCGGTCGACGCCTCGCTCGAACCGGCCGCATCCAAGAGATCCCCATCCCGGAGCCGGTCCAGAAGGCCGAAAAGCCCAAGCTCGTCCTGGAAGACCCACGCGCCCGCATGGAGAGCGAGAAGGGCCCAATCGAGTTGGCCAAGCTCGGCATCGGTTCTCGCCCTGACCAGCTCGTCGAAAACGCGGTGCAGACCATGCAGGAGCACGGCGGCGGCCCGCAAGCAGTGGGCGACGGCGTGGGCTCGGCCGGCGGCGGCTACGTGCCACCCTCGCCGGGCAACATCGGCAGCGGTCTCGAGCTGCTCAGCGACCCGAAGGGCGTCGATTTTCGCCCCTATCTACTGCAGTTGCTCAACTCCGTTCGCCGGAATTGGTACGCGGTGCTGCCGGAAAGCGCGCGCTTGGGTATGGAGCGCGGACGCGTCGCGGTCCAATTCTCCGTCGACCGCCAAGGCAACGTACCGAAGCTCGTGATTTCAAGCTCGTCGAGCTCGCAACCGCTTGACCGCGCCGCCGTGGCCGGAGTCAGCGCCTCGCTGCCCTTCCCGCCGTTGCCGCGCGAATACACCGGGGAAGAGATCCGCCTACAGTTCGTGTTTCTTTACAACATGCGCTAGGGACGGTTGCTAGCCTGAACTTCGAAGCCGGACCTCCCGGCTCGAGGAGAAACCGACTGAAAATGCAACGCTTTTTGGAATTTTATCTCTCGCTGTCGCCCTCTGTGCGGGCAGCCTGCCCCTGAGCGCCGCACACCACACGGTGCAGGATGATGTGGTCGCCATGCTCGACGGCATCGAGAAGAAGCTCGTCGACTTGGCCGGGGCCACGCCGCAGGAAAAGATGAGTTGGCGGCCTGCCGACGGCATCCGTTCGACCAGCGAGGTTTTCATGCATGTCGCGGGTGCGAACTACTTCCTGGCCGGCATGCTCGGCGCCAAGCCGCCCGCAGACGTGGATGTCCGCAATCTCGAAAAGAACGTGACGAAGCAAGCCGACATCATCGCGCAATTGAAGAAATCGTTCGACCACGCCCGCGCCGCCGTCGAGAGCGTCTCGGAAGCGCAGGTCAACGACGCGATCAAGATGTTCGGCCAGGACGCCACCAAGCGCAAGGCCATGTTGACCATGGTCGAGCACGCCAGCGAGCACCTGGGCCAATCCATCGCCTACGCCCGCATGAACGGCATCACCCCGCCCTGGAGCCAATAGAAGAGTCGAGAGGACGCCGAAGACCCGCATCGGAGCCAAGGACGACCTCCCACGGCTCCGATGCGGGAGTCCGAAAGGCCTCTGGTTTTCCCCCACAATGGGTGGATGCCCAAAGGCGATCTCACGCCATCTGAAAAATCCACCACGCGCGATCCGCGGACGGGAGCCGTGGTGCATCAGATCACCAACCACTCCTCCATCAACCACCCCACCTACTTCCTGACCAGCTCCTTCACACGCGGCCAGAAAGCGATTCTGTTCACCTCCTACCGCACCGGCCAAGCGCAACTCTTCGAAGCCTTCTACCCCGACGGCCCCATTCGCCAGCTCACGGACGGCGCGGCCATTCACCCGTTCTCCGCAATCCTCGGCCCTGCCAACGAAGTCTTTTTCGTGCGTGGCGGCCAAGTCTGGTCGCTTGATCGCGATACGCTCGAGGAGCGCAAGGTCGCCGAATACGACGGCCAACTCGGCGAGTGCAGCCTTAGCCGCGATGGCGAATGGTTCGTCGCCGCGTGCAGGCGCCCCGACTCGTGGGGCCTAGCCGTGGGCCGCACCGACGGCGCTCTGCGGGACTTCATCGCCTTCCCCCGAACCATCATCCACCCGCAGTTCTGCCCCGTGGATCCGGATTGGATCGAGTTCGCCGCCGACCCGGCCCACGCGGATGCACCGCGTCTTTCGCGACGGTTCGGGCCTGGAATGCCTCTACGAGCACGACAACGACGAATTCGTCGTCCATGAAACCTTCCTCGGCCAGAGCCGCGACTTGGTCTTCACCGTCTGGCCCAAGGCGCTCGAGACGATGGACTGGAACAGCCGCGCCATCCGTACGATCGCCGACTTCAACGCCTGGCACATCACGCCCAACCGCGCCGGCACGAGATCTTGTGCGATACGGTTCACCCCGACATCGGCCTACAACTCGTCAACGTCGGCGACGGCTCGCGCGAAACCCTCTGCTACCCCCAGGCGTCCAGCAAAGGGACGCAGTGGAAGAAGTCGCGCTACGCCTTAGCCGAAGACTGGGCCGCCGCACGCGCCACCGCTGAGAAGGAAAAAGCGTTGAGCTGGATGGAAATGGCGACGGATTCGGTTTACGGGCCGCAGTGGACCCACCCTCACCCTCCTTCTCGCCCGACGAGAAGCTCGTCGCCTTCGCCAGCGATCGCAGCGGCCACACGCAGGTCTACGTATGCGAAATCCCCGAACATCTCTTGTAAGGCTGGCCCTGGGCCTGCTGCTGTTCGCCGGCATCGCTGCGGCCGAAGGCGCCATCGGCGTGCTGTTCATGGATGATCCCTCGCCGGGCGTGCTGGCGCACTTTGGCGGTGTCGAAGCAGGAGTGGTCGTGATGGAAGCCGCACCCGGAGGGCCCGCCGAAAAGGCCGGCCTCAAGCTGGGCGACGTCATCATCGCGATCGACGGCAAGCCGGTCAAAGCGTTCGAGGACGTCAGCAAGGCGCTCGCCGCGCTCGAACCCGGCCAAACCACCCAAGTCACCTTCCGCCGCCACAAAGAGCAGGCCGACGGCCACGACGAAAAGACCGTTTCCGTCTCGATCGTCGACCGCGCGACTTTCTGGAAGGCCGAGCTCGAAAAACAGCAACAACCTTAGCGCTGCCCAAGGTCCATCACTTGGAGCGGTCCTCCAAACCGGCGCGGTTCCGGGCTAAGATCAAGAGATGGGCAGGGTTCTGGAGCGTCTGGACGAACGCGCGATCCAGTTCATCGGCGCGCAGAAGATGTTCTTCGTCGCCACCGCGCCTTCGGGCGACGCGGGCCTCCTCAATCTGTCCCCCAAAGGTCTCGACACGTTCGCAGTGCTCGACGAGCGCACCGTGGCCTACCTCGACCTGGTCGGCAGCGGTATCGAGACCGTAGCGCACCTGCGGCAGAACGGCCGCATCGTCGTGATGTTTTGCGCGTTCGAAGGCTCGCCCAACATCATGCGCATCCATGGGAAGGGCTCGGTGATCGAGCCGGGCGACGCGGAATGGGACGAGCTGCGCCGACGGTTCCCGGAAATACCCGGGGCGCGCTCGATCATCCGCGTGCACGTCGAGCGCGTGGCCGACACCTGCGGCTTCGCCGTGCCGCTCTATGACTACAAGGGCGACCGCTCGACTCTGCTCGACTGGGTGGAAAAGAAAGGCCCAGAAGCCGTCGAGCAATACAAGGCCGAGAAGAACGCCCGCAGTCTAGACGGTCTTCCCGGGCTCCGGCGCGCCTAGTCGCCGGGCTCCGCTGCCCCATTCCAAACACGTTCGCTGATAAGGTGGAAAGCCATGTCTGAGCGCGCATACCGCCCGCAAGAGATCGAGCCCAAGTGGCAGAAAAAGTGGGAAGAGCAACAGCTCTACCGCACCTCGACCGACGCCTCGAAGCCGAAATACTACGTCCTCGAGATGCTGCCCTACCCCTCGGGCACGCTCCACATGGGGCACGTGCGCAACTACTCGATCGGCGATGCGCTGGCGCGCTACAAGCGTATGCAGGGCTTCCGCGTGCTGCACCCGATGGGCTGGGATTCCTTCGGCCTGCCCGCGGAGAACGCCGCCATCAAGAACAAACGCGACCCCGGCGAATGGACGCGCGCCAACATCGCCAACATGAAGCGGCAGTTGCGCTCGTTCTCCTTCAGCTACGACTGGGAGCGCGAGATCTCCTCGTGCGAACCCGAGTACTACCGCTGGAACCAGTGGTTCTTCCTGCAGATGTGGAAGAAGGGCTTGGCCTACCGCAAGCAGAGCCTGGTGAACTGGTGCCCGGAATGCGCCACGGTGCTAGCCAACGAGCAAGTGGTCAACGGCTGCTGCTGGCGCCACGAGCAGACGCCGGTCGAGCAGAAGGAGCTCGAGCAGTGGTTCTTCAAGACGACGGCTTATGTCGAAGACCTGCTGTGCGACCTTGATGAGTTGGAGGGCGGCTGGCCGGACCGCGTGATCTCGATGCAGCGCAACTGGATTGGGCGCTCCGAGGGCACGGAGGTCGACTTTACGCTCGAAGGCTCCGACGAGATGGTACGCGTGTTTACCACGCGCGTCGATACGATCTTCGGCGCGACCTGCGTCATTCTGGCGCCGCAGCACCCCTGGGTGGCCGAATTCGGCATGGCGGAGAAGGCCGCGCCGATGATCGCCGCCCAGAAAGACAAGGCGGCCGACGATCTCGAAAAGGACGGCTTCTTCACGGGCAAGTACGCCCTCAACCCCTACTCGGGCGAAAAGGTCCCGATCTGGGTCGGCAACTTCGTGCTGTGGGGCTACGGCACCGGCGCCATCATGGCAGTCCCGGCGCATGACCAGCGCGACTTCGAGTTCTGCCGCAAGTTCGGCATTCCGGTCGTCCCGGTCATCCAACCCGCCGACGGCGAACTGCCCAAGGCCGAGGACATGATCGAAGCCTACGCCGAGTATGGCATCGCAGCCGTCTGCGGCCAGTGGAGCGGCCTGCCGAGCGCCGAAGCCAAGGCTCAGATGACCGCTTTCGCCGAGGAAAAGGGCTTCGGCGAGGGGGCGATCACCTACCGCCTGCGCGACTGGGGCGTCTCGCGCCAGCGCTACTGGGGTACGCCGATCCCGATGATCCACTGCCCCAAGTGCGGGACAGTGCCCGTGCCGGAAAAAGACCTGCCGGTGCGGTTGCCGGAAAACGTCGAGCTGACCGGCGTGGGCGAATCTCCGCTCAAGACCGTGCCCGAGTTCGTCAACGTCGCCTGCCCTGAGTGCGGAGGCCCAGCCGAGCGCGAAGCCGACACGATGGACACCTTTGTCGACTCGTCTTGGTACTTCTACCGCTACTGCGACCCGAAGAACGACCAAGCGCCGTTCTCGACCGAGAACGCGGCGGCCTGGTTCCCGATCGACCAGTACATTGGCGGCGTCGAGCACGCCGTGCTGCACCTCATCTACTGCCGCTTCTGGACGAAGATGATGCGCGACCTGGGGCTGATCACCTGGAACGAGCCCGCGAGCCGGCTATTTACGCAAGGCATGGTCATCAAGGACGGCGCCAAGATGTCGAAGAGCCTGGGCAACGTCGTCAGCCCGGAGGAGATGGTCGGCCAGTACGGCTCGGACACGGCCCGCGCGTTCTCGCTGTTCGCCGCGCCGCCGGACCGCGATCTCGATTGGCAGGACTCGGGCGTCGAAGGCATGTCGCGCTTCTTGGCGCGCGTCTACCGCCTTGTCACACGACACGCCGACGACCAGGCCGCGCCCTCGGCGAGCCCGGCAAACGACGCCGACAAGGCCGCACTGCGCAAGTTGCACCAGACGATTGAGCGCGTGACGGCGGATTTCGACTCCCGCTGGCACTTCAACACCTCGCTGGCGGGCATCATGGAGCTGACCAACGAGCTCTATGCGCTCGAGGAGAAACTCTCGCCCGGCGTGCTGGCGGAGTGCCTGCGCCGGCTGACGCTGCTGCTCGAGCCCTTTGCGCCGCACCTGAGCGAGGAGCTGTGGGAAGCGCTGGGCGAGCAGGGTCCGGTGCTCGACGTGGCCTGGCCGGCCTACGACGCCGAGCTGGCGAAAGATGATTCGGTCGAGATCCCCGTGCAGATCAACGGAAAGATGCGCGGCAAGGTGACCATGGCGGTCGACGCCTCACAGGAAGAAGTCGTGGCCGCGGCGAAGGCGGATGAAAACGTCGCGCGTCACCTGGAAGGCAAGACCGTCCGCAAGACGATCTACGTGCCAGGCCGCATGCTCAACCTGATCGTGGGCTAATTACCATCACCCAGCCTTGCGCCTTCTGTTTGAGCAGTGCATGAAGGAGGCGAGCGCTACGGAAAGGGCGCTCATTGGGGCCCAATCTTACAGGCGTCGCCCCAGTTCGGATTCTGGGCGGTTCGGTTGTATACTCGTTGCGTACTTCCGAGTCGCTGTTGTTGATGCGTTGGTCTCTCTTATGCGCGCTGTCGGTTTGTCTCTCGGTCGCCCAAGCGGCCGAGCCCATCGGTGAGCCTCAGCTGACATCAATCGCGCCGTTGGGCGGTGCGCCGGGGACAAGCTTCGAGGCGACGATCCGCGGCAAGAACCTCGACGGAGCCGAATCGCTGTGGTCGCCCACTCAGGGCGTGACGGCGGAGGTGATCTCGATCGAGTCCGGCGCCGAGGCCAAGGATCCAGACGTGCTTCACGTTCGTCTTCGATTCGCGGATGGACTTGTGACTGGGGCCCACGATCTGCGCGTCGGCACTCCGAGAGGCCTCTCGAACGCCCTTCGCCTGCTTGCCCACGCCGCTCCGGCCATTCTCGAAGCGGACGGGCCGCACGACACGCCCGCCCAGGCGCAGGCTCTCGACACTTGGCCCGCCACGATCCACGGGCGCATCGCCGAGATTGGCGAGGTCGACTACTATGCGTTCCAGGTCGAGGCCGGCGACGAGCTGTTGTTCCGCAGCTTCTCGAGCCCGGCGCTCGACGCCGGCCTGGCGATTTACCAGAAGACCGGAAGCTGGTTCGATCCCGAGCGCGCCACGCGCCTGGCCCTGAACGATGAGCCAGTCGAGTACCCCGGCGAGCCGACCGAGGCCGTGCTGCGCTACCGCTTCGAGAAGGCGGGCGAGTACCTACTGCGCGTCAATGGTTTTTGGGGCTACGGCGGCGTGGATCACGTCTACGCAGTGCTGATCGACGAAGCGCCGGCGGAAGAGGAGCCCTGGCCGCCGCCCTCCCCCGCGCCGCTGTGGACGGAGCGCGATTGGCGGCGACCGCTCGACGCCGACCGCATGGCGAGGCTAGCGGCGCGCACGGTCCAGTCCGAGGCGCCGGCCGACATCCAGGTGCTCGACGCCGACGCCGAAATCTACCAACTGCCCGCCGAGCCGCCGAAGATCGAGGGGCCGACGCTCATCCGCGGCGCCTTTGAACATCCCGGCGACATCGACCGCGTGCGGTTTTCCGCGAAGGAAGGCGACAAGCTGGTCTTCGAGATCTTCACCCCGAAAAGAGCTTGCCCGAGATCAACCCGCTGCTGCGCGTGATCGATCCGGATGGCAACGAGACGCTGACCAACATCTGGTCGCGCGTCAACGTCAACGACAACATCTCGAAGCAGATCTATCCCAAGACCGCCTACGCGTTTCCGCGCGACGGCGAGTTTACGCTCGAGATTCGCGACATCACCGCGACCTACGGCGACAGCGCTATGCGCTATGGCGTGCTCGTGCGCCCTTGGGTTCCGCACCTGGGCGAGGCCCACGTCGGGACGGACCGGCTGAACCTGGTCGCCGGCAAGGCGGACCGCGTGAGCGTGGAGATCGACCAGGAAGAGGGCTACGACGGCCTGGCGGTGTTTTCGATCGAAGGCTTGCCGGCCGGCGTCGAGGCGGTGATGGGCGCCGAGGCGGACGCGGAAAAGCCGCCGCCCTTCAACGAAGGCAAGAAGGAACGCTTCGTGACGGAGAGCCAAAAGGCGACATTCGCCTTGCTCACCAGCGCCGACGCTCCCCTGACGCGCGAGCCCGTGACGGCTCGCATCTATGTACGCCCTGCCGTCAAAGGCGCGCTCGGCGAAAAAATGCTCGCGAAAGAGATTCTGGTGATGGTCGTCGCCGACTCGTCGGCGAGCCCCGACCTCACCTCTCGAACGGAAGCGCGCTAGGCGCGCAAGGGAAAACGCCGATGTCGATTCATCGCAACGTCGCCCTGCTCGGTGTTGTCTGTACGCTGGCCCTGGCCGCGGCGGAGTCGCCGGTCGTCTCGATCGTCGTGCATCCCTCGGCAGCGGAGCTCAGCGGCGCGGGCGCCTCGCAGCAATTGACCGCTGTGGGCAAAACTGCTGAGGGTCGCGAGATCGACCTAACGGACCAAGTTACGTGGAGCGTGGCCGCGCCGGGCGTAGTCGAGCTGCGCGATGGTGCGCGGGCCTTCAGCATGGCGGACGGCAAGACGACCGTGAAGGCGGCGCTCGACGGTATGACGGCCGAGGTTCCGCTTGCGGTCGCAGGGTCGAACGAGCACAAGCCGTTCAGCTTCGCGCGCGACATCGTCGGCATCTTCACCCGCCGCGGCTGCAACAATGCCGGCTGCCATGGCGGCGTCAAGGGCCAAGCCGGCTTTAAGCTTTCGAACAACGGCGTCCACCCGCACGACGATTACAAATGGATCGTCGAGGGCGGCGTCTTCCAGGTGCTGACCGATGAGCCGAAGGGCGAGGCCGTCCCGCGTATCAACGTGGAGCAGCCCGAGGCGAGCCTGCTGTTGCAGAAGGCGACGTTCGAGGTGGCGCACGGCGGCGGTCCTCGCTTCGAAAAGGGCTCGGACGACTACAACGCGATCCTGGCTTGGGTGAAGGACGGCGCGCCGTATGGCGAGAGCGGGGACGCGAACGAGCCCAAGGTGGTGCGGCTCGAAGCCTTTCCGGCCGACCTGACCTTCGAGCCGAAACAGGCCCGCCGGTTGCTCGTCACTGCTCACTACGACGACGGCCACAGCGAAGATTTCACGCACAAGGTGCTCTACGAGGGCAGTGACTCGGGTATCGCTACGGTCGCCGCCGACGGTCGCGTCGAGGCGGTTGCGCCGGGCGAGACAGCGGTCATGATCAAGGCCGCCGGACGCAGCGTCCGAGTGGGCGTGGGCGTCGTCGGGCCGCCGCTCGAGAGCTACCCCGACATCCCGCGCAACAACTTCATCGACGAGGAGGTCTTTTCGAAGCTCCAGCGCTTCAACATGCTGCCCTCGGAGCTGGCGTCGGACGAGGAGTTTCTGCGCCGCGTTTGTCTCGATCTGACAGGACGGATGCCGCCGCCCGTGCGTGTGCGTCAGTTCTTGGCGGACAAGTCCCCTGACAAGCGCGAGCGCGTCGTCGAGGCGCTGCTCGCCTCGCCCGAGTACGTCGACTACTGGACGTTCCGTTTCGCCGACCTGTTCCGCGTGGCGATGTTCCCCGTGGGCATCAATCCCAAGTGGACGCAAGCCTACTACGAGTGGATTCGCGACGCGATCGAACGGGACCGGCCTTATGACGAAGTCGCCCGCGAGCGTATCGCCGCACAGGGCTACAGCCCGGCTTCGCGTCACTACTTGCCGTATCTGGTCATCCCGCCGCCGGAGAACATGATGGCGGAGGAGATGCGCGTGTTCATGGGCCGCCGCTTCGATTGCGCCCAGTGCCATGACCACCCCTACGAAGAGTGGACGCAGGACCAGTTCTGGGGCCTGACGGCGTTCTTCGGGCCGATGTTCAAGTTCGGCGGCAACGAGACTTCGGTTGTCTTCGACTTCCCGGAGGGTAAGGAGATTGCCGCCGACGTCGCCTCGCCGAAGGAGATGCGCGTCGTCCATCCACGCACGAAGGAGTTGGTGCAGCCGACACTGCTCGACGGCCGCGTCGTCGGCTTCGAGGGCAACCAATTCCCGCGCCGCGATCTGGCCGAATGGGTCACCTCGCACGAGTTCTTCGCGCAGGCGACCGCGAACCGCCTCTGGAGCCACTTCTTCGGGCGCGGCTTGGTCGACCCCGTCGACGACTTCCGTTCCACGAACCCGGCCACGCACCCGGCTCTGCTGAAGCAGCTCGCCGACGACTTCGTGAAGGGCGGCTACCGCTTCAAGCCGCTGATGCGCCGCATCGTGCTCTCGCGGACGTATCAGCTTACCGCCGAGGCGAACGAAACGAACTCCGCCGACCGCATCAACTACTCGCACGCTTGGCCGCGCGCGCTCGACGCCGAGATCCTGCTCGACGCCATCAGCGACGTGACCGGCTTGCAGCGCCGCTTCGACGTGGGCGCGAACCGCGGCAAATACAAGGGCGGGCTGACACCGCTCGGCACACGCGCTGTCGAGCTCAAGGAAGGCGACCTGTACCCGTCGCCGTTCTTCGACGCCTACGGGCGGCCCAACCGCTTCTCCGTGCCGGAGCGCGACCCGTCGCCCAAGCTGGCGCAGGCGCTGCACATGCTCGCCGGCACGACCTACAACGAGGCGCTTTGGAAACCCGGGGCGCGGGTGTATGATCTCTACCAGGCTGGCGCGTCGGACGAAGCGATCGTCGAGGAGCTCTACCTCGCCGCCTTCGCGCGCAAGCCGACCAATCAAGAGAAAGCGGCGATCCAGGTCCAGATCGCGGCGACCCCGACGCGTGAGCAGGCTCTGCAGGACTTGCAGTGGGCCATCTTGAGTTCGCGGCAGTTTGCCGAAAACCACTGAGGACGCCGAACGATGGCTTACAGAAAACTTGGATGCCTCTGCGAGAGTGAAGCGCAAACCGCTCGCCGCGATTTCTTGAAAGTCGGCTCGCTCGGCTTTCTCGGCATGACGCTCGGCCAGACGCTGGCGCTCGAAGCGGCCTCCGCCGCCACGATGGGGACGAAGGCGAAGGCCAAGTCCTGCATCCTGCTCTGGCTCGAGGGCGGCCCGGCGCAGATGGACACTTGGGACCCGAAGACGAACAGCTCGTTCCGGCCGATCTCGACGAACGTGTCGGGCATTCAGGTCTCCGAGCTGCTGCCGAACCTCGCCAAGCGCATGGATAAGCTCGCGGTCATCCGCTCGATGAGCTCGTTCGGCGACGACCACCCGCAGGCGGTGCACTACGCCGCGACCGGTCACCTGCACAACCCAACCATGCAGTTTCCGAGCCTGGGCGCGATGGTCGGCAAAGAGCTGGGCGCAAAGAACGCCATGCCGGCCTACGCGATCGTGCCGCGCTGGGAGAAGGGCCGCCAGTACGAGGATTACTTCCGCTCGGCTTTTCTGGGCGCGGATTACGATCCGATGCTCGTGCCAGACCCCTCGAAGGACAATTTTCAGGTGACCGACCTGAGCCTGCCGAAGGGTTTGGCGCCGGAGGCGGTCGAGAACCGCCGCTCGTTCCTCGACATTGTCGACAAGGGTTACCGCAACAAGGTCGAGAACGCCGAGCATGCCTCGATGGACGCCTTTACGCAGAAGGCCTGGGAGATGCTGCTGGCGCCGGGCGTGCAGAAGGCGTTTGATCTTTCCCAGGAGTCGGACAGGACCCGAGACTCCTACGGCCGCGACTCGGTCGGGCAGAGCCTGCTGCTGGCGCGGCGCATGATCGAAGCCGGTACGCGCTTCGTAACTGCGGCCGGCTACCACGGCAACTCCTGGGACACACACTCGAACAACGACACGGGCCACCGCGACAAGCTGACGCCGCCCCTCGACCGCGGGCTGTCGGCGCTGATCGACGACCTGGTCGACCGCGGCCTCTACGACGAGACGATCGTGATCGCAATGGGCGAGTTTGGCCGCACGCCGAACCACAACCCGAATCTCGGCCGCGACCACTGGCCGGCTTGCTGGTCGCTCGCCATGGGCGGCGGCGGGTTGAACACCGGTCTCGTCGTGGGCGCGAGCGACGAGCGCGCCGCCGAGGTCGTTGACCGCAAGACCAGCATCGGCGACCTGTTCGCTACGGTCTACAAGGCGATGGGGATCGACTGGACCAAGCAGTACATTACCCCCATCGGCCGCCCGATCAAGATCGCGAACTCGTTCGAGGACGCCACCGGCGAGCCGGTGCGGGAGCTGGTCTAGAGAAACCTAAGCGCGCACTCACTCCTTCCCCATCCCGAACAAGCCCGGCCGCACGTGCTTGAATTCGAAGTGCGCCGGATTGACCGCCGTTGCTCCAGGGCTGTCGACCGGAATCAGCCGCGCTGCGATGGGCTCGTACGCCGCTCGGGGCGCCACGGCGCCTTTAACCACGATGATCTTCTGGCGCTCGACGTAGACGCCGTTCGAGATGAGCTGGTGTGCGCTGTTGGGGCTTGAACGCTCGGTGGTGAGTAGCAACAAATTCGGCTCGTCGAGCGTCGAGCCTTCGACCTGGATCACCGCCGTCTTGCCCATGTTCCAATAGCGGCCGCCGCCGTGGCGCCGCTCGGTCTCGAGATAGCGCCCAATGTGCAATGAGCGCACCTCGCCCTTCACACGGACGGGTTTGCCGTGCATCGAGTCCGTCTTGCCGCCCACTTCCATATCGAACGCGCCGCCCACGCCTGCCTTCTCCGCCGCCGCGAAGGCGGGCGGATCCGCGATGACCATCACCCAACCTTGCGCCTTCTGTTTGAGCAGCTCGTCGAGCAGAAACGTGCTGTCGCCCGGGGTGCCGCCGCCGATGTTGTCGCCCATGTCGATCAGCACGATGGGACGCTCCTTGTCTTCCATGGCCATCTTGACGGCCTGCGCCGGGCTGGGCTCGCGCAGGATGATGTCTTCGCGCGTAGCCCAGAGCATGTCCGAGAGGCGCTTGGCCTCGCGCTCGGCCATGTCGGGGTCGTTATCGGTGACGACAACCGCCGTCGGCCCCATCCACTCGACGTCGGCGTACTGGTAGCCGCCGGAAACGCTGACGGCAAGCACCTTGGGATTCTTCTCGAGCGCCTTGCTGGCATCCACGATGGGCAGCAGCGGCTTGGACTTGGTGTGCTGGAAGACGATGTTATAGACCATCGGCGGCTTCACCAGGGTCTGTGTCGGGTGAACTTCGCCGCGCACCATCTTCGCCATGATCTCGGCCGCCTGGATGCCGCGCTCGAAGGTGTCGATGTGCGGATTCTCCTTGTAGGTGATCAACACGTTCGAGTCGCGGATGATGTCCGGCGTGACATTGGCGTGGAAATCGTGGGTGACGATGATGGGCATGTTCGGCCCAAAGGCCTCGCGCACGCGATGGGTGATCTCGGCGTCGCCGCTGGGGTAGCTCTCGACCACCATGGCGCCGTGCAGCGCGAGCAGGATGCCGTCGAGCTTGGGGGCCGCCTTGAGCTGCTTCAGGATCTCAGCCGTCATCGTGTTGAAGGCGCGGTCTGTGACGGGGCCGGCCGGCGTCGCGCTGGTCACCAGCGTCGGGTAGAGATCCAAGTCGAACCGCTTGGCGCCTTCGATGTAGCCGGAGACGGTCGTACGCGCCGCCTCGCGATTGCGGAAAAACGCTTCACGCGACTCTTCGCCGATGGCTGGAGAGAAGTCCTCGAGCCGGGTCGGGGTGACGTTGAACGAGTTGGACTCGTGCGAGATGCCGGCCACTCCGATCACGGGCCGCGACTGCGACCATCCAAGGGAGCAGGCAACGAGCAGCAAAGCGGTTGCGGTGGAAAGAGCTCTCATTTTGCGATTGATCTTAACGCAAGTCCGGTGTCTGGTTGACACCGCATAGCGGGCAAGCTATATCAAAACAGACCGCACAGCGGCGATGGTTTGGAGGATGCAACGCGTACGCAGATTCTAGCGGGCGTGCTAGCGGGGGCTTGGCTTCTCGGCTGGCCCGTCGTGTGCGGTGCGCAAGATCATGCGCTGGACCGCAGCGTACTCGTCAAAGAGTACTGCCTATCGTGCCACAGCCGCACCGGCGCCGCGGGCGGTTTGGTGCTCGAAGGCATCGCAGCCCAGGACGCGGGCGCCAGCCCTGAGGTCTGGGAAAAGGTCCTAAAGCGCGTGCGCGCTGGCGAGATGCCCCCAATTGGCATGCCGCGGCCGGACGCAGCGACGCTGGAGCAGTTCGTCCACAGCTTGACCGCTACGCTCGACGCAGCAGCGGAGAGAGAGCCCTATCCAGGACGCCCAGTCATCCGCCGCCTCAATCGCGTCGAGTACGAGAATGCCGTTCGCGATCTGCTCGCGATCGAGCTGCCGCTGGCCGACCAGTTGCCGCCCGACGGACAAGCGGCGGGATTCGACAACATCGGCGATGCGCTCTCGATGTCGCCGCTGCTGCTAGAGCAGTATCTGAAGGTCGCCCGGCGCGTGGCCGAGTTGGCCGTCGGCGTGCGCGACCCCTCCCCGGTGGTCGAGATCTTCCCGGCCAAGGGCACGCAAGCAGCCTGGCAGGGCGAGGGGATGCCGTTCGGCACGCGCGGCGGCATCCGCGTGAACCATTACTTTCCCTACGACGGCGACTACGATCTGCGCGCGTTCCTCGACAAACAAACGCTCACGCCAACCGAAGGCGTGCGTTTCTTCCGGACGCGCGTCTCAGTGCCAGCCGGCCTGCATGAGGTCGTGGTCACGTTTCCGGACGAGTTCGCCGCGCGCGAGGGTCCGGTTTCGGATGTCGGCGGCCCCGGCGGCGCGGCCCTGGGCGGTCCGCTCGACGTGCTCGGGACGGCCGTCCGGCCGACGATCGACTTCCGCGTCGACGGCCGGCGGGTGAAGCTGTTCGAGATCCACGGTATGACCGCGGGTGAAGCGGCTTTCGACGGCCAGCCGGGGCCGCCGACCTTGGGGCGCATCGAGATCGCGGGGCCGTACGACGTGCGCGGCTTCACACCCACGGCCAGCCGCGAGCGCATCTTCGTCTGTACGCCAGACGCGCCGAAAGAGGAGCAGGCCTGCGCCGAGCAGATCCTGAGCACAATCGTGCGCCGCGCCTTTCGCCGCGACATCACGCCGCGCGACGTGCAGCCCTTCCTGCGCACCTACGAGGCCACACGCGCCGACAAGAGCTTCGACGTGGCGATTGCTGCGGCAATCCGCGATGTGCTGCTCGCGCCGGATTTTCTGTTTCGCCTGGAGATTCCGCCCTCCGGCGCTCCACCGGGGCAGCCATACCTCATCTCGGACTTCGAGCTCGCCACGCGACTGTCGTTCTTTCTTTGGAGCAGCATCCCCGACGACCTCTTGCTGGACGCCGCCGCAAGCGGGGAACTCCACGAGCCTGACGGCCTCGAGCATGAGGTCCAACGCATGTTGGCCAACCCGCGCGCGGAAGCCCTTGTCGACAACTTCGCCGACCAGTGGCTGGGCCTGCGCACGCTCGACGAGGTCAAGCCGGACGACCAAGCCTATCCAGCGTTCGATTCGGCCCTGCGCGACGCCTTCGAGCGCGAAACGCGGCTATTTCTCGAGAGCGTGATCCGCGAGAACCGCAGCGTGCTCGATCTGCTCGGCGCGGACTACACCTACCTCAACGAGCGGCTGGCGCAGAACTATGGCATCGCGGGCGTGATTGGGCCTGGGTTCCGCCGCGTCTCGCTGGCCGGCAACCCGCAGCGCGGGGGGTTGCTTGGGCAGGGGGCAATCCTGATGGCCACCTCGCATAGCGCGAAGACCTCGCCGGTGCTGCGTGGCGTCTGGATTCTCGACAACCTGCTGAACTGCCGCCTCCGCCTCCCCCGCCAACGTGCCGGCTCTCGACGAAAGCCCCATCGACGGGCGCAAGCTGACGACGCGCGAGCAGGTGGAACGGCACCGTGCCGACAAGGGATGCGCCTCCTGCCACGCGCGCATCGACCCGCTCGGCTTCGCGCTCGAGACCTTTGACGTAATCGGCCGCTGGCGCACCGAGGACGAGGGCGGCCCGATCGACCCGTCTGACACCCTCGCGAGCGGCGAGACCATCGACGGATTCGAAGGCCTGAAAAACCACCTGCTGCGCAACCCCGAGCCGTTCGTCCACGCAACGGTCGCGCGCCTGATGACCTATGCTCTTGGGAGACAGCTCGACGCGCGGGACGAGCCGACGATCCGCGCCATCTTGCGCCGGACCGAGGCCAAAGGCTATCGCTTCGGCGACTTGATCCTGGCGATCGCCGAAAGCGTACCCTTTCAGATGCGCCAAGCGCCTGGAAGCCAGAGCGAGACACGAGACGCGCCATGTTCATCACGAAGAAGCACCTTCCCCGTCGAACGTTCCTTCGCGGTGCAGGCACGGCCCTGGCGCTGCCGCTGCTCGACGCGATGGTTCCGGCCATGCGCGCGGAGCGGCTAACGGCGGCAGCGCCGGTGCGCCGATTGGGCTTCGTCTACTACCCGCTGGGCGTCGACCGCGAGCGCTGGACGCCGACTGGCGAGGGTGCGCAGTACGAGCTGAGCGAAGCTCTCGCCCGCTCGCGCCGCACAAGCAGAAGTTCGTCGTGCTCAGCGGCCTTTCGTCGGACCCGGACCGCTCCAAGGCCGGCTTCCACGACCGCGCCATGGCGTCGTTCATGACCGGTTGCGAGCCAACTGAGGGCAAGGTCCACGTCGGAATTTCGGTCGATCAGGTGGCGGCGCTCGAGCTCGGCAAGCAGACGCAGTTCGCCTCCTCGAGCTCTCGACCGAAGACAACTGCGGCCACATGGGTCCGGTGTTCAAAACCGCGACCAACCCGCTGCCGTTCGAAAAGAATCCGCGCTACGTCTTCGAGCGCCTTTTCGGCGATAGCGGCAACGATCCGCAGGCCGCCGCCGCGCGCGACGCCGCCGACCGCAGCAGCCTCGACGCCGTGGCCGAGCGCATCGCCGAGCTCGAGAAGCAGCTCGGCCCCAGCGACCGCCGTAAGCTCGAGGAATACGTCGAATCCATCCGCGACGTCGAGCGCCGCATCCAGGTCGCCATGGCGAAACCGGCCGTCGACTTGCCCGAGACGCGACGGCCGGCGGGCGCGCCGGACTCGTGGGAAGAGCACGTGAAGCTGATGTTCGACCTGCAAACGCTGGCCCTGCAGGCGGACCTGACCCGCGTCTGGACCTTCCTTACGGCCGCGAAGCGACCTCGATGAGCTTCCCGCACCTCGACATCACGATGGGGCATCACGAGATCTCCCACCACAACTTCGAGAAGGAAAAGCTCGACGCCTTAGCCAAGATCAACGTCAACCAGTCCGAGCTGTTCGCCTACTTCCTCTCCAAGCTCGACGCCCTGACGGAAGCCGGTTCGACGCTCCTCGACCATTCGCTCATCATGTACGGCAGCAGCCTGAGCGTGCCCACCAGCCACAGCCAACGCGACCTGCCGATTCTGCTTGCTGGGGGCGCGGCCGGACGCGTGGCCGGAGGGCGCTACGTGAAGTTCGCGGGCGATACCACGCCTCTCACCAACCTCTACCTGACCATGCTCGACAAGGTTGGCGTGCCGACCGGAGAAACTCGGCGACAGTACCGGTCGGCTGAACCGGTTGGAGGTGTGATGCAGCGGCGGCTCGGCGCGATCGCATTGCTGCTCACGAGCGCTCTGACGGCAGGGCAGCCGGATCGCGCGCTGATCGCGGCCGCCAAGGCCGATAACCCGGCCGCGGTGAGCGCGATGCTCGAGCGCGGCGCAGACGCGAACGTGCAGGAGCCGGACGGTTCGACGGCCCTCGCCTGGGCCGCGATGCGCAGCAACTCCGCGACGGCTACCGCCTTACTCGACGCCGGGGCCGACGCAAACCTCGCCAACGCGATGGGCGTGAGCCCGCTCGCAATCGCCATCGAGAACGGCGCGCGGGACATCGTCGAACTGCTATTGGCCCACGGCGCCGACCCTAACCACACCCGCGAAAATGGCGAAACGCCGTTGATGATCGCCGCGCACCTGGGTCTGACGGACGTGATGCGCATGTTGCTCGACGCCGGGGCCGACCCCAATGCCGCCGAGCACAAGTTCCAGCAGACGGCGCTGATGTGGGCGGCCGGTCATCCCGAGGCCGTAAGACTGTTGCTCGAACGCGGGGCCAGCCCCGAACCTGTCACCAAAGCCTGGGACGTGCGCTACATCATCTACGCCCCGACGACGTTTACGCTCGGCAAGACCGGCATCCCGTGGAACACCGACGGCGAGTACACGAGCAAGAAGGGCGGCCAGAACGCACTGTTCTTCGCCGTACAGAAGCGCGACCTCGAATCTGCGCGGGCGCTGCTCGAAGCGGGCATAGACCCCAACCAGACGGCCGCGGACGGCACGTCACCGCTGCTCGCCGCACTCTACAAATGGGTTCCGCCCGAGGCGACCTTCGTGCCCGGCAAGACAGGTCCGGCGGCGGCGGGCAGCTCGCAGTTCTATGCGCCGGACCTCGAAATGGCGCGGCTCTTGCTCGACCATGGCGCCATGCCGTCGGCCATTGACGGCGCGGGCTACACACCGCTGCACGGGGCGGCGCTGGCCGTCGTGTGGGCGACGCGCGCGGGTGACAAGGGCGGCTCCGGGCGTATCGCCGCGCCGCCGCGCTGCTCTCGCTCAACCATCGGAACGCCCCGCCGGCCAACTTCACGCCCGACGACGCGCTCGCCGTCACGCGCCGACTGCTCGAAGCCGGCGCGGACCCCAATCGCCAAACGCTCTACCCCACGCCCGGCCCGGCCGGAGACGTACGCATCAATCCGACGCCGCCCGGCTCCTCGGCCCTCCACATCGCGGCCAACTCGGGCAATGTTGCGCTCGTCCAGTTGCTCGCGAAGTTCGGGCGGACCCCAACCTGGTGCGCAAGGACGGCCATACGCCGTTCTCCGTCTCGGTCGTCGCGGGCGATCTCCCGGTCGTCCAAGCCTTCGTGGGCGCTGGCGTGGACTTGGCGCGCATCTACGACCCGGACGACAAGATCCCCGACCCTTACGAGGCGATCACGCCTCGCGCAAGCGCCAAACGATCCTGCACATCGCCGCCGCCACGCTCGAGCCGGACATCGTCGCCTACCTCGCCGCCGCTGGCGCGCCGTTGACGCTCGAGAACGCGCAGGGCGAGACGCCGCTCGATCTTGCCGACCATCAGGAGCGCTTCCAGGAGTCGCTCGCCAAACAGAACGCCGAGGGTGACCCCAAGAAGCTCGCCGCCGTCGTGCGTCCGACGAAGACGACCGACGCCATCAAAAAGCTGCTCGCCAAGCGCGCAGCCGCCGACCGCTGACCTGCAACCTGAGACCGAAATGTCCGCAACCAGCTTGACCCGCCGCAGCCTCGCCCTGCCGGCGCCGCAGCCGCGTCCGCGCAATCGCCGCGGATTCCCATCCTCGACACACACATCCACCTGTACGACCCCACACGGCCGCAAGGCGTTCCTTACCCTCCCGGCCCGAATCCGCCAACCGCGCTGCCGGACCGCTATCGCAGGGAGATTTCACGGTAGGCGTGGTCGGTGGCATCGAAGTCGAGGCGAGCCCTTGGGTCGAGGACAACCCTGGTGCTCGACCTGATCCGCGATCACCCGATCATGGTGGGCTTCATCGGCAACCTCGACCCCATGAAGCCCGAATTCCAGGAATACCTCGAGCGCTACCACCGCAACCCGCTCTTTCTGGGCATCCGCTACGGCAACATCTGGCATCACGATCTGGTCGCGGCGATCCAGAATCCCGCTTTCATCGAGAATATGCAGGCATTCGCGCGAACAGGACTGACCTACGAAGCCGCCAACCCGCGTTTCGACCTGATGAAGGCGGTGCTGCGGCTGACCGACAAGGCGCCCGATCTGCGCTTCGTGCTCGGCCACCTGCAAGCGCTACCCCTGCCCACCGAGCCTCAGGCGCTCGCGGACTATCGGCGCAACCTGATCGAGCTGCGCGACCGCGGCGCCTACGCCAAGATCTCAAACCTGGTGCGCCCGGCGCCGGATGGCAGCGTCAATCTCAATCCAGCCGCCTACAAGCCGATGCTCGACTTCATCTGGGACATTTTTGGCGAAGACCGCATCGTCTACGCCTCCGGCTGGCCCACGCCGATCGAGCGAATTCGGGCAAGCCTCGCCATCACGCAACCCTACTTTCTCGTGAAGGGCGCGCGGCGGCGGAGAAGTTCTTCTGGCGCAACTCCGTACCCGCCTACAAGTGGGTCAAGCGCGACGCGAGCCAACCCGGCTAGCAAGGGAAGCGATACCGATGGGAACGGCTTCCAGGTAAGCCCTGAAGCCGTTCAGCCATCGTCGTTTTGACGGCAAGAAGTGGCGCGCTCGGGAGGATTCGAACCCCCGACCTTCTGGTCCGTAGCCAGACGCTCTATCCAGCTGAGCTACGAGCGCGCAAAGGCGTGAACCTCCAGAATACCGAGCGGAGGTCCAACAGTCAACGGCGGATCTTACACCGAGAAGATCGAGTCCGTCAGCGTGCCTGTGCTGTCCGAGAACGACTCCTCTTCGATGCCCATCGAATGCAGGATGCTCAGATGCATGTTCGTCATGCGCGAGTCGTCCCGCCGCCAGTACTTGCCGTGCTTGAGGCCCATGTTCGCGCCGCCGGCGAGCAGCGTCGGCAGGTTGCGCGGGTTATGGGTGGTGCTGGCGCCGCTGCCGAACATCACGATCGTGTTGTCGAGCAAGGGGCCGTTGCGGTCTTGGTACTCGTTCAAGCGTCCGAGGAAGTGCGCCACCTGCTGGCTCAGGAAAAGGTCGTACTTGGCGAACTGCTGTTGGCCGTCCTTGTCGACCGCGTGCGAGAGCTTGTGGTGCGTATGCGTCAGGCCGAGCTTGAGCGGGAAGGTGTCGCTGATGCCCATGCCGTCCTCGCGGTTGAGCATGAAGGCGATCGAGCGCGTGATGTCCGCGTCGAAGGCGAGTGCGATCAGGTCGAACATCGTCTGGTAGTACTCGTGCGGCTCGCCTTCGGACGTCGCCTCGAGGTCCAGGTGCGAATAGTCCTGTTCCTTGATCGGAATGTCGATCCAGCGCTCGGAGGCAATCAGCCGCTCTTCCACCTCGTTGAGCGAGGTCATGTACTGGTCCATCCGCTCGCGGTCGGACTTGCCGAGGTTTTTGTCGAGCGAACGGGCGCTCTCCGAGACTGCGTCGACCAGCTTGATGCGTCGTTGCAGCTTCTCGCGCTCAGCTTCGAGCGAAGCGCGGTCGCCGCGGAACAGGCGGTCGAAGATGCGGCGCGGATTGTTCTCGGCCGGGATCGGGCGGCCTTCGATGTTGTACGAGATCGTGCCGGTGCGCGAGAGGAAGCCGGTGCCCGCGTCAATCGACAGCACCAACGACGGCTGGCGGCAGAACTGCTTGGTGTGCAGCGCGATGACCTGGTCGAGCCCGACGGTGTTGTAGGTGCCAGGCTTGGGGTTGTGCAGCGGCGCGCCCGTCAGCCACATGTCCGAGCACGTGTGCGGGTCGGCCTTGGGACCACTCGGGTGATGCAGCCCGCCCATGAAGCTGAGCTGCTTGCGGAAGGGCTCGAGCGGCTTGGTCGACTGACCGAAGACAAATTCGCCGTTCTGTTCTGCCCGCGGAAACCAGCTCCACTCGTCCAGGCCGTGCTCTTCCTTGGGCAGAGACATGCCGTTCGCGGTGTAGAGCGCGCAGAAACGTCGCGGAATCTGATCCGCCACCTCCGCGCCCATGGCATCGAGCACGGGAAGCGCAAGCGCGGCGCCCCCGAGGCCTCTCAGGAAAGCGCGGCGGTCAAGTCGAAAGGAACCAGTCATCACTAATCTCCGGGCGGCGGCTACTTCTCTAGGAACAGCTTGCTGTTGACGACGTAGTGCAGCATGTCGCGCATGCGGTACCCGTCGTCGCGCAGCTTGCGTCCGTCCTGGCGCAAGTAGTCGAGTTCATTGTAGGTCAGGTCGCGGCCGTTGGCATAGGTTTCCAGATGCTTCAGCACGCTAAAAGCGACTTGGTCGAGGCGATCCTCGCTCAAGTAGCGCTTCAGGTCGTTCGCGTCGGCAACCTCGGTCTTGTCCGGCAGCGTGGAATGGGCGTCCGTCGGCTCTTTCTTGATGAGGCCGTCGGCGTCAAACTCTTCGAGGGCGATGCCCCAGGGGTCAATGGTGGAGTGACACTGCATGCAGCCGGGCTGGTTGCGATGCTGCTCCAGACGCTGCCGCAAGGTCAGACCTTCGGTGTCGGCGGAAAGCGCCGGCACGTTCGGCGGAGGCGGCGGGGGCGGCTCGGCGACGATCTTGCGCGCCATCCACGCCCCGCGTTTGATCGGGTTGGACTCGCGGCCGTCGGAGAGCCCGGCGAGAATCGCCGCCTGCGACAGAAGCCCGCCAAGCTCCGGCCGGCCATGCACGACCGGGGTGAACTGGAATCCGCTCTCGGTTTTGTCCGGGAACCCGTAGTAGTCCGCCGTCACCTCGTTCGCCAGGATGAACTCCGACGACACGAGATTCTTGGCCTCCAGATTCTTCTCGAACAGATACTCGACCGTCGCAATCGGCTCCTCGCGTAGAGCGGTACGCACTTCGCGGGTGAGCTTGGGGAACTTCTCGCGATTCGGCTCGAGAACGTCGAACTTGTCGAGCTGCAGCCATTGCGAGGTGAACTCGTGGGTGAAGCGCTCGAAGCGCTTGTCGGCGACCATACGGTCGACTTCTTCGTCGAGCTGGCTGCGAAGCTTGCCGGCAGCGGCGAGATCGAGGGTCTTCTCGTCCGGCGGGCTGTTCCACAGGAAGTACGACAGCTTGGAGGCGAGCTCATAGTCGCTGATTTGCTCCGGCTCGGGCGTCTGGCTCGTCTCGACCAAGAAGAGGAACTGCGGCGAAGTCAACGCGACCAGCAGCGCGTCTTTGATGCTGCTCTGGAACGATCCGCCGTTGTCGAGCGAGCGTTCGAACACCGCCATCAGCGCCGACTCCTCAGACTCGGTCACAGGCCGGCGGTAAGCGCGGCCGGCGAAGTTGCGCACGATCTCGCGCGCATAGCCAGTCGGATCGTGCTTGCGGCCATAGTCGACGAAGATCTTCTCGTGCGACTCGGGCGGCCACTCGTCATAAAACGGCCCTTCGAACTCGACCGAGCGGATCAGCAGGCGCGGCATGTCGCGGCTGTCGGTGTACTCGCTACGAACGGCGATCTCACGAATGCCGGCGAGGTAGTTGACGTTGTCCTTCTCCACGTCCGGCGCCGGGTAGTTCTGGATCGCCCCCTCGAAGATAAACTTCTGGAGCTTCTCGTTCGACACCGTCTGGATCTCGCCGACGGGAGCGAACGTGCTGCCGCAATCGCGCCGGAAACCCAGATGGACGCCGACGCGCGGGTTGCGTTGTTCAAAGGCGTGGAAGCGGCGCGCGACCTCGTGATCGGGCGCCAGCGGCGTCAGCACGATGCGATCCAAGCCGCGAATGCCGGTCTCTGGCGCGGCAACCTCGAGCGGCCCCTTGTCCAGGCGCATTGCAACGAAAGCCGGTTGCTCGAGCGTCGCCGTCGCAAACGGCCGGCCGCCGAGGCTCAGCATGATCTGCTGCGGCAGGTCGGGCGGCGGCAGTGAAAGACCACGGCCCGGCTCGATCAAAGCCTGGAGCTCACCCTCGCCGATAGCGCGTTTGTAGATGCGCACGTCGTCGAGCTCGCCGTGGAAGTGCAAGTTGTAGGAGACCCGGCCGAGGTGGATGGCCTCCGGGCTGCCAAGGTCCGCGGTCCCGACGGTGCCCTTCGCGACCAGATAACCGTTGACGAAGAGCTCGGTCTGATCTTTGCCGCGCTTGACGACCGCGGCCACGTGCTGCCACGCGCCTTTTTGATCGCGCCGCGCGGCGACCGCACTGAGCCGTTCGTGTCGTCGTCGGCCTTGGTCGTGTTCAAGCTCAGAGCGCCGCCAAACAGTCCCAGACTCCAGCCGGGCTTCTGATCGTAGCCGCCGGCAACCACCAAAGCCGCCGGGCGCAGGGTTTCAGGCTTGATCCAGGCCGCGATAGTGAAGTCGCCCGTTCCGACAAGCATGTCGCTTTGCGCCGGGATCGACACAGCATCGCCGTCGCCGTCGAGTGCAAGCGCTTTGCCGAAAGGCGAGTCGACCAGCTTCGCATCGCCTTCGAGCTCGCCCGGCGAGGCGTCGTCAAAGGACCAAGCCGCGGCCAAGCCTTCGTCGAGTCGTGAAGAGTCCGGCTTCGGCGCTACACTGCGGCCCGCCTCATAGACGTCCACTTGATAGACGCCGGCCTTGGGCACTTCGATCGATTCCTTCTTGCCCGGGTTGCGCCAAACCAAGCTGTCCGCAGTTTCCGGCTGCGGCGCGTCGCCCTGGTCGAGCAGCAGTCCGTCGTTGTATTTGGCCGCAGTGACCGTCACGCGGAAGTTGCCATGGTGCGGCAGCTCACGCAACGAAATTTTGAAGTTCGCCTTGGGGCCGTAGGTGCCGTCCTCGCCGAAAAGCTCGTCGTTCGGAATTGCCGGCCGCAGCAACAGCCCTTGCGGGATCGCCTTATACGGCGTGCCCTTGGGGTAGCCCGCACTGCCGCGCATGTCCGCGAACACGGCATGGTAGATGCTGTCGAAATCGCGCCAACCACGCACCGTCGCGTTGCCCTTGTAGCCTTCGATGAAGCGGTATTTCGTCCGCATGTGGAAGGGTTCGAAGGGGAACGGCTTTTTCGGCGTGAGCTCGGTGACGAGGTAGTCCGGGTTGTCGAGCAACATCGAGTTCGCGCCCAGGATGAGCTCTTCTGGCAGCGGGTTCGGGTTGATCGACTCGCCCAGGTCCACACGGAAGTTCTGGATCGACGGGCGCTCGTCGGGGTTGACGATGGCGCGGTCGAGAGCCTCCTCGGCGACCTCAAAGTAAGACTCCATCAGTAGCGGCGAAAGCTCGAGCGTATCCTCGTTGTTGACGAAGCCGTCTTTCGAGATAGCGTCCGGCGGCAGGATGTCGCTGACGTTGTCATCCAGGCTGAGCAACTCCTGCAGAGTGTTGCGGTACTGGGAGACGGTCAGCCGACGCACTTGCCCGTTCTTGGGCGCTGGGCGCGAGCGCGCGATTTCCATCGCTTGGGTGACCCAAGCGATCATCTGCTCGCGGTCCGCGTCGGCGGGTTGCGGCATGCCCTTGGGCGGCATGGTCTGGCTCTGCAGGTTGCGTCGAATCGCCTGCCAGAGGCGCAAGCGGTTGTCGGCAATCTTGCCATCGAGATTGTCGACGCGCACGCCCGAGGTGCTGTTTTCCTCGTTATGGCAGGCCAGACAATTCTGGGTCAGAAAAGGCTTGGCAATCGTTTCGAATGAAGCTTCGAGATCGACATCGGATTCCTCGGCGGCCTCGGCGCGAAACAAGTTCGGCGACCATGCCAGACCTGCGGCGAGTAAAGGAATGATAACGATAGCAGCGGCGAGCGGGCTGATGGTGCGACGGGCGATCATCTTGAATTTACGGGGAGGGCGGTCAATCGCGCTCTCGGCGTGCCACCCGGCACGCTTAGCTTAAAGCAAGCGGCCCATAAACGCAATCGAATGTGCTGCTTTCCGGGCTACGCCCAGCGCCCGAGCCACGACAGCCAACCCTTGCGCGCGAGCAACTCGAGCAGGTTGAGCACGATCGCTAGCGCGAGCAACCCAGGCCAGAGATTCCAGCTCGTCTCGACAGCTCTGTCGTCGGTGCGAAACACGTCCGCCGGGGCCGGGTTGACGTGGCCTCCAGTGGCTGACGCAATCGCCTCCAGCAACGCCGCATTCGAGCCGTAAACTTCGAGCTCGAGATTCTCGCGGTAGTAGCCGCTCTCCGGGAAACGCTCCAGGTCTCGCGAAGGGCGGAAACGGAACATCCCGAAACGGTCGCCCGCCTTTGCCCGCGCTTCATAGACGCCCGCCGCCATGCGTTCGAGCTTTGCCACCGCACGGAAACCTTCCGGCCCGAGGACGTAGATCTCGGGCAGATCCTCGTCGCCCGCGCCGTCTGCGCTGCGATAGGAGACAACCACCTCGCCCGTCGTGCGGTCAAAGCGGGTGGTCGCCTCGACTGGCGAAGAGCGCGGCAGCAGGTCTCGCGCCACGTTCGCCCAAAACCGATCGAAGCCGTCCCAGGCGATCCAGTTGGCAGCCCAGCGGTTGTTCGCATCTGACGCAAAGACCGCCGCACGCCCCAATCCGTACTGCCAACGCACCAGCAGCGGGTCCTTTTCGTCGACTTTCAGAATCGTCTCGGCCGCCGGCTTGGCTTCGAACTTGACCCAGCCCAAAAGCGGCCCTGCCTGGTCCATCTCGACGCCGTCGAGAATCTCGGCGTCACTGACGATCTCGGGCCGAAACTCGCGCTCGGTGACCGAGGAGCCGGTGTGCTCGAGGACGTCTCGCAGCACGACTTGCGCAAGCTGCGAGGGATCGATCACGAAGTAAGAACGACCCTCGGCCGTGGCGGCCACGCGCTCGAGGTAGGCCCGGTTGACGTCCTGGCCCAGGCCAATCGTCGAAATCGTCACCTTCTCGCGCGCCGCCTCGCGAGCAAGCTGCATCGAGTCGCCTTCCTCGGAGATGCCGTCGGTCAGCAACAGGATGTGCTTGTAGATCGCTTCCTGCGGCAGGATCTGGCGGTAGGCCTCGTGCAAGGCCGGTGCGATCTGCGTACCGCCGTCGGCGATGATCCCGGAGATGAGCTGTTTCATCATCGCCGGATCACGGTTCGGGCTGATCGGGATGGCCCACTGGAAGGAGTTGTCAAAGGCCAGCACGCCCAGCCGGTCCACCGGGCGCAAGTTATCCACCACGCCCTGCGCCGACTGCCTGGCAAGCTGCATCTTCTTGCCTTCCATCGACGACGACTTGTCGAGCACCAGCACCACGGCCGTCCCTTCCGGCGTGCGCGGCGGTGCAAGCGTCGCGGGAAGCATGCGGTTGAACGGATCGAGCGGAACCCCTTCCTTGCGCTCGACGTAAACGTTGTTCTCACCGGCCACCAGCAACATGCCGCCGCCCTTCGAGACAAAGTCGGCCAAGCGGGTCTTCTCCGCCGCCGGCCAAGCCTCGTAGTCCTGGTTGTCGAGCACGATCAGCTCGAAGCGCTCGTTGAGCGGCGCGCGCGACCCGCCGAGCGCGCCGGCGAGATTGGCCGTCTCGGTCACCTCGAAACCCGCGGAGCGCAGTAGCGGCCCAAGGTGGCGCTGAGCGCCGCGCTCGACCGCAGCCACAACCAGCGCGCGCGGCGTCGCCAGACTGACCACGCCCGAGAATGGCAGCTCGCCTAGGCCGGCCGCGAGCGCCTGGCCTTGAATCAAAGCAGCCCCTGGCCGCTCCAGCCGGGCTCGCACCGTAACCAGATTGCGCCCCGGACGCAAATTCGCCTGCGAGACGCCCAGCGGACGTCCGTCGGCGGAGAGGCGGATGCTCACCGGCGTCGCCACCGGGCTCTCGATCGAAAGCTCGATCGGAAAACGCTCGCCCACGAAGGCCTGCGCCGGCATCGACGCCGCAGCCATCCGCAACTCCGGCGCCGCGCGGCCCGGCAACGACACCACGTCGACGGGCACGCCGCGCTCACGGGCCTGGTAGACCGCGCGCTCCACCGAGCCTTCGTTCTCGAGCCCGTCGCTCGCCAACACGATGCGACTCACGCGGTCCGCCGGCAGCGCCGTCAACGCGCCGCGGATGGCTTCTTCCAGGTTGGTGCTACCGGAGATGCCCGGGTCCTGGCCCTCACCCGGCAACCCACGCCGAGTATGCGACCCGAAGGCGATTGGGCGGACTGGATTGTCGCCCGCCGCGGCCCGAATCTCGCTGACCAGCGCACGCTCCTGATTCCGCTGCGCCTGCGGCACGCTGGCCGATTCGTCCGTCACCACCGCCACCGCGGCCTGACGTTCCCAGGTCGACCAACGCGGTTCGCTCAACGCCAACAAAATCAGCGCGAACACCGCCGCCTTCAGCAGCAGCCCCGTGCGGCGGTAGGTGCGGTTCCACTCCCATGCGGCCCAGCCGGCAGGCAAGGCGAGCAGCAACAACAGCCAGGGGTGCGCGAAGCTCATTGCCGCACCTCCTCAGGCTGGAATTGCTCCGTCGGCTCACGATCGAGCCCGAGGGAACCACCCGTCATAGGCTCATCCGGCGTAGCGGACGAAGACGCCGCGCTCACGCCGCGGCCGTAAAGGGCCCAATCCACCGCCAAAATCATGAGCGCCAACAGCGACAGCCAAGGCCAAAGGCGCGCACCTGAAGGCGAAAGTCGCGAAGCAGCCGGCGGCACTCCGCGCAACACGCCAGCCGGGGGCTGCCAAAGCGCGGTCGCCGTCTGTGGCAAGGTCATCGCGAGCCGCACTTGGTCGAACGGCGTCCGGACCCAGCTCACGCTCGGGGCGCGGCTGAATAGCCGCACACGCCCGTCGCTCCAAACCCAGGCCGGGCTGCGGCCTTCGATGGGTTCAACCTCGACCTGTGAGCGCGTCGCCGGCGCCAGATCAATCTCCGCCGAGCCCGGCGATTCGGCGCGAAACTCCGCGATCCGGAACACCTCAGGCGCGAACCAACGCACGATGTTCGCGAACAGCAGCGGAGTCGTCAGCCGGTTTGCCAAGGCCGGGTCGAGCGGATCGAAGCCGACGGCGACGATCCGTTTGCCGCCCTCGCTGCGCGCAACCGCCACCGGGCCTTCAGCAATCTCGGCGATCACGATGTCATCCGGGCGCGTCTCGAAGACCGCCGCCTGGGTCAGATCCACATCCGACTCGCGCAGACCTTCGCCGAGCGGGCTCGTCGTATTCCATTCCGTGATACGCGCCTTCCGTACCGTGCGCGCGACCGGGATCGGCGATTGCCCAGAAGCCGAGACGAAATAGACGCCCGAAGCGAAATCGCCCGATGGGCCCGCGCCGCGATCAACCAAGCGCAGGCTGCCCGGCGTCTCAGGGCCTGTAAAGCGAGGCTCCAGGTTCGGCGTCGAATCGAGCAAGGCCTCGAATCCCTGGCGGCGGTCCGTATAGACGCGCATCGGTTGGCGCACCGATGCAGGTAGCGCAAGCGACACGCGATTGTTCGAGGCTTGGTCGTCGCGAAGCTCGATCCGCGCTTCGAGCTCGCCTGCCTGCTCGGTGCGGATGCGAAACTCGAGCTCTGCCGGCCCGTTCGCCGGCGCATTCACGCTGCGCTCGCCGAGCTTGCGCCCCTCGAAGTAGAACGCCGTCGGAATCGAGCGCGGCGAGGCGGACTCGTTCCACAGCTCGGCGCGAATCTCCCAGCGCGCGGCGTCGCCTTGAGCTCGGCTCGCGGAAAAGCGCCGGATCGCCGCGTCATCGGACTCGCCTCCCACTTCAATGAAGCGTAGCCCCGGCACGGCGGCCACGCCGTCGTCGTTCGCCAACCGCCCAGGCCCGATGTAGGCGATCTCGCCCACGCCGTTGACGCCTTCCAGATGCTGCGAATCCGGCGCATCGAGCGCCAGCGCCAGCGAAGTCCGCGCCAGCTCGAGCGCCGAGTCGAGGTCGAGCGCCGTCCAGCCGGCGTCAGTCGCCTCAATCGCGTCGCGCAACTCCTGGCGATCCTCGGTGAAGGCCGTCGCTGGAGTCGGCAGACCCTCGGCGCGAATCAGCAGAACCCGGTCGCCGCCCGGAATGGCGCGCAGGTAATCGAGCGCACGCCGCCGCGCAGCCTCCATCCAGGCCCCGTCTCCGCGACCCATGACAGACGAGGAATCGAGCACGATCACGTGGTGACGTGGCGTGCCGCCCGAGATGCCGAATCGAAAGTCCGCAATCGCCAGCAACAACAGCAGCATCGCGAGCACTTGTAAGAGCAGCGAGAGCGGTTGCTGCAATTTCTTGTGCCGCCTAGTTACCGGCGGCCGGCCGCTTGGGCCAGAACCGCAACGTCGAAACGACCACGCGCCGACGCGAGCGGTCGTAGAAATACAGCGCCACGAGCAAGCCCGTCAGCGGCACGAAGACCGCCAAGAGTTGGCCGAGCGTGAGGTTGAGCAGGCCCATCCTAGTGCAGAGAAACCGCGCCGCTCGCCATCACCGCGCCGTAGAGCGCGTCTTCGAGCGGAACGTCCGTGGTCAAGTGCAGGTAGCGGCCATTGTTCTTGAGCGCGGCGCGCTCGATCGTGCGGCAGTACTCGTCATACGCCTCGGCGTACTCGAGCGCGCTGGCGCGGTCCATCTGGACGCGCCGCAGCTCGCCGCTTTCCGCATCGAGCAGTTCGAGCTCGCCTTCCCACGGCGGCATGCGGTCATCGGGGCCCGCAATCTGCGCCAGATGCAGCTCGTGGCCTTGATCGGCCAACTGCTGCAGCGCCTCGGCGCAATCGGACTCGTCGAGGAAGTCCGACATCACGACAACCAATCCAGGTGACAGCACCCCGGAGCAAAACTGGCGCACGGCGCGGTGGAAGTCCGAGCGGCCGCCGGTCTCGAGGCCTCGGATGAACTGCGCCGCCCGCGCGTACCGATGCCGGCCGCCTTGCGCGCGAAAGCTCTCCGCCATCGTTTCGCCGAAGGGATGCAGCACGATAGTCTCGAGCCGCACCAGGCCGACGTAGGTCAGCGCGGCGGCGAGCCGGCAAGCGTAGGTGAATTTCGCCTCGCCCGGAGCTTCGCCGGAATATCCGCAGGCCATCGATTCGCTCGTGTCGAGCAGAATCCGCACCGGCGTGCGCGGCTCGGTGCGGAACATCTTTAGAAAAAGCCGCTCCAGGCGCAGGTAGGCGCGCCAATTGACCGAACGCAAATCATCGCCGTGATGGAATTGGCGATGGTCGAGGAACTCGTGTCCCACGCCCGCGAAGCGCGACACGTTTTGGCCGCCCAGCAAGCCTTGGAACGATTGTTGCCAGCGCAGGGCCAGACGCTCGAGCCGTTCGAGCGTCTGCCGGTTCAGCGGCGGATCCGGCGCATGCACCTCATCACTGTATCAGCAGCCTCGCCGGGCGCGGCGGCGCTCGGTTAACGAACCAGCCGAAAGACCTCGCTCGCCACCTGATTGAACGCCTGCTGCAACTGCGATGGCGTCGGGGCGTAGGCGTACAGGCCCGACGGCTGATTCGGATCGTAATAGACCGAATCGAGGTCGTTCGAGACACGCTCGAGAAAGTCCGCGTCCGCCGGATAGCCCCAGCCGCCGAGCCCGATGCTGTAGATCCTCGCGCCGCCGAGCGCGACGTCCGAGCGCGCCGCCGTGGCGATGTTGACCGACAGGTTCTTCGACGCGTTGTGGACCTGCGTGCCGCGATAGTTGCGGTACGACCACGTGGTGCTGGTCGACTTGAGCAGCGAGCTGCACTGATTTACGCTGTACGGCCCGGTCGAGATGGAGAAGGTCCGCGTAACCGACCCTTTGGTGGCGACCCAGCTCGTTGGCAAACATTGCGTGGAGAGAAACAGCAGCTCGACGTCCGCGCCGTAGGGGTCGAAGCTCGAATAGTTGTTGTTGCAACCCGAGACGATGTAGTGGTCGTAAGTCGAGCCATAGTAGGAGCCGAGCGTGACAGGCGTCGTGGCCGAGCGTTGCCAGAAGCCCGTGATTTCATAGAAATCCGCCCCGTTCTGCAGCGCGCCGATCACCGCCTCGCGCGGCGAGCCCGAACAATAGGGAGTGGTCGAGCTGCCGCCGGATGAGGTGCGGACCTGGAAGGATGCCGAGTAGGCCGAAGGCTGACCGTCGGTGAAGAAGATGATTACGTTGAGCGGGTTCGGATCGGCGACGCGTAAGAGCTCGGCGTAGGCGAGCCAAAGGCCCTCGGGAGAATTCGTCGCCGCCGAAAGCGCGACCTGCTGGTTGGCGATGGCGCTGACGATGGACGACCGCGAGTTGGTGTTGAGGACGACGTCGACCGCCGCGCTCGTTCCGAACGTCACTAGGCCCAACCGGTCGCGGCTTTGGTCGAACTGCTCGATGAAAAACGTCGCTGCCTGCTGTACGTCATCCCAAGCGTCGGCGTTGCTGGGGTGCAACGAGCCCGAACGGTCGAGAACCATCATCAGATTCACGTCGCGGCGCGACGCCGTCGCACTTGCCTTGACCGGCAGCGTGTTGAACCCCAGATGCGCAGGAAGAACGTGGGCGCGGTGGCCCGGCCCTCCAACCACACGCTGCGCACGCCGGCCGACGGCGTCGTGATCGTCGGGCCGACATAGGAGATGTTCCGCGCCATCATGAACCCGCTAGGAAAGTTTGCGTCGAAAACCATCCCAATCACGCGGCCCATGTTGGCCGATCCGCGTCCTAGTGCGCGCACAGCCGACAAGGACGCCGCGTCCACCGCGGAGGTCAACCGCTGCTTGATGACGTAAGCCCACACGAAGTCCGTCGCCAAACCGGCGAGCGAAAACAAAAATGTGGACAGCATGGCGATCAGAATGACGGTCTGACCGCCCTTGGAGTCACGCGTCCGTTGCATGCGAGGAGCCTCCCGGCGCGTAGTGCGCCTGCTCCTCTCTCATCGGCGCCGCCGCTCAGATCCTTACGGACCTTTTATATTCGGCCGTCACTTCTGAACGAATCCCGCCGCGCGGCGTGAATTGACCCGTAATCGACATCCAGACCGGCTTGGTCGCAGCCGCCAAGTCCTGCAGGATGCGGTTGACCACGTTCTCGTAGAAGATGCCCAAATCGCGATAGGCCAAGGTGTACATCTTCAACGATTTGAGCTCGACGCAAAGCTCGTCCGGCTCGTACTCGATCACGAGCGTCCCGAAGTCGGGCAGGCCGGTCTTTGGACAGACGGAGGTGAACTCCGGAATCTCGATCTTGATGCGATAGCCCTTGAACTGATTGGGCCACGTCTCGATGGAGGGCAGCGGGGCGTCGATCCCGGCTTGGGCGTGTTCGTCGGTGTAGTCGGCCATCGTGGCTGTCGTCCAATGATATCGCTTGGCGGGCCCGCTACTCCGGCGCGTCTCTGGGCCCATCGGCGACGACCTTGCCGGAATGGCGCTCGAGCTCCTCGCGCACCACCTTGCGAATCAGCTCCTCGCTGCCCTCGCCCAGCCCAAGAGGAAACGGCTTGGTCGCGTCGCCGGTGTAGAGCGACATGTGCGGGAACGGGATCTCCACGCCCTCGGCGTCAAAAATCTTCTTGATTCGCCGGTTCGCCTCGCGACCGATCTTCCACTGCGCGCCAACCTTGGTGCGCACGCGCCCCTTGATGACCACGGCCGAATCCGCGAATTTGTCGACGCCGAAAATCTCGATGTTGTCGAGCATGTCCGAGCCGAAGTCCGCATCGGCCTTGAGCTCTTCGGAGACCTTTTGGATCAACGCGACGACCCGATCCGTATCCTCCTTGTACGCCACGCCGATGTCGAAGACATAGCAGGAGAAGCCGCGCGTCTTATTCGCAAGCGCCGTGATGACGCCGTTTGGGAAGACATGGACCGTGCCTTCCAGGTCGCGCAGCACGATAGTCCGCAGGTTGACCTCTTCGACCAGACCGCCTTGGCCGTTGATCACCGCCACGTCGCCCACTCGGACCTGATTCTCGAGCAGCAGAAAAAGCCCAGTGATGACGTCTCGCACCAGGTTCTGGGCGCCAAAGCCGATGGCCAAACCGACCACGCCGGCGCCGGCGATCAGCGGCCCCACATCGTAGCCGATCTCGCGTAAGGCGAGCATGAACGCCACCGCCCAGATCGTGATGTTGACCGTCAGCCGCAGGACCCGGCTGAGCGTCTCGACGCGCTTCTCACGCTCGATCCGCGACTCATCGCCGTTTTGCTCGAGTCTCTTGCGAACACGGTCGCCGAACAGGCGCACGACACGCCCGATGATCTTAGTCGCGACGAGGGCAATCAACAGGATGAAAATCATCCGGATGAAGCTCGCGCCGACATTGAGGATCACCTCGCTCGAGACGACCTTGTTGACGTCGAAGGGAAGCTCAGGCAGCCATTCCATAAGCTTTCATGCTGCCAGATCGAGCGAAAATGTCTATCCGCGCAGCCGGGAGTGGGCGACCTCGAGCCACCCCCGCGCTTCTGGAACGAAATGGTCGAGCCCCTCCAGAGCACCCGCGGAGTAGTTCCCGTTCAAGCCCAGCAACCCACCCTGCGCCAGATGCAACTTGGCCTCGTGACCGGCTTCACGCGCCAAACGAAGCGCCTCGTTGCGCACCTCGTCGCGCGCATTGCGCACCAGCACGGCCGGAATCTCAGAAGCAAGAGGAGCCAAGTCGTTGCCGCTGTCGCCCGCAAAGACTGTTCGTTCGACCGGGAAGCCCTCGTTTTCGATTAGGAAGCGCAGCGCGTGCAGTTTGTTCGCACCGGCCGGCAAGACATCGAGCAACCCAACATCTCCAGACTCGTCATAGCTCGTGATCACCCCAACGCGCACACCGAGCGCGCTCAGACGCTGCTCCACTTCGACGCCCAGCGCGCCAAGGTCAGCCTGCGAGTCGACGAAATAGCTCAGCTTGAAGCGGCCCAGCTCGTAGTCGGGTTGCATGCGCAGCTGGCTCAAGCTCGTGAGCTCATGCGCCAGATCTTCGCGCGTCGCTCCGGCCCAGTCGGGCTCGAGCGACTCCTCCCAAGCATGGACAGACTCCCATTCGCCGTGATAGACGCGGTAGATCGTCGTACCGACGTCGCCCACCGCGAACTGCGGCCGGGGCAGGTCATACCCCTCCATCGCCGAACGAATCAGCCCCGCGCTACGGCCGGAAACATACGCAAGCGCCAGCTCTGGATGCAGCGCCACGGAGCGTAACAGCGGCCGCGCCTCCGGAGACTCCTCCTGCGGTCCGTTCGGCAATAGTGTTCGGTCTAGATCGCAGCACAAAAGCACGCGGTCGGATTCATGCATCATTGCAGGCCTTACTCCGATTCTCGCGCGGCCGGCGGCGGGCTTGTCCAATCGCCCTGCGCACCCATGCTCCAGAACCGCACCCCGCCGGGCAACCGCAGCCACAGCGCGAAACCCGGCCGCAACCGCCGCACCACGAGCCTGCGTCCCGTCTTAGCTTCCAGCCAGCCCGTCTCGATCGCCAGCGCCCGGCGCGCTTGGCCGTCGAGCTCCGGCCAGTATGGAGGCAAGCGCCAGCGCATCTCGCTCGTGGCGGTGCGGCCCGCGCGAAGGCTCTATGCGTGCGTAATCCAGGAATGCGCGATTGAACCGCTGTCCGATCGCATCCGCACTGTGCGGCAGCAGCTGGCGCACAGCGCCCAACCGTTTTCGGATCAAAGTATCCGCAAAGGGCGCGAGCCCTTGGGCGCCCGCGAGTTGCTCCGCCTCACTCGCGGAGACGCCCAGCTCCGAAGCCACGCTCGCTGGGTCTTCGAGGAAGCGCGCGCGCAACGTCGCATCGACGAGCAACCGCGCAACGGCCGCCTGGATGCCGGCTAATCCCACCGCCCCGCCTCGCGCCCGAGCCTCGCCGCCATGTCGATCTCGTCAAGCACGTCAGCGAAAGGCGGCAGGTCTTTGTCGCGTTCGAGGATCGCGGCCTTGACCGGCGCGCGCTGGACGACTGCCTCGAAAAGCTCCCAGATCTCCGGCGAAGTCCGCCGCCCGTGCGAGTCGATCCATTCACCGCCACGCTGCTCAACGCCAACGAAGTGCAACTGAACGACACTGTCGAGCGGCAGGCTTTCGAGGAACGCCAGCGCGTCGTAGCCGTGCCGCCGCGAGTTGAGCCATAGATTCGTCACGTCAAGCAGCAGGCCGCAGCCGGTCTCGCGACACAAAGCAGCCAGAAACTCCCTTCGCTCATCTCATGCCCGCCCCAGTCGAGCGTGTAGGTGATGTTTTCGAGAATCAGCGGCGGCAAGGGGATCGCCTTGCGCGTCTGCTCGATGTTCGCGCAGAGCACGTCCAAGGATTCCGGTGTAAAGGGAACCGGAGCAAGGTGTCCGATTTCGACGCCGCCCGCCCCGGTGAAGGCGACGTGCTCGCTCCACCAGGGCGGCGACACGCGTTCGATCAGCCGGGCGTAGCGTTCGAGCCTGCGCTCGTCAATGCCCTCCGCCGAGCCGAGGGACAGCTCTAGGCCGTGCGGAATCAGCGGGAAATGCGACCTCAGCAGCTCGAGCTCGTCCCGCTTCGCTGCGTCGGCGTCCAGGTAGTGTTCGATGGTGATCTCGAGCGCCGCGATGCGCTCGCGATGACGAAAAATCCCAGCGCGGAATGGTTCACGAAAGCCTAGCCCGGCCCCGAGCGCGGGCAACGCGGCCAGCCCGCTAGTCGCCGCCACAACCGCCGCAGCCTCCGCCACAACCGCCGCCGCTGCAGCTCGATCCGCAGGACGATCCGCAACCGGACGACCCGTAGCGCCGGCTGGGGTCGAGACCCAGCATCGTCGCATAGCCCGCGCTCGCGGTCCCAAACAGGATCGGGGCGCCGAACAACCCGACATGCAGCAACATGGCGGAGCTGTCTGCCGGGCGTCGCGTCCAGAACCGCTTCGCCTGTCTCGCCGCGATAGGCTTCCTGCGTCTGCCAAAAGTACTTCTTGCCGCGTGCGGTCAGCCTCTGGCTGGTGATCGCTCTCAGCGCGATCAGCGCAACCAGAGTGAAGATGATCAAGAAGCCGACGTTGTAGCGACCCTTCGACAGCGCCACGGCCAGCTTATATCCGCCGAGCGAGAGGATCGGCATGGCGGTGTAGAGAAAGACCGCCATCTTGCGTCCGGTCGGCACCAGCAAACCCTCGCGCTGGACGCGCGGCTCGAAACGCGCCACAATTTGGCCAACCGCACCGCGAAAGCCGCTCTCACGCATCAATTCGCCCGGCGACTTGCCGTCGCCGCCGACGAGATCGAAGATTTGACGCAGCGGCGCGCTCAAGCGGCTGGGGCTGGCGCCCTCGGACTGCCCAAGCAGCACCTTGCCGCCGCGCAGCGCCGTACCCACACGCTCCTGGATGTAGCCGCCGCGGGCAAGCTCGATCAGCGCCAGTTTGCTGACTTCCATCTCGCCGCCCCGCAGGTAGGCCATCTCGTATGGATCCGGCGAGCTCGGCACAACAGGCTGAAGCCCGTCGCCTTGGGGGGAGGCGCGCATCGCAAAGTAAGCGCCGGCCAGCGCGACTGCAATGAGCGAGGCGTAGAGCCCCAGGAACTGGGGCCCAGGCATATTCGCAATCCAGTCCATTGCGTTTGCTAGAGACAGTATGCGGCGCCTCAGCGGCTGCGCAACCCCAAGATTTTCGCTGTTTTTTGCCCTACGACTGCACGCGAATCCGGGCTTCCCCATCCTTCGCGGGCGTCACCCGGCCAATCACCGCCGGCTCGCAACCGGCGCGTTCGAGCGCCGCGAGCGTCTCATCGAGCGCGTGCGGCGGTACCGTCGCCAGCAGCCCGCCCGCCGTTTGCGGATCGAACAGCAGCGGATAGGCCGGCTCGCCGTGCGGCCCGCCCTCGATCAGCGCCTCTACCCGCACGTTCTGCGGATAGAGCGATGAGCGATGGCCGGCCAGAGTTACCTCCACCGCACCGTCGAGCAAGGGGATCGCGCCGAGCTCAATCTCTGCCGCGGCGTTGGAGGCGCCAAGCATCTCCGCCAAGTGACCCGCGAGGCCAAACCCCGTCACATCCGTGCAGGCGGTCGCCCCGTGCGCTAAGAAAACCTGCGCCGCGGCCGCATTCGACCGGCACATCGACTCCATTGCGCTGGTAATCCAACGTCCAGTCGCCTGCCCCATCATGTCGGCGGCGAACAGCGCCCCCACGCCGATCGGTTTTGTCAGCACGAGCGTATCGCCCGGCCGCGCCCCGCCCTTGCGCATCAGCCGGTTGGGATCCGCGATTCCCGTCACGCTCAGGCCCAGCGACAAGTCCGCGCCTTCGCTCGAGTGGCCGCCCACCAGCGCCGCACCCGCCTCACGCAAGGCCTCGTTCGCACCGTAGAGCATGTGGTGGAGCGCCTCCTCGACCTTCGATTCGCGAGCGTAAGGCGCAACAGCAATCGCCAGCGCACTGTGAGCCTCGGCGCCTTTGGCAAAAATGTCGCCCAGAGCGTGGTTGGCGGTGATGCGCCCAAACAGGTAGGGGTCGTCACAAAAAGCACGAAAGAAATCGACCGATTGCACCGCGACCTTGCCGCAGGGTACGGTGATGGCCGCCGCATCATCGGCGCCGCGTAGACCCACCACCACGCCCTCGCGCTCAAGCGGCTCGATCTTCGCCAGCGCTCGCTCGAGCGGTCCGGCCCCGATCTTGCCGCCACAGCCCGCGCAGCGCATCTTCGCCGCCGCGAGCGTCGCGCGCGCTTCGTCGTCGGTCAGCAGCGGGCCCGGCGAGCTCATCTCGGCCATGTTCTGCATGGCAAGTCCTCGCTGAACTTGCGCATGAACTTGCGTGGTCGATGTGGTCCTTCCACTTCCACACCCACTCGCCTTCGGCTGAGAGAAACCAGCGCGACGCCACGGCGTAGGCGTCACCGGTCGAGACCAGGCTCAGGAACTGCTTCTGGCACCGGAACTTGCGTCCTGTACGACCCAGCAAGGCGCGACGCAGGTTCTCCTCGAGCGGCGGCCCCTGGCGCACGGCGAATACGCCGGCTTTCTCGCGCGGATGGTTGACCATCTCCGCCACGATCGCTTTCCGCTGCGAACACGCACGAATGCGAGATCGACTCGAGCGTATCGCCCACTTTGATGAAGCCGCCGGGGGTGACCGCCAGACCCGCCTCGGCCGGCCACTGCTGCGCGCCGGCCTGCGTCGTCCACAGAATCTCGTCGAGCGGATACTCGCGTCCCGACTGGTCCTTCACGCCGTTCGGCAGCACTTCGGTCACACGGCTTGCCAGGTGGACCTGCACCCCGCGCTCGGCCAGGATGCGGCGGAAGCGCTTGCGCACGCCGGCATTGTGGGTCGGCAGCACGTCCGCGCTCGACGAGAAGAGATGGAACTTCGGGACGGCTCGTCAGGCCGGCTTCGCGTAACAGGTTGCGTAGCCGGTACTGCACGGCGAGCGTCATCTCCGTGCCCGCCGCGCCTGCGCCGACCACGCCGATGCGCGCCTTGCCTTGGCGTCGAGCACGCGACGACTTCATCCCACTTGGCGACGAGCTTGCCGATCGGCTTGACCGCCGTCGCGAAGCGGTCCGCGCCCGGCACGTTGTTCTTCGTCGGGCGTCGAACCGATGTCGATCGAGAGCACGTCGTAGCCGACCGGCGCTACCGGCTGCGGAAATGAAGCTTGCACGCTTCGGCGTCGAGCCCGACGACCTCGTCAGCGTGCGAAGCGCGCACCGGCAAAACGCGCAAGCTTCTGCAAGTCTATGTGCGCTTCGTCGTAGGTGTAGTGGCCGGCGATCAGACCTGGCAGCATGCCGGAGTAGGGCGTGTGCACATCGCGCTCGATCAGAGGGAGGCGCACGCCTGGCATGGGCGACATGCCGAAACCCTTGAGCACGAACACGTGGGCTGTGCCCGCCGCCCACCAGGACGAGGTCTTTGAGTATCGGCGTCGGAGCAGCCCGCATCATACGACGGTCTCATTGTCGCGGAATGCAGCGGGCGTTCGTTCGTGGCGCTGGAGTCAGGCCGTGAGCATCTCTTCGGCGTAGAGCGCACCAGCGGGCGTATCCTCATGTTTGAAATAGAGGGAACACCGTGCGCCCGCCGTCCAGCAAGCCGTCGACGTGCGCGAATCTCCGCGCGCTCTTCATGAATAGTCCGGACTTGCGCAACCGAAAATAGACGAAGTCTGCCGTCAACGCCGGCGGCGTCTCGAGCGTATCCGACTCGGCCTGACACAGGCAGACGTTGTGCTCTTTGAGCAACGCGTAGACCGCTTCGTCGTACCAAGATTCGTTGCGAAACTCGAAGGCGCAGCGCATGTCTTGCGGAAGATTTGGCAGAAAGCCCTCGAGTCGTTCGAGATCGAGCTTGAGGTTCGGCGGAAGCTGGAACAACACGACGCCGAGCTTGCCCGCTTCGTGCAGCGGGTCGATCGCGCGCAGGAAAAAGTCCGTCGCCTCTTTCGCCTCGGGCTTGAGCCGCGCGAAGTGGGTGATCCGTTGGTGCGCCTTCACGCTGAAGCGAAAGTTTTCCGGGACCGCCGCGATCCATTTCTCCAGCGTCGAGACTGTCGGATTGCGCCGGAACGTGTAGTTGATCTCGACACTGTTGAGCCGCGTCGCGTAGTGCTCGAGGAACTTCGCCTGCGGAACTTTCGCGGGATAAAAGTCCGGCTTCCACGACGGATAGGCGAACCCGGACGTGCCGGCGAACAGCTGCGCGCTGCTCATTCTTTGGTCACCGCTTCGTCGAGGTTCAGCACGGTCGAGGCCGCCACGGTCCACGCGGCCAATTCCGCCTGATCCAGATCAGGATCGACCGGCGATTCCCCCACTGAAAGCAGCTCACGCGCAGCTTGTCCGTCACTGCGATAGTCTTCGCGTTGCTTCGAAAGGAGCGTCAGCAAGACGTCGCGTTCGCCCGCCGTCGGGGCGCGGCCCAAGGTCAATTCGTAGGCGCGCGCGAGCCGATCGGCGTCGGAAGCGCCCGCCTCACGCATCACGCGAGTCGCGAGCGCGCGTGAAGCTTCCACGTAAGTCGGATCGTTGAGCAACGTCAGCGCCTGCAACGGCGTATTCGTGCGCGCCCGGCGCACGGTGCATTTCTCCCGGTCCGGCGCATCGAAGTTCGTCAGGGACGGCGGAGGCGCAGTACGCTTCCAGAAGGTGTACATCGAGCGGCGGTAGAGCGCGTCGCCGTGATCCTGCTTGCGCTCTGCGCCGTGAAGCGGTCGCCGTAGCTGACGTCCTCCCAAATTCCGATTTTCGGCTGATAGGGGTTCACGCTGGGTCCCCCCGACTTTCTCTTCGAGCAGGCCGCCGCTTTGACAAAGAGCGCATTGTCTCCGCACCATCTCGGCTTCTACAAGCGGAACCGGGGGCCACGGGACAGCAGGCGGTTCTCCGGGTCGTGCTTCGGCGCCTTGCGGCGTCACCCCCGAGGACTGCCGGTAGGTCGCCGAGGTCACGATGAGCTTCTGCATGTGGCGGATATCCCAGCCCGAGTCCATGAACTCGACCGCCAGCCAGTCGAGCAGTTCCGGGTGCGTCGGGGCCTCGCCCTGTGAGCCGAAGTCCTCGGTCGTCTTCACCAAGCCTTGGCCGAAGTACATCTCCCAGTAGCGGTTGACCGCCACGCGCGCGGTGAGCGGATGCTCCGGCGAAACGAGCCAGCGCGCGAGCGCTAGGCGGTTCGCCTTCGCGCCCACGGGCAGCGGCGGCAGCGCCGAAGGCACGCCGGGCGTGACCTTTTCGGTGTGGTTGCGATAGTCGCCGCGCCCCAAAATGTAGGTCTCGCGCGGATCGTCCATCTCCCGCATCACCATCGTGGTCTCCACGTCGCGGTCGAGCTTCGCCAGCGCCGCTTCGAGATCGTGCGCTTCGTGATGCGCCCGCCTGAGCTTCGCTCGCGAAGCGGTTGCGGTAATACCGCGCAGCCGCTCCTGGGTATCGCAATCCGGGTCCGGCCTCGGAGCATCGCGTATGGAAGGGCTGGTGGATGGCGAGCGCCGCCGCTTCATCCGCCGAGAGCGCACGCGAATAGAGCCGCAGCTCGTCGAGCGATCCGCTCAGCCCGTGGTAGTAGGAGCCCGCGCCGCCAATCGAAAACGGCCGGTCGGCCGGTCGGCTCTCCGCCTCTTCGAACGGCTCGAGGTTGAACTCTTCGCCGTCTGCGAACAGCGAGAAGTCCCTGCCGTCGTAAGCCAGCGTCAGGTGATGCCATTCGCGCGCCGTGATCTTGCGTGTGCTGCGCCAGCCGCGCTTGCCCCAACGAATCTCGACCGCCCCGTGAATCTTGAACTCGTCGGGGACCTTGGTCGCCTCTTCCATCCCGATCTCGAGCGGCCCTTGGTTCCAATACGTCACGCCGCGTCGCGAAGAGGTGGAGGACCAGAACGCCACGCTAAAAAGGCTTCAAGGATCGAGCGGTGCGGTCAAGCACGATCTCCTGCTCGCCGAGCGAGAGCCCCTTGCCGAGCTTGGCGGAAGTGAAATCTTCGGCGTCCTGCGCCCACGCGCGCCGGCGCTGTGACGTCGCCATCGAGCCGTAGCGCGCGATCAAGCCTTGCTCCGGAGGAGCTGGAATCGTCTCGAGCGCCGTCCTTTCCCACTCGAGCTGCTCGAGCGTCGCGTCGTACTCGGAGACCGCTCCGCGCGCTTGCTCGAGACGGCGCTCGAGGTCGGCGCGGCGCTGCTCATAATCGGGCGCCGGCAAGCGCAGCATCGGCTCGGCGTTTCCCTCGCGGCCGTCCAGGCCCTTCTCGTCAATCGTGTTGAAGAAGGCGAAGAAGCGGTAGAAGTCGCGCTGCGGGATCGGGTCGTACTTGTGGTCGTGGCAACGCGCGCAGCCCATCGTCATGCCCATCCACACCGTCGCGGTCGTCTCGACGCGCGGTCGACCACGTACTAGTCTGGTACTCCTCGGGGATCGCGCCGCCCTCGAAGTTGACCATGTGGTTGCGATGAACCCTGGTTGCGATGAGCTGCGCGGTCGTTGGTTTGGGCAGCAGATCGCCGGCGAGCTGCTCGATGGTGAATTCGTCGTAAGGCAGGTTGCGGTTGTAGGCGTCGATCACCCAGTCCCGCCAATGCCACATGTCGCGTAGGAGTCGATGTGGTAGCCGTGCGTATCGGAGTAGCGCGCCAAGTCGAGCCAGCGTGACGCCATCCGCTCGCCGTAGCGAGGCGAACGCAATAGCCGATCGACGGCCTCCTCGTAGGCGTCGGGCGACCGGTCGGCCAGAAAGGCTTCCAATTCGGCGGGCGTAGGCGGCAGGCCAGTCAGGTCGAAGCTGACGCGCCGCAGGGTCGCGCGGTCGGCCTCGGGCGAAGGGGCGAGACCCTCCGCCTCCATACGCGCCAGAATGAACCGATCGATCGGGTTGCGCGCCAGTCCGCCTTCGCAACCTCGGGCACAGCGGCCTTCTGTGGCGGCTCGTAGGCCCAGTGCCGCTCCCATTTTCGCGCCTGACCGATCCACTGGCGCAAAAGTCCGATCGCTGCTCCGGCGTCAGCTTGCGTGAAACCCGGGGGGCGGCATACGCGCAACTTCCACGGGGTGACTCACGCGCTCGAAGAGCTTGTTCCCGCCGCATCGCCCGGCGTGAAGCACACGCGCGCCGCGCTCGGGCGCTGGTCGAGTCGCAGCCCGGCCTTGCGATTGGCCTCATCGGGGCCGTGGTAAGCGTAGCAAGCGTCCGAAAGAATCGGCCGCACGTCCCGGTCGAACGAAACGGGGTGCTGCTGGGCCTGGGCGGCGAGAGCAAAAAGAGGGAGAATCAGCGCGAGGCGCACGGTGTGTATTGTACAGGCGAGCAGGCGGCTCCGCTTATGAGGCAAGCAACTTGCACAGTCGCTCCGCATCCACGTTCCCGCCGCTGAGCATCACCCCAACCGTTTGCCCCGGTTCAACCGGCGCTTTGCCCGACAGCAAAGCCGCGAAGCAGGCCGCCCCCGATGGCTCGACCACCGCCTTGAGGCGCTCGATCAGCAACTTCATCGACGCCAGGATCTCGCTGTCGCTCACGAGCGCCACGTCGTCGACCAGTCGCTGAATGCGGTCGAATACAACTTCCCCGGTAAACGGCGGGGCCAACCCGTCCGCGACCGTATTCACGCTGTCGAGCCGTACCAGCCGGCCCGCGTCCAGGCTGCGGCGCACCACCGGCGCGCCCTCGGGCTCGGCGCCCACCACGCGCGTCTTGGGCGAGCGCGCCTTCACCGCCGTCGCCGTGCCTGAGATCCAACCACCTCCACCCACGCCCGCGACCACCAAGTCCAGATTCGGCTCGTCTTCGAGCAGTTCGAGCGCCGCCGTCCCCGCCCCGGCCACTATCATAGGATCGTCGAAGGGATGCACCGCCGCCAGCCCTTGCTCGTCTCGCAGCCGCTCGTAGGTCGCGAACATCTCCGTCGCCGGCACGAGCACCACCGTCGCGCCATACGCCTTGGTCGCCGCAATCTTGCCCGGAACCGAAAAGTCCGGCATCACGACGGTCGCGGGCACGCCTTCGAGCTGCGCGCCATAGGCCAGCGCCTGTGCGTGGTTACCCGAGCTCATGCCGATGACCCCCCGACGCTTCTCCTCCGCCGACAAACTGTTGAGCTTGTTCAGCGCCCCGCGGATCTTGAACGACCCTGTGCGCTGGAACATCTCGAGCTTGAACACCAGCTCCACACCAGCAAGCGTGGGCGCAAAGGTCTCGCCCGGCACGCGCTGCACCGGCGTGCGAACGAGCTTGCCCGCGATCACGTCGCGAGCAGCGAGCACGGCGTCGAATTCTGTCATCTTCCGACAGAGTATGACGAAAAGCGCATCGGCCTTGGGGCGCTCGACACCCAGTCTGCCCGTTCGGGCACAATGGCCCCATGTGCGTTTTCTGCAAGATCGCCGCGGGCGAGATTCCGTCCGAAATCGTGTTCCAGGACGACATCAGCGTCGCCTTTCTCGACGTCGACCCGCTGTTTCCGGGCCACGTGCTGCTCGTGCCTCGCGAGCATTACGCGACCCTGCCTGAGCTCCCGGCTGACAAAGTGGGACCGTTCTTCCAGAACGCGCAGAAGCTAGTCACAGCCGTCCAGCAGGCCTGCGATGCGCCCGGCTGCTTCGTCGGACAGAACAACGTGGTCAGCCAAAGCGTGCCGCACCTGCACGTGCACATCGTGCCTCGCCGGCCGAAGGACGGCTTGCGAGGTTTCTTTTGGCCGAAGAACCATTACGAGTCGGACGAACACAAGAGCAAAATCGCGGACGCCATCCGGCAGGCGCTCGCCGAAGCATAGCCGGTTCAGGCCGGCGAGCCCGCGCCGGCGCGCATCGCCTTGGGGCTTTCGTCTTGGACCGCGGCTTCGAGCGACTGTTCGCGGCGCTGCAAGCTCAGCGCGATGGCAACCACAAGCGCAAACAATGCGGCCGCCAAGCCGTTGAAGCGGAAATCCGTCAGCTTCTGCGCCATGTAGGGCATCGGGCTCAGGTAGAGCACAACCAGCGGCGCCTTCCAACCCACCGACAGGCGGTCGTAGAGCATCACGATCGCCATCACCGGCAGCAACAAGTCATACCCCATCGTGTGGATCGCCAGGAAGACGCCAATCGAGACGCCAGCCGCATAGGATTTTTCCAGGTCGAGCCCTCGCGCCCGCCACAGGAACACCGCGATCGCCCCCAGCGCCAACGCCCAGCTCAGCGACGCCGGCGCGCCAACCGCGAGGGCCACTCCGCGCACCGACGGCATCAGGTAGGACCAGTAACTCGTTTCCGGGCTCGTCGCCAACGCAAAATAGTCCCGCACGCCGCCGATCCCCGTGATCCAAACCGAGAGCACGACTTCCACGAGGGCAACCGCGGCGAATCCCCTGAGTGTTCGCCAGCGTTTCTGCACCAGAAACAGCAAAGGCAGCAGCAGGATCGTATTCCACTTGAACAGCCCCAGCGCCAGCGTGGCCCCACCCCAACTCTCGCGCCCACGCAGGCTCAGCTCGAGCGACAGTGCGAGGATCAGCAGCAGCAAGCCCGTGTCCTGCCCCCAGGTGAACGACAGGAGCAGATACGGGCACATCGGCAGCAGCAGCACCAGCGCCGAATCGAGCCCATAGCGCTTCCCGAGCAGCGTCATCGCGGACAGAAACGCCACGACCTGCAGCGCGACCCAGACGCGATACGCGGTCCAAAACTCGAGCTTGGCGAGCGGAACCCAGACGAGCCGGTAGTAGGCCGGCTTCAAGTACGGCGAGAAGTTGAACTCCTCGACCATCGGGCGATGCTCGCGCCACAGCCGCTCCTCCACCTGCCGCTACGCCTCCACGTCGAAGGTCTGCTCAGCGGGAAGGGTGCCCACCGCGTAGAACTGGTGGAAGTCCCACGCATGGCCGCGCGGATCGGCGCAGAAGATCAGCAGCCCGAAGGCCAGCGTGATCAACGCTCCCAGGTAGGCGGCGCGGCCGGCCACGGTGCGAGTTGGATTGTGCGGGACGGCGCCCGAGCTCACGAGAAGGCCCCCAAACGACGACTATCCCTGTATGACCGTCGAGCGTCAACGATCTAGGGGAAGAGACGCAGGCGGGTAAGGCCTTCCTACGAACCGGGCTTTCGAATTAGACGGCGACGGGCTGGTGGGACTCGTAATAGGCGCGGCACTCCGCATCGCGGCCCCGCACCACGCGTTTGCCGGCCAGCGCGCCCTCCCGGCCCGTGACCACGGTGTACTGCAGCTCTTCCGCGCCCTGGTCAGCGTAGACGATCACCCAATCTCGGGTGCGCTCGAGCTTGTGCGCGCGGGCTGTATTGCTGAACACCGCCATGTACTCCCGGTCGCCACGGCGCGTGTGCAGAACAGGCAGAGATGCTTGATTCGATTCGTTGAACTGGCGCGGAGCGATCTTGGGTAGAGCGTTTGCGGCAGCCTTTTCGCGATATTCCGCGTCCACGCTGAGCACTTCTTCGACCGGCGGGATGCTGGAGGAGGAGACGCCCGCACGGCCGGTGCGTCCTTGGAGAGAATCGGCGACGCTGCTGACCTTCTTTTGTCCGAAGCCTGCAAGCAACTCGAGACGTCCATCGTTGGCGGCGGCTTCGAGCTCTTCGAAGGTATCGATGCCGAGGTCGTGGTGCAGCCGATGCGCAATCTTGCGTCCGATGCCGGGCACGGAGGCGAGCATCGCCACCGGGTCGGTCTCGCCCCGCAGACGCTCGAGGATCGGCAAACGCCCCGAGGAGAGCGTCGTCCGGATCTGGCGCGCCAGCGCCTCGCCGATTCCAGGAACGCGCGCCAACCCCGCCTCGCCTTCCGTATCGAGAATCTGCCGGACCGAGCGCGGCGATCGCCGCAATGCCTCGGCGGCGCGCTGGTACATGCGCGCCCGCTCGGGATTGCCGTTTTGCGCCTCCAAAAGGGCGGCCACTTCCTCGAAGCGCAGTGCGGTTTGGAGGTTGACTGACGTGGGCAAATTTGATTCTATTCCCGGCTCGCGATCCACTTCTGTAACCCCAATCGTCGAATCCGCGAGCCATTCTCACACTGACCCTTGCCGGAAACGCAAGGGCCTCTCAAGGCCTCTACCTCATGGAGGTGATCGGGAAATGTCGTTCTACACGAAGGAAATTTCGGCCGAGGCGATGCGCGAGAAGGCTCGAATTGAGACGGAAAAGGCGAAACGCGTTGCCGCCGAGCGGGAAGCACGCCGACAGCGCCGCTTCCAGCGCAAGACGGCCCCTGACGAGACGTCGCCCTCGATCGATTCCGCCGTCCTCGAAAGCATGACCCGTGACGAGCTCTATGAACACGCCAAGCAGATCGGCGTCCGCGGACGCAGCAGAATGCTCAAGGCGGAGCTCATCGAAGCCCTCCGCCACAATTGGTAGGAGGGCCGCGGCTACCTCAGCTCTTGAAACAACCCCGGCATGCTGCGCATTTGCAGCCCGCCCACGCTCCAGCCCTTCAAGTCGTGGACGTCGAGGGCCGCCTCAGCATCCTCGGGTTTCTTGCCGGCGCGGCTGAGCTCGCTGATGCGGTTGCGATACGTCTCGAAGTCCTCTTTCCACTGGATCAGGTCGTCGCGCGTGCCTACGGGACCATGTCCGGGAATGACCGTGTCGAACTCGAGCTGTAGGACGGCATTGAGCGTGTCATCCCACTCGAGAGCCGATCCGCCGTTGGCATAGTCGACGAACGGCGCCCCGCGGACGAACATGTCCCCGGTATGGATGACGCCGAGGTCGGGGAAGTAGATCACCGAATCGCCGTTGGTGTGGGAGGCCCCGAAGTGCATCGCGCGCACCTCCTTGCCGCCCAAGTGCAGCGTCACCTGTTCCTCGAAGCTCACATGCGGCGCCCCGGGCTGCTTGTTGCGCACGATATTCTCGCGCGCATTCTCGTGCGCGATCACCTCCACGTTCTGCGCCTGCAACGAGGCGTTGCCGCCGGAGTGGTCGCCGTGGTGATGCGTATTCAACACATACAGCACCGGCTTGTCGGTCAAGGTCTTGACCTTGGCGAGAATCTCCGGCACGTTGCGGTCGAACTTGTCGTCGACAAGCAACACACCCTCATCGGTCACGAGCACGCCGACGTTGCCTCCCGAGCCGACGAGCACGTGTAGATCGCCGGCCACCGGCTGGAGCTCGAGCGGCGGCGCAGGCTGCTGCGTCCAAGCCGTCCATAGACCTCCAGCGAGCAACGCGCCGAATGCCAACCTCAACCCAATCTTTGTGCGCATCAGATCACCTCGCGGCGTCCAGTAAAGCGCTCGGCACGCCTCAGCGTCAAGCCGCACCCACGCCTATAGCCCCGACGAGTAACCGTGGTCGAATCGTCCGTTGAGCGCGCCCTTCAGGCTCATCGTCAACGCGAAATGGTCCGGCTTGCCGTAGAGCGTGAAGACGCCCTGCGTCGCGCGATAAGCCTCGGGCACGCGGCTGTAGAACGTAACCCGCCGCGGCGCCATTAATGCAGCGGCCTCGGGCAGGTCCGTGTAGCGCAGCACGTTGAGGAACGTGGGGCCGTCGACGTGGGTCGAGGGCGGGTCGAAAAGAATGACCTGCGCGACCTGCTCGTCGAGCACGCCGGCGTAGAGCCCGATCGCCGCCGCCTGCCCGATGCCGGCGACGGCGACTTCCGCACCGCCGGTCTTTTCGCGCAGCACATCGACGGCTTGCAGCACGTCCCACAGGCGCATCGAGTCGACCGTGCGTCCCAGGTGCATCGCGTTGCGGTCCATGTCTTTGCGCACCTTCTTCGGCCAAGGGACCTCGCCCACGCCGCGCGGGCGAACGATCATCACCGGGTTAGCGGGCGGCCCGCCGATCTGCCGCAGCACATCCAAAATCGACGCATCGTCCTCGCCGTCCGAGGCGACCCAAAGCAAGGCCGTCGCATCGCTCGCGCCCTCCACGCCGCGAAACTCGGCCTGGACCGTGATGCCGGGCTCGGTCTGGATCGCGAGCGCCTCGAATCCGTCCGCTGCGGATGCCAAGCTCTCTTCGACCTGCGGCTTCGTCTCCTCGGGGAAGGCGCCGAAGACCCGTTCCCGCAGCGTCGGCAGCAACTCCTCGCGCCGCGTTTGCCACTCGTCCAAGGTCGAGAAGCTAGGCTCGGGCGGCGGCGGGATGAACAGCTCATGCGCTCGGTAGTTGAGTGCATCGGCCGGCGGTTTGCCCCCGAACACAGTCAATTCCGCTGGCGGAACCTCTTCGAACGACACATCGATCTCGCGCGCCGGAACGTGCGCCAAAAACTTGTCGAACCATTGAACGGCTTCGGCGCGCAAGTAGTCCGAGTCGGCGTGCCCGGTATCGACGACGATGTTGCGGAAGCGCTCGTGATGGCCGTAGCCGTCATAGAGCCGCCCCATCACGCGCTCGAACTCGGTGTAGCCAGGAACAGGGAAGAGCTTGTCTTTGGCGCCGTGCGCCATCAGCAGCGGACGCGGCGCAATCAGCCCTCCTTGGTGCAGCATGTCCTGCATCCACGAGTTGATCGCGAACATGCAATCGCAGTGCAACCGCTGGGTGTTCTCTTCCAGGTTGGCGGCGTATGTGGAGATGCCCATCACCGGCACGACGGCCTTGATGCGCTTGTCGACCGCAGCCGAGAACCAGCTCATCGCGGCGCCGCCTGAGCGCCCGGTCACGCCAAAGCGATCAGGGTCCACCTCCGGGCGCGTCTCCAGATAATCCATGGCGCGGACCATGTTCCAGATCTCGAGCCCGGCCGGCGTGTAGCCGCGCGCGTACCACTCCTCCATCTCGTTGTTGAGCACGCCATGATGCAGCGCAAACGTCTCGGCGATCTGGATCGGATCGATGAGCATGGCCACGTAGCCATGCTTTGCGAGAGTATGCCCGTGGCGCTGGTACTGCGTCTTGGCGCCATACGGCGAAGTCGCGTGTCCGCAGACGTAGAGCACCGTCGGCTTGGGACCGGGGCTCTTGGGGACATACAGGTTGGCGGTGACGTAAATCTTCGGCAGACTCTCGAAGGCGATCTTCTCGATCACGTAGTCGCCCTTGTCGATCGTCCCGGTGATCTGAACGTTGAGAGCAGTCTTGGGCGGAGGCGGCTCGAGCCCGAGCATGTCGCGCATCTCGCGCCGCCGCTCTTCTGCAACGGCTTCCCAAGATTGGCGCGACTGCATCTCATCGGCGGCCGATGCTGTCACCTTGCGCGCCTCCGCCTTGAGGTAGGCCATCACCTGGACCTCGCTCTCGAGCATGCGGTCGTAGGGCGTCCGCTGCGCGAGAGCGGCAGTGGCGAAAGCGAAGGCCGTGAGGGCAAGACGAAACAGCGACATGTCGGGCTCAGGATAACCCGGGACCTGGAGGCCGCGCGGCGAAGGGTGGGGGCTTTCAGCGCCCCAACCGCTTCACCGGCGCATACCGGAAGCACTTCGTCTCGTGGTCGTTGACCATGCCGACCGCCTGCATGAAGGCGTAGCAAATCGTCGAACCCACGAAATTGAACCCGCGCTTCTTCAGGGCCTTGCTCATCGCGTCCGACTCGGGCGTTTTCGCCGGTACCTCGCTCAGGTCCGCCCGCGCGTTCTGGATCGGCTTGCCACCGACAAACGACCACAAGAAAGCGTCCAACGAACCGTCCGTCCGGATGATCTCCTGCGCCGCCTTGGCGTTGCGCACTGCCGAGTCGACCTTGAGCCGGTTGCGCACGATGCCCGGGTCCTCGAGGAGCTTCGCCTTCTTCGCATCGGTAAACTTCGCCACGCGGTCGATCTCAAAGCCCTCGAAAGCCTTGCGGTAGCTCTCGCGCTTATTCAGGATCGTCGTCCAGCTCAGCCCGGCCTGCGCGCCTTCGAGAACGAGGAACTCGAACAACAGCCGGTCGTCATGCACGGGCACGCCCCACTCGGCGTCGTGGTAGTCGATGTCGATTGGCGTGCGCGCCCAGCCACAGCGATGCATCCCTAGAGTTTCGCGGTTTGCGCCGTGCAGTGCTCAATTCGACGGAACTTCGCCGCGGAAGCCTCGTATGAGTCTCCGAAGCCAAACGCACCGACGCGTTGCTTTCAAGGAGAAATCAGACATGCTTAACCGAAGCAAAGCCGCATTGGCCGCCGCCGTGCTCGCATTGACGCTCAGCAACAGCGCCGCCGCCTTGCAGGCGCAAGAGTCGCCCTGGATTCACGTCGAGGTCATCGACTCCGGCGACAAGGCCGAAAAGGTCAACGTCAACGTTCCGCTCGCGCTCGCCCAGGTTGCGCTCGACGCCCTGCCCGAAGACATCACCGGAAAAATCACCAGCAAGTTCCAGGAAAAAGGCATCAAGCTCGCCGACCTGCGCAAGCTTTGGGCCGAGCTCAAGAACAGCGGCGACGCAGAGTTCGTCAAAGTCGAATCGGAAGAGGAGACTGTGCGCGTCTCGCGCGCCGGCCAACTGATCCAGGTACGCGTAGAGGACCGCAAGGGCGATGCGCCCGAGCAAGTCCGTGTCGACATTCCGGTTGACGTCGTCGATGCGCTGCTTAGCGGCGAAGGCGAAGAGCTCAACCTGCGCGCCGCCATCCAACAGCTGAGCGGACGCCGCGGCGACATCGTCAACGTCACCGACGCCAAAAGCAAGGTCGCGTCTGGATCGACGCTCGCAGCTAGGACTCGAGGTCCGATCCCATGTTCAAGCGTCTCTTGCTTGGCTTCGGCATCGTCTGCGCGGCGGGCTTGCTCGCCGCGCTCTCGATGACCTGGGTCATCGTAAACGTGGTCGACGAGGACGAAGACCTGCACCTTTGGATCCCCGCGCCGGTCCTACTGGCGCAAGTGGTCGCCGGGATCGCCGACCCTCCCGAAATTCACGAGAAACTTCCGTTTGAGCCCAAGCACCTTCGCGCCGCCGCCGCTGCGATTCGCGAGCTCGAAAACGCAGGCGATAGCGAGCTGGTGCGCGTCGAGTCCAAAGACGAGACCGTCGTGATCCGCAAGTCCGGGGCGCGCATCGAGGTCGAGGTCGACAACCGCAACGAGCGAGTACGCGTTCATGCTCCGCTGCGCCAGGTGCGCGAATTTCTGGAAAACCATCCCGACGAGCCGCTCGAACCCGCCTCTCTGTTCCGCTTGGCCCGCAGCCTGCCCTCCGGCCCGCTCGTCGAAGTGACCGAGCCCGGCCAATACGTCTCGATTCGCATCTGGTGATCCGGTAGGGGGCCTAAAGACTGTGGCACTGCCGGCAGGCGGTTTCGCGCGGGTAGATCTGGAGCGCGTCCGCCGTCGAGCCATGGGCGTTGTGGCACATGCCGCACTGTTCGAGCACGTGCTTGGCGTGAGGATGGTTGGCCGTGAACTGCTCGTCCGTGTGGCAGCCGAAGCAGTCTCCCTGGAAGCGAAACCGGCCCCGGCGGCTCAACCCGTGACACTGCGCACAGTCGATTCCATCCGGCGGCGGATGCATGTGGAACGGCTCGAACCCCGCCGGCGGATTCTCGCCTACGAACACGCGCACCTGCTTACGTCCACCCGGCCAGACCAAAGCCACCACGTGCTCGCCCGGCGCGGCCTCGAGCCTAGCGTGCAGTACGCCCGGGAACGGCGCGTCGACCTCGGAGGCTTCGACCGCCTTGCCATCGAGCTCGATACGCCCGCCCGGCGGCGCCTTGGCCGCCACGTCGATCGGCCCCGCCGCAATCGCCGCGCCCTCGACGGGCCGCACGATTTTTCCTTCCTCGTCGGACGCCAGGGCCGCCGCGGCAAGCGCCAAAGCGGCACACAATCCTAGGGCGGCCGCCGCCCAACGCCGCCGTCTCCGTTCTCGCTCTTGCGTTCGCATCGCTCGCCGCGGCACTTCATCATAGCGCCGATTTTTTCGTTGACCCGACCCAAATTCGGCTGTACTATCGACTGGTCTAGTACGGTATCTCTAGTACTTTTTGGAGAGTCGCGGACCCCGCCTAGGGGCTTTCCCTGACGGTCGTTGTCACCCCGTCCGACGCTCCGCTCCCCGTGCTGGTCTGTCCCGAAGCTGTTCTCAAACCCGGAAGGAGGTCCCCCATGCAGTTCGACGAATTGGAAGCACAGCTCATTCGAGAGCTCGCTCAAGAATCCCCCGCCCTGGCGCGACTGGCGGAAAACGAAGACGCGCTCGCCCGCGTTCTCGACGCCTACCAAGCGCGCGACGCCCGTACGGTTCGCGCCGTGCTCGATAAGCTCTCCTTGTCGCGATTTTGCGTCCCCATTTGCCGCTGGCTTTGCGTTTGGGATTGCATTCGGGTTTGCCGCATCATTTGCCGCGAGCTGCCCGAAAAACCCTTTGAAGCTCCCGCTCTGCAGGTCTTCGCCGCGGGCTTGGGCCGCCTTGGCGCGGACGAAAAGGCCGCTCGCCAGCTCTTCGCGGCCATCGAGAAAGAGGACTCCGACGCCTATCACAAAATCATCGAAAAGTTTGAGCTGCAGGCGTTTTGCCACCTCGTCTGCTACTGGATTTGCTTCCTGCGCTGCCGGCCGTTCTGCCGCCTCGTCTGTCCACCGCTCGAAGTCCCGGTGGATCTCGATCCCTTCGAGGAGTTCCTCACCGTGGCGCAAGCCGCCGGCAAGATCGCTTCGAAAGAGGGCGAGTTGCAGGCGCTGTTCGAGGGCTACGAGGCGCACGACGCGGCCAAGGTGCAGGCGGTGCTGGACCGCTTCGACCTGCGCAAGCTCTGCATCATCCTGTGCCGCTGGCTGTGCGTGATCCACTGCTTCCGCATTTGTATCCGCATCTGCCCCAAGCTGCCGCGGCTGTTCAAGCCGGTCGAGATTCGCGAGCTCGCGCTGCGCTGGCGCAAGCTGGCTGCGAACGAGAGCGCGCTCGACCGCCTGATCGCAGCCTATCGCGAGCAGGACGAGACGACTTTCCACGCCATCCTCGGCGAATTCGGGCTGGAGCGCTTCTGCTTCTTCCTCTGCCGCTGGATCTGCCACATCCACTGCGGCCTGTACTGCCGCATCATCTGCCCGCCGTCGCTCGATTGCCGGCTGGACGAGCCCGTGGGCTGCACGCCCGAAGAGGTCTCGCAGGACCTCAAAGCTCTGGTCGTCCCGGTACGCGGCACGGCCTCGGGCGGCGACTTCGACCACTACACGCTCGAGTGGTCCGACGACAACGTCACCTTCCACACCGACCACTTCCACTACCCGCCCATCCCTCCCGGCGGCGGCGTGCAAGGGTCGAGCCCGGTCGTCAACGGCCTGCTGGCCTACTTCGACACCACCTCGCTCAGCGCCGGCCCCTACTTCCTGCGCCTGACGGTCTTCTCGAAGGCCGGCGCGACGAAGATCTGCACCACGTCGTTCTCGCTGTTCAAGCAGGACGTGCGCATCCTGGCCGCCAGCGGCTTCTCGAATCTCGACAAGCCCGCGCTCGACCCGACCGCGCGCTTCGTCGAAACCTTCACGCCCAAGTGCACTTCGATCGGCTCGACTGTCGAAGTCTCCTTCGCGCGTTGCGTCTCGTTCCAGGGCTCGGCCTTTGTCGGCGGCTGCAACGACAAGAAGATCAAGCGCTACACCCTGAGCCATCAGGCGGGCGCGATCACCGACTGCTCGGTCCCGGGCTGGACGGAGTTTTGGAAGGTCGAGTACTCCACCCCTTGGCAGTACCGCGACATGAACATGCGGACCGACACGGACACGCTGACCGCCGTCTGGGTCGATGACTGCGTCGTGCCGTGGCCCTTCCCGCCCTACTGCCTCAACAACCAACCCGAAGCGCGGCTGTCGCCCTCCTGCTGGCAGACGCAAATCTCCGGCTGCCAGATGAGCGGGCTGTTCACCGTGAAGCTCGAAGTCGAGGACGTCGACGGCAACCGCTACTGCGACCTGCAGCGCATCTGGCTCGACAACAAACCGATCCATGCGGCGCTGCGCATCGATGCCGTACCGCCCTGCACCGACCTGCGCCTGAGCCAGTTCGCCTTGCCGCCCGACTGCAGCAACCCCTGGCCGCTACCGCTGGTCGGCATCGCCTACGACGAGTACATCGACGAGACGCTGCCGCTCAATCAACGGCCGAACGACAACTTCGACCACTACTGGATCCGCATCGCACGCCAAGGCGGGCCTGAGGTCCAGATCCCGATCAACGGCCCGGCGGGCTCATGCTTCTACGGCACGCAGCGCGTCGGCGTTCCGGGCAACCGTTGCCAGGGAGCGCCCGGTGCGGATGTGTTCGGCAAGCTGGCCGACTTCGATTTGCGCGCGGTGGACCGCAACTGCTTCGGTTCAACCTCCTACGCGGGTTCGATCCCAGCAAACTTCCCGCTCGAGCGCGGCGAATGCTGCGTGTTCACTTTCCGCATGCGGGTCTACGACACCACCAAGTTCTCCGGAGGCCCGCACGTGGCCGAGGCGATCTGGCCGGTGAAGATCTGCAACGATCTGTAGCGCTTTGGGGAGGAAGCGGGCGAGGTCGGGCCATCCCCCCGGACTGGCCTCGTCCGTTTTAACCCCGAAAGCCCCGATTCCGCTCTGAGATATGCAAAAACTACACGGGATCATCGATAGACCAGTCGCTTGACCCAGGGATGTTCGAAAACTCGAGCAATCGTCCTGACTGTGGGTCGGGAAGCTCGATCCGATACGCGTGCAGAAACAAGCGCGGCGCGGGCTGCGCTCCATAGGCTTCGTCGCCCGCGATCGGCCGCCCGATCCACGCGCAATGGATGCGCAACTGATTGGTGCGTCCGGTCACCGGCTCGAGCTCGACGAGAGTACGCCCGCCAGAGCGCTCGAGCGGGCGCAGCCGCGTCGTCGCGGGCTTTCCTTCTGGTGAGACCCCCCATTGGGGGCGCTGGTCGCCCAGCCGCGCAATCGGCGCCTCGATCGTCCGCGCATCTTCGTCGAGATCGCCTTCGAGCCACGCCAGATAGCGCTTCTTCACCTGGCCCGAAGCGAACGCACGCGAGAGTCTCGCCGCGGCCGCGCGCTGCTTCGCCACAACCATCAAGCCTGACGTTTGCTTGTCGAGCCGATGCACGAAAACCGGCCGAACCAGCGGTCCAGCGCCTTGGTTCCACTGACCCGAAAGCGCATTCGCCAGCGTGCCGCTCTTGACGCCCCGCGTCGGGTGGACGAGCATGCCCGCCGGCTTGACGACCACGGCAAAGCGTTCGTCTTCGTACACCGTCTCCACCGGGATCGCCTCCGGCGTCATCGCAGTCGCGCGCCTCATATCGAGCCGCGCCTCGACCTGGGCGCCGGCGTGCAAGCGAAATCCCGGCGGCGCGATACGGCCGTCCACCAGCACCGCGCCCGCCCGCACCGAGGCTTGCAAATGCATCCGGCTCACCAACGGCACGCGATCGGCCAGAAAGTCATCCAAACGGGGGCCCAGCCGGCCCGCGTTCTCCACCACGGCGGCGGACACCGTCCAGCGATACTCGACCCATTCGCCGCCCATACAGCTCCCAGTGTGGCGCGTGATACAGTCGCGACAACTCCTCCGCTGCGCACCCACGTGCGGGTCGACCTGCGACAAATCGCCGCCAATTTCGCGGCCGTCCAGGCGGCCTGTCCTCCCGATTTCGAGCTGATGGGGGTGGTCAAGGCGAATGCCTACGGCCACGGCGCCGTTCCTGTCTCCCAAACGCTCGAGCGCGCCGGCTGCCGCGCATTCGGCGTGGCGAGCATGGACGAAGGCGGCGTCCTGCGCGAAGCCGGAATCGCGGGCGAGATCTTCGTGTTGAGCGGCGTGCTGCCCAGCGAATCGTGCGCCGCCGCCGAGCTTGGCCTAACGCCGATGCTCTGCTCTCGCGAAGCCTACGCAGCCTGGCGAGACGCCGCCCTGGCCCTCGGACGCCCGCTCCCCTGCCACCTGCACGTCGAAACCGGCATGAACCGGCTCGGACTGCACCCAGGCGAGGCTGCCGCCATCGCCTCGGAGATCGCCCAAGACCCGACGCTCACGCTCGAAGGCGTCTGTACCCACCTGGCTTCCGCCGAGGACTTCGAGGACACGCAGACCCCTCGCCAGATGGAGACATTCAGCGCCCTTCTCGCGGACCTAGAACAGCGTGGCATCCGGCCCAAGCGGCGCCACGTGGCCAACAGCGGCGGGCTGGCTTGGCGCGGCCTCGCCGGCGCAACCATGGCGCGACCTGGCCTGGCCATCTATGGCTACCTGAGCGCCCCAGTCGGCGGCGCTCCGCCGGCCCGTTTCGAGGTTCGGCCAGCCCTTGAATGGCGCGCCGCCGTGCTAGCCGTCAAAGAGGTGCCGCCGAGGGCGAACGCATCGGCTACAACAGCGCCTTCACCGCCGAACGCCCCATGCGGACCGCCGTCCTCGGCGTGGGCTACGGCGACGGCTACCGCCGCGAGCTCCGGCTGCGGGCGCGTCTGGCTGGCCGGCGGCCACCGTCCGATCCTAGGCCGTATCAGCATGGACTTGACCGCCGTCGATATCACCGACGCGCCGCCCGTCCAACCCGGCGACGAAGCCATCGTGCTCGGAGCGCAAGTCCCCGCCGCCGAGCTCGCCGCGCTCTGCAACACGATCCCGTACGAGATTCTCACCGGCATCGCCGCCCGCGCCCCGCGCATCTACAGCAATAGCCTCAAGCGTGGCGCAAGCCGCCAGGCTTGCCGGGTCGCGAGTCATCGCGACCGAAAGCGCCCTCAGCGCTCCGGAAACGCCGTCTGCTGCTCGTACCGATCGACCGGCCCCCACAACTTTTTTTCCTTGTACTCGCGATACGTGGCTGGGTCGGCCTCCGGGTTCGGCGTCGGCATCTGCGCGCCCACGCTCCGGCGCCAGGCTGCGAGCTTGGCCGCTAGCTCGCGCGTCCTGTCCGGCATGGCGCTCGCCAAATCGCGCGTCTCGCCGATGTCCTCGCGCAGGTCATAGAGCTCGAGCGCGCCATCCTCATAGCGTTCGATCAGCTTGAACGGCCCTTCGCGGATCGCCCCGTACGGCGTACACGTCTCAACCGGCGTATGCGCGTTGTAGTGCGGGTAGTGCCAAAAGATCGGCCCGCGCTCGAACGGCTTCCCTTCGAGTAGGTCGACCAAGCTCTTGCCGTCGACGTCCGGCGCCACGTCGACGCCCGCCATCGCGAGCATCGTCGGGAAGAAGTCGACGCTGATCACCGGCTCCTCGATCACCCTCCCCGCCTCGGTCCTGCCCGGCCAACGCACGATCAACGGAACCCGCACGCCGCCTTCCCACGCCGTGCTCTTCTCCCCGCGCAGCGGCTCGTTCGAGGTAATCTTGCCGCCTTTCGAGAGCCCGCCGTTGTCGGAAAGAAGAAAACGACCGTATTGTCCGTTAGGCCGAGTGCGTCGAGCTTTGCGAGCACCGCACCCACGCTCTGATCCAGTCCTTCGACCATCGCAGCGTACTCCGGGTTCGATTGCCCGCCGCTCGGAGCCTTTGCCTTGTACTTCGCCACCAGCTGCGGCTTGGCCTGAATCGGCGTGTGCACCGCGTAGTGCGACAGGTAGAGAAAGAACGGCCCGCCCGCGCTCTGCTCGAGAAACGCCTCCGCCTCTCGCGTCAGCCGGTCCGTCAAGTACTCGCCTTCGCGCTCCTCCGGGAACGTGCGCCAGCCCAGCCGCGCCATCTTCGCCGCCGGCCAATAGGGCGGAAACATGCTGCCATGCGAACCGGCGTGACTGCCGCCCACGCTCACCTGGAAGCCCTGGTCTTCCGGCCACCAGCCCTTCTGGCCAAGGTGCCACTTGCCGATGGCCGCCGAGCGATAACCCGCCCCCGCGAGCGCCTCCGCGATCGTGGTCTCGCCGTGGCGCAGGTAATTCGTCCACTGCGGGATCGAGAGCTTCGCCCCCGGAGGCGTCCGCCCAGGGATCCAATCCGTCAACTGCGTCGTCGCCGGATACTTGCCGGTGAGGATGCTCCCGCGCGTAGGCGAGCAGGAGTTGCCCGCCGCATACGCATCAGTGAAGCGCACACCCTCGGCCGCCAAGCGATCGATGTTCGGCGTCTCGTAATACGTGCTGCCGTAGACGCCCAGGTCGCGCCACCCCAGATCGTCCGCCAAGATGAACACGAAGTTTGGCTTCTGCGCAGTGGCCGCCGCGCACGCCACGAGCAACGCCAGACACAGCCGCATCGGCGTCCTCACGGCAGCGCCTCCCGCCAACCGGCATGCAGCTGTTCCGCCAGCCGCTCCTCGAGCGCCGCGTGCTCGGGCTGGCCGGCCAAGTTCACAGTCTCGTCGGCGCAATCTCGTAGTCGTACAACTCCCTTGCCACGATGCGTCTCTCGCGATCGACCCACTCGGTGTAGCGGTAGCGCTCGGTCCGCATCGTATAGCCCATCTCCGTCCAGTCATCCTTCGGCGGATACGGCCGCGGAAACTGGCTGAACGCCGCCTTCTTCCATGGCCGCTCCGGGGCCTCGACCAGCGGGAGCAGGCTTGTCCCTTCCAGATCCGCCGGCGGCTCCACGCCGCAAGCCTCACACAGCGTCGGGTAGATGTCGACGAATTCCACCAACTGCGCGCACTTGCCCCCGCCCGACCGCATCCCCGGCACGTGCAACATCAGCGGAGCGCGCGTATCGAGCTCGAAGTTGTTCGCCTTTGCCCACAGCTCCTGCTCGCCCAGGTGCCAGCCGTGGTCGCCGAAGAGCACGACCAGCGTGCGCTCGGCCAACCCCAAGCGCTCCAATTCGTCGAGCACGCGCCCGGCCTGCGCGTCCATGTAGCTCGCAGCGGCGTAATAGCCGTGCACCAGTTCGCGCGCCTTGCCCTCAGGCAGCGGCCCTGCCGCGGGATGTCCGTGTAGCCGCGCAGCTCCTGCGAGTTGGTGAACGCCACATCCGGCGCGCCGAGCGGACGCCGAGCGTCTTCGGCGACAGGGAGCGCCGCCGGGTCGTATAGGTCGAAGTACTTCTTCGGCGCGCTGAAGGGCAGATGCGGCTTCTGGAAGCCGACCGCGAGGAAGAACCGCCGGTCCCGCAGCGCGCGCATCGCCTTGATCGCACGATTGGCCGCCTGCCCGTCCTGGAAGGCATCGTCGGGCGCGTCCGCCGCCTGCCAGGAAGGGCCCTTTTTCCACGTCCGCGTCAGGATCTGCTCGCCTGCCCAATCGCGCCCCGGCTCGGCTTGGCGCATGGCGGCATAGCGCTCCTCGTCGACGTACTGCATCCCCGCCTGACGCCCTCCTTCGGGCCACTGCGGCACGCTCCACGAGGGCTCGTCGTTCATCTTGCCGTGCAAGATCTTGCCGAACGATTGCGCATGCCAACCGGCTTGTTTGAAGCGCTGTGGCAGCGTCACCGTCTGCGGCGACTGGTCGCGAAAATGCGTATCATTGCCCCACACTCGCGTCGTATCGGGCCGCTTGCCGGTGAGCAACGAGGCGCGCGAGGCGCCGCAGACCGCTGCCTGGCAATAGGCGCGCTCGAACAACAGACTGCGCCCGGCCAACCGGTCGAGATGCGGCGTGCGGATCGCGGCGTTGCCGTAGCAGCCCAACTCCGGCCGCAAGTCGTCGACGGCCAGGAACAGCACGTTCCAACCCTCGTCCGCCCTGGCCGTCCCACGCGAGGCGAACGCCGCAGCCGCGGCTTCGATGCAGAACCGCCGCCGGCTGACCATCTACCGCCTCCGGCCAACCAATCCAGCGAGAACCGCGCCAAGCGGATGTTTTCGTAGGCCTGCTGCGCGCCGCCTTCGTAGAGCAGGCCAATCGATCCGTCGGGGAACCGCGCCAAGCTCGAGTAGGCCGATGGCCCCTCGTGGATCATCCTCTCCGAAGGCCACGTCTTGCCGTCGTCGCGGCTCAGGCGCACGGTCATCCGCACCCGCTTGCCGCGCTCGGGCGAGACCGGAGGGCTTGGGTTGGCGAATAGCAGCACGTTGCCCGCGGGTTCGCCGGGCCAGGAGTAGCGGATCAGGCTCGCCTGCACTTGCGGATCGCCCAAGTGCGCATCGAGCTCCGGAGGCGTCCAGTGCGCGCCGCCGTCGTCGCTGAATGCGATCGCGCGATAGCCGTTGCGCTCCTTGTTGGTGAACGACTGGCTGCGCATGTTCATCATCAGCCGCCCGTCGCTCAGCTCGACGACTTGGCTCTCGTTGCAAGCGGGCGCGATCGGATTGCTGCGCCGCCAGTTCTTGCCGCCATCGTCGGAGTAGATCGTATGCGCCGCGAAGCCATCTTTTTGCGATGTGTGGTTGGCCGGGACGACGATGCGCCCGGCGTGCGCGCCCTTCTGGATTTGGATCGAGACCCCAGGCCCGGTCGCGTACCACCACCAGTCCGCCGCCTTGGCTTCGCTCGTGATCTCGCGCGGCTCGGCCCAACTGCGGCCATCGTCGTCCGAACTGGTCAAAAAGACCCGCCGCGTGCCCTTCGCCGTACCCTGATGCAGCTCCTTGCCGCCGTCTTCGCCGCGGTTCCACGTCATCGGCAGCAGGATGCGGCCTGTCTTGCGATCGACCACAGGGCAAGGGTTGCCGCACGTGTTCGCGCCGTCTCCCCAGACCAGTTGCGGCTCCGACCACGACCGACCGCCGTCTTCGGAGCGCTTGACCACCATGTCGATCTCGCCCGAATCCCCGCGCCCCAGCGTGCGCGCCTCGCAGAAGGCCAGCAACGTTCCTTTCGGGGTCGCAAGCAGCGCCGGGATGCGAAAGGTGTGGTAGCCACCTTGCCCCGATGCAAAGACGACCTGTTCGTCCAGTCCGGTGGACTGCGAACGAGCGGCCCCCGCCAAAGCGAGGGCCGCAAAAGCGCGCCGGCTCAGCTGCATACCGGCGACATGCTACCACGGTGGCCTTTGCTAGTCGCTCGCCGCCGCCGGTTCAGCCGCCGGGGCCAGCGCCGCCGCCGCCCAAGCCGTCGCCGAGATCGAGACCCACTGGTCTGGACCATAGGGGAACCCGCTCTCGAAGTAAGGCTGGAACTTCGCCGCCCGACTCGCCACGTACCACGTGCCGTCCGGCCGCTGCGTCCGCAGCAGATAGCGCACGCCTTCGCGGTAGGTCTGAGCGTCCGGCGCCATCCCGACGGCTTCGTGCAGCGCCCACAAAGCCAACCCGGTTGTGTAAGCGTCGCTCGCCATCGCCTTGCTCGCGCCCCAACCGCCATCGGCGCGTTGCAGCTCGCGCAACTCGCGTGCTGCCTGGGCACGGAGCGAGCCCGAAGCGCCCGCCCAGTCCAGACCAAGCAGCCGCCAGGCGTAGTCGTCGGTGGTGCGCGGTTTGGCGTGGGTCAACCAAGCGAGCGGCAACGCGGCGTCGCTCCATCTCCGCCTTGCGCGCGGGCGGGGCGTAGCGCGTCAGTGCCCGAACCGCCTGCGCTGTGCGGCCGAAATGGCTCTCCTCGAGCGGCGCGCGAGAGAAGCCCACCAGCTTCCAGCTCCCGTCCGCACGTTGCTGTGCGGCAATGTTGGCAAACAAGGCGTCGGTGGTGAAGTCCGCCTCGCGCTCTTGGAGCGCCAAACCGAACAGAGCGAACGTCGGCGTATCGGGAGTTCCGGGCAAGTCGTTTCGATCGAGCAACATCGGCGCATACGCGCCGTAGAGCGCAACCGTCGCCCCCACCGAAGCCCGCACAGCCTCCTCATCGTGCTCGACTCCAGCGCGACGAGCCGAGGCGGTCGCGATCTGCGCCATGCCCTGGTGATGGCAGGCCACGCAACCGCTCTCGCGGAAGAATTCCGCTTCGGAAGTCTGCACGCGGCCCAGCGCCGCGATCACGGCCTCCCGCGCGTCGCGCATGCGCACCGCCGTCGGCGCCGCAACAGCCTGCGCCTTGCGCTCGGCCCCGGCGGCCTCGAGCGACGCCATCACGCCCGGATCACCGTACTTCGCCGCCCAGTCGAGCGCCGTCTCGCCTGCCATGCTCACCGCCTTTGGGTCAGCGCCGCGTTCGAGCAACAACTTGATCGTGCGGCGGTCCTGGCGGCTCGAGGCCGCCGCCAACATCAGCGGCGTCATGCCGCGCGAGTCGCGTCCATTGATCTCAGCTCCAGCGTCGAGCAGTACGCGGAGCGCCGACGGCGAGCCATGCGGCGCCGCCAACATCAACGGAGTCAGCCCCTTGAGCGCAATTTCACCGTGCTTGACCTGCCCGCCGAACGTGTTCGCGTCGTTCACGCGTGCACCCTTGGCGAGCAGCATGCGCATCATGGCGCGGTCCTGGTTGGCCGCGGCGTGCTGCAACGGCGTCATGCCACCTTTGTCCGCCTGATTGGGGTCAGCGCCGCGATCGAGCAAGAGCCGCACCGTTTCGTCTTCGCCCATGAGCGCGGCCGCCAGCAACGCCGTGCCGCCCATTTCATCCGCGGCTTTCACGTCGGCGCCCTTGTCGAGCAATAGACGCACAGTCTCCGCCGAGCCGGCTCGTGCGGCGGCGAGCTGCAGCGGCGTCTTGCCGGTATTCGAGCGGGCGTTCACGTCGGCCCCGGCTTCGACCAGGATGCGCGTCTTGGCCGCATCCCCAGCCGCCCAAATCAGCGCCGTCGCGCCCAAATCGGTGCGCGCGTCGAGCGTCGCGCCGGCTTCGGTCAGCGCCTGCACGCTCTCGGCGTTCCCAAACGCCGCCGCGTAGAGCAACGGCGTCGCTCCCCCTGGGCCGCGCCGCTCGCGTGCGGCGGGGTCTTTCGCCTCCGCGCGCACCGCCGGCACATCGCCGTTGCGGATCGCTTCGAAAAGGTCCGCCGCCGAGGCGCGGCCAAAGGTAATGAAAAGTACAAACAGAAATGCAAAGGAAGCATTTTTTCTTTTGAGCATTCGAGTCTTGGCGGGCTCGTATCAAGTAGGAGCGCTTCGTGGCGCCCAGGCCCGCCCTCCTCCACAGAGCAGTTGCGCAGCGCGCGCGCCGAACCCGACGTTCAACCTCCTCCACCGGCCCCCCGCTACAATGGAGGGCCGCATGGCGCCCCCTCCTCGTCTCTACCTCGTCGACGCTTTCGGCCTGATTTTTCGCGCCTTCTACGGCCGCGCCCGCGCCGCGGTGCCCTCCATGCGCACCACCGCCGGAGTCCCCACCGAAGCTGTCTATGTCTTCACCACGATGATGCGCAAGCTGTTGCGCGACCAGAACCCCGACCACATCGCCGTCGTCTGGGAAGGCGAGGGCCCCACCTTCCGCGACGGCGAGTTCGCCGACTACAAAGCCAACCGCGAGGAGATGCCCTCCGACCTCGCCCAGCAGCTCCCGCTGATCCGCCGCGTGCTCGAAGCCATGCGCCTGCCCATCCTCGAGCACCCCGGCTACGAGGCCGACGACACCATCGGATCGCTCGCCCGCCAGGCCGCCGAGCACGACATCGACGTCTTCGTCGTCTCTTCGGACAAGGACCTCATGCAGCTCGTCGGCGGTCGCGTCCTCTACCTCAACCCCATGAAGGGCGACCAGATCTACGACGAGGCCGGCGTCAAGGAGTTCATGGGCGTCGAGCCCAAACAAGTCATCGACCTGCTCGCGCTCAAGGGCGACTCGGTCGACAACATCCCCGGCGCGCCCGGCATCGGCGACAAGGGCGCGCAACAGCTCATCCAGGAGTACGGCTCCGTCGAAGGAGCCATTGAACACGCAGACGAGGTCAAGCGCAAAACCTACCGGGAGAGCCTGCAAAACAACGTCGACCAAATCCTGCTCTCCAAGAAGCTCGCCACCATCGCCGTCGACGCGCCCGTCGAGCTCGACCTCGACCACTTGAGCCGCAATGAACCCGACCTCGAAGCCCTGCGCGACGTCTACACCGAGCTCGAATTCCACTCGTTGCTCAGCGAGCTCGACATTCCAGCCGAGCAAAAACAGACCGAAACCACCGAAATCGGCTCCGCGGCGGACTTCGACGCTTGGCTCGCCAAAAACGACGCCCGCCCGCTCACCGTGGCCCTCGGGACTGACGAGAGCCTTGCCATTGCTGGTCTAGCCTTCTGCGCCGAGTCCGGGGACGCCGCTTCCCTCAAGCCCGAAGCGTTGCAAGCCGCGCGCGCCGTTCTCGAAGACGAGTCGACCGCCAAGCGCGTGCACGACGGCAAGACCGCCTTGCGCGCCCTGCGCGCCGCCGGCGTCGAGCTCCGTGGCGTCGTCGACGACACACAGCTCGCGGGCTTCCTCGTCGACTCGAGCCGCTCGGACTACTCTCTCTCCAAAGCCGTCGCCCGCGTCCTCGGAGCCCAGATCGACGACGACCTAGGCCGCCAGGCCGACCTCATCCGCGCCATGGGCGAGACCCTCGCGCCCTCGATCGAGCGCATGGAGCTCGAGCAGGTCTACCGCGAGATCGAGTTGCCGCTCACGCCTATCCTCGCCGCCATGGAGGACGTCGGCGTACTGATCGACCGCGCCATGCTCGAGAACCTCTCTCAGGAGATGGAAGGCCAGGTCGCCGCGATCGAAAAGTCGATCTACGAGCTCGCCGGCCACGAGTTCAACGTAGGCTCGCCCAAGCAGCTTGGCGAAGTGCTGTACGACGAGATGGGTCTGCCCGAGCCCCCTCGCCGCGGCAAAACGAAGTCGCGCTCAACGGCGGCGGACATCCTCGAAGGATTGGCTCCGGCCCATCCCATCGCCGCCAAGATCCTCGAATACCGCGAACTGACCAAGCTCAAAGGCACATACGTCGACGCCCTGCCCGCGCAGATCGACCCCGCGACCGGCCGCCTCCACACCACCTTCAATCCAACGGGCTCGGCCACCGGACGCCTCTCGTCCTCGAACCCCAACCTGCAGAACATCCCCATCCGCACCGAAGCCGGCCGCCTCATCCGCGCCGCCTTCATCGCGCCCGAGGGGTCGAAGCTGCTCGCCGCCGACTATTCCCAAATCGAGCTGCGCGTGCTCGCCCACGTCTCCGGCGATAAGACCTTGCAGGACGCCTTCCAGAAGGGTGAAGACATCCACACGCGCACCGCGGCGGAAGTTTTCGGCATCCCGCCCATGATGGTCGGCGCCGAGGAGCGCCGCCGGGCCAAGGCCGTCAACTTCGGCATCGTCTACGGCCTGAGCCCGTTCGGCCTCTCCAACCAGCTCGGCATCCCGCAAAAAGAGGCCAAGGCCTACATCGAGGCCTACTTCAACCTCTACTCCGGCGTGAAGAAGTACATCGACAAGACCATCCGCGAGGCCAAGAAGAACAGCTACACCACGACGCTATTCGGACGCCGCCGTCCCATTACCGACCTCGACAGCCGCAACCCCGCAGCCCGCGGCTTCGCCGAGCGCACCGCCGTCAACTCGCCCATCCAGGGCACGGCCGCGGACCTGATCAAGCTCGCCATGATCGCCGTCGACCGCCGCCTGCGCGAAGACAAGCTCCGGACGCGCATGCTGCTGCAAGTCCACGACGAACTGCTATTCGAAGTCCCCGAAGTGGAGCTCGATCAAGTGGCCGAAATGGTCAAACAGGAAATGGAGCGCGTCCACAAGCTCGACGTCCCGCTCATCGCGGACGTCCACAGCGGCCTCAACTGGCGCGATTTGAAGGGTTAGCCGAGCGCTAGCCCTTGCGCAGCAAATACACCGCCGAATCCGCCATCAGGCTCGGCCGCAACTTCACCCGCCGGTCCTTGCGCAAAAAGTAAGACCGTTCGATGATCAGGCCTTCCTTGCGCACCAGCTCCTCGAAGTCTGGAATCGTCACCACGTGGATGTTCGGCGTGTTGTACCACTCGTAGGGCAAGTGACGCGTCTTGGGGGCGCGCCCGGTCAGCAGCAGTGAAAGCCGCGACGACCAGTGCCCAAAATTCGGGAACGCCACGATCGCGCGCTTGCCTACGCGCACCATCTCGAGCAGCACCTCGCGCGGATCGCGCGTCTCCTGCAACGTCTGGCTCAGCACGACGTAGTCGAACGCCTGGTCGGGGTAATCCGCCAGCCCCTGGTCAATGTCCCCCTGGTAGACAGACAACCCATTGGAGAGCGCCTGCCGCACACGCGAAGGCGAAATTTCCACGCCGCGCGTATGGCACCCCTTCACCTGTTCGAGCCAGGCCATCAACTGACCCTCGCCGCAACCAAGGTCCAGCACCTTGGCGCGGGAGTCGATCATCTCGCCGATGGTCTGGTAATCCTCGCGCGCCAGGACGTCTGCTACGAACGCCTGGGAAACGGGCGGCGGCTCGACCGTGACTGTGGTCCCCATAGGCTCTACTGATTATAGAGTCGGCGCGGTCGAGCGCCAGCGAAAGCCCGTGGAGCGCTCGGATTCGGCTTTGAAATGCGCCTAGAGCCGCTTGAACGTCGATTCGAGGAACCCGCGAATGATGTCGGTTTGCTCGCCCGCTTCGACCAAGAACGCGTCGTGCCCGTAGTTCGACGGCAACTCGACATAGGCCACGTCCTTGTCGCGACCGCGTAGCGCCCGCACGACGGTCTGTGACTGGTAGCTCGGGTAAAGCCAGTCCGAGGTGAAGCTCAGCACCAGGAACCGCGCCGTGCAAGGCTCCAGAATTTCGCCGAGCGCCCGCGGCTCCTCCGGCAGATCGAACGTGTCCATCGCGCGCGTGATCGTGATGTAGGAGTTCGCATCGAAGCGGGAAACGAACTGCCCGCCGCGGTAGCGCAGATAGCTCTCGACCTCGAAGATCGAATCCGTACCGCTCTCGGTCGCACGCCGCCTCCGCCCGAACTTCTCGCGCATCGAGTCGTCGGACATGTAGGTGATGTGTCCGACCATGCGCGCCACCGCAAGGCCGCGAACCGGACCAGCCGTTCCGTAGTAGTCACCGCCCTGGAAGTCCGGGTCGGCCACGATCGCCTGCCGGCCGACTTCGTTGAACGCGATCTGCTGCGCGGAGTGCCGCTGCGTGCTCGCAATCACGATCAGCGACGCGCACGACTGCGGATACGCAACCGCCCACTGCAACGCCTGCATCCCGCCCATCGAACCACCGGCGACAGCGAGCAGCCGCTCGATGCCCAGATGCTCGCAGAGCTTCTTCTGCAGGCGCACCATGTCGCCGATGGTGACGAAGGGGAACGACGAGCCGTAAGGCTTGCCCGTCGCCGGATTGGTCGAGCTTGGCCCGGTCGAGCCAGCGCAACCGCCGAGCACGTTCGTACAGAAGACGAAGTACTTGTCGGTGTCGAAGGCCTTACCTGGGCCAACCATCGCGTCCCACCAACCGGGCTTTCCGTCAATGTCGCTCACTCCGGCGGCATGCGCGTCTCCGGTGAAGGCGTGAGTCAGCAGAATGGCGTTCGAGCGCTCCGCGTTGAGCTCGCCATAGGACTCGTATGCCGCCGTCACCGGTACGATCTTCTCGCCTGACTCAAGGGTCAACGAGCCGAGCTCGACGCATTTGCGGTGAACGATCATCGCAGTCCGGTTTCGGTCCGTGCGGCGCCCTCACGGGCGCGGCTCTGTTCCTTGTGAGTTAGCTGTCGCGCGCGACTACCAGATCCAGAATCGATGTCAACGCCCGCTTGTAGGGCGTGTCAGGCAACGGCGCTAGCTGCTCGGCCGCGATGTCGGTGTAGGCCAGCGCGCGGCGGCGCACAGTCTCGAGCGTCCCGTACCGCTCCAAGATGCTCTGCACTTCGAAGTGAGGCACACGCTCGTAGTCGCCGTCGCGCATCACCGTCTCGATCTTCTCGCGCTCCTCGGGGCTACATTCGGCCAATGCCAAGATCACCGGAAGTGTCGCCTTGCCCTCACGCAAGTCGTTTCCCACCGGTTTGCCCAGCACCTTCTCAGTGGCGCAGAGGTCGAGCACGTCGTCGATGAGCTGGAAGGCAATGCCGAGATTCCAGCCGTAGTCGCCCATCCGCGACTCGGTCTGCTCGTCCGCTCCGGCGAGCAAGGCTCCGTAGCGGGCGCAAACCGAAAACAACGAAGCCGTCTTGCGGTGGATCAGCCCTAGGTGGTCATCTTCGGTCAGATCCGCGCGGCCGGCCATCTCGGCCTGCAACAGCTCGCCTTCCACCATCGTCTGCGTCAGCTCGATCAGCAGATCGAGCATCTTGAAGTTGCGCTCCCGCAGGGTGAGGTTGAACGCCTGCATGTAGAGCCAGTCGCCGGCCAGCACGCTGGTGTGGTTGCCCCAGCGCTGGTTGCTCGACGGCCGTCCTCGGCGCACCTTCGCCTCGTCGATTACATCGTCGTGTACGAGCGTGGCCGCATGTACGATCTCGGTGACCGCACCCAACCGCACCGCGCCGTCACCCTGGTAGCCGCACGCTCGCGCGGTGAGCAAAACCAGCATCGGGCGCAAGCGTTTGCCCCCGCTCAATTGAAGGTGTTGGGAAATGGCCGTGACCGCTTCCACCGAGCAAACGGTATCGAGCTCGATCGCACGTTCGACCTTGGCCAGGTCTGCGGCGACCAAGGCTGCGATCTCCGCCCGAGACATCGGTGCGGCACGGGCGGTTTGCGCTGGTGCGGACACGAGAGAATCCTCAGTGTATCGGGTTCCAGGATTCACGGCAAACCGAACAACTTGCGGAAGTTGCGCGTCGTTTCGGCGGCGACTTCTTCGTAGGAAACGCCCCGAACCTCGGCCAGTCGGCGCGCCGTGTCCACCACATAGCGCGGCTCGTTGCGGCGGACCTTGCGATGGGGCTCCGGGGTGAGATAGGGCGAGTCGGTTTCGACCAGAATCCGGTCCGCCGGAAGCGCGGCGGCGACCTCGCGCAGCTCATGGGAACGACCGAACGTCAAGATCCCGGCGAAGGAGATGAAAAAGCCCATCCCCAGCGCCATCTCGGCCTGCTCCAGGTTGCCCGAGAAGCAGTGCAGAATGCCGCCTAGCCCGGTGGAAGCCCAGTTTGAGCGCAACAAGTCGAGCGTATCGTCCCAAGCTTCGCGCGTATGGATGATGATCGGCTTTTCGCAATCGGCCGCAATGCCCATCTGCTCGACGAAGACGCGTTTTTGCACGTCCCTCGGCGAATGGTCGTAGTGGTAGTCGAGCCCGATTTCGCCCACGGCGAGCACTTTTCGCTCCGCGCAGAGCTTCGTCAGCTCACCCAGCGTCGCGAGTTCCGCCTTGCCTGCGTCATGCGGATGCACCCCGACCGTGGCGTAAACGTCCGGGTAGCGCTCGGCGATCCGCAGCGCGCATTCGAGATCGGGCGGTCCGTCGCCGGTCCCAATGGTCAGGAATGCTTCGACGCCGGCCTCCCGCGCGCGGTCGAGCACCGCATCGCGGTCCTCCTCAAAGCGCGGCCCATCCAGATGACAATGCGAATCGATGACCAACCCCTATCGAACCACACGCACGCCTACTCGAGCGCTGAACCTGTGCAGGTATGGTTTCCACGGCCCAAAGACAGCTGAATAGTCAGGCGATGTCAGACAACGCTGGTAAAATGTCAGACATGACAGTGCGCCGCACAGTCCGATTGGACGAAAAGCTCGATTCTCGGCTGGAGGACTACACCAAGTCCGCGAACATTCAGGTGTCCGAGGTCATTCGTCGCGCCCTCGAAGAGTTCCTTGCATCGCACGCCGCGCGGTCCGGAGAGACAATCGCCGATCGCTTGGAGAGAACTGGATTACTCGGGCGATTCCCCACCGATGTTTCCGACCTGTCAACGAATCCGAAGCACCTGGAAGGCTTTGGCGAGTGAGGGAGCGCCGAATTCTTCTCGACACCGGGCCGCTCGTCGCCCTGCTCGCGCCCAACGACGTCGCTCACCAGCAGTGTCTTAGTGCGGCAAGATCGGCAGTCGGGTCGTTGATCACCTGCTGGCCGGTTGTCACTGAGGCTGCCTGGCTACTACGTAGGAACCAGCGCACGCTGGACGCTATGTTTCAGTGGATAGAGTCTTCCACGGTCGAATTGATCGACATCGAACCTGCGGACATGCGCCGAGTGCGCGAGATCCTGACCCAATACGCTTCCCTCAACCCTCAACTCGCCGACGCGTGCCTAGTCCATCTCGCCGACCGCGAGGCCATCGACACCATTTTCACGCTCGACCGACGCGACTTCGCCGTCTACCGCAACAAGCGCGGCAAGGCCTTTCGCCTGCTGCCTGCCTGACGCCTTGACACGGGTGCTACCCTCAAATCGAAAGGCCCGGCGGAAACATCCTGCCGAGCCGTCTTCGTTTTTTGCGAAAACCTTAGACGCGATCAACCACGATGTCGCGGAATGTCGCGCTGTGTCGCTTTTCGGGCGAAAGTCTAGCCCAAGCGCGCTCCCACTGGCGCGTTCTCGAGAAAGCTCACCAGGTACGGATGGCGGTCGTCGCCTGAGGCGGCGATGATCATCCCCTGGCTCATGATGCCCCGCATCTTGCGCCCTTTGAGGTTCGCGGCGATGGCCACTTTGCGGCCGACGAGCTTCTCCGGCTCATAGACGCCCGCAATGCCGGCGCAGATCGAGCGCGGCTCGGCCTCGCCGATGTCGATCGTCAGGTGCAGCAGCTTGTCGGCGTCGGGGTGCTTGCGCGCCTCGACCACCAGGCCCACGCGCATGTCGACCTTGAAGAAGTCGTCGATCTCGATCTCGGGTGTGTCGACGACGATCGTCTTCTTGGGCTCTTCTGCCGGGGCGGCCTCGGCCGTCTTGCCCATGATGGCGGCTTGTTCCTTGAGCGCTTCTTCTTCCAATTCCTGCATCTCCTTCACAGCCTTCTCGACGTCCAAGCGCGGATACAGCGCCTCCGGCTCGCCCAGCGTCGTCCCCGCCGCGAGCTCGCCCCAGGCGAGGTTTTCGAGCTTGTAATCATCCAGCGCGCCCAGCTGGCCGAGCGTCGTCCAAATCTTCGGCGTCGAGGTCGGCAGCACTGGATAAGCCAGCGCACACGCGATGCGCAGTACCTCGGCCGAGTTGTAGAGCGTGGCGTCGAGCTTCGCTTGGTCTTCTTCGCCGCCCTTCGCCAACGTCCAGGGCTTCATCTCGACGATGTACTTGTCGACCGCGCCCAGCAGACTCCAAATCGACTCGAGCGCCTTCGAAAACTCGAACCGCTCGTAGTGGTCGATCGCCGCAGGGATGGTCTGGCGCGCCTTCTCGGGCAGGCCCGCGTCGTGACCTGCGGGCGGCGCGGGGACCTTGCCGTCGCGGTACTTGTGGATCATCGTGACGGTGCGGCTCAGCAGGTTGCCGATGCCGTTCGCCAAGTCCGAGTTGTAACGCCCGACGAGCGCTTCCCACGAAAAATTGCCGTCCTGCCCGAAGACGATCTCACGCAACAGGTAATACCGCAGGCCTTCCACGCCGACCACCTTTTGGATCGGCAGCGCGCGCACGATGTTGCCCTTCGACTTGCTCATCTTGTCGCCCTGGAAGACGAGCCAGCCATGAGCGTAGATCTTCTTCGGCAGCGGCAGCCCGGCGGCCATCAAGAAGGCCGGCCAATAGACGGCGTGGAAGCGCAGAATCTCCTTGCCGACAAGATGCACGTTCGCCGGCCAAAGCCTCTCCCACGTCTTGCGGGGCTCGCCTTCCTCGCCGTAGCCGATTGCGGACATGTAGGTCGTCAACGCGTCAAACCAGACGTAGAAGACGTGCGCCGGATCGTTGGGCAGCGGAATGCCCCACTTGAGCGTCGAGCGCGAGATCGACAAGTCCTTCAAGCCTTCCTTTACGAAGGCCAGCACCTCGTTGCGCCGCGATTCGGGCTCGATGAAGTCCGGCTGGCGCTCGTAGAGGTCGAGCAGCTTGTCCTCGAAGGCGGAGAGCTTGAAGAAATAGTTCTCTTCGGTGAGCTCCACAACCTTCTCGGGGTCGAGCTCCGCGGCCTCTTCTTCGGTGACGAACATCTCGTCGGTCACCGAGTATTTGCCCGTATAGGAGTCCTTGTAGATCGCGCCCGATTCCTGGCAGCGCAGGAAGATCTCGTGCACAGCCTTGGCGTGCTTGGGGTCGGTCGTTCTGCGGAAAAAATCGTAGTCGATGCCGAGCTCGTCCCACTCGCGGCGGAAGGCGTCCGAGACGCGGTCCGTGAACTCTTGCGGCGTCCAACCGGCAGCCTTAGCCGACTGCTCGACCTTCTGACCGTGCTCGTCAGTCCCGGTCGTCAGGAAGGCTTCGTCGCCCATCATGCGTCGAAAGCGCTTGATCGTATCCGCGGTCAACGTCGTGTAGGCGTGGCCGATATGCGGCGACGCGTTGACGTAGTAGATGGGCGTCGTCAGGTAGTATTTGCTCATCGCTCTAGGCGCTCTTCTTCACTCAGGCGCAGGTACTCGAAGTTGGCCTGCTGCCAAACCATCTTCAGCGGAACCTTCTTCGATTCCGCCAGCTTCTTGCAGTCTTCGTACTCGGGGGCGAAGTTGCGAATGACGCCGCCTTCGGACGCCACCTTGATGCGCACGTCGCCGTATATGGTCGAAACGGTCTTCCAGGCACGGTCGAGGACGCGGCGTTGCGCTGGGTAGCAGCGAATCCCGAGCGTAGTCGTCTCCGCGAGCATCAGGTCGCCCAATCTGTCGCGATCCTCGGGTTTGGCCAGAACTTGGATCTGGTAGCCCGGACGGTCTTTCTTCATGAACACCGGCGTCAAGGTTACGTCAAGCGCGCCTTGTTCCAGCAGCTGCCCGCGCACGTAGCCGGCCCATTCGGGGCTCATGTCGTCGACATTGGCTTCGATCACGAAGATCTCAGTGGACTCGGTCGCGGAGGACGCCTCGCCGACGACCAGGCGGACCATGTTGGCGCGGTCAGGGAAGTCCTTGTCGCCCGCTCCGTAGCCTGCGGCCTCGATGCGCATCGCCGGCATGGGACCGAAGCCGGCCACAAGCGTCGAGACGATGGCGGCGCCAGTCGGCGTCGTCAGCTCGACCGCTGGACCGTCCGAGTAGGTCGGCAGACCCTTGACGAGCAAAGCCGTGGCCGGCGCCGGGACGGGCATCACGCCATGAGCGGCTTTGACCGTTCCCGAGCCCAGATTGAGCGGCGAGCAGTAGAGCCTTTCCACACCAAGCAGGTCGAGCCCGACGCAGGCGCCGACGATGTCGACAATGGCATCGATCGCGCCGACCTCATGAAAGTGCACCTTCTCGATGGCGATCCCGTGGATGGCCGCTTCGGCTTCGCCCAGATTGCGGAAGATCCGCTTGGCGCGCTTTTTGACGCCGGCCGCGAGTGCGGATCCGTCGATGATCTTCTCGATCGTCGACAGGTGGCGGTGCGCGTGGTCGTGCCCGGTAACGACCTTGACGTCCGTACCGGTGATCCCCTTGCGGACGCACTTCTCGGCCTGGATCTCGACGCCCTCGAGGTTGAGCTTGGCGATCTCGGCACGCAGCGCGTCAGCAGGGACGCCCGCATCGATCAAGGCGCCGAGGAGCATGTCTCCAGCAATACCGGAAAAGCAATCGAGGTAGGCGATCTTCATGGGACGGTTGAAAACGTCGAGCCCTTCCATTCTGCCAGGAAGCGCGTGTATCCGCGCTGCGAGGATGGACGATCAGTACTCGATCCGGACTCCGAACTGGAGTTGCCGCGCCGCGCCTGCCGAGAGGATTCGGCCGAAGGTCGGCTGGTCCGCCAAGCGGCGAGGGAGGTCGAAGTTCGTCCGATTGGCAATGTTGAACGCCTCGGCTCGCAGGTCGAGATGCGCCCGCTCGCCGAAGGCGAAGCGGCGAACCAAGGCCACGTCCACCGAAGCCACCCCGGGACCGGTCAGCACGTTGCGGCCGGCGTTTCCGAACGTGTATTCGGCGGGGATCGCAAACGCCGCGGTATTGAACCATCGCTCCGGCGTTGACGAGCCCGTGGTCGGGTCGCCGATGGCGTCGGGGCGGTCTTGGCCGAAGATCGAGCCCGAATTGCCGGTGTTCGAGTTGTCGATGCTCAATGCCGGGGTCAGAGGCCTGCCCGAGCCGGCCGAGGCGATCGTGTAGATCGTCCAGTTGCGCCCCACGGCGCCGCGGAACGGCAGCAGGTAACTGCCCGCGAAGACGATGCGATGGCGCTGGTCGAAGCTCGACAAACCACGCTCGGCCCGGAAGTTGTGGCTGTCCTGGGGAAAGCCTTGGTCGCCGGTGGAATCGAGGAAGGCCGACGCATCGTCGATCGACTTCGACAGCGTATACGAAGTCGAGAAGGTGAGCCCGGAGCCGAAGCGACGCTCCAGAGTGAAGACGCCGGAATGGTAGCTCGAGCTCGCCGCGGACTCGAACATGACGACGTTGGCAAAGCCCGGGATAGGACGGCGCGCGTCGACATCGCCCGGCCCCGGCGCTGGCTGGTTCAGGTCGCGGCGGCGCAGCTGCTTCGTGCCCTTCGAGCCGATGTACGACGCTCGTAGGAGTAGGCCTCCGCCAAGAGTCTTTTCCACGCCGCCGTTCCACTGCTGCATATAGGCGGTGCGGAAGTCCGGTTGGACGGCGTTGATGCTGGGCAGCGGGGTGAATCCGGCGTTGGTCGGGAAAGGCTGTCCAATCGTGAGCAGCCGCGTCTCCGACGGGAAGAAGATGTGCAGGTTGAAGTAGGGCGGATTGAAGTAATAGCCCGAGCTGACCTCGAGGATGCCCACGTCGTAGAAGACGCCGTAGGCTCCGCGCACGACCAAGCCGTTGGACGGGTTCCAGCTCAGGCCCACACGGGGAGCGAAGTTGTTGCGGTCGGCGCGATAGCCAGCGCGTCCCAGCGGCCCTGTACCGGCAGGGACAAGCTCGTTACGGTCGAAGTCGAAGTAACTGAAGCGGTTATCGGCGTCGACGATCGGTCGATTGAGCTCGTAGCGTAGACCCAGATTGAGGGTCAGTCGAGGCGCGAGCTTCCAGTCGTCCTGCATGTAGCCGTTCCAGCTCTGGGCGCGCGAGCGGAACGGGTTGTCGAGCGTGGTCTGGATCGTATAGGTCGGCAGGCCGAGCACGAAGTCGCTGAGCGGATTCGTGGTCAGGGCGCCGAGGAAGTTGAGCTGTCCTCGGCCGAACAGGCCTTGGATGCCATCGACGGTGACCGCGCGGACCTCGCCGCCCATCTTGAGCGCGTGCGCGCCGCGCAGCAGCGTGAAGTTGCCGACCGCATGGTAGGTGTTGTCCTGGCGCAGGATGGGTAATGCGGTCTCGTCGCCGATGCTGTCGTATCCAGCTACGTTGATCGCCGGGAAGCCGACGAAATCCGGGTCTGAGCTAAGCCCTTGGATGCCGAGTGCAGCGGCGACGTCGACGCCTGTGTTCTGTTGCCGAATCTCACGGCGTAAGCGATTGAAACCAAATCGGATGTCAAGCACGGCGCGGGGGCCGAAGACGTGCGTTTCCGAGACCACCAGATTCTGTCCTCGGTTGAGTGCGAAGCTGCCGAAGCCGGGGACGTTGCTGCCTCCGTCCCCGAACGGAGCAAGCGAGCGGTTGTGGCTGAAGTTGTAGCGCACGAATAGCGCATCAGCTTGGCTCGCGTAGAGATCGGCGCGGCCATAGAGCTGGTTGGTGAGCCCGTCTCCTACGGGAGTCGTAACGAGGTTCTGCGTCGGGTCGGCGCGATTGGGCGCGGGCCACGCCTTGGCCAGGGCTTGGGCGGCGGGGCTGAGGCGATCGGCCGGGATGCGGTTGTCCGCGAAGGGCGCCTGGGTGAACGGGTCGATTACAGGGCGGCCGAGCCCGGAGAAGTCTCCGGCCAGTTCCTGCGGCGTCGGGACGCGCGCCGTACGGGTGATGGCGTCGCGAATGCGCGTGCCTTCGTATCCACCGAAGAAGAATGCGCGGTTCTTACGCAGCGGGCCGCCCGCCGAGGCGCCGAACTGGTTCCGGCGAAACTTGGGGATCGCCTGTCCAGCGGGGTCGAAGAAGTTACGCGCGTCGAAGGCGTCGTTGCGCAGGTACTCGTAGAACGACCCGTGTAGTTGGTTGGTGCCGGCGCGGCTAACGACGTTCACCTGGCCACCGCCGCTACGGCCGAATTCGGCCTGGTAGTTCGAGGCGTGCAGCCGAAACTCCTGCACGGAGTCAAGCGGCGGGCTGACAACCAGGCGGTTGATGTAAAGGTCGTTGTTGTCGACGCCATCGAGTAGGAAGTTGTTCGCAGCCTCGCGCGCACCGTTCAGATGCATGCCGCTGTCATTCTGGCGCTGCAGCTCCGAGCCCGGCGCAGCGGGCAGCGTCCCGCCGGCGAGCAATGCCAACTGTAGGAACTCGCGCTGGTTCAAAGGTAGATCGCGCAGGCGCTCGCGGCTGACGATCGATCCGAGAGCGGCGCTGCCGACGTCTACGAGGGGAGTTGAGTCGGGAACCTCCACCGTCGTGCGAATCGTGTCGAGCGTGAGCTCGAGATCGACGTTCAAGCTGCGGCCGACTTCGAGCAGAACGCGCCGCGGGACGCCGGCGAACCCGTCCGCCTGTGCGATCAACTCGTAGCGGCCGTTGGGGAGGACGGGTAGCTGGTACTCCCCTTCGACATCCGTCGTAGTTTCATAACTCCGCCCAGTCTCGACGAGCGTTGCGGTAACCGACGCGCGGACCGTGGCCCCGGAAGGGTCGCGGACCACGCCTTGGATGGAACCGGATGGAGCTTGGCCGAGCACAGCCAGAGCGCAGAGGAAGAGGGCCCCGGCGGCCCGCAGAACGAACATTCTTTTCAGTATACGGAGCCTGCAAGCGCGATTTCGGCTGGTCTACTTTTCGACCTTCTCGACGATGACGCGCGTGGCGTTGCTGCGCCCGTTGACGCCGCGCTCGTAGATCTCGGTGCGGCGGCTTTCGCCGTCCGCTGTCGGTTTGACGACGACTTCGGTCGTGGGCCCCGCGGTCATCGTGGCGGTATCGGCGATCCCACGCTGTTGTACGCGGGTGGTTTCGCGCACTTCGCCGCCCGAGCCGACGGTGACGCGCCGGTCGACGACTTCCTGCAACTCGGGCCGCGTGGCGTTGATGTTGGTCGCGCCGGAGCCGGTTTTGAAGCCGTAGGTCTCGACCTTCTCGGTCTGCGAGCCGTCGGCGTTCTCGGTCAGCCGGCCGACCTTGCGCGCGCTCAGACCGAGCTGATTGGTGGCGGCGTTGCGTTCGTAGACGGTGGTTTCGGTCGTAGAGGTCGATCCCGACTTCGACATCGTGCTTTGTTCTCGCGCCACCACGGCGAGCCCGCTGCCAACGCGCGCGCTGCGCGTGACTTCCTTCTCGGCGCGGTTCTCGCCGATCTTGCGTTCCACCGACTCCTCCTTGAGGATCGTCTGGAAGCCCCCGTTGACCGATGGCGCGTCGGTCGAGGTCACCGTGCGTGTAACGGCGCCGTTCTTCACCTCGCGTGAGGTCTTGCGCTGGATGGCCTCCATGCGTCCGTTGAGCGTCTCCTTGTAAAGAGTCTCCGTAGTGACGACGGTTCCATCGCCGAGCTTGCGTGTTTCGATCTTGGTGATCTCTTGCGTGGTTGGAGTGCCCGAAGCGTCGTAGCGTTGGACGACGCGCTCCTTCACCTCGCTAGTGGGCGTCTTCGAGAGCGTCTCTTCGCGATCGGTGAGGTAGGGAACAGTCTGGCCGTTGATGTTCTTGAGCGTCCGGATGGCTTCGGTCACGCCATCGGAGCGACGCACGGTGTCTTCCGTGTTTTCTTCGCGCGTGGCGCCGCCGGGCAGGACGATGGTCGCCTCGGATTCGACGAGGCGCGGCGGTTTCTCGGCCTTGGCGGTCTCCTTCTTTTCCGTCTCCTTCTGAGTCTCGGCCGGTGCTGCCTCGGCGGCCTTCGCCTCGTCCTGCTTCGCGGGGGCGCCGGGCGCGCGCGAGGAGCCGCCACGGACGATGACGACGCCGTTGCTGAGCTGTTCGACCCGCGGAGGCGTGGCGTTGTTTTGCGCCAACAGCGAGGAGAAGGCGAGGAAGATCAGGAAGACGCACTTACGCATGATCGTTCTCAGTCTAGTCCTCCGATTTGCGCGCGCAAATGAGGCGAACGGCATAACCCGGCGGGGTTTTGACCCTACGCCGTCGCGTGCAGCGTAGAATGGTCAGCTATGCCTACCCACGACTTTCGCCGCGCGGTCTCGATAGGGACCGGCATGATGGGACCGGGGATTGCGGTCTCGCTCGCGCTCGGCGGGCTGGAAACCACGATTGTCAGCCGCACAGCAGAGGGGGCCGAGCGCGGCCTCGAGACGGCTCGGGGCCAGATCGCGACGATCGCCGAGAACGGGCTGTGCACGGCGGACGAGGCCGAGGCGGCGAATGGCCGGCTGAGCGCCTCCGCCGACCTGGAGGCCGCCGTCGCGACAGCGGATTTCGTGAGTGAATCCGCGCCGGAGAACCTGGCGCTCAAACAGGAACTGTTCGCGACACTCGACCGCGCCGCGCCGCCGGAGGCGATCCTGACGACGAATACATCCGGGCTGAGCATCAACGCTGTCTCGGAGCGATGCGAGCGACCAGAGCGCGTGCTCACAGCGCACTTTGAATCCGCCGCACCTGATGCGTCTGGTCGAGTTGGTACGCGGCGACAAGACCTCTGATGAGGCGGTCGAGCGGACGAAGACGCTGCTCGAAGCCTGCGGGAAAGCCGTTGTGGTGGCCGAAGGATCGCCCGGGTCAGCTCGGCAATCGGCCGCAGCACGCGATGGTGCGGAGGCCATCCACATCGTGGCCGAAGGCATTGCGGATGCTGAGGACGTGGATCTGGCGGCCAAGGCGGGCTTTGGGCTGCGCCTGCCTGTGTACGGGATTTTCGAACATCAAGACGCGGTGGGGCTCGACCTTGTCCTAGCGATCCAGGACTACGTAAACCAGGACCTGGCGCGCGAACCGAACGCACACGAGTCGCTCAAGCAGATGGTGGAGAGAGGCGAGCTCGGGCGCAAGTCGGGCAAGGGCTATTACGACTGGTCTGAAAAGGATTGGGACGAGCTGCGCGAGAGGCGCGACCGCTTTATTCTGGAGTTCCTCAAGGCAGGCTGGAAGCAGTAGCCGCGCGCTAGGATCAAGTCATGGCCAAGACTGCAATGCTGTTCGGCGTGCTGCTCATCCTACTGGGACTCGTGGGGTGGGTCGGCAGCGGCATGGAGAGCCCAACGGCGCTGATTCCCGCCGTGTTTGGCCTACTGTTGCTGATCGCCGGCGCTGTAGCGCTCAACGAGAGCCGACGCAAGCACGCGATGCATGCGGCGGCGATGGTCGGGTTGTTGGGCTTCGGCCCGGCGTCGGGGCTGTTGCAGTTGCCGGCGCTGCTTGGCGGCGCAGAGGTTGCGCGTCCTGCGGCGGTGGCCAGCAAGTCGGCGATGGCGGTGCTGTCGGCGATCTTCGTTGCGCTGTGCGTACGCAGCTTTATCGCGGCGCGGCGCGCACGGACGGCGGGCTAAATACGGCGCTCTCCGGGTAGCGCACTTCGGCTAGGAACAAGCCCGACGGCGGCGCGGTCCATTCGGCGACTGGAAGCTCGGGGATGGCTTCACCTTCGAGCAGGCGTTCGAGGTCGGAGAGCGCGAGGTTGCCGCGGCCGACCTCGACGAGCGCACCGACGATACGACGCACCATCTTCCACAGAAAGTGCGAAGCCTCGATCTCGAAGACGATCATTTCGTCGCCGACTTCGATGCGCGCGTCGCTCACCTCGACCAAGGTTGATTCGTTGGGGCGATGGGTCTTCGGCGCGGAACTGCGCGAAGTCGTGACGCCCGACGAGTAGCCGGGCGGCGCGGTCCATGCGGGCGGCGTCGAGCCGGTCGCGCACCCACCAGACGAAGCGTTTGGCGAAGGCGCGTTTGCGCGTGGAGATCTGGTAGACGTAGCGCCGGCTGACGGCGTCGTGCCGCGCGTGGAAGCTCGCCGACGCCGATTCGACCGCCAGGACGGAAATGTCGTGCGGCGGCTCGCGGTTGAGCTTCGTCGCGCAGGCGCTTGGGGTGGAGCTCACGCGAAGGGCGGGCGCGCAGGTGCAACCTGCCCCCGCTGTGAACTCCGGCGTCGGTGCGGCCCGAGCCTTGCAGCTCGACCTGGCAACCCAGCACGGTTTCCGCAGCAAGCCGCAGGTCGCCCTGCACCGAACGCGTGTTGGGCCGCTCTGCCAGCCGCTGTAGCGACCCCCGTCATACTCGAGGGTCAGCTTCCAGCTTACGGGCCGTCCGCCGGGCTTGCCGCCAGGCTTACTGCGCGATCCAGCCGCCGTCGATGACGATGTCCGTACCCGTGATGAAACCCGCTTCATCGGAACACAGGAACGCTGCGAGCGCCCCGATCTCCTTGACCTGTCCCCAGCGCCCGAGCGGAATGCGCTCGAGGAACATCTTGTTCTTCTCGGGATCTTCGAGCAGGGGCTTGTTCATCTCGGTGGCGAACGGCCCCGGGCTGATGCCGTTAACGGTGACGCCGTGGGGCGCGAGCTCGAGGGCGAGCGACTTGGTGAAGCCGATCAGGCCTGCTTTGGTCGTCGAATAGCCGGTGCGGTTGGGCAGCGAGACGTGGGACATGATCGAGGTCATGTTCAGGATGCGGCCCCACTTCTTCTTCTTCATGCCGGGCACGAAAGCGCGCGAGCAAAGGAACGGGCCCGTCAGGTTGACGCCCAGAATCTCGTTCCACTCCTCGAGAGAGAAGTCGTCGATGGCCTTGCGATTGTTGATGCCGGCGTTGTTGATCAGGATGTCGCAGACGCCCAGGGCCTCTTCGACCTGGCGGTGAACTTCCGCGACGGCGGCTTCTTCGGTGACGTCGGCCTCGATGACCTCCGCCTTGCCGCCCTCCGAGCGGATCGACTCCGCGACCTCTTCGAGCAGTTCAAGATTGCGGGCGACCAACGCGACGGCGGCGCCGCGGCGGGCGAGCGCCTCAGCCATGGATCGACCTAGACCCTTGCTAGCTCCGGTGATGACGGCAACGTGTCCTTCGAGTGACGAGCTCACAGTTCCTCCTTCAACCCAAGGACGGTAACACACACCCGTCCGTGGGGCGAATCATGACAGCCGAGCCCCGGCCTTCCAAGGCCGAGGCTCGGAACGGAGTACAGACATGAAGCGAGTCGGCTTAGCGCAGCTTTTCGCCGCCGAAGATCATGCGCACGCCGGTGGTGAGCAGCACGTCGTTCTTTTGGCGGCCCGGAACCGGATTGCTCAGGAAGCGGTCGCTGAAAGTAAGGTTCCAGCCGAGCCACTTGAAAATGTCCGTGGTGAGCGAGGTATCGAACTGCATACGCGCCTCGCCGGTGTTGGACATGTTCGGGTAGATCGCGAAGCGCTCGCTGAGCGAGGTACGGCCGTTGACTTGGTAGCTGAAGGTCTCGCCGACGACGACTTCGGCCGACTTCCGCCGAATGTCGTTCTTGAAGAACTCGTTGTTGAACGACGCGCCGCCGAAGAGATCGAAGGCCGTGCGCTCGGTTTTGATGATGTGCCGGCCGACGCCGCCGCCGATGACGTTGCGCAGGTCGAGCGCCTGGAACTGATCGAACTCGAGGTCGACGAAGCCAAAGACGAACGTCTTGTCGTTGACGTTGACCTCATAGCGGGAGCCCCCGCGCGTGGCGTTCGCCGTCGTGGCGGTGATCTGCTCGTTGGTCGTCGAGTTGAGAGTTTGGGCCTTGGCGTAAACAGAGGTGAAATAGAGGTTGATCTTGTCGCGCTGGGTTTGCCGGGTTGCGCCGGCGGCGTTGGAGAACGTCGTCGTCGTGGCGTTGCCGGCGGTCATCGCGAGGCCGGAATCGAAGTATCCACGCCAGAAGTCGGTCAACTTGGGATTACGCAGACGGTCGATCTCCGCTTCGTACGCGTCGTAGGACTCTTGGTTGCGCACCGCAGCCACGGTCGCCAGCGGAGCCTCGACCACGCCGGACTCAGCGGTCGTTACTGAGAGCTTTTCCTGATCGGTCTTCACAGGGCCGACCAGGGTTTGCCCGTCTTCCGAGGTGACATAAAGCTTTTCAGGCGAATCAATGCTCGTGACCGCTTCCCATTGAATCTCAATCTCGCCGATGAACTCGGTCTTCATCTTGAGTACTTTGGCGTCGGAGGAGATGACCGATCCCGTCAAGCGGTCGCCATTCTTGAGTACGACGACGTCGGCGAGCAGCGCGGCCGGCATGGCGGCGACGATTGCGCACAGCGCGAGCATTCGAAGCGAGGGAGGGGTGTACATAGGGTGCTCCTGGTGGAGAGGTCTAGGGGGGCGCGCGACTTGCCGAAAAACGGACGTAGTTGGCACAAAAAAGGGACGTGCCTTGTGCCGGAAATTCAGCGCGGAAACTCCTATTCTAACCTGTCCGGGCTCCGTCTGGAAAAGCTTTACAAGCTGAGGCGCCAGAGCGTCTTGGCTGCGAGAGCCGCGAGCGTAAGGAGGAACGCAAGCAGCGCCTGATACTCGCGATTTTTGCGGTAAAGCGCAAACTGGAAGCTCTCGCCGCCGCTATATCGGGGCGTCAGGGCCGGGATGAGCTGAGGTACGCGGGCGCGGTAATCGTCATAGCCGGGCAGGATCTTGGCGAGATGCCGCTCTTCTTCCTCGACGACGGGCAAGTACCACAACAGAAAGAACAAAACGAGCAGCGCACCCACGGACCAACGCCCGCCGGCGATGGCGAAGCCGATGCCAACAGCCAGCGTGCCCACGTAAAGCGGGTTGCGCACATGGGCGTAGGGCCCGGAGGTGGCCAGTTTCTGGTTCTTCGCGAGGTGTCCCGCGGCCCAGGCGCGAAGCGCGAGACCAGCCGAAGCGATGGCAACGCCCAGGAGCATGGTCGCCGGCGTGGGCTGCGCGAACCACAGGAAGGCGGCCATTACGAGAAAGCCCGCGGGAACGCGTGTGCGCGCGGCGATCTCAGCGTATTGTTTCGGGAACGGCATCGCGGCGCTTCTTTTTAGAACAAGCGCTCCTGCGGCCGCAACGTGCCGAAGGAGCCGACGTTGGCGATCGAGAGACTCACGCGGAACTGGTTCTGCGGCAGCGTGGAGTAGCCAATACGCCCGAACTCGATCCCGAACCCGCAGCAGTCGGTGTTGTAGGAGAGCTGTCCGCGGGTGTAGAGAAAATTCTGACGGCGGTAGTCGTAGATCGAGTTGATGGCGAAGTTCCAGCCGCGGCGGTTGAAGTCCCCAAATCCGATCAGGGTCGTGAGCTGGTTGGAAGCCGGCGAAAGCTCGGTCGGTACGCGAACGGCGTTGTGACCGATCGCCGTCCGGATGAGCGAGGTGACCTGGTAGTCGAAGGTGACGCTCGAGTTGACGATCTTGTCGCGTAGCGGGTCGTAGTCGGTGCGCCATTCGAGGCCGGACTTCCAGCTCGGCCGGGTACGCAGAGCCATCACCACGGGCGAATAGTGGCGCGCGCGATCGAAAAAGGCAAACGGCGTGAGATCGATCGAGGAGCGCACGACGTTGCGCATGCCGGGCACGATGGCGTCACCCAGGTCGGGATCGAAGTAGCGCCGCTGCCAGATCTCGAGAGCGAGGACTTCGCGGGTCTGTCCGGTGGCGGCGTCCTTGGCGTACAGGCGCTGGGTGATCGAGACGTCCGCCTCGTTGGTGTTGTTGAGGATGTCTCGAGCGTCGAAACGCACGATGCGGTCGAAGTCGTGAACGCCGGTGGTGTAACGGTAGCGCAAGCGGGGTTCGATCACGTGCTTGACCTTGTCGCCGAGCCACTTGGGGCCGTTGTAGATGCGCTGCAGCGCAGGCGGTGCGATGTCGAGGGAGAACTCGCCCGAGGCCCGGTAGAGGTTCTGTCCGACGATGTCGCCGGCCACTTCGCCCGGAGCCGTGCGCGAGACGCGGCTCTGCCCATACCCAGTGATCCGTCCGCCGAAGGTTGGGGTCACGTTGACGAGCCCCAGCTTGAGCGGAACGGTGAAGCGCGGGTAGAGATCGCCGCGTTGCACGTAGCGGCGGGTCTGAAAGGCGCGCTGGGTGCGGCTGGCGAGGTCAAAGGCGGAATCGAGAGCAAAGTAGACCGGCGCCGGTCCCTTGAGCAGCAGCCGCTCGCGTGAATTGAATTCGACGCTGGGCAGCTTGCGGATGACGATCGTGTTGTTGCGCTCGGTGCTCTGGAAGTTCTCGTCGCGCAGTAGCGCGGCGTTGATCGAGTAGGTCGAGAAGTTCTTGGTGGCGAACCCGATCGAACGAACCTGCGAGCTGGCGGCTTCCTGGTAGGTTTGCGTGAAGGTCTGCTTGAACTCGAGCGAGCTCAGATAGCGGATGTCAGCCACGCCGCGAAAGCCGCCGGGCAGCATCGTTGCGCCGCGCATGGCGAACTGGCTGCCGCCCTGTTTATAGCGCGAGCCGTCGTCGAGCTTGCGGCCGCGATCGGCGACGCCAAAAAAAACGGCGTCGAAGTAGGAACCCTTGGTAGGGCGCCCGCGAAACGAGAGCTGCGACGCAGGGCCGCGTGCGGTGTAGTAGGTGCCGTTGATGGTCGCGTCGTAGCTGCGGTTGATCGCCCAGTAGTAAGACTCGGCCACTACCATGCCGAAGCGTGAGCTGGTGCCGACGCTGGGCGTGAGAAAGCCGCTCTTGCGCGGGATGCGTTCGAGCGATTTCTTGAAGATCGGCACATAGAGCAGCGGCGCGCCCTTGATGCGCAGCACGCCTTGGTGAATGGTGGCGGACTTGCCCGGCTCGATGCGCGTCTTGGGGGACCTCATGGTCCACCACGGGTGTTCGGGGTCGCAGTTGGTGACCGTCCCATGCATCACGACGTACTCCTCGCCGGCTTTGTGGACCACGGGGCCGTCGATGTAGAACGGGTTGTCGGTGGTGAGGATGCGTGCGCCCGCCTGTGACGCCGAGGAGACGGTTCCGTGGGCTTCGTAGAAGGTGCCGAGCTCAGTGCGCGTGTTGTAGGCGACTTTGGAGGCGTAGAGGTCCTCGTCGCCACTGAGCGTGCGATAGTGCACGTTTCCGCGCACTTCGAGCTCGCCCGATTCGTCGTTGTAGTCGGCCTCGTCGGCGGTGATGACGATGGCGCCGGTGCGGACGTCGACGGACCCGCGTGCGCGGCGCATGTCGCCTTCACTCAACTGCTTGCAGGCGCTGATGAGCACGCCCTCGACGGGATCGGTTGCGGGCGGCGCCTCGGGGCAATCGGCGGCGAAGCCCAACGACACGCTCAACGCGGCGAGAACGAGGATGAACAGGCGGCTCAAGATGCGGATTACGCCCGGGGGCGCGGCGGGGGTGCAGGCCTTCAACCTAGTCTAGCGATCTATTGGCACAATGAGTTGCGATGCAGGCTTCCCCGCGGTGGACCGCCGTCGACTGGCTTTGCGCCGCCTACGCCGTCCTGACCGGGGCGCTGATCGCACTGCGTCATGAGTCCATTCAGGACCCGTGGACCCTGCTCGCGGCGCACCTGGGGATCCTGGCGTTCATGGCAGCTTTACCGCCGCGGGGGGCGCCATGGGAGCAACCCAAGCCCGGCGAATCGCTCGTCCGCTTCGTGCTGCGCGAGATCGTGCGCTATCTGCGCTACGGCTATCCGCTGCTGCTGGTGATCTTCTTCTTCGAAGAGGTGGAGCGGACGATTCTCGCCGTGTGGCCAACGTATTGGTTCGAGCCCTGGCTTTACCGGGCCGACCGGGCGGTGTTCGGAGTAGAACCGGCAGTAGCGCTCTCGGCTTGGCGCAGCCCATGGCTCGACGAGCTGATGCACTTCTTCTACTCCTGCTACTACTACATCATCATCGGGGGTTCGGGGGCGGCGTGGTTCATCGGCTACAAGCGGACAGGACGCGCGCCGGGACCGGGCTACGCGCTTTCGATGACGTCGGTGGTGGCGGCCTTCTTGTGCGCGTTCATTTGGTACCCCTGGATTCCGGCGCGCGGCCCGTGGGAGAACCCGCAGTTGATGGCCGGACTGCCGCCGTTCCAGGGCTTCTATTTCCAGCGGCTGATCGAAACGATCATCGCAGGCGGAGCAGTCTCGGGCGGCTGCTTCCCGAGCGGCCATGTGGCGGGCTCCTGGGGCATGACGTTCGGCCTGTGGCCCTACCACTGGCGTACGGCGGCGGTTTTCGGCTTCTTCGCCGCTGGCATGTCGGTGGCTTGCGTCTACACTCGCTACCACCACGCGGTGGACGTGGCGGCTGGGTTCGCCGCCGCCGTCGCAGGGGCGGCGATCGCGCGCGCGGTCGTTCGACCCAAGCCGCCGCCGAGACGGTCCTTTAGCGCGCCGCCGGGATGATCGATTCGGCGTAGAGCAAGTCGCCGGTCAACCCGTCGTAGTACTGGAACACGGCCTGCGGGCGATCAAACGCCGCCTGTATGTCGCTGTTCGGCTGCTCGCTCGGGATGCGGAACGTGTTGTTGATCTGTACGACGCAGTAGACCGGGCGTCGACGGCGTCCATTGAGGCCGTCCGGGATGAACGATGACCAGCGAATGTCGCACTCCTTCCCGCGGGATTCGAACTTACCGCTGGTCGGGCGGCCAGCCTCTTCCTCGAGAAAGTGGTTGGTCGAGTTGTGCGGCCCGGAGGCGAACTCCCACACGTTGTCCGTGATCTGGATTGCGAAGGAGTTGTGCAGGTCGCCCGTCAGTACGAAAACCGGTTTGCCGAGCGAATCCCAGAAGTCGATCATCTCGTTGCGTTCGGCGGCGACTGCGGTCCAAGCCTCGTCCTTGTTTCCTTTGACTTCGCCCGCGCGAATGTGGGGCACCATCAGGTTCACCGAGGAGACGACGAAGAGGAAGTCCGCGTCGCTCGCCTGGAGGCCTTCTTTCAGCCAAGCCTTTTGCGGAGCGCCGAGGATGGAGACGCCCTCGCGCATCGGATCGTCGATATCGTGCATCTGCCGGTGCGTGCGCGTATCGATGAAGAAGAACTCGGCGTTGGAGACCTTCATGTTGAAGTGGTGAAAGGCGCCGATCGAGTAGACCTGCTCACCAGTCGCACGGGCGGCGGGCTCGATCCGCAGGCGGTTGCGGTCAAGCACTTCCACCACGCGATAGGCGCCGGCGTTGGGATCGCCGCCGACCGAATCGAGCCGCGCCTGGTTGACCCCGGCGTCGGGCGTGCCCCAGTGCACCGTCAGCGTGCCGATCTGATCCAGGTTGAGCTCGCGGAAATCGGCCTCGGGGTCGGTCAAGACGTCGGAGCCGGCTTCGAGCTTCGCGCGGCCCATCACGATCTTTTGCTTCCAGTCGATTGGGTCGGTCCAGCCGAGGTAGTCGTACCAGCCTTCGAGACCGATATCGCGGAACGCGACGCGGCGGTCGCGGCGTCCCGGCGTGCCAGTGCCGTTGATGTCGTTGAGCATCTCGTGGTCGTCGAACATGATGAAGTTCGGAACTTGGCGGTGCCAGTCAGCGAGGTTTTTGCCGCGCTCGAGGTAGAGCTTGTAGTTCTCCCAGACGCCGGCGATGGTCGGGGCGAGATCGACGATGCGCGGGGCCCGTTGCGCGCCGACTTGCCGCAGCCAGTCCGACGCCGGATACTCGCGCTTCTCTTCGTAGAGCCAGTCGCCGTCGAGGATGGCAAAGTCGATTTTGGAGGCGACCCGGTCGAGCATCGTGCGAAAGGTGGGCAGGGTCGGGTCAGCGGGCTGGTTGTTGCCGCAGGCGAACTCGAAGGAGAAGTTGAACTTGCCGTCGGGGTTGTAGCGCGGATCGCGGAATGTGGCGTTCGTCGCCAGGGTGCGAAACGAGCCCTGCAGCGCATCCGGCGCACGATCTCCGCGCTCGCCGGTCACTTGGTAGAAGTAGGTGGTGTGAGGCTCGAGGCCCATGAGCTCGATGAAACCGGTGTTGTCGTTCTCAAGCGTGGTGCGCACGGGAGAAGACTCGCGGTCGAGCTGCGTCGGGTTCGTCCCGTAGCGCACCTGGAATTCCGCGGGCCGCGCCGTGCGCGCCCACACCGCCACGCTTTGCGAGGTCAGGCGTCCTAGCATCGGGCCGTGCGTGACGACCTCCGCCTGGAGGGTCGCGGCAAAGAGGATGAGCAAGGCGATGCGCATGACGCGCACGATTATAATCCGCTCAGCTCTTCGTGCCGCATGCGGAAGCGTGCGGGTTCTTCGTCCCTATCCCGCCAAATACGCAAACCTTGCCAAGAACAACGCCGCCAAGACATAGCTCAACCACGCGAGCCTTTCGCCTGTCGCCGTCTTGAGCACGACCCAAAGCAGGAAGCCGAGCGCAAGCCCGTTCGAGATCGAGAACGTGAGCGGAATGCCCAAGATGATGAGGAAGGCGGGGGCGCTGGTCGTCACGTCCTCCCAGTCGATCTCGCGCACCGCGCCCATCATCAACGAGCCGACTAGAATGAGCGCCGGCGCGGTGGCGGCGGCAGGGATCATGCCCGCAAGCGGCGCCAGCGGCAGCGCCAGCAGGAACAGCACGCCCACCGTGACGGCGGTGAGGCCCGAGCGCCCTCCGGCCGCAACTCCGGCAGCGCTTTCGACGTAGCTCGTGGTCGTCGAAGTGCCCACGACCGCCCCCAGCGCGGTGGCCGAGGCGTCGACCGCGAGCATGCGGCCTAGGCGCGGGATCTTGCCGTTCGCGTCGATCAACCCCGCGCGCTTGGTCACGGCGATCAACGTCCCAAGCGTGTCGAAGAAATCCACGAACAGGAAAACGAAGACGATGTCGGCGAGCCCCAGCGACAGCGCCGCGCCGACGTCCAGCTTGAACGCCGCCGCCGTCATTGCGGAGAAGTCCAGCCGACCCGGCCGCCACTCGGTCATGCCGGTGAAGATGGCGACCGCCGTCGCCGCGACGATCCCCAACAGCACCGCCGCGCGCACGCGGTACGCCATCAAGATGCCGATCAGCGCCAACCCGCCGCAGGCGAGCAGCGCCGCAGGCTGCGACAAGTCCCCCAGCGCGACGAAAGTCGACGGATCGGCGCGGATGATCCCTGCGTTCTTCAGCCCAATGAAGGCCAGAAACAAGCCGATCCCGGACGCCACCGCGGCATAGAGCTCGCGCGGAGCGGCCGCGATCACGCGCTGGCGGATTCCGCTGATCGTCAGCACGCCAAAGATGACGCCCGAGAGAAAGACGGCGCGAGCGCGGTCTCCCACGGCACGCCCATGCCGATCACGACGGCATAGGTGAAATAGGCGTTGATGCCCATGCCCGGCGCCAGCGCGATGGGATGCCGCGCCCACAAGCCCATCGCGAGCGAACCGAGGCCCGCCGCCACGCAAGTCGCAGCCGTCACAGCCTCGGGTTCCATGCCGGCGTCGGCCAGGATCGAAGGATTCACGACGAGGATGTAGGCCATCGTCAGGAACGTCGTGGCGCCGGCGAGCAGCTCGGTGCGGACCGTGGTCCCCAGCCGCTCGAGCTCGAAGTAGCGTTCGATTCCGCGAATCATCCCTGTAGGCGCGGAACTTGGCCGATGCGAGAAGACATGTTAAGGTTGCCGCGAGTCAAGCTCCGGAATCTCGCCATGATACAACTCCGATTCGCACGCTCCTTTCTGCCGACGGCGATTCTGATCGGCTCGGTCTTTCCTCGGCTGGCGCCGGCGTGCGAGATCAACGCTGTCCAGCAGAGCTGGATTCTGCCGAACGTGGTGGACGTCTTCGAAGACCAGTCGAAGAAGGTCGCCGGGGTGGTCGCGTGCGGCGCCACGTCGGACAACTCCGGACTCGTACGCTTCGACATGAATCTGATCGACGCTGATCTGTCTGTCGGAGAGACCGCGGGCCAGGACGACGACGTCCTTTCGCGTCATGCGATTTCCGCAATGGCCGCCGGGCCGCAGAAGTTCACCGGCGTCATTGCTGGACATGTGTATTCGATCGGGTGCACGGACAAAGACATCTTCGGCAGCATGGGAGAGGGCGGTGAGGGCTCCCCCGCCGATCTCGCTCTGCAGATCGTCACCGAGGGCCAAGTCCCTTTCGCAGCCCTTCCCAAGGGCGGCGCCGCGCCCGCAGTCTGCAGGCGCTCAGTCTCCAAGATTGCGCTTGCCCTGGCAAGCGTTCCGGGCGAGATTCCGTTCCCGGACTTGCCGCCGGTAACCGATCTGCCTTTTGGGGTGCGCTTGACGGTGAAATCCGGTGAAGCGCACTTCGAGTTCATCACCGGGGCCGCGGGGCCGTTCCCAGACACTCTGACCATCGATGTCGCGGCCGACCTCAACTCGCCGCAGTTCGCCAAGGGCGTCAAAACTCAGGACGCACCGCTGATTCTGTCCGTCAGCGGCGACGGGGCTTTCGTGGACGTAGCAGGGACTGTGACACAAGAAGGCGTGATCGACGCCTCGGCGCGCGGGACCGTGGCGGGCTTCCCTAACACCCTCGTCACACTGACGGGAACGCTGCGTGGCGGAACGCTCGATGCGGAATACACGATGGGCGCGGACGGCAGCCTTCCCGGCGGCTTTCCGATCGTGTTCGCGCTGACAGGGGAATCCCAGGAGATCGCCGATTTCTGGAGCGGCGCGGGAGACAGCATCGTCATGCTCGCCGATGCGCTCGCTCAGTTCCATGCGGTTCCGCTGGGCGGGGTGGACATCGAAGACGCCACGCTACGCTTGGCTGCGAACTTGACCGTCGCGCAGGCAGGCCTGCGGTACTACCCGCAGAACGGGTTTGCACAGACGGCGTTCGCCGGGATCGCCATGCAGCTAGGCGGACTTGCCGACGAGGTCGCCTCGT
>JAWKHJ010000011.1:0-202451 GCA_041394905.1 Bryobacterales bacterium | reverse complement strand
GCTTGTTTGTGATGAACAGGACCGTCACCGGCTCTTCCGCGGTTGCGCCGTGCTGCATCTCGGGCCCCTCGGGGAACCAGACGAACGAGCCCGGGCCGTAGCGGCCTTCGTGGGTGACGAGCGTGCCTTCCAGCACGTACATGCCGTGCGCGCAGTGGTGTGTGTGCCAGGGGTTGATGAAGCCGGCGGGGTAGCGCACGATGCGCACCTGCATCCCCGTGTCCGGGTCCTGGAAGATCTCTTTGCGGTGCAACGTGACGCCGGTTTGTTCGTTGAAGCGGTCTTCCCACTCCATGGCGGTCGTGTCGATTACGGTCAGTTTTGGATCAGGCATGGTTCAGTGAAGGATCGGCCCTAGTCGAAGGCTGTGGAAAATCTTGTGGAAAGCAGTGGGAAAGCTTGTGGAAAATCGCTTCACGCTGAGAGGGAGGCCAGCTCCGGCAGCAGTGTACCCAGTTCACCCTGCAACACCAGGTCCGCAATCTCGTCGAGCGGCGTTGGCTCGCGGTTCACGATAATTAGCCGCGCGCCGGCGCGCTTGGCAACAACCGGAAGCATCGCAGCAGGATGGACGACGAGCGACGAACCGGCGGCGAGGAATAGATCGCACCTCCGGGCGGCGCGCTCTGCAGCCTCGAGAACGGCAGCCGGCATCGGTTGGCCGAAGGAGATCGTGGCCGGCTTGATCAGCCCGCCGCAAAGGCGGCACTCAGGGGCGGGGTCGCCCGCCTCGACGCGCGCACAAGCCTCGTCGGAGGTGATGCGGTCGCCGCAGGACAGGCAAGATGCTTCCAGCGTCGTACCGTGAATTTCGTAGACGATTTGGGCCGGCAGTCCCGCCTTTTGGTGCAGCCCATCGATGTTCTGGGTGATCATCGCGCGGAGCTTGCCGCGGCGATGGAGGTCGACGAACGCTTGGTGGGCGGAGTTGGGCTTGGCGTGCTTGATCCGCGGCCAGCCCGCGACCTTTTGACGCCAATATTCGATGCGCTCTTCGCGATCGGAGACGAACTCTCGATATTGAACAATTCGGTTGGTTTGCCAAAAGCCGTTCGGCGAACGGAAGTCGGGAATGCCCGACCCTGTGGAAACCCCAGCGCCGCTAAACCCAACAATATGAGCGCTTTGGGAGATCCACTGGCGCGCTGTCTGGAGCGACATGCGGCCCTCATCCTAGCACGACGACGCCGCAACCGGGCTTCTCGCGGCTGCGGCGTCGAGTGGATCCCGATCCTGGCTCTGACCCTTAAGGCGCCCGGTCTACGACACTCTGCAACTTCGAAAAGATGACGGAAACATCTTGGGAAATCGGCGGGTACGCTGCGCCAACGGCGACGGTGATAAAGCCCGCCATCAGGCCGTATTCGACCATGTCCTGACCGGTCCGATCCGTCCAAATTTTCAGTTGTACGATCCGTTTGAAGATGCTTTTCATTCCAGTGCCCTTCCTGCGCTCTGATAGGATCGTACCCTCGAAGTTCCCAGGCCACAATCTGACAAGGGATAGAACTCCGGTACCTCGTCCGGCATAAGCCAGGGTCGTAGAGTCGAATACCTAGAAAATGTCTAGGGAGTGGCGATTGGGTATGATGGCCCCTTCAGAACGACCATGCCTCAGAGCGCGCGTGTGGATTTCCTCGAGCTCGACTCGCTGCTGAGCGAGGACGAGCGGTTGGTGCAGCGAACGGCGCGCCAATTCGTCGACGACCGAGTGCTGCCGGTCATCCGGCGTCACTACCGAGACGGAACGTTTCCCCTCGAATTGGCCGGCGGAATGGCTCAGTTGGGCTTTTTCGGAGCCAACCTGGAAGGTTACGGCTGCGCGGGGATGAGCGACCTCGAGTACGGGCTGTTGATGCAGGAGCTCGAGCGCGGCGACAGCGGAGTGCGCAGCTTCGTCTCCGTCCAATCTAGCCTTTCAATGTTCGCAATCTGGCGTTTCGGCTCGGAAGAGCAGAAGCAGCGTTGGTTGCCGGCGATGGCGCGCGGAGAGGCGATCGGCTGTTTCGGGCTGACGGAGCCGAACTTCGGCTCGAACCCAGCCGGAATGACGACGCGGGCGCGTATCGTCGAGGGCGGCTTCGTGCTCGACGGCGAAAAGACGTGGATCACGAATGGCTCAATCGCGGACGTGGCGGTCGTTTGGGCCAAGTACGGCCAAACTGACGAGGTGCGCGGGTTTCTAGTGGAGAAGGGGACGCCGGGCTTCACGACGTCTGACATTCACAACAAGATGTCGATGCGGGCCTCACTCACCTCGAGCCTGTCGTTGAACGGATGTGCTCTTCCGGCCTCGGCGGCGCTGCCGGAGGCGGTGGGATTGAAGGCGCCGCTGGCTTGCCTGAACAACGCCCGCATGGGCATTGGCTGGGGAGCGATCGGCGCGGCGATGGCCTGCTATGAAGAGGCGCGGCAGTACACGCTCGACCGCACGCAGTTTGCCGGCAAGCCGATCGCGTCACACCAGTTGGTGCAGAACGAACTGGCCTGGATGATCACCGAGATCTCCAAGGCGCAGCTGCTGGCGCTGCACATAACTCGGCTCAAGATGCAGGGGCGTGTGCACCACACGCACGTCTCGATGCTGAAGCGCAACAACGTCTGGATGGCGCTCGAGACGGCGCGGCGGTCGCGCGATCTTCTGGGCGCCAACGGCATCACCGACGAGTACTGCGCCTTCCGGCACATGGCGAACCTCGAGACCGTGAAAACCTACGAAGGCACGCACAACATCCACACGCTGGTAATCGGCCAGCGCGTGACGGGCCTGCCGGCGTTTGAATGATCCGGACGGTAACTAGCGCACAGTCTTCTCGAAGAGTCCGGTACGTTGCTTCGCGAGTTTGACCGTATCGTCGGCGATCGGCGCAATGCGCTCGGCGCTGAGCTCGAGGATGTGGTGTAGCTCGGCGCGATCGTCCATCAGCTCGTGGTAGCGAGCTTGGATGGGCTCGAGTTTTGCGATGGTGATCTCCGCGACACGCTTTTTGAGGTCGCCGTAACGCATGCCCTCGAACTCCGAGCGAATCGCATCGTTCGGGTCGCCGGAGAAGGCCTGGTAGATGTTGAGCAGGTTGCGGACGCCGTCGGCCATTTCGTCGAAGTCGACGCCGGGTTTCGAATCCGTCACGGCACGGGCGAACAGCTTCTGGATGCGCTTGGGCTCCTCGAGCATGCTGACGGCGTGATTGGGATTCGTCGACGACTTCGACATTTTCTGCGTCGGGTCGTCGAGCCCCATGATGCGCGCGCCGACCGCGGGCAGTCGCGTGGCGGGCATCACGAACGTCTCGCCGTAGAGGCTGTTGAAGCGTGCGGCGATGTCGCGCGTGAGCTCGAGGTGCTGGGACTGGTCCTCGCCGACGGGAACGATTTGGGCTTGATAGAGCAGAATGTCGGCCGCCATCAGCACCGGGTAGCAGAACAGGCCCGACCCGATCGACTCTTCCTTCTTCGACTGTGTTTTGGCCTTGAACTGCGTCATGCGGCTGAGCCAGCCCATTGGCGTGACGCAGGTGAAGATCCAAGCAAGCTCGACGTGGCCCGGGATCTGCGACTGCACGAAAACGGCGCAGTGCTGCGGGTCGATGCCGGCCGCGATGTAGAGAGCGGCGGTACGGTCGATGGCCTCGCGAAGCTCTTTGGGGTCCTGGTAGAGCGTGATCGCGTGCTGATCGACAACACAGAAGATGGGCTCGAACTCGTATTGGATTTCAGTCCAATTGCGCAGCGCGCCGAGATAGTTCCCAATGTGGAGGGTCCCGGTGGGCTGCATGCCCGAAAAGATGCGCGGTCTGGCGGTAGTCATTGCAGAACCGCCATTTTAGCGAGGATGGGGCCTCTTCCACCGGCTCGGCGAACGGGCGCTCCGAAAACCTAGGAAACCGAATAGTACTAGATCGAAACACGAAGTGGTTAGAATGTCGGGCGATGGAATTTGACGTGGCAGGACACAGACTCGTGTTCCAAAAAGGAGACATCACCACGATTGCGGCGGATGCGATCGTCAACGCGGCCAACAGCGGACTGCTGGGCGGCGGCGGAGTCGATGGCGCGATCCACCGCTCGGGCGGACCGGGCATCATGCGAGAGTTGAACGAAGTGCGTGCACAGATCGGCCGTTGTCCGCCGGGCCAAGCTGTGGTGACGAGCGCCGGCGATCTGCCGGCGGACTGGGTCATCCACGCAGTCGGTCCGATCTACCGGGATGGCAAGAGCGGAGAGGCAGAGCAACTCGCCGCCTGCTACCGCAACTCGTTACGACTCGCCCAAGAACACGATGCGCTGCGGGTGACGATGCCCTCGATCAGTACCGGCGTCTACGGCTATCCCATGCGCAGCGCAGCGCAAATTGCAATCGAGACCGTTGTCGGCTGCTTGGAGCAGCCGGACAATACCCTCAAGAGTGTGACCTTCGTCCTCTACGACGATCCCGCCTTCCGAACACATGTCGAGCTCGCGGAGAAGCTCCTGGCGTGACCAGTAGCAGGGCTTTGCCCGAGCTCGCCGTCATCGGAAAACGGTTGTGCGAGCCGCTGACGGGCGTCGGTCGCTACTTGGAATGCCTGCTGCGCTGGTGGGGCCGGATGGATGTCCCATTCGAGCGCATCCGCCTCTACGCGCCGGGAGAGCCAAACTTACCCGCAGATGCGCTGGCGACAGCGGAGTTGGTCCAGATCCCTCTGCGCGGCAGCCCACTCATTTGGGAAAACCTCACCCTGGCCCGCAAGCTCGGCGCGCGTGAGCTGGTCTTCGGACCCTACACGCTGCCCTGGGGGGCTGCAGGGCGCGGAGTGGCGTCCAATCTCGGCATCTACGACGGTCGTCCGGGGGACTTCCCATGGCACGCCCGAATGCGCACGACGCCCTTTTTCCAACACAGCGCTCGCAGCGCCAGACGGGTGATCGCCAACTCCACCTCGACCAAGAACGACTTGGTGCGGCTCTATGGCGCGGACCCGGACAAAGTGGACGTCGTCCTGTTGGGTGCGGATGAGACTTTGACGCCGCGAGGAGAGGAGCCCGAGCCCGCGCCACCCCAGACGCTCGCCAAGTACGGCATTCCGCTGGGGCCGTTCTTCCTGTTCGCGGGCAAACTCTCTGTGCGACGCAACGTACCGATGCTGCTCGAGGCCCTGGCGCTAGCGCGGGCGCAAGGGGCGGTCTCGGAAAAACTAGTCCTCGTAGGGCCCGACAATTGGGGGCTCGATCCGGTTGGCGTGGCGGCGCGGGCGGGCGTCAGCGACGCGGTGATTTGGGCCCCGCACGCGCCGATGGAAGACCTCGCACACCTCTACCGAGCCGCCACGGCGTTTGTGCTGCCGAGCGAGCACGAGGGGTTCTCGCTGACGATTCCGGAGGCTATGGCTTGCGGGACGCCTGTGATCGCCTTCGATCACGCCGCGCTCGAAGGCGGCCTACGGGAAGGAGTGCTGCTGGCCGAGCCGCAAACACGCGAGGGCTTGGCCTCGGCGCTCAAAGCGACGGCGCTCGACGAGGACCTACGCAAGCGCCTGCACGCCCGTTCGTTGGGCTGCGCGGCGGGGTTTCGCTGGGAGACCACGGCGCGCAAAACGATGCAAATTCTGGCGCGCGCGGCCGGCCTTGCCTCAGACGGCGAGGCCGCTCGATGAATATCCGTTATGGAGCCGATTTTTCCCTGACGGATCGCGGACCCTGCGATAGTCTGAGGAAGGTCGGCCCGGTTTGCCGCTCTTCCACGTCGCAGAAAACCCTGCCCTGACGCACCCCCGAGCCGCCTGCCGGCGCCAACGACAACTGCGTCTATGCGACTGACCGAACGAGAAAGAGACAAACTGCTCATTTTTACCGCGGCCGAGCTCGCCCGCAAGCGGCGAGAACGAGGGCTCCGGTTGAACCATCCGGAAGCCGTCGCGCTGATCACCGCAGAAGTGCTCGAAGGCATTCGCGACGGCAAATCCGTACAGGAGCTGATGCAGTTCGGGGCGACGATCCTCACGCGCGCAGACGTCATGGAAGGCATCGCAGAGATGATTCCCGAGATTCAAGTCGAGGGGACCTTCCCGGATGGCACCAAGCTCGTGACGATTCACGACCCGATCCGTTGAGCGGAAGGGCAAACGAGGACAAATCCGTGATTCCCGGCGAACAGTTCATCGAGAAAGGCGAGATCGAGCTCAACCGGGGCGCGGACACGCTGATGGTGCTTGTGCGCAACGTGGGCGACCGTCCCATCCAGATCGGCTCGCACGCGCATTTCTACGAGGTCAACGATGCGCTCGAGTTCGATCGCGCCAAAGCGTACGGTTTCCGGCTGAATGTGCCCGCCGGCACTGCGCTGCGCTTCGAGCCGGGCGAGTCGCGGGAAGTCGAGTTGGTGGCGGTGAGAGGGGATCGCATCGTGTTCGGGATGAACGCTCGCGTGAACGGGCCGCTGGGGGGAAAAGCGCTTTGAAGATCAGTCGCGAGCGCTACGCCGCGCTCTACGGCCCGACGACGGGCGATCGCTTGCGCCTCGGGGATACGAATCTCATTCTCGAGGTGGAGAAGGACTTCGCCGTCCCTGGCGAAGAAGCCGTATTCGGCGGAGGCAAGTCGATCCGCGACGGCATGGCGCAATCGCAGCGCAGCCGCGCGGAAGGTACGCCGGACCTAGTGATCACGAACGCGATCATCGTCGACTACACAGGGGTCTACAAAGCGGATGTGGGAGTGCGCGACGGGCGCATCTCGGCCATCGGCAAGGCCGGCAACCCGGACATCCAGAGCGGCGTGACGGAGGGTCTCGCGATCGGCCCCGGAACCGAGATCATCGCCGGAGAGCGCAAGATCCTGACCGCCGGCGGCATCGATGCGCACATCCACTTCATCGCGCCACAGCAGGCCTGGGAGGCTGTGTACAGCGGGTTGACCACGATGATCGGCGGCGGCACGGGCCCGGCCGAGGGGACGAAGGCGACCACCTGCACGCCGGGCGCATGGAACATCCAACGGATGCTCGAAGGCGTGGAAGACCTGCCGCTGAACTTCGGCTTTTTGGGTAAGGGCAACGCATCCAGGCCGGGGCCGCTCGAGGAGCAAGTCCGCGCGGGAGGCGCTGGGGCTGAAGCTGCACGAGGACTGGGGCACCACGCCGTCGGCGATTGACAACTGCCTCTCCGTGGCGGAGAAATACGACGTCCAAGTCGCCATCCACACCGACACGCTCAACGAGTCCGGCTTCGTCGAGAACACCATCGCGGCGTTCAAAGGCCGCACGATCCACACCTATCACTCCGAGGGCGCCGGAGGCGGACACGCCCCGGACATCATGAAGGTCGTCAGCTTCCCTAACGTGCTGCCGTCGTCGACCAACCCGACGATGCCCTACACGGTGAATACACTCGAGGAGCACCTGGACATGCTCATGGTGTGCCACCACCTGAGCAAGCAAGCGCCCGAGGATATCGCGTTTGCCGAATCGCGCATTCGGCCCGAGACGATGGCGGCCGAAGACGTGCTGCACGACATGGAAGCCATCTCGATCATGTCGTCGGACTCCCAGGCCATGGGCCGGATCGGCGAGGTGATCTGCCGCCTGGCAGACCGCGCACTCGATGAAAGCGCAGCGCGGCGCGTTGCCTGAAGATTCCGAGCGCAACGATAACTTCCGCATTCGCCGCTACATCGCCAAGTACACGATCAACCCCGCGCTGGCGCATGGGATTGCGCAGCATGTGGGCTCGGTGGAAGTCGGCAAGATCGCCGACCTAGTGCTTTGGAATCCGGCGTTCTTCGGCGTGAAGCCGGAGCTCGTGGTCAAGGGCGGCTTCATTGCGGCGTCGCTGATGGGCGACGCGAACGCATCAATCCCAACGCCGGAGCCGGTCTACTACCGGCCAATGTTCGGTGCGCTGGGCCGCGCCCCGCAGGCAACTTGCTTCTCGTTCGTCTCCAAGGCTTCGCTCGAGTCGGGCGAGCTTTCGCCGCGCTTGGGACGCACGCTGCTGGCGGTGGAGGGTTGCCGCTCGGTGGGCAAGAAGGACCTCAAGCTCAACGACGTCACCCCCAAAGTCGAGATCGACCCGGACAGCTTTGCGGTGCGCGTGGACGGCGCGCTGGTCCAGAGCGAACCGGCGAAGGAGCTGCCCTTGGCGCAGCGCTATTTTCTGTTTTGACCGGAGAGGCCGACATGATTCGCATCGATGCTGTCACAGAAAGCTTCGTTCCTCCTTCAAGCCGTTCGTCACGGTCCGTTTGCCGATGACGGCGGAAGACCGCGCACGGGTGCGCCGCAAGGTGATCGCGCCGGACGGTCGCGAGCTTGCCCTTGCGCTGCCGACCGGCACGCGTCTCTGGCCCGGGCAGGTGATCCACTGCGAAGCGGACCGTGTCTACGTGATCGAGGCCTCGCCCGAGCTGGTGACGATCATCCACCCGCGCGACGTACATGAAGCCGCCGCCGCAGGACACCTGGTGGGCAACATGCACCGGGACATCGACCTCGAAGGCGACGGCATCACGGTGCTTTACGACGAGATTCTCGAGGAGCGTCTGCGGCGGGCGGGCTTGACGGTCGAACGCGCCGAACGCCCTTTCCACGGCAACGCCGGCGGAGGGCACTCGCACTAGAAGCGCCATGCAAGCTCTCGGCCTCCTGCGTCTGCAACAGATCTTCGACTCACAATTCCCGGTTGGCGCCTTCGCTCACTCTGGCGGGCTCGAGACCTATTCGCACGTCGCGGGGTTTACCCTGAAGCGCTCGAAGCGACGCTCAGAACGCAGATCGAGCTCGGCTGGGGGCGTTTGGACATGGCGGCGGCGGCGCTCGCTTACCGTGCCGAAACCGCGCGAGAGCTCGACGCGCTCGGCGCTGAGGTCGAGGCCTGGAAGCCCATCCCGGGCCAGCGGCTGGCTGGCGAAAGGATTGGCCGGCGCATACAGATCTTGGCGCGGAGGCTCTATCCGGCGCAGATGGGCGAGCTCGATGTGAAGCCGCCGCAAGCGCCCGTATTGGCCGGAGCGGTAGCAAAGCGTCTGGGACTCGATGAACGCTCTTTTCTGTTGTTCTACGCACAGTCGAACCTGCAGGCAGGCCTAGCGGCGGCGACGCGTTCGATGTCGCTCAGCCCTGAGCGGGCACACGAGATTCTGGTGAGCCTACAACCGCGCTTGGCCGAGCAGGTGGAGGCGGTTCGCGGCGACCCGACAGCGTCCCTATGGGCGGCTACGCCGGCGCTCGACGCACGCGCGCACCAGCAGCATTTTCTACACACGCGACTCTTTCAATCCTGACTTTTGGGAGGACCGAGAACATGGCAGCCGTAAAGATAGGCATTGGAGGGCCGGTCGGCTCCGGCAAGACCGCTCTAGTCGACCGCCTCTGCAAAGCGATGCGCGACAACTACCGGATCGTCGCCATCACCAACGATATCTACACGTTCGAAGACGCGGAGTTCCTGACGCGCTCCGGTGCGCTCGAAGCCGAGCGCATTCGCGGAGTCCAGACCGGCGGTTGCCCACACACAGCCATTCGCGAGGATACGTCGGTGAACCAGGAAGCCGTCGACGAGCTGCTCGACCGCTTTCCGGATACGCAGATCCTTTTCCTCGAGTCGGGCGGCGACAACCTAGCCGCATGTTTCAGCCCCGAGCTGGTCGACGTGTCGATCTACGTCGTCGATGTCTCGGGAGGCGACAAAGTGCCGCGCAAGGGCGGCCCCGGCGTCACTCGTAGCGACTTGCTGGTGATCAACAAGACCGATCTGGCGCCGCACGTGGGGGCCGACCTCGGTGTGATGGACCGTGACGCCCGCAAGCTGCGCGGCGACAAGCCGATCGTCTTCACCGACTTGCGCCACATGAAGGGCCTGGAGCAGGTGATCAACTGGATTCAAAAGGACGTCCTGTTCGAGACGGACGCAGCGTGACGGCACGACTCGCGGCCGAGCTTCCGAAAGCGCGCATCCATTCGCGAAGCCGGCTGGTGTTCGACGCCGATGGCGGCCGCACCCGGCTGGCGGTACGTGACGCCGGCGCGCCATTGCGCGTGATGCGCGGCTTTGAGCTGGCCGACGGTCGGCTGATCGTGCAGATCATCAGCGCCGCACCGGGATTCTTCTCCGGCGACCGCTATGAGATCGAGATTGAGGTTCGGCGTGGCGCGCGCGCCGTCGTGCTGACGCCGGCCGCTGCAAAGATTCACTCGATGCCGGACGGCGGTCACGCGACGCAGTCGATGCGCGCGCATGTTGGCGCCGGCGCTTCGCTCGAGATCTATCCCACGCTGTCTATTCCCTTCCCTGCGTCGGACTTTCGCCAGGAGGTCGCGATTTCACTCGAGAGCGACGCTCGGGTTGGCTGGATGGACCCGTGGTCGTTCGGTCGCATCGATCGCGGTGAGAAATACGCCTTCCGCCGCATCTCGACGCGGCTGCGAATTGACCGAGAAGGGAAACCGCTTTACCGGGACGCGCTCGAGGTTGCTCCGGAGGCGCGCAGTATCGGCGGATGGGGATCACTCGAAGGTGCGACGCACCTGGTCAATGGCTGCTGGTTCGGCGCCTGCACGCCGTGGGAAGCCGAGGGTGATCTCGACGCTCGACTGCTGTTTGGGCGCTTGGGCGACGATGGCCTGTTCGCTCGCGGGCTTTTCCAGAACGGAGACGCCCACCGCGCCGCACTCGACACGATCCGCGCAAAAGCTGCAAGGGCTTGGGGATTGGCTGAGATTCCGCTCACGCAATTCACGCTTTAGAAGAGGGTCGCTCGACGTCAGCCTCTGTTGCATGAAGAACCGCTGGATTGCTCCCGCGGCTCGGTTATGAAAACAAAAGCCCCTCGGCACGCGGCCGAGGGGTTCCAACGAGACGTTGGGATTGGGTTAGAACTCGTAACGCAGAGCGAACTGCATGATGCGCGGATCGGAGGTGTTCCGGTACTGACCCAGAACAGCCGGGCGATCGTAGCGCAATTGCATGTTGCGGCCGGTGAAGTTCACGTTGTTGAAGGCGTTGAAGACTTCCCAGCGAAACTGCAGCGTGTGACCCTCGAAGGGCATGAAGAAGCGCTTGCCCAACGCAAGATCCGTGTTGAAGAAGTTGTCCAGACGGAAGATGTTGCGCGGGCCGATCAGGCCGGTGCGGTTGAAGCGCATGCTCTTTTGCGCCACGCGCCCGTCGTAGAAGAGGCCCGGAACGCCGTCCGCGTTGTCCGCATGGGGCTGCGTTTCGACGTCTCCAACGATCAAGGCTCGGCCGGAGCCGTAGTAGTTGGTCGACCAACGCGAGCCATTGGCGATCGAGACAGGCAGGCCCGTGCGGTACCGCATCAGACCGGAGATCTGCCAACCGCCGATAAGCTGGTTGACCCATCCCGGCGCCGTGCTGGCCAGCTTCTTACCCCGGCCGAACGGCAGCTCGTAGAGGAAGTTCGTGTTGAACTGCTGACGGATGTCGAAGTCCGAATCGCCTCGGCTCTGATCGCGGCGGAAGGTATTGACGATGTTGCCGGCCGTGTCTGAAAAATCTCCCGTCTGCTGAAAAGGCGTGGAGAGATTGCCCTCGGCGGCCGAACTGTTGTCGATCGAGTGCGACCAAGTGTAATTGAAGTCGAAGCTGAGGCCTTGAGTAAAGCGCTTCCGCAGCGAAAGGGTCATGCCGTGGAAGTTCGAGGAACCCAGGTTCTGCCAGATGGGCAGCGAGCTGAACTGCTTGGCGAAGAAGGTATAGCAGCCGGTAGCCACGATACAGTTCGGCGCCGAGTTCGAGCCGCGGTAGTAGTCGGTTCCATTGAACGGGCTCAGCTCACGATCGAGCTCGTTGATGGTGTCGAGCTCCGACTCGCGGCCCCAGTCGTTGTTGATGTAGAAGAAGTTCGCCGAGGCCGAGCCCGGGATGGCGTAGTTGGCCAGCCCTGGGAACATGTTCTCGAAGAACGGCTGATTGGGAACGAGGCCGGGATTCGAAGCCACCATGCTGTTCGTCAGGCCCTGGTCTTCAAACAGGGTGCGGTTGGCTTGCAGCGCGTCGGCAAGCGTCTGTCCGGACTTGGAATCCTTGAAGAAGATCAGCGGGCTGGCCGGGTCGTGCTGGGCGAGCAACTTGCGGCCCAACCGCCCCACGTAGCCGAGCTCGAGCGTCATGCCGCCGGGCACTTCGCGCGAGAACGTGGCGGTCAGCGGGATGCTGTAGGGCGCAACCAGATTGGAGGCCGCCGTAATGCCAGATCCATCGATGGCGCGGTTGAGCGCCGGCGTGAACGGGAAGCCGCCGGCCGGGGCCGCCGGCAGGGCCGGGAAGCCGCCGTCATAGCGGTAGGCCGTCGTGAAGTTGTACGTCGTCGGATCGGACCGGCTGGCCTGGACGCCAAAGGTGCCCTGCTGGTCGGTCTGAGTCACGAGGAAGTTGCCGTAACGGTCATAGAACACACCGGCGCCGATGCGAAAGACGCCATTGTTGCCGAAGATCTTCTTCAGCGCTCCGGTCGGATTCTGTGGATTCCACGCCAACGCAAAGCGCGGCGCGAAGTTGTTGCGATCCGGGTTGTACCAGTTGGGGCCGTTGTTCGCCGGACCACCGGCAACCCAGGTCAGCAGCGAGCTGTCCAAGGCATTGGCAGGGAACCCGGCCTCAGCGGCGCCGACACGGTCGGCCATGTACGTCTCGAGCGGCACGGTCGTGACGCCCTGCAAACCGTTGGTTTCGTAGGGCGGCCGTGAGTAGCTGTAGCGCAGACCGTAGGTCAGGGTGACCGACGGGCGGATGCGCCAGTTGTCCGAGAAGTAAAACTCGTACTCTTCGGTGGCGAAGCGACGAAGTGCTGCCTGCCCAACCGGTTGCACGTTCCCTTGGGCGTCATATTGATAAGTCACGCCGATGGACGTGAAGGCGCCGGTCAGGTCGAGCGCAGCGCCCGAGATGGTCGTGAGCTGGCTGTCGTCGAGCTCGAGCGAGGCGTTGCCTGTCTTTTGCTGCAAGACGCTGTTGAGGCCTCGCTGGATATCCGCGCCTAAGCCGCCGAGCAATCCCTGCGAGAGGCCATAGCTAGGGAAGACGTCCTCGGAGCTGGAACGCACATTGCGGATGAAACGAATGTTGGTTCCGAACTTATAGTTGTGGTTGCCGCGCACCCAGTTGAGATCGTTCGAGATGTTGTACGTCGGGATGTGTCGCGAGCTGGCACGCTGGGAGTAGTTCTGTAGTTCGTCGATATCGAAGAGGTTGAACGCGGCGCCTTCTACACCCGAGGTGGCGATGCCCTGGCGCGTGTAGCCGAAGTTGAAGGTGTTGATCAACGTTGGGGTGAGCACGCCCGTATACGTACCGACGAACCCACGGCTGTTGTTGAGCTGCTTGGCGCCATCAATACCGGGATACTGCGAAAGCGCACTTTCGAGGTCGGCGACATTATCGGCCAGCGTGCCGCGCCAGCTCACGCGGTGGCTGCCGGCCTTGTCGAGATTGAAGTCCATTTTCGCCACGTAGGCTTTGTTGTCGATCTGCAGCGGTGCGTTGAAGCGATATCCAGCGAAGTTCGCACCTCCGTCAGTGCCGGCCGCTGCGTCATTGGCGGCGGGAAACTGTTTGAGCAGATCCAGCATCCGGGGATTGGAACCCAGGCCGGCGGGATCGGCGGCGGCGAACTCGGCGGGGGTGAGTTGATAAGAATTGCCGTCGCTTGCGGCGACCGTAAGGATGCCCTGCTTGAGCGTTTCCGACGGGACGGTGCGCAGCTGACTCGCCGAGCGAGCGTCGCGGCGTCCTTCGTAGTTGAAGAAGAAGAAGGCGCGATTCTTGATCACCGGTCCGCCAACCGAGAAACCGTACTGGTTGCGGATCAGCTTTTCTCGACTGACGCCCGAAGAGTTGTTGAAGAACGTGTTGGCCGCGGTCACCGTGTTGCGATGGAACTCGTAAAGCGAGCCATGGAACTCATTCGTGCCGCCTTTGGTCACAAGCGAAACTTGGCCGCCGGATGAACGGCCAAGATCAGCGTTGCCGCCGCCGGTGGTCACACGAAACTCCTGCACCGAGTCGAGTGGCACAGGCAAGACCGACCCGAACGGCTCAGGCGACTGCTGATCGTTGACGTCGACGCCGTCGAGCGTCACGTTGTTCTGGTCTTTGCGCGCACCGAGGACCTCACCGGTCTGGTTCACGCCCGTTTGCAGGCTCATCAGCTCGACGACGTTGCGCGTGAGCAACGGAAGCTGGCGAATCTTGGTCTCCGTGAAAGCGTTGCCCACGGTTGCATCCGTGGTGTTGAGCGCGACCGCGTCGGCCTCTACCGTGACAACTTCCGTGACTTCGCCGACCTCCAGGGTCACATCGAGCGTGGTAGGAGTTGCGACGACGGTTTCGATATCCGTTACGAGCTCCATGTTAAATCCGGCCATCTCGGTCACGAGCGAGTACTTGCCGGGCGCAACCTGCAGAAACTGATATACACCGCGCTCGTCCGTCGTGGTCGAGCGCTCCACCCCAGTAGCGCGGCGGACAACGTAACCGTTGCGCCGGGAATCACAGCTCCAGAGCCATCGCTCACCGAGCCCGTGATCGAAGTCGTCGCCTGCGCAAACAGGCCGGCGACGCAAAACAAGGAAGCCGCGAGCGCGATGCCGAGGCGTTGCGCGCCGCCCTTGAACGAAGTCTTACCCACCAATTCGGTACCTCCTGAGGGTTGGCCGGTGAACGGCGAACCCTTCGAAACCCCCGAGGCGCAGTAGTCGCCCCGTTTCGGTTGAATCGGGATGTAATTGTCCCCATGGAACTGGAACCGCTTACATTCCGCCCCGATCAGAGACGGTCTGTGGGTCCCAACTAGCTAAACCGTCGGCGCCCCGTGCGTCCAACGGAACAAGACGCCGGTTCTTCGCAGGATGCGAAGAGCTCGGCTCGGCCAATCAAGGGCCTTTCAAGCTGTATCGTTCAGGGATATTGGGCCGACTTCGTGGAGCCCGGGTTTACGGGAGGTGCGCCGTCGCAGGCGCGATCCGTACCCCTTGAGTGTAGAAAGCAGCCCACGCGAAGCGCGAGCGGAAAGTTTTGATCGGCAGGATAAACGAGACTTATCTGGCGCTAGCGTCCGAGGTCGTCCCCGGAGTCGGCAGCTAGGGCTTCGGCGGGCTCCGGAGTGGATTGGGCAACCTGCGGATCACGCACCGGACGCGGCCGGGCGAGCGGCGGTTGAGCAAAATCGGCCCGCGCCAACCGGTAGCGGGACTGCATCAGATCCCGCGGAGAAAGAGCGGATTTGCGTAAGCCTTCGTGGGCGTGATGCTCCGTGCGGGAAAGCGCATGAGCAAGCTCATGCCCCAGCACGCGCGCCAGCGCCTTGCCGAAAAAGAGGTCGCGCACAGCTTGCGGCTCATCGCGCAAGGCGGGCTCGAGAATGGTCGCGATGCGGGCGCAGGAAATCTCGACAAAAGGCAGTACGCGGCCGTTGATCGTTTTCGTCCAACCCAACGGCCCTGCCTCGTATTGACTGGGAGGCCCGCCGAAGCAGCGCCCCGTGATCGCAACGGAGACCGTCCGGCCATTCACCTCGGAAGGACGCTCTGAGGCGGACTGCCAACGCAGGCCAAGCTCCGCGCCTTCGACGATGCGGCCAAGCTCGGCCTTCATCTCGCGGACGGCTAATCGGGAATAGTCTTGGGGTAAGTCGAGGCGGATGAGAGTTTCCGCCGAAGCGCATAGAGGCGCAAGGACAGCGATCGCCGTCAACGCTGACGTGCGTAAGATTTGCTTCACGGCCGCGAGCCTCGTGGCTCGAGTACACTTGGCCGGACAACGTCGTCCAGCCGGGACGTATTTTACATCGGCCCCAGTGAAGCGTCAACGATCTAAGTTGTTTTTAGACAGAGGGATTGAGGCCGCGCTCGTGGAGCACGCAAAATTGCTGCGCGGCAGGAATCCGTCTAGGTTTTGTCTGGAAGTTTGTCCCAGTCCTCCCTCGAGATTTCGCGTCCCAAGTAGGCGACCTTCTCGAACGGCCACGTCGATTCGACCCAATTACGGCCCCAGGCGTAGAGCTTCTCGTCGAATCCGTTGGCGAACTCCTCAGCCGTGACCCAAGAGCGCACTACGGCGTCGTAGCCCTCTTTCTTCGAAGGACGAATGTAGAAACAGCCGCGTTCGCGCGTCTTCTCCGGGTCGAGCACGGAGTAGGAAAGCTTTCGCGCTTCTCCCATTGCGCCTGCTCGTTCTCCATGTCCTTGACGGCGTCATCCATGGTCAAACCTTCGCGCGGCCAGCGGTCGCTGTGGTGAAGGTCTTTTTGGAGATGGTCGATGGAGGCCATGTAGGCCTTGTAGTCCATCTCGTTGACCTTGGTATCGAGCGGAACGAGCACGAAGCCGTCGCCCTCTACCTCGGTCGGGGGCGTGAAGTCAGCCCGGATGACGAAGTCGGCGCAGGGGCTTCGGCGGCAGGCTCCTCCGCAGCCGGCGGCGAGGCAAGGCCGCCACAGCCGGTGAGCAGGACGCCCATGCCGAAGGCCCGCGTCGATCGATTTGCTGCATCTAGTTGCTCCCCGCAAAGGTCTGATCCGTCTTGGCGCCGTTGGCGGCCACGGCTTGGATGGCGGGGGATCTGCGGCAGAAGCCGGGCAGGCCTGCCAGAGGTGCTTTCTCCGTGCCAACCACTTCTGGGCTGAGCGGCAGCGCCATCCGCCTCGAGCGTGATCGACTCGAAGTCGAAAGGCCGCGTGGGCGAATTGTTGGCATGGATGCGCCGCGGACGCAGCCGTCAGCCCAAGCGCCGCGCTGACGATCTTCAGCGCGCCCGTGCTCTTGGGAAGATTCTCAGTCCCGAAGTGGGCCTTCTCCGGCGCATCGACCTTGCCGGTACCTCCTTGCGCTGCATCACCGGATCGAACACAGTTCATCGCGGGCGGTCGGCGGCCTCGATAAGCGTTGCGCATGCGGTCCGGCCCCTGCCACAACTTGTGCGGCGGTGAGGCTGGCGCGGTCCGTCGTTGATCGCCGGCGTTCAGGATCTGCTCCACGACAGTAGATGAAGATATGGCGATACGCATCAGTTCAGCAAGTCGAAGAGCAATGATGCAGTTCATCATCAGCAGCCGGTTTTCGCTCTGAGATACACTCGTCGGTGACCCACGTCGAGCCGCTGTCAGGACGCCAGAGCATCTCTTTGCGCATTCCGCATTCTCGCCGACGGATTTCCGCGGCCAGTTGATGGTGAAGGTGTCGAGGTAGCCGTTCAAGTCGATCGGCTCGTACTCGTCATTGTTCGTGGCTCAGGGCATCTTGCCTCGGTCTCATCGGTAAAGGCCTTTGCCCGTCGTTGATGCTCGACGAGCCGCCCTCTATCATCTTCAGTGACCATCAGGTCGAGGTCGAAATCGTTGTCGACGTCGGCAAACTCGATGTCCCAGGAGAAGCGGATCTTTTTGTCCGGCACGGCGCCGGCGGGCGCGGGGGTGAACTTGCCCTGACCGTCGTTGAGCCAGAGCAGCACCGCGCCGTCGTTCTTCATCGGGTTGTCGGCGCCCCAATCGACGAGGACCAGATCGAGGTCGCCGTCGAGATCGGCGTCGCCAAACTCGGCGTCGCCCAGGCTGAGAGCGTGTTTCGGCAGATTCAAACCAGACGTTCTCGACCACACCGCTCGTCGAATTGGGCATCAGCCGGCTCTGGCCCTGGTAGGTGGCGCCGAAGAAGACGTCCATGGCGCCGTCGCCATTCACGTCCGCCGCTTTGACTACGCTTCGGAGGCGTCAGCTCCGTCCCAGGCCTACTCGGTTGCGTCGGCGAACATCTTGCCAGGCCCCTGGTTGAGAAGAGCGGCTGAGCGTCGAAGCTCTTCCAGCTCGTGCTTGCCGCCGTTGGCAAGCCAGCGGGTCCACCAGGCCGTCGCGTTGAGGTCGGCGAGCTCGACCTTGTTCGACCAGTCGCTGGTCTCACCAGTAGTCTCGGCGGTGACGATGCTTCCACAGGAGTGCCACCCAGGCAGACAGCAGTCTGCTCCAGAAGCACGGGCGCGGCTTCGAGGATCGCCACGCGCAGCCCCAAGCCAAGGCCTGGCCCCGAAAGCGCGAGATAACGTCTACGCATTACTTTGCCTCCGACCTTGATTGAACTGGGTCTTGCTGAGCTCCCTCGACCTCGGCGCGGCGGGCTCGCAGCGCCTTCCAAATCTCGGGACCGACAGGTAGATCGTGAGATCGCGCATCGCGAAGCGCTTGAAGTCGCTTCCCATTTCGCGGACCACGGCTTGCAGTTCGAGCAGGTTGCCGCGATTGAGCTCGAGCTCATGCTCGTTCGGCTGATAGATCAGGCCGATGGGGTATTCCAGATTACGGCGTGTCGGTCTGCTCGATGTGGCAACCCAACACATGGCTGACAGGCCCGAGTGGCCATAAAGTCGATCATGCGGTCGATGCTGGCGGTAAGGCCGCTGATCTCCGTCGATGTAGAGCCTTCCGGGGTAGACGATGTCGCCCGAAGTTGGGATGGCAGTCTCGCGGTCGTACACCGCGATCGAAGCCCGCTGATGGCCCGGTACGCCGAAGATCTCGAGGACGCGGTCGCCCAGGTCGTATTCAAGGGATCGACCTCGCTCTTGAAGCCCCAGTGGACGGCCGTGTCGAGGATCCGCGCCGACGAAGTCACATCCGGAATGCCCTGGAACTGCTTGTCGCCGGCGACGTGGTCCGCTGTGGTTGTGGGTGTGCGACGATCAACGGAATTCGCGGCCGTTGCGCTCGCACCACTTCTTGACCGCCGTCATGACCACGGTGCGCACGTCGGGCGTGCCGGCCCCGGTGTCGAGGAGCAGAGCCTTCTCCTTGCCGAAGATCAGGTAGAGAAACGGCTTCTCGTAGTGGCTGCAGCCGGACTGGCGCAGGATGAGGAAGTCCGGGTTGTACTCGTGAACCTGAAAGTCGGGGACCTCCATGCAGTTGGGGCCGCCGACGATCCACTCGTCGGGCAGCACGCCCGGCCGAATGCCAGCGCCGTCAGGCGTCTGGGATGTAAGGCGCGGCGATGAGGCCGACCAGCGCCATGAGCGCCATGAGCGCGTGCGTGAGCAGGGATTTGGGCGGGTGCATGCGGTTAGTCTCCGTGAGGGACGAGCGCTTCGGCCGGACGACCGACGACATGGTGTCGGCTGGCGCGAGGACTGCGTGAGCGAGCAGGCAGGGATGAACACGATGGCGCTGAGTACGGGCGGCAGCAGCGTGTCGAGCCCAGCAAGCTCTTCGGGGACGAGGAAATTCATCGCGATCCGCGCGCCGGTTCCGCACACGATCGAGGCGCGACAGCCGGGCCGTTCAACCTGCACGGCCAGTAAACGCCGGCGAACAGCGGCACGACGCAACCGGCGAAGAGGATGTCGAAGGCGAGCACGAGTAGCAGGCCGGGCTCGGGGCGGTAGAGCGCGAGGCGCCGCCGATCGTCATCGGAACAGCGACGATGCGGGTGTACAAACTTCTCGTCGTCGAGATCCGCCCGGTCCAACGCTGGATGATGTTGCGCGAGACGACCGCCGGGTTCCGCGCGATGTGCGGCATCCGTTGCAGGTCGACATGGAAGCGCCGACGACGCCGATCATCACCATCGAGCCGATCCAGAACGGCACGTGGCCGACGGCGATGGTCGGCAGCACCATACAGGTGTCGGCGATATCGCCAATCGTGATGAGGCTGTCGGCCCGGCGAAGCTCGCCGCGAGACCGCGACGATGGTCAGCACGCCGGCGTAGTAGCAAGCGTTGCGCGCCGTCGCGCCGGATTTTTGCCGAGAAGACACGCTCCCGCCATGAAGTCGAGCGCGACGGCGTTTACCGAAAGCGAGCGAGATAATTGCCCAGTTGAGCAGGCCGCCTCCGGCAGGCTGGTCAGTCCGGAAAAGTCCACGTGCGCGGGCGGCAGCGCCGGCGAAGGCGCCGCCTTGCCAGTCCTGCCAGAGGTAGGCGAAAGAGCCAGCCGGCGAGCGGGAAGAAGCCGGCGGTGCCACGTAGATCGAACGAAATCGGTCCAGATGGCGGCGTAGAGCGCGCCCGCGATGGTGTAGGCAAACAACACCGTCGTACCGGCGATGAGCGCCACAGGATGGACCAGCCCGCGACAATCGAGAGGATCCAGCCCATGGCGGCCAAGTTGCCCGCGAGCAGGATGGAGAACTTGAGCAGAAGGTGACGATCGAGACCAACGACCGGTCTTCTTCCCGTAGCGGCGGTAGAAGAACTCGGGCAACGTGATCAGGTCCATGCTGTTGAGCGGCGCGGCCAAGAATCGGCCGACCACGAACAGACTCACGCCCCCCAACGGCAAGGCCATGCCCGACCAGAACCCGCCTCCGTAGGTCAACCCCGTGTTGCCCAGCGTCGCGTTCCCAGCAGGGGCCTGCGCGACGAGCGTGGTGCCCACCACCAGGAACGGCATCCTTTGCCGCAGATGAGGAAGCGCTTGCCCGAGCCAAGCACGAACTTGGACGTGTAGACGCCCACCGCGAACGACAGCGCAACGAACGCCATCAGCGGCCAGAACATCGGGTTCTCCATCGGAATCCCTCCAATACGCAGTGCCCGCGCATGGCAGGCGGGTGTCGCTCCCGACGGGGAGAAACTCAGACGGGGATTTCAGGGCGAGACGAACAGGGTCTCAGGGTCGAGCGGGAGCGTCGGGCCAGCCGGAGCACCCAATCGTCAGGTAAAGCTAAATCAAGCGCTTCGGCGGGCAACCCCAGAGTAGCCGCGACCGTGTCATAGAAGGCGCTCCGCCTCGGGTCTTGCCCCTGCAGTCGCGCCGCCAACACGTCCGCCGCAACCACGCCGCGGCTCACGGCCGCGAGTCCCGGTTGCAGCGTCAGGTCGTAATTGCCCCAGCGGCTTCGGTAGAGGCCCCGGCGATCCCAGCGGACCGCCGCGGTTCAAGGCCCTCAATAACCACGCCGTAAAGCTCGAAGATCGAGCCATAGAGCCTGGCCAACGCGCAACAGACGCGCGCCAGGTGCGTCATGTTCGGCCCGTGCCAGCGCGCACGCAGCGGCGCCGGGATCAGTCCGAACAAATTCGACAAGCTCAGCCGCGTCGGCCCCTTGAAGCGCGCGTAGCTGAGCAGAGGAGCGCCAGCGTTCTCGGCCAGAACGGCGGGCACAAACGCGGCAAGCTCTGGAAGCTCGGGATCGAGGTCGAAGACCGAAGCGTCAGGCAGGCAGCGCCCGTCCCCAGTAAACTATGATCACGTTGACCGGAAGTCGCCTTGTGGCATGGATGACCTCGGACAAACTGTCTTTTCCAGATAGGCGTGTTCTTGCGCACGGATCCAGGCGCGATGCTCGAGCGCGTGCTCTTCCCAGCTCCAGTCTGTTCGTCCGCCATCGTTGCGGCTGCTGGTGTGACCTTCGAGCAGCACGACGCGGCCGGGGATGGCTTCGAGCAGGGCGTCGAGCGAGACCGGGTCGGTGAACGTTCCGGTGGCATAGCCGTGCCAGGTAACCTTGGCGAAAACGATCTCGGCGTCGAGTACGGCCTCGGGCAGCAGCGCGCGCAATTCCGACGCATCGCGCGCATCGCCGACGATTCCGGTTTCGACCGACGCCCCGATGCGTCGTGCGGGGCTCCGTTCCACCCGCTTGGCCGAGCGGACACGCCCGGTTTCGCTCTGCCGCTTTGAGCGCCAAAGGTCGAGCGCGCGCTGCGCCACCCAATGAGCCACCGCCGGATGCTCGCCGGGAGGCTGGGCCAGAGACAAAGCCTGCGCCGGGGCGTTGCGGCGCTGGTCCTCCACGATCAACTCGAGATGCGCGAAGCGTTCGCCGCGCTCGAGCATCGCCGGAACGACGATCCATTCGAGCGGCTCGGCGGCCAACCGTTCGAGCTCCGCGCGAACGAAGGGAGTCGAGTGGCGCAGAAAGGCGACCTCGCCCCGCGTCGCGCCGAGACGCTCCCAAACGTTGCGCATGAGAGCATAGATTTCGGCGCGAGAAGCCGGGTCGCCCTCGCCGCCGGCGACAAACAGAACGCCGCGCCGTGCTGAGCCCGACGAGCCGGCAGCGTGCGCCATCTCGCAGAAGGCTTCCACCAGTAGCGGATGGTTCAAGCGAACGTCGTCATAGTGCGCCTCTAGACCCGGCGCGGTTCGGCGCAGACGCGCGACAGAGGCGGCCAACGCTTCTTTCTCGAACAGGCCGAACTCGAGGCTGAGCGGCAGCAGAAAGGCCTCGCCATCGAGCTGGTCGAGACCCTGGAGATCCGCATTCGTGCAGACCAGCTCAGGCTCGAAGCCCAACGGCTTCGCAAGCAGAGAGCGCACCGCGGCGGCCAGCGCATCCGTCCCGCCGAGCAGCACGAAGCGCACCAGGCGCTCGGCCGTCCTTGCGGGACGTGCGCTCGGCTCCGCCGCGAGGATCACTTCAGCTTGCCCCCGATACGGCCGTACTGCACCATCGTGGCGAGCACGTCCACCATGGCGCGAACGGCCATCAGCGCCGTGATGTCAGAGATGTCATACGGCGGCGAGACCTCAACGGCCTCCATCGCCACGATGCCTTCTTTGGCCACGCCTTTTAAGATGGCCAGCGCCTCACGCGGCAGGAAGCCTCCCGGCTCCGGCCAACCGGTGCCCGGCACGAAGCCTGCGTCGACCGAATCGACGTCAAACGAGAGGTAAACCGCGCTCGCGCCCTTCCATGCGGTCTCGAGGGCGATCTCGATGGTCTTCTCGATGCCGATCTTCTCGATGTCGCCGATGGTGAGCACGTTCGTGCCCTTGATACGCCCTTGCTTGACGCCCGGCCGCGGCACCTGCCAGCCGCCGATGCCCACTTGCACGAGGTTCGAGGGCGGGCAGTTGGGGATGTTCGTTGCGTGGAACCACGGACAAGTGTGCATGATCTCGTCCATGTCCTTCTCTTGGGTGTCGATGTGGCGGTCGAGGTGGATGATGCCGACGTTGCCCTCGACGACCTCGGCCACGCCGCGCGCACAGGGATAACCGATCGAGTGGTCGCCGCCCATGATCATCGGCAACGTCCCCTGGCTCAGGATGTGCGCCACGCCCTTGGTGATCTGGTCGTGTCCCTTGGTAATGTTCGCCGGGCAGAAGATGTCGCCCACGTCGCACATCTTGAGGCTCTCGCGCAGGTCTACGCCAGCCTCGAAGTTGTAGGTGGTGTAGAGCGACGAGATGCGGCGAATGCCCTGCGGGCCGAAACGTGTGCCGGCCCGGTAAGTGGTGCCAATGTCGAACGGTGCGCCGACGAACGCGACGTCATACTCGCCGACTTTGCGCACATCTTCGAGATACGGCGTCTTGAGAAACGTGTTGATGCCCGACCAGTGCGGCAACTCGCCGCGCTGGAAAACGGATATCTCGGTCTTATCCTCGATCGAATCCGCAGGCTCGAGGCCGAACTCCTTCCCACGGGCGCACTCGGCCTCCCACTGGGTCGAGGGGATCTTCTCCTCACGGGCAAGTGCCGCAGGCCCTTCGAATTCAGAGAAGTCCGGGCGAGGCCGCGTGTGTTCACGGAGGTTAGGCGCGTGGCGCTTGTAGAACGACATAGACTGCGAACGAAAGACGACGAACGCGCCACCTGGAAGGTTCCGAGGACGGAGTCCGGGAGATTCTGACGGGAGAATGGCGGGGCGTCTGGGCCCGAGTCTGCGACGGCGGCGACTTCTTCTCAGAATAGACGTGCGGGCGACCACACGCAACTTGACTAGACTTTCATTGACAAGCTTCTGAGAGGCTTTCCATACTAGTGCATGGCGCGCACCGCGACGCTGCGCCCTTTCCTCGCTGAAACTCCCAGACCGGGAGCGCCACTCACTTAGAACCCAAGCTGGTTTCGCAGCCTTCTCGGAGAAGGCTTTCCACATTCCGTCTGCACTCACTCGTTCGATCCGAACTCTGTTGTCGGATCGATAGCTTGATGGAGTTCAAGACGGTAGGCGAATCGCGATGCACAGCAATCTTCTTGCTCGCTTCTCCGTCCGGATGACCTGGTGGACCGGATACTCCGGCCGCGTGGCTTGACGACAGCTCGCGCGTGAGGCGGCGCATTCGAAGCGCCGGCTCGAAGTTCATTTTCAACCGGAGGTCGATTTTGATGGATAAGCGTGTTCCAGCCTTACTGTTTCTATTCGCCGCGGTGGGGTCCGCGGCGCCCGAGCCGGTCAACGGCGTCGATTTATTTGAGACAAAAGTCCGCCCAGTGCTGGCTGACAACTGTTACGCCTGCCATACGCAGACGAAGCTGGGCGGTCTGCGTCTCGACTCGCGCGCAGCGATCCTCGAGGGCGGCAAGAGCGGCCCCGCGATCGTGCCCGGCAAGCCGGGCGAGAGCCTGCTGATCAAGGTGATTCGTCACGAGATCGAAGACATGAAAATGCCGATGGGCGGCAAACTGGCGGACGACCAGATCGCCTCGCTCACGACGTGGGTCGAACAGGGCGCGCCCTGGCCGGAAGAGCCTGACGCCATCATCACGAAGGCCGCCGACGGCTTCCAGATCACCCCGGCGCAGCGGAACTTCTGGTCCTTCCAGCCCTTGGCCAAGACTCAGCCGCCGCAGTTGCGGGACAAGCGTATCCACAACTACATCGACAACTACGTCTTCGCGAAGCTGCAGGCCGAGGGTCTGGAGGCAAACCCGCTGGCGGATAAGCGCACCTTGATCCGGCGGGCCTCGATGGACCTGACGGGCCTGCCGCCGACGCCCAAGGAAGTCAAAGAATTCATCAACGACAAGTCGCCCGACGCCTATGCCAAACTCGTCGACCGGCTGCTCGCCTCGCCGAAGTACGGCGAGCGCTGGGGTCGCCATTGGCTCGACGTGGTGCGCTTCGGCGAAGACGACCTGCACGGCATCGCAAAGAACCGCATGGGCTATGAGCCCTACCCGAAGGCTTATCTCTACCGCGACTGGGTGGTGAAGGCGTTCAACGACGACATGCCCTATGACACGTTCGTCAAGGCGCAACTCGCCGCCGACCTGATGGGCAAGACCGAATGGGAAGACAAGCCCAAGGGAAAGTACGGCGAGGAAGAAAAGTGGGGCCGCCTGCAAGTGAGCGGCTGGGACGAGATGACCGACGAGGAGCGCCGCGCGGTGATTCCAGCGGGACACATCGTCGACGACTCGCTCAACAAAGAGCTGCTGCCTGGTTTGGGTTTCCAAGGCGCCGGGCCGTGGTACTACGATCTGGGCGACGCCTGGGTGATGCGCGCCGATGAACGCAACGATCGCGTCGACGTGGTTACGCGGGGTTTCCTCGGCCTGACCGTCGCCTGCGCGCGCTGTCACGATCACAAGTACGATCCGATTTCAAACAAAGACTACTACGCGCTCGCCGGCGTGTTCTTCAACAGCCCCTATCACGAGTACCCGTTGGTGGAGCAGGCTGTGGTGGACCACTGGCGCGCGAAAAACGAGATCGTCAAGGCGCAGCAAAAGCGCATCCGCGACTTTCTCTCCGACGAAGCCAAACAGATCTCGCGGCAGCTCGCCTACCAGACGCGCGACTACATGGTCGCCGCCTGGGAAGTGACCGGCGAGCCAAAGAAGGACGTCGTCGGCGCAGCCTACGACCACAAGCTCGACGTCGAGATCCTGCAGCGCTGGATCGAGTTCCTCGCGAAGCCGCCGAACAACTACCCCTACCTGATGGAGTGGCAATCGCTCGTCAAGCAGGGCGGCAACCTCGAAGCCGCTGAGACCCAGGCCGCCATGTTCCAGGACAAGCTGCTCGCCATCATGGACGAGTACGAAGAGAACAAGGAACGTAACGACAAGATCGAGACCAAGGCTTGGCCGCTCGACGGTAAGCCGCCGATCCCGATGCCGAACGAGTTCGAGACGAGTTTCCAGAAGTACTACATCGAAGTCGAGCCGATGGAACGCGTCCGCGCGAATCTGTACATGGACGTCTTCCTGTTCGACCTGGATGCGCAGAAGAAGGCGGACGGCTCGCCGGGCCGCAAGCCGGGCCTGCTCAGCGTGAAGGATTGGGGTCTCGAAAGCCGCTTGACGGCTTCTGCTCAGGCCCACCTCGAGCGCATGAAGGCGGACCTGAAGAAGCTCGAGAAGGAGCGCGGCGAACAGTATCCGTTCGTGATGGGAGTCAAAGACTCCCCCACGATCACCGAGTTGCCGCTGCACAAACGGGGCAGCCCGCTCGACTTGGGCGAGCCGGTCGAGCGCCGCTTCCTGCAAGTGCTCGATCCGAAGGACCAAAACAAGCTCTTCACCAAGGGCTCTGGGCGCTTAGAGCTGGCCGAAGCCATCGTGAAGCACCCGCTCGCGGCGCGCGTGATCGTCAACCGCGTCTGGAAGTGGCACTTCGGCACCGGACTGGTCAACACGCCGTCAAACTTCGGTCAGGTGGGCGAGCGCCCGTCGCATCCGGACCTGCTCGAGTACCTGGCGCAGCGCTTCCTCGACTCCGGGATGTCGATCAAGCAGTTGCACCGCGACATCATGTTGTCCTACGTCTACCGCGAGTCGGGCGATCCCAACGAAGCTGCGATGGCGAAGGATCCGCAGGACCGCCTCTACTGGCGCTTTGGCCGGCAACGGCTCGACGCCGAGCAGATCCGCGACTCGCTGCTGTTCGTCAGCGGGCTGCTGAAGGACGAAAAAGTCGGCGGTCCCTCAAAGGACATCGACAATCCGGAATTCCACCGCCGGGCGCTTTACGGCAAAGTCAGCCGCTTCCAGTTGGCCGACTACCATGCGACGTTCGACTTCCCGAACCCAGGCATCTCGGCCTCGCAGCGCTTCGTCACCTCCGTCCCGCTGCAACGGCTCTTCTTCATGAACTCGGAGCTGGTTTACGACGCAGCCTCGAAGCTCGTCGAGCGCGCCTCGAAACCGGGCTGAAGCCGAAGCCAAGGCCAAGGAAGCGAAGGGCGACAAGAAAGGGAAGAAGGGCGCAAAGGACGAGACTGCCGAGAAGGCGCCTCCTGTGAAGCTGACCGAGGAGCAGAAGATCGCGCGTGCCTACGAGCTGCTCTTCCAACGCGACCCGACGACCGACGAAGTACAAGCCGGTCTCGCATTCCTTTCTGATGAGAAGAACCAGAAAGCCGACGACGACTATCGCGACAAACCGGTGACGGCCTGGAACCTCTACGCCAGGGCATTGCTGAGCTCGAACGAATTCCTGTTCATGAACTAACCAAGGAGGGCCAGACAACGATGAATCACAAACGCACCCAACCGCTCACTCGCCGCGACGCCCTCCGCACCATGGGCTCCGGTTTCGGCATGATGGCGTTCGCCAACATGATCGGGCAGTCGATCTCGCGGGCCGCCTCGCTCGGACCCGAGGCCGAGCTGCGGCCGCAAGGGCCGCACTTCAAGCCCAAGGCCAAGAACGTGCTGTTCCTGTTCATGAACGGCGGCGTGAGCCACATCGACACGTTCGACCCCAAGCCCGCGCTGACCAAGTACAACGGACAGCCGATGCCAGGTGATTACGTCAAAACCGAGCGCAAGACCGGCTCGCTAATGCAATCGCCCTTTACGTTCGCCAAGTACGGCGAATCCGGCATCGAGATGTCGGAAATTTGGCCGCATCTGTCTGAGATCGCCGATGACATGTGCGTCATCCGGTCGATGAACACGGACATCCCCAACCACGAACCTTCGTTGTTGATGATGAACACCGGCCACATCCAGCCCGGACGTCCGGCGATGGGCTCGTGGCTGACTTATGGGTTGGGCTCGGAGAACCAGGACCTGCCCGGATTCGTGGTGCTGTGCCCCAATCAGCCTACAGTCGTCGGCCCGCCGCTTTGGTCGAACGGCTTTCTGCCGGCGGTCCACCAAGGCACGTTCATCTCTGACCAGGAGCCGCGCCAGCCCAACGATTTCGATCCGAACGATCTGATCCCCTACATCAAGAACGAGTACACCAAGTCGGAACGGCAACGCTCCGAGCTCGACTTGATCGAAAAGCTCAACCGCATGAACATGGCGAAGACCGATCCGGGCGCGCCTGAGCTCGAAGCCGTGATCCAAAACATGGAGACGGCCTTCCGCATGCAAACCGAGGCGCCGGAAGTGTTCGACATCCGGAAAGAGTCCGAAGAGACGCAGAAGCTTTACGGGCCCGGCTCGACCGCGCGTGGTTGCCTGACGGCTGTGCGTCTGATCCAGAAGGGCGTGCGCATGGTGCAGGTTTATTACGACAAGGGCGATCCATGGGACGCCCACACCGACATCCTCAAGCACCGCGTCAATGCGAAGGACTCCGATCAGCCTTTCGCCGCGGTGGTCAAGGACCTCAAGGGCCGCGGCTTGCTCGATGAAACGATCGTGCTGTGCGCGACGGAGTTCGGACGCACCCCGATGGTCGAAGTCGGCGGCGGCGGCGGCGCGGTCAAGAACGGCCGCGACCACAACCCGTTTGGCTTTTCGGTGTGGCTCGCGGGCGGCGGCTTCAGGGGCGGCACGACCTACGGCTCGACCGACGAGTTCGGCCTCCGCGCTGTCGAGAATCCAGTCCACGTGCATGACCTGCACGCGACGATCCTGCACCAACTGGGCATCGACCACGAGAAGCTCACCTACCACTACTCGGGCCGCGACTTCCGCCTGACGGACGTCCACGGCAAGGTCGTCAAAGACATCCTCGCCTAGGGTCAGGAGAGAAACGTTTACTCGGGGCCGGCGGCTCGAAACCGCCGGCCCTTTCGCATTCTATGCCCCAAAATCCCTATCATGTGCGGAGCGAGGAGACGCGCAATGATTGAGATTCGCAGCGGAGTTCAGCAGCAGTATCCGGACATTTTGACCGACGAGGCGCTCGGGGCCATCCGAGCCGTGGCAGCGTTGGACGCGGACCGCAAGGCCTTGATGGCGGCACGGCTCGAACGGCGCAAGCGCCGCGCCGATGCGGGCGAGCGCATCGCGTTCCTGGACCCTGACTCGAAGATTCCGCGCACGGGCCTGAGCGTCGCCGACGCCCGCGCGGGCCGCTTCGAAGGCTGCGCCATCCCGGCTGACCTCGAGCGCCAGTGGGTCCAAGGCACCGGCCCGGCGGCCAAGCCGCACGCGCCGCTCGAGAAAAGCATCCGCAACGTCGCCTACGCCCTACTCTCCGGCGCCGACGGCTGGATGTTCGACGGCGAAGACGCGCTGGGCCAAGTCGAGACGATGTCGCTCGACAACCAGCGCAACCTCAAGCTCGCGTATGCCCGGGAACCCGTGTTCCTCACCGCCGCCGAGAAGGTTGCGGGCGAGATGAACGCCTGGGCAAAGGGCTTCTTCGGACGAGAAATCATCGCCGACTGGCGCAAGCAGCTCGACTTCACTACGCGCATCTTCCGCGCGCGTGGTCTCCACCTGGACGACCGCCACATCCGCAACACCGACGGCAGCGGGTTCTCGGCCTCGATCGTCGACGCCGCGCTCTACGTCACCCATAACCACCGCACGCTCAGCGACCAGGACGCGAGCATCGTGCTTTACCTGCCGAAGATCCAGACCGCTGAAGAGGCCGCGCTCTGGAACGCTATCCTGGCCGGTCTGGAAGCGCACCTGGGGCTAGAAGACGGTGCGATCAAGACCTACGTGCTGGTCGAGCAACTCGAAGCTTCGTTCCAATTGATGGAGATTCGCGCCGCGTTGCGCAGCCGCTTCGTGGGCTTCAACACCGGCCGCTGGGATTACATCAACAGCGTGGCCGACGCGATGGCCTGGGATCCGACTTCGTCCACCCGAACATCGACGCCGTGACGATGACCTACGGCTACATGCGCAACTATGAGGACCGTGTGCGGCGCGCCACCAACACGCCGGACGCGAACGGCCGCGCGGTGCTGTGGCAGGGCGGCATGGAGCCGAACATCCCGGTCGGCCTCGAAGGACGGCGTCGCCGAGAGCATGAAGCGCGCGGTCGCCGGGGCCGAGCGCGAGCAGCGCGAAGGCGCGAGCGGCAAGTGGGTGGCGCACTGGAAGATGGTCCATATCATCCGGCCGGTGTGGGAGAAGGCAGGTGAGGCCAACCAGGCCGGACGCGCCTTCCCCGCCCTGACCTACGAACCCTCCGACGCCGCCGGGCTAACCTTGCTCGAGCCAGCGCCGCGCACCATCCGCGGCGCGCGCGACCTGCTCAGCGTCGCCATCCAATACGCAAACGCCTTCGAGCAGGGCTTCCAGGCGGCGGCGCTCAAGCCGGCGGACTTCTTCGGCAACGACGACGTGCTCTACCTGATGGAAGATATGGCGACGGGCGAGATTCGGCTGAGCATCCTGTGGGAATGGCTCCACAAGCAGGCCACGCTCACCGCTGACGACCCGGAGACCGGCTCGAAGACCGGCGACGCGTTTTCCCCCGCGCTGTTCGAACGCCTGCTGGCCGAAGAATACGCCAAGCTGCAACAAGCGCGCGACGTGGACGTCCACGACGATTCTAAGCAGACGACCTTGCCCGTGGCGCGAGCCATCGCCGAGGACTACGTTCGATTCGGACAAAAAGCCCCTTGGATGGTCGATCTGCTCAACATCAACTTAGGCGTGGAAAACGAGGCGGAGGCGCGGGAACGGATTCGCACGTTCCTGGAAACCTTCGCGAAAGAAGGCGTCCGTATCACGCGGAATCTCGACTTCTAGACTCGAACGGCGGCGCGAACGTTTTTCGAGAATCGTAACCGGATTGCGCTCGCATCCGCCCAACCAGTGGACCTTTCGGCCGCGAAGCCACACGAAGGACGACGGAATGAAACGAAGAAATGCGCTGCAATTGATCGCAATCGGCGCAGCTGCGACGCCGCTCGCCGCCCAGAATGCCGGGCATCACGCCGCATCCAAGGCGGTCGGTTCGACCGCGCTGCGCTTCTTCTCGCCCGCGCAGAACATGCTGGTCGACTGCATCTCCGAGATGATCATCCCTGCGGATGAGCACTCCGGCGGAGCAAGCGCGGCGGGCGTGGCCGCCTTCATTGACGATCTGGTGGCCGATTCCGACCCGAGCGTCCAAAAGGCCTGGACCGACGGCCTTGCTGCAATCGACGCCGATGCGCGGTCGCGTTTCGGCAAGCCGTTCGCCGAAGCCGCCGAGCCGCAGCGCGACCAAATCCTGGCTGCGCTCGCAGAGAACGAAGACGACGCCAAGACCTTGCTCGAGCGCTTCTTCGTCCAGATCAAACGGCAGACCATCTCCGGCTACTACACGTCGAAGGTCGGCCTGATTGACGAGCTCGAGTACAAGGGTGGCGGCCCACAGGCCGAATTTCCAGCCTGTAAGGAAGACCACGGCGCCTAAGGCGGAGGAGAAGCGAACCATGGAAATCACACGCGAAACTCCCACCCGCACTTTCGACGCCATCGTCGTCGGCACCGGCGCGACCGGCGGTTGGGCCGCCAAGCAGCTGACCGAGGCCGGCATGGATGTTCTGGTGCTCGACGCCGGCCCGATGCCCGAGCCCAGCCGCGACTTCGCGCACCACGAGATGCCTTGGGAGCGGCCCAACCGCGGCCTGAGCTTCGACCGCCGCCGCAGCCAGCCGGCCTCGAGCGACAAGCTGCCGCTGGTGTGGAGCCGGAACGCCGACAACCCTACACTACCCTCCCGACAAGCCCTTTACCTGGGTGCGCTCGCGCATCGTGGGCGCCGCACGCTGCACTGGTCGCGCGCCGCGCACCGCCTCAGCGACTTCGACTTCAAGGCTGCCTCGCGGGATGGCTACGGCGATGATTGGCCGATCTCTTACGCCGAGATCGCACTCCTACTACGACAAGGTCGAGGAACACATCGGGGTCAGCGCCTACGCGGAGGGCTATCCGCAGTTGCCCGACGGCAAGTTCCTGCCAGGCATGAACTACAACTGCGTGGAGCAGCAGTTCCGCGCAAGACGGCGCTGCGCATGGGCCTGCCCGCCACGCACCGCCGCATCGCGCAGCTGAGCCGCCCGCACAAGGGCCGGCCGGCATGCCACTTCTGCGGCGCCTGCCGCGAGGGCTGCGACATTGGCGCGATGTTCAACTCGATCGTCTCGACGCTTCCTCCCGCCGACGCGACCAAGCGTATGACCTGCGCCCGGACTCAGTCGTGCGCCGTGCTGATGGGCAAGGATGGCAAAGCGCGGGGCGTCTCCTACATCGACCGGCTAACCAAGCAAGAGTACGAGGCGAAGGCCAAGAACGTGATCGTCGCTGCCTCTACACTCGAGTCGGTGCGCATCCTGTGGAACTCGCACAAAGACGGTCTGGGCAACTCGAGCGGCATGCTCGGGCACTACATCATGGATCAGGTCGCCGGCGCGAGCGTCAGCGGCGTGTTTCCGCAATTGCGCAACAGTCCGCCGCGCAACGATGACGGTAAGTCGAGCGGGGCGTTCATCGCCAACTTCCGCAACATCGAGTCGCGGCACCCCAAGTTCATTCGCGGCTACTGCATGAGCATGTCCGGCGGACAGAGCGAGCGCCCTCTTTACGCCCTCGATAAGAAAGGCTACGGCGCAGCGCTCAAGCAGAGCATCCGGACTATCCGGCCATGGCAAGGATCTACATGTCAGCCGGGGACATGCTGCCGCGCTATGAGAATTTCGCAGGCCTCGACGCCAAGGTCAAGGACGCCTGGGGCATCCCCGTGCTGAATATCTCCTGCACGTTTGGCGACAACGAGCGCGCCATTTGGGAAGACGGCACGGAGATGATGAAGCAGATCTTCACGGAGGCCGGGGGCGAAATCCTCGCGGTCGGCCAGAGCATCTCGACGCCGGGCGGGCTGATTCACGAAGTCGGCGGCACGCGCATGGGCGCAGACCCGAAGACGAGCGTCCTCGACCCTTATTGCCGCATGCACGACGTGCCCAACGTCTACGTTTTCGGCGGCAGCCCGTTCGTCACCACGGGCAGCTATCACCCGACGTTGACCATGATGGCCCTCACCGTTCGCGGTTGCGAACGTCTGACGGAGCAGGCGAAGCGGCGGGAAGCCTAGGACGAAAACCCCTTCGTGGGGAAACATCTGGTCCCGGATCGCCTTCCTTACAGTAGATGGCTCAGGAACAAGATCCCCCCGACGCCGAGGCGCCGACGAATCCCGAAAGCGCCCGCCTTCGCGAGACGAACGAGCGGAAGAAGAATTGGCGACGCTGGGGACCCTACCTGAGCGAGCGGGCCTGGGGAACGGTCCGCGAGGACTACTCGCCGCATGGCACAGCCTGGGAGTACTTCCCGCACGACGTCGCCCGTTCGCGCACGTATCGCTGGAATGAAGACGGACTGGCCGGCGTCTGCGACCGCCATCAGGAGTGCTGTTTCGCACTCGCATTGTGGAACGGACGCGATCCCATCCTCAAAGAGCGGTTGTTCGGCCTGAACGGCGACGAGGGCAACCATGGCGAGGACGTCAAGGAGTGCTACTACTACCTTGACTCGACGCCGACCCACTCCTACATGCGGTTCCTCTACAAGTATCCGCAGGCAGAGTTCCCCTACCGGCGGCTGGTGGAAGAGAACGGTCGGCGCGGGCGCGACCAGCCTGAGCTCGAGCTGCTCGATACAGGCGTGTTCGATGAAAACCGCTACTTCGACGTGTTCGTCGAATACGCCAAGGCAGACGTTGAAGACATTCTGATTCGCATCGAGGCCTTCAACCGCGGGCCTGAGGCGGCGGAGCTTGATCTGCTACCCACGGTTTGGTTTCGCAATACCTGGTCTTGGGACTGGGATGCGTTCAAACCCACGGCTGAGGCCGGCGAAAACGGCGACGGCTTCCGTTCGATCCGCACCAATGGCGAGCGCTACGGTGCGCGCCGACTGATGTGCGAAGGCGAGCCGGAGCTGTTGTTTACCGAGAACGAGACCAACGTCCGGCGAATGTGGGGCTCACGAGAGAACGGCTTCTTCAAGGACGCGTTTCACGACCGCGTCGTCGGCGGCAACGAGGACGCCGTCAACCCGGATCACAAGGGAACCAAGGCCGCCGCCTGGCATCATGTAACGCTCGGGCCGGGCGAGTCGCATGTGTTTCGCTTGCGATTCCATCCAGACGACGGCGGCCAGCGCTCGTTTGCGGACTTCGACAAGATCTTCTCCGACCGCAGGAACGAAGCTGACGCGTTTTACGGCGAGGTGATCCCCAGGATTTGTCTGACGACGCGAAGAACGTGATGCGCCAGTCGCTGGGCAGCCTGCTGTGGTCGAAGCAGTACTACCACTACGTGGTGCGCAGGTGGCTCTCCGGCGACCCGGCCCAACCGCCTCCGCCGGAAGGGCGCAAACACGGGCGCAACAGCTCCTGGGGGAACATCTTCAACGCCGATGTGTTGTCGATGCCCGATAAATGGGAGTACCCCTGGTATGCGGCGTGGGATCTCTCGTTCCACATGCTGCCGCTGTCGCTGGTCGACGCGGGGCTCGCGAAACATCAGCTCTCGCTCATGCTGCGCGAATGGTACATGCACCCCAACGGGCAGTTGCCCGCGTATGAATGGGCCTTCGGAGACGCCAATCCCCCCGTCCACGCCTGGGCTTGCTGGCGGGTGTTCAAAATGGACCAGCGGCGCTGTGGGAAGGGCGACTACAAATTCCTCGAGCGCGTTTTCCAGAAGCTGCTGCTCAACTTCACCTGGTGGGTGAACCGCAAGGACGCCGATGGCCGCAACGTCTTCGAAGGCGGCTTCCTTGGCCTCGACAACATCGGCTGCTTCGACCGCAGTTCGCCGCCGCCGACGGGCGGCCACATCGAGCAAGCCGACGGCACGGGCTGGATGGGCATGTACTGCCTCGCGATGCTGGCCCTGGCCATCGAGCTTGCGAGAGTCGACGCGGCCTACGAGGACATGGCCAGCAAGTTCTGGGAGCATTTCCTCTACATTGCCCACGCCATCAACAGCCACGGTCCGGACGAGGTTGGCATGTGGGACGAGCAGGACGGGTTCTTCTACGACGTGCTGCAACTGCCCGATGGCTCGCGTATGCCGATGAAGACCCGCTCGATTGTAGGCCTGATTCCGTTGTTCGCCGTGGGCACGCTCGAGCCGGACATTCTCGAGAAGCTGCCCGGGTTCCACCGGCGACTGAAGTGGTTCATCGCAAACCGGCCCGATCTGACCGCGAACATCGCGTGCATGGAAACGCCGGGCGAGGGGCGGCGGCTGCTGCTCTCAATCGCCAATCCGGATCAGCTCAGGCGCATCCTGGCGGTGATGCTCGATGAAAACGAGTTCCTTTCGCCGCATGGCATCCGCTCCGTTTCGCGACTCCACAAGGATCACCCCTTCTCCTTCCATGTCGACGGGACGGACTACAGCGTGGATTACGAGCCGGGCGATTCGAAGACCACGCTGTTTGGTGGCAACTCCAACTGGCGCGGGCCGGTGTGGTTTCCGATCAACTACTTGCTGGTCGAGTCGCTGCAACGGTTCCACCACTACCTAGGCGACGAGTATCAAGTGGAATGCCCGACCGGGTCGGGGCGGATGATGAACCTGTGGCAGGTGGCCGAGGAGCTCTCGCACCGCCTCAGCGGCCTTTTCCTGCGCGACCAAAATGGGCGGCGGCCCGTGCATGGGGACGAGCCGCGCTACCGCGACGACCCCAACTGGAGGGACCTGGTCCTGTTCTACGAATGCTTCCACGGCGATAACGGGCGCGGCGTGGGCGCCTCGCACCAAACAGGCTGGACGGCATTGACCGCCAAGCTGATGCAGCAGAACGGAACCTGACAGGAGAGGACGATGATTCGCTTCGACGCCACCGCTTGCCGCGATCTCACTCAGTCGCTCAGCAAGGAATGGCTCGAGACGAACGGCCTAGGCGGCTTCGCCTCATCGACGATCGCTGGAATCCATACCAGGCGCTACCACGGGCTGCTGACGGCGGCGGTCCATCCGCCGGCGGGCCGAGCTCTACTGCTATCAAAGATCGAGGAGACGCTGTATCTCGGAGACCGGTCCGTGGACCTGTCCGCGAACCGCTATCCCGGTGTGATTCACCCCTCAAGGGTACATGTACCTGCAAGGTTTTCGGCTCGATCCGTTCCCAATTTGGACATTCCAGGTAGACGGGGTAGAGCTCGAGAAGCACGTCTACCTGGTCCACGGCGAGGAGACTGTAGTGGTCGAGTACGCGCTGACAGAGCGAAGTGAGCGGCCGGCCGGACTTCGCCTGGAGCTCTATCCGCTGGTCGCGTTTCGCGACTACCATTCGCTGACCCACGCGAGCTCCGCCCTCGACCCGCGCGTGGAGTTTGGCGACGGCTGCGCTTCTATCCAGCCTTATGGCGAATTGCCGAGGCTCCACTTCGCCCACGACGCGGCCTCGGCGGAGGCGACCGGCCTGTGGTTCTACCGCTTCGAGTACGAGATGGAGCGGGCGCGGGGGCTCGATTTTGAGGAAGATCTCTTCAATCCGCTCGTCTTGCGCTTTGACCTGAACGAACGGCCTACGGCGACCATCGTGGCCTCGCTCGAGCAGCGGCGCGCTTCCGACGCCACCTCGCTCGGTGAGAGCGAACGCAAGCGGCGAAAGGCGATCGCCGACCGCGCCGCGCCGGAAGACGAGACCGGCCGTCTGCTCGCCCTTGCGTCGGACCAATTTCTTGTGAGGCGTGGGGACCGGAAGACCGTCATCGCCGGATATCCCTGGTTCGCCGACTGGGGCCGCGACACGATGATCGCCCTGCCCGGCCTGACGCTCGCGTTCGGTCAGGACCAGACGGCGCGCGACATTCTCGTCGAGTTCGCGCAGCACGTCGACCAAGGCATGCTGCCGAACCGGTTCCCCGAGCAGGGCGAGCAACCGGAGTACAACTCGGTCGATGCGGCGCTTTGGTATTTCGACGCCGTCGCGGCCTACCTCGAGCACAGCGGCGACGCCGGCGGCGTGGAGGCGGAGCTCTATCCAGCCCTATGCAGCATTGTCGACTGGTTTGAGCGCGGCACGCGCTACGGCATCGGCGCCGACGCGGACGGCTTGTTGCACGCCGGCGCGCCGGGCGTGCAGCTGACCTGGATGGACGCCAAAGCGGGCGATTGGGTGGTGACGCCGCGCCGCGGCAAGCCAGTTGAGGTGCAGGCGCTGTGGTTCAACGCGCTGCGCATCCTCGGAGAGCTTGCGCGCCACTTTGGCGACGGCAAGCGGCAAGACCGCTGCGCGGGGCTTGCCGACAGGGCGCAAGGGAGCTTCAACCGCTTGTTTTGGAACGAACAGCGGAACTGCCTTTTCGACGTGGTCGACGAATTGAATCATGACGACTCGATACGCCCAAACCAGGTGTTCGCCATCAGCCTGCGGCACGCGGTGCTGGATCGCACCAAGTGGGAGCCGGTGCTGCAGACGGTGGAGCGTGAGCTGCTGACGCCCTACGGCCTCCGTACCCTGGCGCCGGGCGATCCTGGTTATTGCGCGCGGTATGAGGGCGGGGTGCGTAGCCGGGACGCCGCCTACCACCAGGGGACGGTCTGGCCTTGGCTGCTGGGCCCCTATGTGGCGGCTTGCCTGCGGGTGCGTGGAGCCGCGCCCGCGGACGTGCTCTCCGCGCTCGAAAGACACCTGCGGGACGCCGGATTGGGACAGGTCCCAGAGATCTTCGACGCCGAACCGCAACGGCCGCGCGGCTGCTTCGCCCAAGCCTGGAGCGTGGCTGAGCTGGTCCGCGCGCGCCAAATGCTCGCTCAGAGCGACGCTTCCGATGCGGCGTCGAACGCTTCGAGCGCGAAGATCAGCGGGTAGAGCTCCTCGAAGTACCACAGCTTGGCGAAGTAGAAGCCGATCGGCGATGGCGGCGTGCGACGACCTTCGTCGGTAGCCTCGACGAGCCAGTCGAGGCCGCGCTCGACCGCCGCGCGGGCAGAAGGTCGGGCGGCCAGCGCCGAGACGGCCAGCGCCGTCTCTTCGATCGAAGCCGCGACGCCCGGCGCGCCGCCCCAACCGCCGTCGGGGTTCTGGGCGTCGAGCAGCCAGCGCTCGCCACGCTTGGCCGCATCGGAATCCGGTGGCAGGGCGGGCAGCACGCGCGCCGTGCCGTAGGTTGGGTTTTCGTCCTCGGGAGCGTGCTGGTTGCCGAACCAAAGAGGCGTCCAGGCGCCATCGTGGCGCTGCGCCCGTTCGAGGAACCGGATGGCGCGCGGTATGGCCTTTTGGAGGCGTGCTTCAAGCTCGGAGCCAACGGTGCCGCTCCAAGCCTGCCAAGCTCGCAGGGTGTGAGCAGTCAGGTCCGGGCTGCTCCGGTCGAACGGTAGAGCGCCCCACCCGCGGCAGAACGTTGGGATGCCCCCGTCAGAGTTTTGCAGGTCGAGCAGCCAGCGCACGCCGTTCTTGGCGGCCTCGATGGTTCTCGCGTCAACCCCTAAGCGATGGAGCGCGAGCAGTGCGCCGGGCGTGTCGTCGGCGTCAGGGACTCCCCCTGGCAGATTGGTCCAGGCCCAAGCGCCGGGGGCCGCGCCGGTGTAGGGATGGACATCCCGGAACTGCTGAGCGAGCAGCCAGTCGCGGATTGCAAGGCGCTGGGGCTCGTCGAACGGAAGCGGTGCGGCGCCGAAAGCGTTCACGCCCAGCGTGGTCACCCAGGTCGCTAAATTCGTATCGATCGGCCAACTGCCGTCCTCGCGCGCGGACGCAACGAGAAACGCAAGCCCCTTGCGCACGACCTCGTGGTCGCGGCGCCCAGCTGTGATCAAGCTCATCGAGACGAAGCTCGTCAGCGGCGTCGCCTCCAAAAAGCCACCGTTGGGCGGCTGGATGCTCGCGAGCTTGTCGAGCGTCGCCTCACGGACGGCGTTGCGGAACAGGCGCGTCGCGGGGTTGCGGCTGGGGCGCTTCGTATGGCGCGCCTGGCCGATCGCAATGAGCGCCGGTAGCGCGTAACTCACAACGGGGAGTTGCAGCACGGCGTACCAGCTCTGCGGGAAGTAAGCCAACTCGAAGGGCAATTGCGGGACCCGCTTCCAGCCGTCTTCCCCGAGCAGGCCGGCGATGGCCAGCACAGTCAGGATCGGGACCGAGAAGGTGTGGTCCTTGCCGTAGCGGCGTTTGATGGCCGCGACGAGCGCCTCGGGCGTGAGCCCGCCGGCGTGGCGCTCCATGTAGGCCGCGGCGGCTTGGGTATCGGCGCTGCGCAACGTCAGCGCCGCCCAGCAAAGCGCCGTCGTCGAGATGTTGCTCAGGCTCAGATCGGTGTCGCCCCAGCCGCCGTCGTCGTTCTGCGCACCGAGCAGCCACTGGGTCCCCCGCGCGGCCAAAGCTTCGTGCTCAGCGCCGCCGGCAAGCGTGAGCGCAATCGTCGCCGTCGCCGTCGAGAGCGCCGAGGAGGACAGGCGGCCCTCCCAGTGATCGCCTTGGAGCTGTTCGAGCAGGCGGCTTCGCAGCGTGCGAAGCGTGGATTCGATGCGTGCCGCGTCCATCGCTTCAGAGGCTCAGATGCCCCAGGGCCAGCAGACCATAGTAGGCGTACTCGCAGTCCTGCGCGTCATCGCTCCAATGGCCGTAGAAGCCGCCCTGGTTGCTCCAGAGGCTGTCGACGAAATCGAGGCAAGGCTCGCGCACGGCGTCGAGCGCGGCGCCCGCGCCGCTGAGCGCGTGCAGGGCGGTCGCGGTCGAGAGCAGGTCCGGCAAAGGCGCCAGCGGCGTAGCGAAGAAGCCGCCTTCGGGCAAGCAGCGCGCGAGCAGCCATTCCGCGGCGCCCTCCGGGACCGGCCTCCCGAGCGCGCGATACAGCGTGACGGCCGCGGCGGTCGAAGGCGTCAGGCCGACCGGCGCGCCGGGCTGGTTCGAGAAACCGCCGTCAGCGCTGCGCAGCGACTCCAGGCAGGCAAACATCGCCCCCGGCCGGGGTGGTTCGAGGCCGAGGTCCTGGTAGGCGCCGAGCGCTAGGAAGCAGCCGTATGCCGTGCCGTGCGAAGCGTCCTCCGCCGGATTGTAGCCGCCGTCGGCGGTGCGGAAGCGCTCTAGTCGCTCGGCGATGCGACCGTCGCGCGGCAGGTCGAGGTTGGCGCGGCATCGCGCCAGGCAGGCTGTATGAACAAAGTCGAGCGCGTCGCCCGCTCCGAAGGACTCGGCGTACGGACCTGTTTCCGTGGGAAGCTCACGCTGGAGCGCCCGCAAGCCCTCCAGGCCGAACACCGTGTAGTAGAGATCGCTCGCGCCCTCGCGGTCCTGGAAACCGCCGTCCGGGTTGATGCGACTCGAAAAGAATTGCGCTGACAGGTCCGCCGCGTCACCGAGCGACTTCGGCGCCAGCCTCGCGACCTGCAGCATTTCGAGTCTCAAACTCACCGCACCATCCCTCGATCTCCACGCTGAAGATCTTGCCGACGACCCGGCGAAGCAGACCCTTGAGGCTCGCATGATCGAGGTCGGCGATTGAGCGAACGGCTTCTTCCTTGTAGCTTTCGAGCAACTGCCGGCAGCGCTCTGCGGCGCCGGACTGCTCGAGCGCTTCCCGCGCCGCGGGCGAGGGCTTCCTGCGCCAAGCGGCTTCGAGAGCCGCGCGCGACACGGGATCGCGACGAGCCTGCTCGTAAGCGACAGCGAGCGGAAGCGAAGGACGCAGCGCCGCCAAATCGTCCACACCGTCCGCACCCGATTCGAGATCGTCGAGATCGTCGCGAATCTGATACGCCACACCAAGGGCGTCGCTATATTTGCGCAGAACTTCGAACACGCGCTGGTCCGCGCCGGCACAAGCCGCGCCAATCTCGAGCGAGACGGCGAACGCCGGAGCAGTCTTGCGCTGGAAGATCGCCAGGACCTCTTGCGCGGTCAACGGCCGGGGCTCGCGCATCCAGGCCAGCTCCGCGCCTTGGCCGAGGCAAAGCATGCGGTGGCCGAGTGATGCGATGCGAACGAGCTCCGCTCGCACCGCCGGCTCAAAGTCGCACTCGGCGAGCAGCCGGTAGCCTTCGCCCACCAACAGGTCGCCTACGTTGATCGCAGTCGCCACGCCGTGCGAAGCGTGCAACGTGGGCTCGCCGTAGCGTAGGTCGTCCTCGTCCTCGATGTCGTCGTGGATCAGAGACGCCTTGTGGAAGCACTCGACGGCAATAGCGGCCTTGCGCAACGCGGCTGGAGGCTCCGCGTGCGGATCGGATTGCAGCGCTTGATATGCGCACAGGGTCAGGAACGGCCGCCAGCGCTTGCCCGCCTGCGCCAGCATGGCGCGCGCCAACTGGTCAGCATCGCTCTCGGCCGCGCCGCCAAAAACCTCGTCGAGCGCCGCCGGAGCGAACCACTCGTCGACCGTCCGGTGCAACGCGTCGAGATCGAGCCGCCGTGTCCGATCGTCGCTCGTGAGGTGGATGTAGTCCCACACCCACTCGACGTCGACGGCCGTGTCCTTACAGTCATCCTGGAGCAGCGGGATGGCGATGCCGGGAATCGCAGCGTTCTCCATGTGCGGAAACGCCTTCTCGAGCACCGAAAGGCAGCTCACGCCCACAATTGCGTCGATCTTGCCCGTCTGGATCAGCGCCATCACCAGCGCCGAGCCCTCGGCGACCAATACAGCGTAGCCAAGCTTCTCGGCTTCCTCTTGCAGGTCTTGGATCGTACACAGGCCGCACTGCTTGCACAGCAGGCCGAACTCGTCGAACGGCGCCGGGCAGCGGTCTTCCACGCGCAGGCACTTGGGCAGCAGGAGCAGGCGGCGCTCAAACGGCGTCGACGCCAAGTGCTCGCGCCAAACTTCGTTGTTCAGCAATACGCCCACGTAGTCAGAAAACTTTGCGTCGAGGCCGGCGGCGCGCGTCGCGTCCTCGGCTCGGCGGCGCAGCTCTGTGTTGAGCAGCGGAGGCGTAAGCTCCTCGCGATGCTCAGCGACATAGGCCGCCACATGCCGGCGCAAAGCTTCGCGCTCGGCCCGTTCAGCCGGAATATTCTCCTGCGTCGCCCGCGCACTTTGCTGCGGGACGAGCTTAGGAATGGTCAGAACCGTTAGCTGCTCTTGCATGCAGTGTCGCCTTGCAGTTTAGCTGTAGGCGCCGAAACCAAAAAACCAGTGCTTCTTCGCAAAGCGATAAGCCCAGTGCTCTTCGGGGATCTCGTTGCCAGGATTGTACTGGCTTCGGCGGCTCGTTAGTTTTTCCAGCTCGACGAACGCGGTCTGGCGCTGGGTCGTGTCGCGCGCGCCGTGGCGCGAAACGATCTCACGAACCAGGTCCGGCCTCTCGAGCACGATGCAGCCGCGCGTAGCCTTGGCCGCTGTTTCGCGGAAGTCGCGCAAGAAGCCCGACTCCGTCATCGTCTCGTAGAGGCTCGGCCTGTCGTGAATCGATTCTGTCGCAAATTGGATGATTGGGCAAGGCTCCACGTCGCCATAGGGGCTGATGTGATGGCTTACGCCAGTCGCCATGGGGCACAAGGCCTGACCTTCGTCGTCCCAATAGGCGTCGACGATGGCGATCGGAAGCTTGGCGCGCGTCTCGACGATGAAGCGGCGCACGCGCAGGACTTCCTCGGGAGTGAGCGCGAGCTCGCCCGAAGGGTTGGGCCCAACCACGCGGTAAGTGTGGAACCAGGCGTAGTGCACGCCCATGTCGATCAGCCGCTTGAGCCAGGCTTCGTTGACCAAATCGTCGATGTTGGTCTTGCACACGCTGGTCGCGACGCCGGTGATCAAGCGATTGCGGCGGCAGGCTTCGATGCCGGCGAGCGTTTTGTCGAGGACATTCTTACGGCCGCGACGCTCGTCGCTGATGATCTGGGTGCCTTCCACGCTGATGAGCGGGCTGGCATTGCCGATCCGGCGCAGCTCTTTCGCGCGGGCGTCGTCGATCAGGTGCCCGTTGGTGAAGATCTGGAAGTAGCAGTCCGGGTGGCGTTCGAGCAGGTCGAAAAGCTGCGGATGCAGGAACGGCTCGCCGCCCAGGATGCCGAAGTAGCTGTTGCCGCGCTTTTTGGCGTCGGTGACGATGCGGTCCAGATCCTCGAGCTCGATCTTCTTGCTTTCGGCTGCCACGTCCACCCAGCAGCCCTGGCAGCGCAACTGGCAGCCGGAGATGATCGAGATGAACAGGAACGGCGGGAAGTGCTCGCCTTGCTTGATACGCTTCTTGAACGTCTGAACCGAACGCATGCCCTTGACGCCGAAGTTCCAGACGAACTTGCGCAGCGCGCGCGGGTCAGGCTCGGTGAGCATCCGCTTGGCAAATCCGACGACCATCAGCCCTGCCCTCCTGAGCCGTTGGCCGCTCCGTTCGCCACGACGGCGCGTTCGCGCGCCAGCTTGGCCTTTTCCTGGATTTCGTCAAGCGAGGGCAACGAGGCGAAGACTTCGGCCGGAATGTCCAAGTCCTGCTGCAGCTTGGTCAGGCAGCGCTTGCGCTCCTTGAGCGCGCGGTCTTCGTCGCGTTCCTTCGAGAAGCGCGACTTGGCCTTGGCGCTGCGGTCGCGCAGAGCCTGGTAGATGTCGCCGCCGAGCAGGGCGGAGATGTCGACCTTCATCGACTCGCGGCGGATGTCGTCCGAGCTCACTTCGCCGCCGTGGATCGGGCCGTGACGGTACTTGGGGAACAGGATGGCGACCTCGGGACAGACGCGCGAGCAGGCTGGGCAGTCCGTCTTGCAGTTGTCATTGTTCTGCACCTGGATTTTGCCGTCCTGCGAGACGCCGTAGACGTCGAAGAGGCAGAAGCTCAGGCACTGCATGCAATTGGTGCAGCGGTCGTAATCGATCACCGGGAACCAGGGCTTCCAGCCGCCCGGCTCATGCAGACCGCGCTGCTTGCATAGGTCTTCGACCATGGCGACTGCGTCTTCGGCGGACATGCCGTCGACGTCGCGGAAGAAGACCGGCTGATCAGAATCGCCTGCCTGCTCGGGAAACGTTTGCTCGAAGCGACCCAGCACGGCCAACGCGTTGCCGTCGGCGGCGGCCGGGGGCGCTCCGCCCTGGCTGACGCGGGTCACGCGATAACCTTTGTCCAGCAGCGATTGCGTCAAGGCGAGCCGCTGCGCCGACTCGAGCGGCCGTGCGCCTGAGCCCTCGTAGAGAGCAACCCGCAGGACGGGAAGATTGAGGCCGCCTTTCAAGCGCGCGCCTCCGCGGGCAGGATCTCGCGGACAATAGCCTCCGCCGACTCCTCGCGCATGTTCAAAATGCGCACGTTTTCCTCGTCGAGCTGGACGCCCGCGGCGCCGAACAGCCACCGCACAGCGCGCGGATAGCAGGCCGCAATCGTCGCCGGACCTTGGGAGGCGATCTGCTTCAGTCGCGGGTCCTTCCGCGCCGACATCTCGCACAGATCGGGCGCGGCGTCAAAGTCCACCGCCGCCTCGATGAGCGAAGCGAGCACAGCGTCTTTCACATCGGCCGGCACCACGCGCGAGTAGGCGCAACGGCAGTAGACGATGCGCGGCGGTTGGGCCGGGTTGTCGCGAAGTTCCGTCATGCAGTCGCCATGCGATATGTGGGGGACGGTTTAGCGGGCCGGAAACGCTCGCTGTGGAGAATCTCCACCTGCCTGCCCTGCTCGGCCTCGGCCCACGCATTCACGGCGTCGAGCGCGGCGGCGTGCAGAGTCTCAGGATCGTCCTCAGCGCGGAGGTTGATGATGAGCTCGCCCGCGTCGAGCGGTTCCTTCAGAATGTGGGCGAGTTCCGGGCGGGTGTCGTTACGCACCAGATTGAGAACGCCGATGTCGCCAGCGTCCTCATCCGGCGTGAAGGTCATCTTCAAATGGGCGATGTCGCCGCCGGTGACGGCTGCAGCGATGCGGTCGGCAATGTCGCGCAGCGCCTCGTTGCCGTCGACGAGGTGGTCCGAAGAAAGGTGCACCGTGGCGTTCATCCAGCCGAGCAGAGCCTCGCCCTCGGCGTAGATCTCGTAGTCGACGTCCGGCGCGTCCGCGAGTCCCATCTCCGCATCGGCGATGCGGTCGAACCAGGCGTCGAGACCGTCGCCGGAACGCGCGGAGACTTCGAGAATCTCCGCCTGTGGGTACTGACGGCCCAGCGCGTCCCGAAGCTCAGACAGCTGCTCTGCGGTCAGCAGATCCACCTTGTTGATGACGATCAGGTCGGCTTCCGCGAGCTGCCGGTCGTAGACGTATAACACCTTGTCCGAAAAGGACTTACCTTGTTCGAGCCCCATCACCCGCGCGGCACGGACCGGGTCGACCATTACGCTCAGCGGCGCGATCTCGTAATCGTCGCCATAGATGCGGCGCAACGGATAACTGACGGCGGCGCGCAAGTCGGTGCAACTGCCCACCGGCTCCGCGATGAAGACGTCGGGGCGCGAGCCTGCGCTGAGCTTGTCCGCTGCGTCGACGAGCGAATCGAAGCGACAGCAGAAGCAGCCTCCGGTGATCTCTTCGACCGGGAAACCCTGAGAGCGCGCCATTGCCGTATCGACAAGGCCGAAGCTTTGATCGTTGGTGATGAGGCCGACCTTCTGACCGCGATCGCTCAGATGCCGCGCCAGACGCAGCACAGCGGTCGTCTTTCCAGCGCCCAGAAAGCCGCCGATCATGACATATCCCGCCTTAGGCATTCGGATCTCCTTCTCCACGGCCGGCGAGCATTTTGTCGATCGTGGCGTCGAGTACGTGCACGTACGCCTCGACGTCTAACCCGCCCGGTTCCGGCTCTCCTTGACCGAGTAGAGCCAACCTTCGCCGTAGGGATCGGATTCTAGCAGAGTGATGTCCGACGCGAGAGCGCCGTTGACTCCCAGGAACGCCCCGTTGGCGACGGCGTAAAGGTCGGAAACCGCTTTGAATCCCTCGATCCAGCCGATCTTCTCGCCCACTTCGACGCCGTCCCCGGGCGCCGGCGTGAGCTCGAATTCGACTAGGTCGCCCAACATGCGAGTGGCGAACTTTGTCAGCCCGATGCGATATACGCCCTCGCCGTCCGCGCGCAGCCAGTAGTGCGAGCGGGTGTAGATCCGCCCAGTCGGCAGTCGCGTAGAGAAACGGGAACGCTTGTAGCGAACGATGTCTTCGCTTGGAGTCATGGAAGCGGGGCGGCCAGAGCTGCAGCCAGAGCCGCCGCGTCGGGCGGTTCGGAGAGATGGCACCATGATAGCCGGACCGCGCCGGCGAGACAGGCCGGCGGCAGCCGCATCGCGCTCAGAACGTGGCTGCAGGTATAGGATTGCGACGTACAGGCGGCCCCGTCGGAAACGGCGGCGAGGTCCTGCCAGGCGTCCATCACCTCTTCGGCCTCCAGGCCCGGGAACGAGACGTTCACGATGTAAGGCGAGAGGCGTTCGAGGTCGCCATGCAGCCGGACGCCCGCCGCAGCTAAGCCGTCGAGCAGCTTAGTTTGGATGCGGCTGACCGTTCGGCGGCGCTCGTTGCGTTCCTCGTCCGCAAGCTCGGCGGCCTTGCCCAAAGCGACGATCAGCGCCACGGGCAGCGTACCGGGGCGCAGGCCGAGCTCCTGTCCGCCACCCACGGCCAAAGGCTCGAGCGGCGGCCGCTCGCCGTCCCGCCTGCGGCAGATGAGCGCGCCGACGCCCTTGGGCGCACAGAGCTTGTGGCCGCTGATGCTGATCAGGTCCAGACGCGGCAGGCGCAGCTCATCGATCTCCTTGCCGAAGCCCTGCGCCGCATCGACGTGAAAGTAGGCCTGCGAGCGGGCGAGCTTGCCTGCGATCTCGGCGAGGGGCTGGCGCACGCCGGTCTCATTGTTTACGTGCATTACGGAGACGAGCAGGGTGTCGTCGCGCAGAGCGGCCTCGACTTTGACCGGGTCGACCCAGCCGCCGGGCTCGGGATCGATCCAGGTCGTCTCGAAGCCGCGTTGCTCCAGGCGCCGGATCGGCTCGAGCACGGCGTGGTGCTCGATCGAGCTTGTCACGATGTGGCGTTTGCCGGTCGCACGCCCGTGGGCTTCGAGCCCGAGCAGGGCCAGGTTGTTGCTCTCGGTCGCGCCGGAGGTGAACAACACCTCGCCACGCGCGGCCCCGGCGAGATGCGCCACCCGGTCGCGCGCTTGCTCGACGGCACGCCGCGCCGCCGAGCCGTAAGTGTGGGTGCGACTGCCGGCGTTGCCGAAATCTTCCCGCAACGACCGGATCAGCTCCGCCTCGACGCGCGGGTCGAGCGGCGTGGTGGCGGCGCAGTCGAGGTAGACCGGCCGCCGCGCTGGGCCGGAACCGGCTGCGGCGCGAAGCATGGCTATTATGCTCTCATTACCGGGCTATCGAGTTTGCGCATCGAAGGTTTAGGACGGCTGGCGCCGGCGCTGGGCTTGGAGGCGGAGCGGGAGGCGCTCGCGCGCGTCGAACGCGACGGCGCGGACGGCGAGGCGCTGCTGCTGTGGGAGGCGGACCGCGTCGCGGCCGTGCTCCCCCACTCGGGCGATGAGGAAGCGTTCCTGCTCGATCCGCATTTGCCTGGCGCACCGGTGTTGCGGCGCGATTCTGGCGGCGGCGCGGTTCTTGTCGGCCCAGGGTGTCTGAACTACGCCTTCGCGCTTTCGCTCGAGGCGCGGCCCGCGTTCTTGGACGTCGCCTGGAGCTATGACGCCATCCTCGGTCTGATCGCGCGGGCACTCGCGGCTCCCGACGCGCGCGCGGAAGGTTCCGACCTCGCCGTTGGTGACCGCAAATTCGGCGGGCATGCCCAGCGCAGGACCCGTCTTGCGCTGCTGCACCACGGTACGATCCTGCACGCCTTCGATCTCGCTTTGGTCGGTCAGCTGCTGCGTGAGCCCGAGTGCCGTCCCGCCTATCGCGGCGCACGCACGCACGACGAGTTTCTGACCAACCTGCCGCTGTCGCCGGACGCCATCTCCGCTGCGCTGACGTCCACGGCACATGCGCTATCATCCACACGGGCATGAGCAGGATAGACATCTCGCGCCGCCGCTTTGTGCAACTTGCCGGGACCGCAGCCGCCGCTCCGCTGGCGAGCCATGGCGCGGAGCCGCTCTCCGCCAACGCCATCGCCGTACGCTTGCGGGCCGAGCTCGGCGGCGACTGGATCACCGACGGGAACGACGGCTTTAAGGCGGGAGACCCCGACACGCCCATTCGCGGCATCGCTACGACGGCAATGGCCACCGTTGACGTCCTGCGCAAGGCAGCGGGCGCCGGCGCGAATCTGATCGTGACGCTCGAGCCCACGTTCTTCGGCCGCAGTGACGGCCCGCCTCCGCCCGCCCCGCCGGGAGGCCGACGAGGCTTCCCCGGACTGAGTGAAGACGATCCTGTTTACCGCGCGAAGAAGAAGCTGATCGAAGATCGCGGACTGGTTGTCTTTCGGTTGCACGACAACTGGCTGGCGCAAAGGCGGGCCGAGATGACCACCGGCCTGGCCGAGTCGCTGGGCTGGGGCGAGCGCCGCTCGGACGACGCGCTGTATGAAATCCCAGCAACGAGCGCGGAAGAGGCGGTGGCGCACGTGCGGGCGAAGCTCGGGCTGCGCGGAGGTCTCCGCGCGGTCGGCGACCGCAAGGCCGCCGTGCGCCGGGTGCTCCTCTACCCCGGCTTCCTCGACGCACAGACGATGTGGAAGCGCTACCGCGACGCCGACTTGACGCTCGCCGGCGAAGTTCGCGAGTGGGAGAACACCTGCTACGCCGCTGATGCGTTCACGGCGGGCGAGAAGCGTGCGCTGGTCACTATTGGCCGCGTCGCCTCGCAAGACCCCGGCATGCGCCGTTGCGCCGAGTGGCTCGCGACCGTCCTGCCCGAGACGCCCGTACGCTCGATCCCAGCTGGCGATCTCTACTGGAGGGCCGTGTGATGACGGGCCGGGAGGTAGTCGCGGCGATCCGCAAGAACCTCGGCGCGCCATGGCGCGAGGACAGCTACCGCGACACTTTCAAGGGCGGCAACCCGGATGCGAACGTGCGCGGCATCGCCACCACCGTAATGGTCACCTATGGCATGTTGAAGCGCGCCAGCGAAGCAGGCCTGAACATGGTGATCGCCCATGAAGTGACCTACTGGAACGACCGCGACGAGACCAAAGGCCTGCTCGAAGATCCGCTCTACCAGGAGAAAAGGGACTACATCGAGAAGAACGGCATGATCGTGTGGCGCATGCACGACCACATGCACGTGATGCGGCCGGACTACACGGTCGTCGGATCGCTGCGCTCGATCGGCGTCGCGGGCGGCGAGAACGCCGGAGTGCGGCCGGGCGTTTTGACCATTCCGGAGATGACGCTGGGCGAGTTTGCCTCGCAGGTCAAGCGGCTGACCGGGGCGCGTGCGGTGCGCTTCGTGGGCGACCCGGGCATGAAGGTGCGCAAGGTGCTGCTCGGCCCTGGGTATGGCACGCCGCGCATGACCGAGGAAGCCGACGTAGTGATCGGCGGCGAGCAGCAAGAGGCCGACGGCGGCTTTGACGACGCCAGTACGCAGCCGACGCCGCGGCGTACTGGGTAGCCCCAAGGGGCTGGTGCTGCTGGGACACGTGATCTCCGAGCAGCCCGGCATGGAAGACCTTGGCAATTGGCTCAAGACGTTTCTTCCGGATATTGCCAATCCAGTTTGTGCCAGCGGAAGAGCCGTTCTGGACGTGAGGACGCAGGGACGTTCTTTGCGTGCGAGCGGAAGCTCGCGGGTTCTTCACATTTGGTGCTGCAAACCTTCGCCGGGCTAAAGCCCTGCCGGGACCGCCGTTCCCGACGGTCCCCACTGGCGCTACTTCTAGCGCAGCTCGACCGAGTATTCTTCGAGTGTGGTCGCCGTCGCGCGGTATAGATCGGCCAGAGCGGTGTTGAGCTCAGCTTCGGCCTGCGCTTCGCGGTTGCGTGCGCTGGCCAACTGCGTTTGCCTCTGCAGGGCGAGAAAGACAGTCGACGCCCCGGCTTGCAACTGCGCTGCTTCACTCTCGTGCTGACGCTCGGCTAGCCCCGTCTCGCGCTGCGCTGACTGCGGCCACGGTTGTGAGGACTGCACCCGCTGCAGGGCATTGCGCACCTGCGCCGCGATCTGTTCAAGCTGCGCTTTCTGGGCCTGGATGCGCTTGGCTACCACCATCCGCCGAGCCCGGGTTCGCCTCGGCGGTACGGTTGCGGATGGGGAACGAAAAACTCAGCCCGACGGCGGCCGTGGAAAAGCGCCGATTGTACAGATTCGAGAACGACTGGCTGAAAGACCCCAACAAGAACGGCGGCGTGGTCGAACCGCCCCCGAAAGTTGGGGATCTCGACCGGTGGCAGGCCTTGCGCCGCCAGCTCGTTCAAGCTGCCGAAGAAGATGTCCGCGAAGCCGCCGGTAAGGGTTCGACTGCTGCGTCAATGCCGTGCCGGCGAGACCGGCCGAGGCGTAGGTGGCGTTGAGGTCAATCTGCGGCTTGGTCTGGTCGCGGTAGTAGCGCTTGTCGACTTCGTTGATCTCGTCAGAGAGACGCAGCCGGTCGAGCTCCGGCCGATGCTCGGCGCCGTGTGGACCGCATCGCTGACGATGATCAGCGAGCGCCTCGGTGTCGGGCGCGTGACCGGGATCAGCGGCGGCCCCAGTCAGGGTGCTCGAAATCAGGCAGCAAGAATGGTTTGAGCTGATTCTCGCCGCCATCAAGGTTCTGCTGTGCGGTATAAGCTCTGCTCGAAGGTGGCCGCCTGCGTCTCCGCCTCGACGACGTCGATGGCGGCGAGCACGCCTTGCTCGAACATGCGCGTGTTGCTGTCGACCTGGTGACGCGCGAGCTCAAGCGCCTCGCGCTGGATGGTAACGTTGCAGGCAGCGAAGTAGAGGTTTCCAGTAGGCCTGGACGGCGAGGTGACCGTCTCAATGGCCTGCATGCGGAAGGCCCTCGTCGCTGAGCGTCTGATTGCGTTTGGCGATGGCGATGCGGCGGCGATTGTCGTCGATGCGCAGCCCGCGCCAGAGCGGCAATGTGGTGAAGCGCAGATTGGTGGGGATCTGCGGATTGAGGGTGGCGAAGGTGTTGTCGGTGCTGATGCGCGAGGAGGTGAACTGCGCCTCGAGCGAGCCGCCCGTCCAGGGCAGCAAGCCGCCGAGCTGCGGGCCGACGGCCAGATTCTTGGTCAACAGCTTGCCGGGCTCGGAGCCGCCGCCGAGCGACGAAGAAACGGCGCTGACCTGCCGCTGCGCCGAGGCGCCGAAGCCGAGCCGCGGGTCGAAAGCGCCTTTGGCCGCCGTCAGGTTGTAGAACGACGTGTCCTGGTCGAGGCGGGTGAGCTCGAGGTCGAGGTTGTTCTCGAGCGCCATCTCGACCGCCTGTTTGAGCGAGAGGTCGTATTCGCCGAAGACGCCCACGCGCAACGGCACATGTCCAGGAGGCAGGCCGTGGTTCTTCCGCGGCGAGGCTCGCGGCGGCGAACAGCGCGACGAAGAGGGAGCGGGTCAGGACGTTCATCGAGTGCTCTCCGATTGGGCGGAGCGAAAGCGTCTGCCGAGGGCCGCGGCGGCGTTCTCGAAGCCAAGAGCGAGCCCTTTGAAACGGCTTCCGTCGCGCGCTTCCAGCGTTCGCTCCTCGAGCCCGTCTTCGAACAGCGAATAGATAACCGGCACCGCCACCAGCGTCAGCAGCAGACAGAAGGTCTGGCCGCCGGCCACGAGCACGCCGATCGAGCGGTTGGTGGCTGAGCCAGGCCCGGTCGAGAGCACGAGCGGGGTCATGCCGGCGACGAGCGAGATGGTCGTCATCAGGATGGGCCGCAGGCGGTCACGGTTGGCTTGCAGGATCGCTTCGTGGCGTTCGATGCCCTTGGCGCGCAGACCGTTGGTGTGGTCGATCTGCAGGATGGCGTTCTTCTTGACGACGCCGAAGAGCAGCAACAATCCAAGGCCGGCCATGATGTTGAGGTCCTGTCCGGCGAGCAAAAGGCTCAAGATTCCGAACGGCACCGCAATCGGCAGCGTGAGCAGAATCGTGACCGGGTGCAGAAACGACTCGAACTGAGCCGCCAGCACCATGTACATGAAGATGAACGAGAGCGAAATGGCGAGCAGGAAGTAGTAGCCCGTGCGGGCGAGCTCTTTCGATGCGCCGGCCGCGGCTGCGTCATAGCCGGGCGGCATGTCGAGCTTCCGGGCCGCCTCGTCGAGCGCCGCGAGCACCGCCGCTTGCGAGCCTTCCGGGGTGAGGTTGGCGCTGACGGTCACCTGACGCTGGCGGTTGAGCCTCTCGATCGACGAGGCCGCGACGCCTTCCTCGATCTTGACCACGTTGTCGAGCGTGACCGAGCCCTGTTTGCTCGACGGGACGGCGAGCCTCCGCAACCCTTCTTGGCTCGAGCGGAACTCGCCCTCCGCTCGAAGCACCACGTCGTACTGTTCGCTGCCGGAGGTGAACGTCGTGACCTTTTGGCCGGCCACGAGCGTGTTAAGCGCCTGTGCGACGTCGCCCGCACGCACGCCTAAATCGGCGGCACGGTCGCGATCGATCTCGACGCGCAGCTCGGGCTTGCCGCTGTTGAGCGAGATCGATGGATCAACAACATCGGGTACGGCGGCCGCGGCGGCGAGCAACTTCTGGCCGTACTCCTCGAGCCGCTCGAGATCAGGGCCGGAGATCGAATAGTTGACCGCGGCCTGCGAGCCGCCCAGCCCGCCATTGGTCTGTACCGCCGTCTGGATCTCTTTGGGATACGACTTGAGCTTCTCGCGTACGGCCATCATCATCTGCGCCTGCGAACGCTTGCGATCCTTGATGTCCGAAAGCCGCACGTAGATCTGCGCCTTGTTGACCGGACCGGACTGCCCGACCGTCGTCAAGGTCTCGCGCACTTCGGGGAAGTCCCGGATCTCGCGCGCGATGCGCTCGGACGTCCGCACGGTCGCGGGCAGCGACGAGCCCTCCGGCAGCTCGATCTCGACGTTGAACTCGGAGCGGTCATCGGCCGGAGAGAAGTTCTTGCCGATCGCCATGAACAGCGGGACCGTGCTCAAGACCACGCCGAAACAGACCGCGACGACGAGCTTGCGGTGGTGCATGCACCAACTCAGCAGCGCCACATAGCGGCCCTCGAGCATTCCAAAAAGACCGCCGGATTTCGACGAATGACCGTCGCCCGGCTCCGCCTCGAGCATGCGGGAGCACATCATCGGCGTCAGCGTGAACGAGACGAGCGCGGAAACGGCGATGGCGAACGACGCCGTGAAGCCGAACGACGACATGAAGCGCCCGACGATGCCGCCCATGAAGCCGATCGGCAGGAAAACCGCCAGCAAGGACAGCGTGGTCGCCATCACCGCCAACCCGATCTCGGCCGTGCCCTGGATGGCCGCATCGAACGGAGACAGGCCCTTCTCTTCGATGTAGCGATAGATGTTCTCGAGCACGATGATGGCGTCGTCGATGACGATGCCCACCATCAAGGTAAGCGCGAGCATGGTGACCTGATTGAGCGTGAAGCCCATCGCCGCCATGAGGGCGAAGGTAGCGATGATCGAAGTGGGGATCGCCACTGCGGCAATGAGCGTGGTGCGCAAGTTGCTCAAAAACAACAAGATCACCAGCGACGCCAGCAAGCTGCCCTCGATCAAGTGCGTCTGGATCGACTCGACTGACGCCTTGATGAAGACCGACTGGTCGCCGACGATCTCGAGCGTCACGTCGCGCGGCAGCGTCTTCTGGATCTCGATGAGCCGCCGCTTGACCTCGTCGGCGACTTCAACCGTGTTGCGGCCGCTCTGTTTGGCGACGACCACGGTGACGGCCGGCTTGGCGTTGAGGTAAGAGATCGTGCGCACTTCTTCTGCGGCGTCCTCGGCGCGGCCCACGTCGCGCACCCGCACCGGATAGCCGGAGCGTTCGGCGAGCACGATCTCGTTGAAGTCCTCCGCCGTTTGGAGCCGGCCCATGGTGCGCACTGTCACTTCGCGCTGGCCTTCGTCCATCCGGCCGCCGGGCATCTCGAGGTTCTGCTGGCGCAGCGCGACCGAGACGTCGGTGACGGTCAGGCCGTGGGCGCGCAGCAGGTCCGGGTCGACCCAGACGTGAATTTGCTTTTCGCGGCCGCCGACGATGGTCGCGTTCCCGACGCCGGGCACGTTGCTGATCAGGCGCAGGATCTTCTTGTCCGCCAGCGTCGTCAGCTCGCGCAGGCCGTAAGGCCCGGAGACAACCACGCGCAGGACCGGGATCGCGTCCGGGTCGATCTTCTGGATCACCGGCTCTTCGGCGGTTTCGGGCAGTTGCGGGACGATCAGACCGACTTTGTCGCGAACCTCCTGCGCGGCGACGTCGCCGTTCTTGTCGAGCGAGAACTGGACGACGATCTGGGCGGAACCCTCCATCGAAGTGGAACGCAGCTCGTCGATACCGCTGATGGTGTTGACCGCGCCCTCGACGACGTCGGTAATTTCAGTCTCGACCGACTCAGGCGACGCGCCGGGGTTCGCGACGGTGACCACGACTGGCGGCAGGTCGACCTTGGGAAACAAATCGACGCCGAGGCCGAAGAACGAGAACGCCCCCGTCACCGTCAGCGACAGGATCAGCATGGTCGCGAAGACCGGGCGGCGAACACACAGCTCTGCGAGTTTGTGCATGGCGTTCTCCCTTAGCGGCCGACCGTCTCTACGGGAGCGCCGTCGTAGAGCTGGTCAAGATTGAGCGCGGCGACCTTTTCGCCCGGCTCGATGCCGGAAAGCACGCGGATCTCCGAGCCGCCGGCCTCGGCGGTCTGCACGATGCGCAGCCGCGCCGTCCCGTTCTCGACGACGAAAGCCTGCACCGATTCCGTGGTGGGATCGTTGAACACGGCCGTCTTGGGCACGAACACGCCCTCGACCTCGTCGCGCAATAAAATGCGGGCGTTCGAGAACATGCCCGGCCGCAGCTTGCGCTCGTCGTTCGCGCAGCGGGCTTCGACCATCACGGCGCGGGATTGCGGATCGACGGCCGGGTTGATTGCCGAAATGGTGCAAGGGAACTGCCGATCGGGGTAAGCCGCCACGTTCGACTCGACCGTGAGGCCGGTCTCGAGCTTGGCGGCATCGACCTCGGGGATTTGCAGCTCCAGGCGGATCGGCTCCAGCCTCACCAGGGTGACGATGGTCGCCGACGAGCTGACGTATTCGCCAACGGCGACCGGCCGGGCGGTGACGTATCCGGCAAAAGGCGCGACGATGGCCGTATCGGTCATCGCCTTGTTGGCCTGCGCCAGCTGCGCCTCGGCGGCGCGCACGGCTGCTTGCGCGCTCTCGATGCTCTGGTAGCTCTGGCGCGCGGTGTTGAGCGCGGCCTGGTACTGCTGCTTCTGCGCAGCGGCCTGCGCGCGGGCGGTCTCCGCTGCGGTGAGCGCCTGCTGGTAATTGCTGAGCGAGACGTCGCCGGTCGCGACGAGGTTTTCATACCGCTTGGCGTCGGCTTCGGCCAGGCGCGCCTGCGCTTGCGCCGACGCGTAAGCGGCTTCAGCGGCCTGCACTTCGGGGACGATCGAAGGGTCGAATTTGTCACCTTGCGTCAGGCCGATGCGCGATTCGGCTTGGCGGAGCGCAGCCTTGGCTTGGTCGAGATTGGCCGAGGACTGATCGCTGCGCAGGCGCAAGTCCGAGGCGTCGAGCCGTGCGACCACTTGGCCCTTTTCGACGAAGTCGCCGATGTCGACCGGCGTCTGCGCGACGCGACCGGCCGCCGGGGGCGCGACGTTCGAGGATTCGTCGGCGACGAAACCGCCCGTGGCGTAAACGTAAACCGGCGTCTGGCGTGCTTGCGCCGCGACGACGGCGGTCTTGACCGTCTGCACGGCGGCGCCTGCCGCGGCATCGTCGGGCGCGTCACCGCCGCAACCGCTGGCGAGTAGAGTCGCCGCAAGAGCGACGGACAGGAGAATGTACACACGCATGGCCGGGTGGAGGTCTCTCGATTTGATTCCACCACCCGCGCCTGAGCGTTCCCTGAGACGCTCGCTCAGGCAACGCTCAGGTTGTTGCCAGCGGGAAGCGCACCACGAACTCGGCGCCCTTCTCTGGCAGGTTTTCCACGTGGAGCTGCGCCCGGTGGCGGTCCGCGATGGACTTGGCGAGCGCCAGACCCAAGCCCGCGCCGCCCACCGAGCGGGCGCGCGAGGAATCGGCGCGGTAGAAACGGTCGAACAGATGCGGAAGGGCGTCAGGAGGGATCCCAGGGCCCTGGTCGCGTACGCGCAGCTCGAGGTTCGCTTCGACCAGCGCAGTCGAAACACGCACCTCGCCGTCGGCCGGGGAGTACTTGATGGCGTTGTCGAGCAGGACGACGACCAGGCGGCGGATCGCGGTCTTGTCTCCCGCCACGGCGGCTCCGGGCGCGCGCAGCTCGCGGACCAGCCGCACCGTATGCTGCTCGGCCAGCACGGTGTAGTCGTCGCAGGTCTCGCCGACCAGATCGTCGAGATCGACGCGGCCCAGGCCCATGGAGTCTTCGGCCTGATCGGCGCGGGCGAGCAACAGCAAGTCATCGATCAACGACGTCATGCGCCCGCTCTCACGCAGAATTTTAGCGATAGCGGCGCGGTACTCGTCGGGCGAGCGCTCGCGGCGCAGGGCGATCTCGGCCGTCGCGTGGACGGCCGCGGTCGGGGTACGCAACTCATGAGAGGCATCGGCTGTGAACTGCTGCAGCCGGCCGACGGCGGCCTGCAGACGGCCGAGCATGCCGTTCCAAGTCTCCGCCAGGCGGCGCAGCTCGTCATTCGTATCCGGGACATCGAGCCGTTGCGACAAATCATGAATCCCGATCGATTGAGCCGCCAAAGTGATCTCATCGATCGGACGCAGCGCGCGAGCGCTGAGCCAGTATCCGCCCACGATGGAAAGCAGCAAAAACAACGGCGCGAGCCAGCGCAGCGATGCTGCGACATCTCGCCCGACCTTGCGCGTCGGGGCGGTCGAAGCGCCGGTGAAGAAGTCATAGGGCTCGCCGCCGATCTGCAACGTCTGCCTAAGCGTGCGGTACTGCACTCCGCGCACCTCAGCCGTGGAGAACACGGCGTCCTCCGACGGCGACCCCGTCTGCGGGGCCTCGATCAGAGAGCGGGTCACGCGCTCGCCCGCCGCGTCGCGAATCTCGAGGAAGTCCTCTGCCGGAAGCGCTGCGGCAAAGTCGCGCAGCTTGTCTTCGAGCAATTGGCGCGCCAGCTCGCGAGCGAACGCGCGCCGGTCCGCCTCGGTCTTGATGGAGGCGAATTGCTCCCTGGCCTCGGGAAAGACCGACGCCGCAAGCTCCGGCTGGGTGCTCAAGCGCAGGATTGCCTGCTCGTTCTCCTCGTAATCGCGTCCCAACGGTTCGGCCAAGCGGCTGACGCGGTCCTCCAGGCGCGAATCGAGCGATTGCGTCAACGCGTAGTGGCCCGAAAAAGCAAGGATCGCGCTGAAAGCGGCCAAGCCGATCAGCAGCATCACCGTATACCAGGCCGCCAGGCGAAACCGAATGGATTTGAGGACGCTCATGCCTCCGGCTCGCGCACGCGGTACCCCACGCCGCGCTCGGTCTGGATCAGCCGCGGCTCGCCCGCGCCGTCGACCTTGCGGCGCAGCTGGCTCATGAGCACGTCGAGCGTGTTCTCTTCGACATCAGAGCCATAGCCCCACACCGCCGCGATGATCGATTCGCGGGCCACGACGCGGTTCTTGCGCCTGAGCAGCAGCTCGAGCAGGCGAAACTCGGTGCGTGTCAGGTTCAGCTCGCGCTCCCCGCGGCGGACCTCGCGCGAAGCCGGATCGAGCGCCAGATCGCCGGCCCGGAGCAACGGTTCGGCGCCGCCGGAGCGTCCGCGGCGGGTGATCGCGCGCAGCCGCGCGAGCAGCTCGTCGAGCGAGAACGGTTTTGTGAGGTAGTCGTCGCCGCCCGCATCCAGCCCCTCGACGATTTCGCGGCGCGAGTCCTTGGCGGTGAGCATCAAGATCGGAGTCGCGTTCTGCTCGTCCCGCAGCAGGCGCGCGACGGTCAGCCCGTCCATCTTGGGCAGCATCAGGTCGAGGATGATGGCGTCGAGGTCGGCGTCCCGCGCGATGCCCAGGCCCTCCAGGCCGTCCGAAGCCCGGATGACGGAGTGGCCCTCCTCTTCGAGGCCCTGCGTGAGAGCCTCGGCGATGCCCTGTTCGTCTTCGACCAAAAGGATCTGCATGAGCGGCGGCGCCAACCGCCTGTAGCGTAGACGATTTTGATGCGGAGGAGGCTCAGACGTGCAGCAGCTCTTCGACGTCGCTGCGTTGGGCGTGGGCGGTCGCGCCAGCCTGCACCACGCGTCCCTTGTCGAGCACGGCGAAGCGCTCGGCGAAGGACCAAGCGAAATCCAGACGCTGCTCGACGAGCAAGATCGCCGGGGCTTGCTCTCCGGCAGCCGCGGCGCGCAGGCGCTCTTCGATCTGCTGTACCACAGACGGCTGCACACCTTCGGCAGGCTCATCGAGGATGAGCAGCTTTGGACGCATCATCAACGCACGGCCCACGGCGAGTTGTTGCTGCTCTCCACCGCTCAGGTTGCCGCCTAGGCGGCCGCGCAGCTCGGCAAGCTTCGGGAAGGCTTCAAGCGCGATGCGGGGGTCGCCAGGGACGAGGCGCAGGTTCTCCTCGACAGTCAGCTTGGGAAGATACCGCGCCCCTGCGGCACGTAGGCGACACCGAGCGCGGCGCGGCCGTAGGCGGGCAGGCGCGCCGCGTCTTCGCCCGCGATGCGCAGCTCGCCCGAGTCGAGCGGATGCAGGCCCATCAGCGTGCGCAGCAGGGTGGTCTTGCCCGCCCCGTTACGGCCCAGCAGCGCAAAGGTCTCGCCGGGCTGGATGTGTAGCGAGACGTCCCAGAGCACGCGCGCGCCTGAGTGCGAGGCGCTCAGGTTGCGGGCTTCGAGCATCGTCATGCGGCACGCTCCCCGTCGCGGCCCAGGTAGACGCGGCGCACGTGCTCGTCGGCGCGCACCTGGGCCAGTGAGCCTTCGGTGAGCAGGCGCCCCATGTGGAGAACCGCCACCGGCGAGTCGAGCCGTTCGACAAAATCCATGTCGTGCTCGACGACGACGACCGCGTGCTGCGGCGTGAGGGAGCGCAGCAGGTCAGCGGTGCGCTGGGTCTCACCGCGGGTCATGCCGGCCGTCGGCTCGTCGAGCAGGATCAGGCGTGGGTCGAGCCCGACGACCATGGCCAGCTCAAGGCGCTGTTTCTGGCCGTGCGAAAGCTCGCCGGCCAACCGTGCGGGACGGTCGTCGAGCTCGGCCAGCGCCAGCAGGTCACGGACGCGCTCCCGTTCGCCCGAGCTGAGCCCGCTGCGTAGCGCGCGCAGCCAGCCTTTGCCCGGACGCACCGTCAGCGCCAGGTTGTCTTCGACGGAGAGGTCTTCGAGCACGCCCGGGGCCTGGAACTTGCGTCCGATGCCGAGCGCCACGATGCGGCTTTCCGGCAGTCCGCGCAATTCGCGGCCGTCGAAACGGATCGAACCGCTCGCGACCGGCGCCTTGCCGACGATCGCATCGAGCAAGGTGGACTTGCCCGCCCCGTTCGGCCCGATCAGCACGCGCAGCTCGCCCTGGCCGACGCCCCACGACAGGCCATCGAGCGCTCGGAATCCGTCGTAGGAGACGACGAGGTTTTCGACTTGCAACAGCTCAGGCATCGCTTGCCTCCAGCCTTGCCGCGGTCGGCGCTGTCTCGGTCTTCCTGCCAGGCCGCAGCTTCTTCGCGAGCCCCGCCAAGCCCTCCGGCAGCACCGTGGTCACGAGCAGAAATACGCCGCCGAGCAGCAGCAGCCAGCCATCGGGGAAAGCGCTCGAGAGGCGGTCTTTGGCAAGGTTGCCCAGCAGCGTCCCGGCGATCGCGCCGCCCAGGCTCTGCCGTCCGCCGAGCGCCGTCCAGACAACCATCTCAATCGAGGGCTCGACGCCGACCATGGCCGGCGAGATCACGCCCGAGCAGAGCGTGAACAAGGCGCCCGAAACGCCTGCCAACGCACCGCTGAGCGCGAAGGCCACGCTCTGATAGGCCTCCACCGGGTAGCCCAGAAAGCGCAGCCGGCTTTCCCTCGAACGCGAAGCCAGAAGCACGCGCCCGAACCAGGTCGTGTCGAGCCAACGCAGCCCCAGATAAGCCGCGACGACGAGGGCGAACGTCAGGTAGTAGAGCGCCGTCTGCGTCTGAGGCGCTGCCAAGCGGAACCCGAAAGCGGTCTGGAAGTTCGTGAGGCCGTTGAAGCCTCCCGTTAGGCCCTGCTGGCTGATGAGCAAAGTGGCGAAGGCCAGCGCCGTCGCTTGCGTAATCAGCGCGAAGTAGACGCCCGAGACCCGCCGGCGGAAGATCAGCCAGCCGAGCGCTCCGGCCGCGGCTCCGGGCAGCAGCGGAACCATCGCCAGGGCAAAAACGGGGTTCGCGAACGGCGTCCACCACCAGGGCAAGGTCTCGATGCCGTTCCACTGCATGAAGTCCGGCAGCGGCTCGACGGCGAGCTTCAGGTGCATGGCAAGCGCGTAGGCCTGAGCCCGAAGAAGACGCCGTGCCCTGCTGAGCGCCCCGCCGCGACCCCAGACGAGCACCAAGCCCATGCCGAGGATTGCCAGCGCCAGAAAACGCCCGGCGAGCGAGAGGTCGTAGGGCGAAAGGACCAGGGGCGCGACTGCGCCGGCGGCCAGCGCCGCCCAACCCGCCCAAGCCTGCCCCGTCTTCGGCATCAGCCTTCCCGCGTCCTCTCCGGCAGCAGTCCCTGCGGCTTCCATTGCAGGATCAGGATCGTCGCCACGAGGAGCAGGGTCTTGGCGACGCTCGCGCTGGTGACGGCTTGCGCCGCCGCCGGAGCCCGCCCACGCCCAGCGCCGCGAGCGCCGCTCCGGCCACGCTGCCCGCGCCGCCGACGATCACGACCAGGAAGGCGTCCACCACGTAGCTCATGCCCACCGTTGGCGTGACCGGCGCGAGGAAAGCCAAGCAAGCCCCGGCTAGGCCCGCGACGCCCGAGCCCAGGGCGAAGACAGCGCGATTGACGCGTTCGGCGTCAATGCCGAGAGCTTGAGCCATATCGCGGTCCTGTTGCACCGGCGCGCTTCGCGGCCGAGCTTCGTGCGCTGGAAGAACAGCCAAAGCGCGGCCAGTGTCGCCGCCGCTAGCGCGATGATGAGCAGCCGCAGCGCCGAGATCGACAGACCTTCGAGCGCCCCCGAGAACGTCCACGCTCCCTGCAATACCTTGGGCGCGATCGCCTCGACGCCCGTCGCGCCAAAGATGCTGCGCGCGAGCTGTTGCAGGATCAAGCTGACGCCGAAGGTTGCGAGCAACGTGTCGAGCGGGCGCCCTTCAAGCCTGCGCAACACCGTCTGGTAGAGCGCCGCTCCGAGCAACGCCGCGCCCGCGAACGCCAGCGGCAATGCGACCAAGAAGCTCGCGTCGCCCGGCACGGCGCGCTGCGCCAAGTAGGCCACGTAGCCGCCGAGCATCAGCCGCTCACCGTGCGCCAGGTTGATCACCCGCATCAAGCCGAAGCTCAACGAGAGACCCAGCGCGGCCAGCAACAGAATGCCGGCAACGCTCAGGCCGTTGAACGCTTGCCCCAGGTAGAAGGCGGTGTCGGTCACGACCCGGCTCCACCCCAGCCGCAGGTTTTGCCTGGGAAGGCAAGCGGATCGTAGGGCACGGGCTCGACCGGCGCGTCGGTCGCCCAGATCACCTCGAACTGCCCGTCGGGCAACAACTTGCCCACGCGGGCGGCCTTGTAGAGGCTCTGGTTGTCGTCGATCTTGACCGGGCCTTCCGGCGCGTCCATGGCCAGCCCCCAGGCGGCCTTGCGCACCGCCTCAGGCTCGAGCGTGCCGGCCTTTTCGACGGCGGCTTTCCAAAGATAGACGGCCACGTAACCGGCCTCCATCGGGTCGTCGACGACTTGATCGGCCCCATAGGCCTTGCGGTACGCCGCAACGAAGTCCGCGTTCGGCGTCCCGGGCAGGCTCTGGAAGTAGTTCCATGCCGCGTAGTGCCCCTGAACAAGCGTCGCGCCCATGGCTTTGGCTTCCTGCTCAGCGATCGAGAACGACATCACTGGCAGCTTCTCCGCCGTCAGCCCTTCAGCCTGGAGTTGCTTGAAGAACGCGACGTTCGAATCGCCATTGAGCGTGTTGAAGATGACCTGCGGTCCGGCGGCCTTGATCTTGTTGATGACGGAGGAAAAGTCTGTTCCACCGAGCGGCACGTAATCTTCGCCCGCGACTTCGCCGCCGCGGTCTTCGATGTGCTTTTTGAGGATCAAATTCGCCGTGCGCGGGAAGACGTAATCCGAGCCGAGAAGGTAGATCCTTTTCTTGCCCTCGCGGAAGGCCCAGTCGAGCGCGGGCAGAATTTGCTGGTTCGGCTGCGCCCCGAGGTAGAAGATGTTCGGCGAGCACTCGTTGCCCTCGAACTGTACCGGGTACCACAGCAGCGCGCCGTTGGCCTCGAAGACCGGGAGCATCGCCTTGCGGCTCGCGGAGGTCCATCCGCCGAAAACCGTCGCCACGCGGTCTTGTTGGATCAGCTTCTGCGCCTTTTGGGCGAAGGTGGCAGGTTCGGAGGCGCCATCCTCGACGACCGGCGTGAGCGGCTTACCGAGAACCCCTCCAGCGGCGTTGATCTGCTCGATGGCGAGCAGCGTCGCGTCGCGCACGGGGATCTCGCTGATCGCCATCGTGCCGGTGAGCGAGTGCAGGACGCCAACTGGAATCGAGGCGGCCTCCTGTTCGCTCGGGGCCGGGCCGGAGCCCGAGCAGGCAATCGAAGCAATGAGGGCCGCCGCCGCGCAGAAGCGCGGGGCTGCAAAGCGGAGTGGATTCATGAGCCTATCGCCCGTCGGACCAGAAGGGTCGAAGAGCGAGCCGAACGCGTCAAAGAAAGCACGCTTCGGGAAGGCGGGGAAGCGTCAGAGAGAAGCGCCGGACAGGGGCGCCGGGATCTATCCAGTTTAGCCCGGCGGGCTGGGCGTGTCGATTCCCGTTTTGGGCGGCATGCGCGACCTAGCGCAGCAGGCCGCTGCGGGCGGCGAAGCGCACGATGTCGCCCGTGTTGTGCAGGTTGAGCTTTTCCATGATCTTCCCGCGGTGCGCCTCCACGGTGTAGACGCTCAGACTGAGGATGTTCGCGATCTCCTTGTTCGTCTTGCCGTCGGCGATCATGCTGAGCACTTCGCGCTCGCGTCCGGTGAGCAGGTCGATCGGGTCGGTGACGTGCTTGCGGTAGTCGGTCAGCACCACGTCCGAGATGGACGGGCTCAGGTAGGCGTCGCCGCGATAGACGGCCCGGATGGCGCTCGCCAGCGAGTCGTCCTCGGAGTCTTTCGGCAAGTACGCCCGTGCGCCGGCGCGCAAGGCTTCGCGCACGTAAACGCCGTCCTTGTGCATGCTCAACACGACGACTTTGGTACGCGGGAGCAGGTCGACGATCTGCCGCGTACACTCGATGCCGTTGAGCTCGGGCATCGAGATGTCCATGACGACGACGTCAGGCCGCGTCTCGGCCGCCTGCTGGACTGCCTCGCGGCCGTCCTTGGCCTGCGCGACCACTTCGATGTCGGGCTCGGACTCGATCATGATCCTCAGTCCTCGCCGTACGACGCTGTGGTCGTCCGCCAGCAGAACCCGTATCCGTCGGTCTCGCATGGCCCTTCAATTTGAAGCCTACGCCGGCGGCCGTGCCTGGACAAAGCCCCTCTGCAGGGGGGAAGCTTCGCCGGGAAGCAGGGGGCATCCCTTGCCGACTCGAAAGAACCTAGGGACTCCAGGCGAGTTCCTTTGCCGGCGACCTTGGCGATGATCGGGGTGTGAGCACGAAACGTCTGGCAGTCTGCCTGGCTTTGTCCGCGTGGGGATCGGCCCTGTTGGCGCAACAGGGCGCCGCGCCGCCGCCGGGACCGGGAGGGGTCCTCACCCTGGAGGCCGCCATTGACGAAGCGCTCGCCTCGAACCTGCAACTCGCGGCCGAGAAGCGCAACATCTCCGTCGCGGAGACGCAAGAGATCACCGCGCGGCTACGGCCGAACCCCGTGCTCACCGTGTCCGGACAAACGCTCAATCTTCTCGGCGCGCAGTTCAACCCCAACACCCCGCTCGGCCCCAACCAAGCAAACGTCCACACCGACCTGCCCATCGAGCGTGGAGGCAAACGCCAGAGCCGCATGGCCTATGCCGCGGCCGAGCGCGAAGCCGCCGGTCTGGGCGTGCGAGAGCTGACGCGGCGGGTGGTCTTCGCCGTCGAGAGCGCCTATGTCGACGTGCAGTTGGCGAAAGCGAACCTGGCGCTCGCCCAACAGAATCTCGAGTACTTGCAGAACGTCGTTCGCGTGAACCAAGCACGGCTAGCAAGCGGAGATTTGGCACAGGTCGAGCTTGATCGTTCCCAAATCGCCGCCCTGCAATACGCCACGGCGGTCGACGAAGCGCGCTTGCAGCTCGAGCAATCCAAGACACAATTGCGGCTGCTGATCGGGCGTACGCAACCCGGCGCCCCAATCGAGGTCGACGACCGCTTTCGCAGCGACGCGCTCTCGGTAAGCGAGCCCGAGATCGCGCGGCTGGCGTTTGACCGCCGCCCGGATCTATTGCTCGATCAGCAGGCCAAGGTCCGCTCACAAGCAGATCTGCGGTTGCAGCTTGCCAACGGCAAGGTCGACTACAGCATCGGCGCGGAGTACACCCACCAGCGCGCCTGGGGCATCGGCGGCAGTTCCGTCGGCTTGTACTTCAGCATGCCGCTGCCGTTGTTCAACCGGAACCAAGGCGAGATTGCGCGCGCCGAACAAGAAATCGCGCTCGCGGGAGCGCGCGTCGCCGCAGCGAACGCCGAAGTCGCGGCGGAAGTCGAAAAGGCCTATCGCGAGTACGAAGTGTCGCGTACGTTGCTCGCAAACGTGGAAACGAACATGCTTGCCAAGGCGCGCGCCGTGCGCGAGACGACCGAATACTCTTACCGTCGCGGAGAAGCGACGCTAGTCGAATTTCTCGACGCCCAGCGCGCCTTCAACGACACCATGCAGACGTACAACGCGGCGCGCGCAGGCTATGCACGCAGCTTGTATCAAATTGATTCGGTGTCGGGCGCAACTGCCGCCTCGACGAACTGAAAGCGCTAGTCGCTCCACTCGTCCAGCTCTTCTTCGTTTTGCGAGGCTTCGACCGCGGGCGCGACGGCGCGGATGCGCAGTCCCGAGCCGTTTCGCCTCTCCGTCGTCAGGCGTCCGCGCAGTTGGCGCATCCGGGCGCGCATACCGACCATCCCAAGCCCGGAAACCGTTGCGGCGTCGCCCTTCAATCCCACGCCATTGTCTTCCACGGTCAACCGCACTTCGCCGTTGGCCACGTCCAGCCGAATCGAAACCGCGGTCGCCTGTGCATGCCGGGCCACATTGGTCAGGGCCTCTTGTACGACCCGGAACAGATGCGTCTCGACCGGACCGGCGAGCCTGCCGCTAAAGTTCGAGTCGTAATCAACCTGGATCTGCGTGCGCTGCACGAAGCGGTCGCGCAGCCAGCGCAGGGCTGCATCTAGACCGTAGTCGTCGAGGATGACCGGGCGCAGCATCTGCGCGAGCTCGCGCATCTCTTGCATCACGTCGTTGAGCACGTCGATCATCTCTTCGCGATTCGGGTCTGGGCTGCGCTGGAGCATGTTTTTCAGGGCTGTGAGCGACTGGCCGAGCTCATCGTGCATCTCGTGGGCGAAGCGCCGGGCCATCTTTTCGTGGGAATCGACCAGACGCCAGGAGACCATGTTGAGCTCTTCGCCCTGCTGCTCGAGTTGGTCGAAGGCGCGGTCGATCGTCAGCACGGTCAACAGCGAGCCCCCGACCGCGAAAACCAGACAGGCCCCGAGCGACCACGAAAGCTCGGTGAGCAGCTTCTCGGATTCATCCTCGATGTTCTGCTCGAGCTCGGCGTCGCGGTCGTCTAAGCTGCGGGCGCGCACCAGCGCTTGCGCCGATTCCTGGATGGCGACGGACTCGCGGTAGCCAAAGTAGCCCGCGCCGATCACCAGCAGCACCATCAAGAAGAACCCGAGAAACACGATCCGAAGCACCAGTCGGCGATCCAGAGACGCCTTCGCCGCTCGCTGCTTCAAAGAGCTTGCGCGTTCGCTGTCTGTGTTTTTCATGCGATTTCGCCCGCAATGCCAGAATGCCGCGCCGGGGACGCTTGGGCAAATAGCCTCGCAATGGAAGGAGTGCGACCCCGGCAATGGGATTGGCTCTCCAAGAGGCCTGCCCTCGCTTGCCGAATCCCGACCTCCTCCCGCGTAGAGGCTATCGCTCTTGTGGACCGCGCCGCCCATGCTCAAGAGAGAAAGCAATGGATTCCCCGCGCCGTCGTCGCCTCGTTTGGACATGTTTGGCCCCGATCGTCCTGCTCGCCGCATGCGGCGAGGGTGGCGAGCGGGCCGGCCACACCCTCCGCGCAGGCCGAGGCGATGGAGCAGACGGGCCCAGCGCCGCTCCATGAGGTCACGCTTGGCGAAAACGCCCCCGAGCTCGAGCACATGACCATCGAGACGGTGCGCGCCGTCACACTGCCAACCGAAGAAATCGTCGCGCCGGCCAAGATCGAGGCGAACCCGAACCGCGTCGCGCACGCCGTGCTGCCAGTCCCGGGCCGAATCGTCAAGGTCATGGTCCAACTCGGCGATTCTGTCAAGGCCGGTCAGCCCGTCGTCAGCATCGACAGCCCGGCCGTGGGCGAGGCGCAGTCGGCCTACATTCAAGCAGACGCATCTGTGCGCCAAGCCGAGCTCGCCATCACCAAGGCCGAGGCCGATCTGGCCCGGGTCGCCGACCTGTTCGAGCATCAGGCGATCGCGCAGAAGGAAGTGCTCGCGGCCCAAACCACCGTCTCGCTCTCCAAGGCTACGCTCGAGCAACAACTAAGCGTCCGCGAACAAGCTCGACGCCGGCTCGAGTTACTCGGGCTCACGCCGGGAGAGTTTCAGCAACGCGTGCTCGTCCATGCTCCGATCTCGGGCAAAGTACTCGAGATCGCAGTCGTCGATGGCGAGTACCACAACGAGATCAATACTCCGCTGATCACCATCGCCGACCTCAGCCGCGTCTGGGCCACCTCAGAGGCGCCGGAGAGCAACATCCGCGCCTACAAGATCGGCGGAATGATGACGCTCGATCTCATCGCCTACCCCGGCGAGACCTTCCAGGCCAAAGTCACCCGTATTGCCGACACCGTCGACCCGCAGACCCGCACGATCGAGGTCAGCGCGGAGCTCAAGAATCCAGACGGACGACTGAGGCCCGAAATGTTCGGCCAGTTGCGCTACGCCGGCGGGATGGCTCCGGCGATCTGGATCCCGGAAAATGCCGTGATCGAGAGCGATGACGCGAAGCTCGTTTTCCTCGAAACCAGCCCGGGGCGCTTCATGCCGACGCCCGTCGAGCTAGGCCGCCGCCACGATGACGGTTTCGTCGTCAATGCCGGCCTGCGCCCCGGCGAAAAGGTCGTGACGAGCGGCGCGGTTTACCTGAAGGCGCTCCTCTAGGGGCCACGGCTCGACTCTCATGCTCCGCAAGATCATTCGCTTTGCGATCCATCAACCGCTGTTTCTGTTCCTGAGCTTGCTCCTGTTCATCGGGGTCGGCGTCGTGGCGTTCCAGAACCTGCCGATTGAAGCCTTTCCGGACGTGACCGATACGCAGGTAACCGTCGTCACCCTGTACCCAGGGCACGCCGCGGAAGAGGTCGAGAAGCAGATCACGATTCCTCTCGAGATCGTGCTCAGCGGACTGCCGCACTCGCTGCGCGTGTTCTCCCACACGCAGTTCGGCCTCTCGTCGACCTACATCACGTTCGATGACGAGGTGGACAACTACTTCGCGCGCCAGCAGGTGCTCGAGCGGCTCCAAACGGCGGACCTGCCCGCGGGCATCCAGCCCGAGCTAGCGCCACTGTCGAGCCCCATCGGCGAGATCTACCGCGTTTACCTCAAGTCCGACAAGCTTGACGCGATGGAGCTGCGCAGCCTGATGGACTGGGTCGTGGTGCGCAACCTCAAGCTCGTCTCCGGCGTCGCGGACGTAGTCGCCCGCGGCGGCTTCATCAAGCAGTACCAGGTGGTCCCCGATCTGACGCGGCTGAAGTCGCGCGGCGTCTCGCTGGGGCAACTCTACGATGCGCTCGAACGCAGCAACATGAACGCCGGCGGCGGCTACATCGAGCAGGGCGAACAGCAGTTGGTCATCCGCGGCGTCGGCCTGCTGCAAACTCCCGAAGACATTCGCAACGTGGTCGTCGCCGAGAGCCAGGGAGTGCCCGTGCTGGTGCGCGACATCGCGAACGTCGAGATCGGATACCAGCAACGCCAAGGCATGGTCGGGATGAACGACCTCGACGACATCGTCAACGGCACGATCCTGATGCGCAAGGGCGAGAACCCGTCCGTAGTGCTCGAAGGCGTGAAGCAGAAGATCGACGAGCTCAACACGAGCATCCTGCCCAAGGGCGTGCAGCTCGTGCCCTATTACGACCGCGCTTGGCTGATCTCCAACACCCTGACGACCGTCTTCGAGAACTTGGCCGAGGGCGCCTTGCTGGTCTGCTTCGTGCTCTTCCTGTTCCTGGGCAACATCCGCTCGGCCGCGATCGTGGCCGCGATCATCCCGTTGGCGTTGCTCGCCACCTTCATCGGCCTCCAGATCAAGGGCATCCCCGCAAACCTGCTTTCGCTCGGCGCGATGGATTTCGGCATCATCGTCGACGGCGCCGTCATCGTCGTCGAGAACATCTTCCGGCGCGCCTCCGAAGCCGCCGCGGAGGGGTCGCACACCTACGACTCGTTCAAAGAGCTGGTGGCGGACGCGGCGGTGCAGGTCGGGCGGCCGACGCTGTTCTCGATGCTGATCATCATCCTGGCGCACATCCCGATCTTCACCCTGCAACGCCACGAGGGCCGCATCTTCGCACCGATGGCCTACACCATCACCTCGGCCCTGATTGGGTCGCTGATCTTCTCGCTGACCTTGGTGCCGGTGCTGTGCGCCTACCTGCTCAAGGGCCACGTGTCCGAGAAAGAGAGCCTCATCGTGCGCCTAGCGCACCAGCTCTACAAGCCGGTGCTCAATCGAGCGCTGGCCGGGCCGAAGGTCGTGCTGCTGTGCGTCGGCCTGGCCCTGGCGGGCGCAGTAGTGCTGCTGCCGCGCCTGGGCAGCGAGTTCCTGCCGGAGCTCAACGAAGGCAGCATCTGGGTGAACTTTACGCTGCCGGCCGGCGTCTCGCCGGGCGAGGTCAACCGCACGCTGCACCAGGCGCGCGAAATGCTACTGAAAATCCCGGAAGTCGAAAACGTCGTCACGCAGGCCGGCCGCCCCGACGACGGCACCGATCCGAAGCCGATCAACATGGTCGAGATGCTGGTCGACCTGCACGACGAAGACAAATGGGGCCCCGGCGTCACCAAGGAAGGGCTGATCGCACAGATGGAGACCCTGCTCGACGGCATGCCGGGCGTCAAGCCGTCGTTTTCGCAGCCCATCCGAGACAGCGTGCTTGAGTCGATCTCGCAGATCGACGGCCAGATCGTAATCAAGCTCTACGGCGACGACTCGACCCTGCTCAAAGAGAAAATCGAAGAGGTGCTCGACGTCATTTCCCCCATCGAGGGCGTGGGCCGCGCCTTCGTCGATCGCGCCGGACGCGTGCCACAGCTCCAGATCGAGATCGACCGGCTGAAGGCGGCACGCTACGGGCTCAACGTCGACGACATCGAGGAAGTCATTGAGACGGCGCTGGGAGGCCGGCCCGCCACCGAGATGTGGGAAGGCGAACGGCGCTTCAACGTGGTCGTACGGCTAAGCGAAGACGAGCGCCGCAACGTGGACGCGCTGAACAACTTGCTGCTCGACGCGCCCAACGGCTCCCAGATCCCGCTCGACCAGGTTGCCACGATCTACATTCGGGACGGCGTGATGAACATCAGCCGCGAGGGCGGGCGCAGCACCGCCGCCATCGGCGTCTTCATCAAAGGCCGCGACATGGGCAGCCTCGTCGCGGACATGCAGAAGGCCGTTGCGGAAAAGTTCAAGATCCCGCCTGGCTATACCATGACCTGGGGCGGCGAGTTCGAGAATCAGCAGCGCGCCATGGGCCGTCTGTTGACGATCATCCCGGTGAGCATCGTGATGATCTTCGTCTTGCTCTTCGAGGCGTTCAAGTCGGTCAAGAGCGCGGCGCTGATCTTGCTCAACGTGCCTTTTGCGCTGATTGGCGGCATCGTCGCGCTTTATGTAACGGGCATCCACTTGAGCGTGTCCGCCGCAATCGGGTTCATCGCTCTGTTCGGCCAAGCCGTGCTCAACGGCGTGGTGATGGTGAGCTACTTCAACCAGTTGCAGGAGGCCGGCGCAACGCCGTTCCGAGCAGTGGTCGAGGGCTCGCAGGCGCGCCTTCGGACCGTGCTCATGACATCGATGCTGGCCATGCTCGGCCTGCTACCGATGGCGCTCTCGCACGGCATCGGTTCGGAGGTCCAACGACCCCTGGCGGTGGTCATCATCGGCGGCTTGGTGTCGGCGACGCTGCTGACCCTGTTGGTGCTGCCGACGCTGTACCTGATGTTCCACGCCGGCCCGGACACGCAGGAAGCGCTCTAAGGCTGATCCAAGTCCCTGCGCTCGGCAGCGTCGGTCGGTAAGCTCAAACGTATGGGTGCGAAATATGAAATTTTGCCTCGTCCGCCATGCCGGGCGCGGCGCCGACGTGTATTGCAAACCTTCTCGGGCTTAGTTCTCTGCCTGGCCGCGTTCTCGCCGGGAAGGGCGCAGGAGCCGAATTCAGCACCCGGCGTCGGGCTGGGACCGATCCCCCTAAGCCTGCGTCAAGCCGTCGATTTTGCACTCGCGCCGGACGGCGATGCGCGCGTTGCGCTCGCCGCGGAGCTGGTTGAACAAACGCGTCAACGCCGCTTGCAGACGCGCGCCGCCCTATTACCGCAGCTCGACTCTTCGATTTCCCAACAGAACATCGTGCGCAACCTGGCCGCCTTCGGTCTTCGCGTGCAATCGCCGTTGCCCGGCTTCTCGATTCCCTCGATCGTGGGGCCGTTCAACGTGTTCGACGCGCGGGTGACCGCCACGCAGACGATCTTCGACCTGGCGGCGATCAAGCGCGACCAAGCGGCGCGACTGCAGACGGAGGCTGCAAGGTCCGGGGGAGCCGATACGCGGCAACAAACCACCGCCGCGGTCGCCCGCGCCTACGTTTCAGCCCAACTGGCACAACAGCGGTACGAAACGGCGGAGTCGGACGTCGCTCTGGCAAGCGAACTGGTTAAATCGGCCGAGAATCGCCTGAAAGCCGGCGCCGGCGTCCGCATCGAAGCGACGCGGGCGCAGGTGCAGCTGGCTGACCGCAAACGCCAACTGCTCGAAGCCCGCACCCAAAGCCGCGCCGCCGAGTTGCAGCTTGCGCGCATGCTGGGACTCTCCTTCGACCGCCCCATCGAGCTGACAACACCGCTCGAACAGCCGCTGCCACCCGAGCCCGAACAGAGCGCGCCGATCGAGGACACGCTCGAGCACCGCGCGGACTGGAAGACGCAGATGCTGCGCCAAGAGGCGGCCGACCGCTCCGACAGCGCAGTTCGCTGGGAGCGGCTACCCTCACTGACAGCTTTTGGCGACTATGGAACTATCGGATCAAGCGTAACCAACGCCCAGCCCACCCGGACGATCGGCGCCAGCCTGCGCATCCCCGTCTTCGACGGCGGACGCCGCGAGGCCAGGCGCTCCGAGACGGCTTCGCTAGCGAGACAGGAGTCGATTCGCACGCGCGACCTGCGGCGTCAAATCGAGATGGAAGTCCGTTTGACAGCGGATTCGCTCGCGACCGCGGCCGAACAAGTCGAAGTGGCGAAGGCCGGTCTCGAGTTGGCCGAAGAAGAGCAGGAACGCGCCAAGAGGCGCTACGAAGCCGGCGTCGGTACGAGCCTGGAGGCCACCGACGCGCAAACCCGGTTGGCGCGGGCGCGGCAGAACGTGGTCGACGCGCTGGGTCTCTATAACCTGGCGCGCATTGACTGGAGCGAAGCGCGCGGACGCATCGAATCCGTGATTCCGTGAGGCGGCAATGAAGAAACCGGTTCTCATGATCCTCTTGCTCGCCTTGGCCGGCGCGGGCTTCTGGTACTGGCGCTCTTCGCGCGACCAAACTCCGGACAATGTCATCGCCGTTTCGGGCAACATTCGCATGACCGAAGTCGAGATCGCCTTCAAGACCCCCGGAAAGCTCGCCGAGCGGCTGGTCAACGAGGGAGACATGGTCAAGAAGGGACAGGTGATCGCCCGCCTCGATACGGAAACGCTACAGAGCCAGCGCGAACGCGTGCAGGCGGCGCTCGAAGCCGCCGAGGCGCGGCTGGGCCAGAGTCGCGCTGCGCTCGCCTACGCCCAAGAGAACGTGGCTTCTTCGATCGAGCAGCGTCGTGCGGAAGTCGCCGCCGCTGGCGCGATGCTACAAGAGCTCGAGAGCGGGTCGCGTCCGCAGGAGATCCAACAGGCCCAAGCCGCCGTTGAGGCCGCGCGCGCCCAGGCTGCGGAGACGCGCGCCAATCTCGAACGAGGGCGCGAGCTGTTTGAAACCGAAGACATTTCCGCACAGGACTTCGACCGTTTGAAGGCCGTGGCGGAATCTGCGCAAGCCGCGCTCGCGCAGAGCCAGGAGCGATTGGCGCTTGTGCGCGAGGGCCCGCGCCGCGAACAGATCCAGGCCGCCGAGGCGCAGAAGCAGCGAGCGCAAGCCGGGGTACGTGCGGCCGAGGCCGGCCGATTAGATCTGCAACGCATCCGGCAGGATATTTCCGCCCGGCAAGCCGAGCTGCGCTCCGCCCAAGCCGAGCTCAAGGTGATCGACACGCAGCTCGCCGACGCCGTTGCGGTCTCTCCCGTCGATGGCGTCGTGCTGGTCGAGTCCGCCGAGCCGGGCGAGATTCTCGCCGCCGGAACATCGGTCGTCACGATCGGCGACATGGAGCGGCCTTGGCTGCGCGCCTATGTCAACGAAACCTACCAAGGCCGCGTCCGCATCGGCGCTCCGGTCGAGGTCACCACCGATTCGTTCCCCGACAAGGTCTACCAGGGCCGCGTATCTTTCCTGGCCTCCGACGCCGAATTCACGCCCAAGGAAATCCAAACGCTCGAGGAACGGGTGAAATTGGTCTACCGGGTCAAGATCGACATCGCAAACCCCAACCAAGAGCTCAAGCGAAACATGCCGGCAGACGCGAAGATTCCGCTCGAACCCGTCTCGGGAGGATAGCCGGAGCATGGCGTCGCGCGAAGACATCGCAGTCGAAGCCTCCGGGCTGGTCCGTTCCTTCGTCGACGTGAAGGCGGTGGATGGGGTCGACTTGTCTATTCGCCGGGGCGAGATCTTCGGGATCGTCGGTCCGGACGGAGCGGGCAAGACAACTACATTGCGCTTGCTGGTGGGACTGATCGATCCCGACGCCGGGGACATCATGGTGTTCGGCCGTGATGTGCGGACGCAGATCGGGGAAGTGCGCGACACCATCGGCTATATGCCGCAGCAGTTTGGCCAATATCTCGATCTGACCGTCGAGGAGAACATGCGCTTCTACGCCGACCTGTTCGGCGTGCCCAACGCCGAGCGCAAGGAGCGCTTCGACCGCTTGCTGCACATGACGCGTATGGAGCCGTTCCGCGGCCGCCGTGCCGGCAACCTTTCCGGCGGCATGAAGCAGAAGCTCGCGCTGATGTGCACGCTGCTGCACCGGCCCCAAGCCCTGTTTCTCGACGAGCCGACCAACGGCGTCGATCCGGTCTCGCGGCGCGACTTTTGGGCGATTCTCTACGACCTGGTCAAGGACGGCCTGACGGTCCTCGTGACCACCTCGTATCTCGACGAGGCCGAGCGCTGCAATCGCGTGGCGTTGATGTACAAAGGCCGCATCATCGAAGAGGCGCCGCCGGACGAGATCGAGCAGTCAGTGGGAGCGGACTGCTTTGCCATCCGCTGCTCTGATCTACGCCAAGCGCGCGCACATCTGCGCGAGCAGGAGGCCGTCGTAAGCGTCGAGGCGTTCGGGCCGGAGCTGCATGCCTTTGTCCGCGACGAAGCCGCCTTGAAGGCCGTGGTCGGCGAGCTCGAGCAGCAAGGGTTGGCCCCCGTCGAGTGGCGGCCCATCCAGCCCTCCCTCGAAGACTCTTTCATCGCTCTGGTCCGCCGCCAGGAACAGCAGGAGGCGCAACCGACGCAATGAGCGAGGGCGCCCATTCCAAGCCCGCCGTCAGGCTGGAGCATCTCGTCAAGCGCTTTGGCGACTTCACAGCCGTCGACGACGTCTCCATCGAAGTCGCGCCGGGAGAGATCTTCGGCTTCCTGGGACCCAACGGCGCGGGTAAGTCCACGACGATCCGCATCCTTTGCGGCCTGCTTTCACCGACCTCGGGCGAGGCCTTGGTCAACGGTTGGGAAGTGGCCAAGCACCCGGAAGAGGTCAAGAAGTCGGTCGGCTACATGTCGCAACGCTTCTCTCTACAACGACCTGACGGTCGAAGAGAATCTGAACTTCTTCGCCGGAGTCTATGGCGTGATGGGCGAGTTGCGTGAGAAGCGCAAGAAGTTTGCGTTGGGGATGGCAGACCTCGAAGACCGCCGCGACTCCCTGACGGCGGTGTTGCCGGCAGGCTTCAAGCAGCGCCTGGCGCTGGGCTGCGCGATCTTACACGAGCCGCCCATCGTCTTCCTCGACGAGCCGACTTCGGGCGTCGACCCGGTGGCCCGCCGCGAATTCTGGGACTTGATCTACTCGCTCTCCGAGCAAGGCCGCACCATCTTCGTCAGCACGCATTACATGGACGAGGCGGAGTACTGCCACCGGCTCGCACTGATGCATCGTGGACGGGTGATCGCGCTCGGGGCCCCGAAGGATTTGCGCCAAAGCTTGCCGGATCGCGCCCTGCTGGCGCTCGATTGCCCCGACGTGATCGCGGCCATGCATGCGCTCGAAGACGAGCCCGCCGTGCTGGACGCAGCCGTGTTCGGCGGCGGGCTGCACCTGGCTGTTCACGATCCGGAAGCGGCTATGCCTGCCGTTCGCGAGCGCTTGGATCAGGCCGGCCTCTCGATCGACCGGCTGGAGCCGATCGATCCTTCGATGGAAGACGTCTTCGTCGCCCTGATCGAGCGCGAGGAGGCGAAGACGCGATGAGCTTTCGCCGCACCCGTGCGATGGCACGCAAGGAGTTGTTGCACATTTGGCGCGACCCCCTGAGCCTAGGGATGGCGATCGCCGTTCCGCTGATGATGCTGCTGCTATTCGGCTACGCACTCTCGCTCGACGTCGACCGCATCCCAACGCTGATTCACGACGACAGCCGGACATCGCTGAGCTCAGACCTGATCTCGCGCTTCGAAGGCTCGCGCTACTTCCAGATCGTCACCGGTCCTGACGCTCAACTTTCCATCGAAGACGCCATTGATCGCGGCAAGGCCTTGATGGGCGTTCGCATCCCTTACGATTTCGCGGAAAAGCTGCGCCAGGGCGAGACGCCCGAGGTGCAGTTGATCGTGGACGGCAGCGATTCGAATACGGCGTCGATCGCGCTCGGCTACGGCCGTTCGGTCGTCAACACGTTCTCGCTCGAACGACGATCCGAAGCTGTGGCGCGGCGCGGCGCCGGAGAGTTGACGCCGGTGCTCGATCCGCGAATTCGCGTCTGGTACAACCCAGAGCTGCGCTCGCGGAACTACATCGTACCCGGCTTGATCGCCGTGATCTTGATGATCATCGCGGCCCTGCTGACCTCGCTGACCATCTCACGCGAGTACGAGCTTGGCAGCCTCGAGCTGCTGCTCTCGACGCCGGTGCGGCCGCCTGAGATCGTCTTAGGGAAGATGACCGCCTACTTTCTTCTCGGAGCGTTCGACGCCCTGGTGTGCGTGCTGGTTGGGGTATTCGTCTTCGGCGTGCCGCTACGCGGCAGCGTGTTCGAGCTGGCGCTGGTGACGGCGATTTTCATGTTCGGCTCGCTTTGCTGGGGATTGCTCATTTCAGCCGCTGTGCGCTCTCAGTTGCTGGCTTACCAGGTCGGCATCCTTTCGTCGTTTCTACCGGCGTTTCTTTTGTCCGGCTTTGTCTACTCCATCGAGAATATGCCGGCCATCGTGCGCGCGATCACGCACATCGTTCCGGCGCGCTACTTCGTCGCGCTCTCAAAGGGAATCTTTCTCAAGGGCGTGAGCATTTGGGAGCTGTGGCCTGACGTGCTCTTTCTGCTGCTCTATGCGTTGCTCGTGTTTGCCGGCGCGACGCGACAACTCCACCGCAAGTTGGCCTGACGATGAACTGGGGACGCATTCGCGAAGTCGTACGCAAGGAGCTCTTGCAAGTGTTCCGGGACAAGCGCATGCGCTTCGTCCTGTTTGGACCGCCGATGATCCAGACGATCATCTTTGGTTTTGCCGTGAACCTCGACGTACAGAACGCGACGCTCGCCTGGATGGACGCGGACCGGACGCCGGAGTCGCGCGAGCTCTATGAGACGTTCACGGGCTCGCGCTACTTCGAGGTTGTGGCGGCGCCGCGTAACGACGCCGAGTTGCGCTCGCTGATGGATCGCGGAGCGGTGATGGCCGCGGTTTCGGTAATGCCGGGTTTCGCGCGGGCCGTCGCACGTGGCCAAGCGGCCCGGTGCAGGTACTTGTCGACGGCTCGAACTCGAACACAGCAGCGATCGTGCGCGGCTACGCGATGCAAACGCTGGCGCTTTACTCCGAGAGGAAGCAGGGCGTGCGGCAGAACGACCTGCAGCTCGCACGCACCAGCGGCGCCGGCCCGCCCGCGCCGCGCAACCTACCCGGCGTCGAGCTCGAGAGCCGCGTCTGGTTCAACCCCAACCTGCGTAGCCGGAACTACTTCATTCCGGGCGTCATCGCCAATATCCTGGCCTTGGTCACGCTGATGCTGACTGCGATGGGCATCGTGCGCGAGAAGGAAATCGGCACGATGGAGCAGTTGATGGTGACGCCGGTGCGCCCCATGGAGCTGATCATCGGCAAGACACTGCCGTTTGCGGTTGTTGGTCTGGTCGACGTGTTGGCTATGACGGCGCTGGCGCGCTTCGTCTTCGGCATCCGCTTACAGGGCAGCTTGGCCATGCTGATTCTGGCCAGCGCGCTCTACCTGCTCACGACGCTCGGGGCAGGGGTGTTCATCTCGACAGTGACGCGGACACAGCAGCAGGCGATGATGTCGACATTCTTCATCTTCCTGCCGCTGTTCATGCTCAGCGGATTCGCCTTCCGATCGCCAGCATGCCTGTCGTGGTGCAATATGCGACGCTGCTCAATCCGGTCCGCCACTTCATGACCTGCGTCCGCGCGCTATTTCTGAAAGGCGTGGGTGTGGAGGCCATCTGGCCACAGTTGTTGGCGTTGCTCGCCATCGGCCTCGCGACCATGTTTTGGAGCGCTTCGCGGTTCCACAAACGCCTCGACTGACCCGGCCGCCGATCGGCTTGGCTGACAATGAAGTCAGGTTGCCGACGGAAAAGCAGCGGCTCGAGGCCGAAACGAAGCGAGCCGCGCAGCTCGAGAGCGGCCGCAAAGCCGCATCGCTGAGCGTGCTAGCCAGCGTTGGGCTGGCCGCCGCGAACATCGGGGTCGGCAATTGGGCCGGATCGACCTCGGTCGTCGCGGTCGGCTTCGAGTTCTTAGGCGACATCCTGGCCTCGGGGGCAGTCTACCTGGGAATGCGCGCCGCCTCGCGCCCGCCCGATCACAACCATCCCTACGGACACGGCCGCGTCGAAATCCTCGCCGGCCAGTGGGTGGGGTTCGTGCTGCTGTTAGGCGGCATCGGCATTTGCTACCGCTCGCTGCTGCAGATCCACGAAAGCCATCCGCCGCCGCAGCTCTATGCAATCGTTCCGCTGCTCTTGGCGATCCTGGTGCGGGGCGTGATGTCGACGATGAAGTTTCGCCTGGGCCGACGCATCCGCAGCGCCTCGCTGGTAGCCGACGCTTGGAACGACGCGGTCGACATTCTCTCCTCGGTCGCCGCGCTTACCGCTCTGGGTCTAACCGTGTATGACCCGGCGCGATTCCTTGCCGCCGACCACTTTGGCGGGTTTGCTGTCGGCTTGGTCGTCATCTTCACGGGTGTACGCATAGTCCGCGACGCGTCGCTGGAGCTGATGGATACGATGCCCGACGATCGGCTGATCGAACAGGCTCGGCGAACCGCCCTCGATGTCGACGGGGTCTCAGGCGTCGAGAAGTGCCATGCGCGGCGGACAGGGTTGCAGTTTCACATCGACATCCATATCGAGGTGGACCCGCAAATGACAGTGCAACACTCTCACGACGTCGCCGCCGCCGTGCGGACTCGCCTGCGTGAGAAGCTCGATTGGGTTGCGGATGTTTTGGTCCATGTGGAGCCCGACCCTGCGGCGGCTCAGCCGCTAACGTGAGAGGGATGCCGAGTTGGACCTTCTACGCCGCACTTTCCGCCGTGTTCGCCGGACTTGTTCCAGTCCTGGGCAAGCGCGGATTGACCGGCGTCGATTCGACGCTCGCCACCACGGTGCGCTCGGCGGTCATGACCGCGTTTCTTTTGATGGCCGCCGGGCTCGGAGGTAAGCTTGCCGGAGCCGTACGCCTGGACCGCCCTGCGCTGACGGCAATCGCGCTTTCGGGCGTTGCCGGAGCGCTGTCCTGGCTGTTCTACTTCCTGGCGCTGCGCGACGGCCCTGTTGCGGCGGTGGCGGGCATCGACCGTACCAGCGTCATCTTCGCGGTCGTCCTCGCGGCGCTGTTTCTCGCTGAGCCGATTACGCCTCGCACGATCGCCGGTTCAGTCCTGGTCGCCGCCGGAGCGCTGCTGATGGCGCTCAAGTAGCGTCATTCGCGGACGATCGTCAGCTCGCCGCTCTCGACATCGGTAAGCGTAGACGTCGCCCCGCTCGGCCAAAGCACTTCCACCTGATCGGCTTTCGTGCTCGGGCCTAGGCCGAAGGTTAGCGTCCGCGCACTCTGCGAACAATAGCTCGAGCCTGTACGCGCGAGCGTCCACTGCTCGCCCGCGTCCGTACGCACACGCACGAGCGCACCGATACCGTCGCGGTCGGACTTGACGCCTTCGAGCCGGATGGCCAAAGCATGATTGGCGTTTCCACCGTCGTTGCGGAACAGCCGCGCGGGGCCGCCGTTCGACGTCACCACGATGTCGAGGTCGCCGTCGTGGTCGAAATCCGCGTAAGCGGCGCCGCGGCCAACGAGCGGCTGGAACAAGTCCGCGCCAACGTCTTCGGCGGTCATCCGGCGGAACTTGCCTCCGCCAAGATTGCGGTAGAGCAACGCCGGCTGACGGTAAGTTACGTTCGGCTGTACGTTCTCGACCTCCGGGTCGAGGTGTCCATTGGCCGCGAAGACGTCGAGCCGTCCGTCGAGGTCGTAGTCGAAGAAGAAGGTCCCGAAGGTGAGCGACAACAGACTGCTCTGTCCAATTTCACTGCGAGGCGCCTCGTCGAGAAACAGCCCTTGCCCTTCGTTGTGGTAGAGCGTGATCATCTCGTTCGAGAAATTTCCGACCACGAGGTGCGGTTTCCCCGATCCGTCGTAGTCAGCGGCATCCACGCCCATCGCGCCGCGCGCCCGGCCGTCCTCGGCGAAGGCGACGCCGGCCGTCATGCCCTGCTCTGTGAACGTTCCGTCGCCATTGTTGCGGTAGAGCTTGTTGGGCTGCGTATCGTTGGCCAAGAACAGATCGACCCAGCCGTCGGAATCGAAATCGAAGACGGCGACGCCGAGGCTTTTCTCTGTTTCATCGTAGAGACCAGCCGCCCTGGTCGTATCCTCGAAGCGCTTGCCATCCACGTTGCGAAAGAGTCGCGAAGAAACGCCGTCGTAGGATTCGGGCGTGCAGTAGGATTTGCTCTGCCCGTCGAGTGAGCACCACAGATCTGTCTCGGGCGACCACTGGACATAATTGGCGACGAAGACGTCGAGCAGGCCGTCCTTGTCGTAGTCGAGCCAAGCGACACTGGTTCCAAAATCGAGGTTCGAGACGCCGGACCGGGCGGCGACCTCGGTGAAGGTCCCGTCGCCCTCGTTGCGATAGAGAAGGTCGGCCCCGTAGGCGCTGACGTAGAGGTCGGCGTCTCCGTCGTTGTCGTAGTCCGCCGCCGCGGCGCCCATGCCGAACGTCTCGCGCGCGAGGCCGGCCTTGGCGGTAACGTCCTCAAACGTCCCGTCCTGGCGGTTGCGATAGAGCGCCGGGTAGGATGGCTCGCCGCCCGCCTTCCAGCTCTTGCTATTGACGAAGAACAGATCGTCCCAGCCGTCGCCGTCGTAGTCGAAGAAGACGACGCCCGAGCCCAACGTCTCCGGCAGATACTTCTTGCCGGCGCTGCCGTTGTTGTGCGTGAAGCGGATGCCGGCCTGCTGAGTAACGTCGACAAAGGAGACTTTGACCGACGCGTCTTGCGCGTTTGCCTTGGGCGGCTGCTCGGCAGGCTTGGAACAAGCCAACAAAGCTCCGGCCAGGGCAGCACATGTGAGGGCGCGCTTCACTGCGACCCTCCGTGCGAATCCGAGCCAAGCGCCGCGTTCATGCTCTTGTCGGGCGGCGATGGAAACGAGGCAACGCCGGAGAGGTCGACCGACTCGTGGTCATGGATCGCCTGCCGTTCATTGTTTTCCTCCGCGTTCGAGCGCCGCCGCTCGGCCGTAATCACCTGGGAATCCTCGTCCGCCTTGAACCGCTCGAACAGCGCCTGCTCGCGTTCGGCCTTTTCCTGGTCGCCCAACCCGCGATAGCAGAGCATCGCGGTGTAGTGCATCTGCAAGTCCTCGGGATCGATGCGCGCGACGCGGTCGAGATAGCCCAGCGCCTCGTCGTAGCGACGCTCGAGGAAGAGCAGACGCGCGGTCTGGTTGAGCGCCACGCGATCCTTGGGATACTGCCGCTCGACTTCGCCGAGCGAGGCGAGCGCCGCCGAGTAGTCGCCCTCGGCCTTCTCGATCATTGCCTTGAAAAAGTGGATGCGGGCGAGCGAGCTGTCGATGGCGAGCGCCTTCTCAATATATGGCCGCGCTTCAGTGGTTTGGCCTTCCTGGATGAGAGCGCGCGCGACGTTGAGCCAACCGTCAGCGAAGTTCGGCTTGGCTTCGGTCACGCGCTCGAAGGCGAACTGTGCACCGCGGATGTCGCCTTGTAGCAAAAGGCCGATACCGTAGTCGTTCCAGCGGACGTAGTCCTCGGCGTCCACCTTAGGCGCCCACTCTATCGCCGAGTCTCCGATCGGAATCTCGACTTGGCTCTCCGCCATGGTGATAATCGGCAACTCGGGGATGCGGTCTTTGATCTTGCCCGAGACGTTCGCCGGGATATTTGCCGGCGAAAAGTCGAAAGTACGGTCGTCGAAATCCTTGCCAAACTCACCGTCTTCGTTGGCCTTGCCCGCATAGGCAAACTGGGTGTAAGAGTGCGCGAACTTGCGGTAGTTGAGCTTCGCCCGCAGGCGCAGAGGGCCGCGCACGTCCTCGGGCACACGCAACCGGAAGTGCGCCACGTCAGCCGCGCCTGGCGGGATGAGCCGCGCGTAGAGCACCGTGCGCGCGTGGAAGGCGTTGCGCTTGTCGATCGGGTTGCCGTGGGCGTCGAGCATGTAGGAGCGGTAGAAGTGCGCGCCCTGCTCGACGGGGCCGGCGCCGTCATCTTCCACACGGCCGCTCCAGAAGACCGGGCTCCCGTCGGCGTCCTCGGCTTGCAGTTCCACCCACACGTCAAACGAATCGACCGTCCCGCTCGGAAAGAAGTGGCCGACCTTCTTGGTGCGGATGACAACGTCCACCCGCATCGTCGAGCCCGGTTCGGCCACCGGCTTCGCCCGATCGAGAGGCGCAGCGATCTCGCCAACTTCGCGCAGCACGATCGCCGGACCCGCCGCCGGCGGCCTCTTCCCTTACCGGCAAACGTCGTCGCCATGCCCGGCTGCTCTTCCGTGCGCCGCCGCATGGCCATGCCTTCCGGTTCTTCGGCGACGGGAGATGCGGCGAAGATGTCGACTCCCACGATGTCGTTGGTTAGGTTGTCTACCGCGGCTTGCAGCTGCTCCGAGTCTTCGTTGACGAAGGGTACGGCAGTGTTCGCCGCCGCGAAGCGGTGCGAATGAATGAAGCCGTCGATGTTGCCCGGGTCGTCGCTCTGGACCAAAGGCATGTGGCAGTCGTTGCAGGTCTGCGACTTGGCCGGATAGTAGAACGAGCGCGCGCCGTGCCCTGAGACGCCGCTCGCCTGCCAGTTGTCATAGGAGTTGAATCCACGGAACCAGCGGTAGTTGTTGACCGGCTTGTCCAGATGCACCTTGTGGCACGAGGAGCAGAACTCCGCCGCGTCTTCGCGCATGAAGGGCTTGAGGAAGGCTTTGCGATGGGGCGCCGGCGCGGTGTTGATGACGTATTTGTTGATCGTTCTGAGGACTTCGTTCTCCGTTGTCATCAGCTCGTGCAAAGGCGGATAGGTCATCTCAAACCCGCCGTTGCCCATCGTGCTCTCGACGCTAGTGATCGAATGGCAGGACATGCAGCCGAGGCCCGCTTGCGCTTCCGGCGTATCGATCTGCTCGATCGCCGGCTGCTCGAAGCGGCCGTTGAAGAACATCGCGTGATCGTGGCAGCCGGCGCACCACTTCGACGCCTGCACGCCGGCCGTCTCCTGCATGTACTCGATCGACTTGCGATAGAACTGGTTGTTGAACGACGAGAAGTGGTGCATCGAGCTGTTCCACTGCTCGTAGATATCCTCATGGCACTCCCCGCAGGCTTTCGAGTCGAGGAAGAACTCGGAAGGGATCGTACCGCCGACGTTGGTGGTCGAAGACGATGGGAAGAACGGGCTGTGCGGGCCGCCGCCTTCGCCCTCCATCGTCAGCGGCGCAGTGGTTGGATTGAGAATACGCTCCGTCCCAGCCGCCGGCGCAACGCGCTGGCGCAGCAGCTCGCCCGCGGGCAGCAGCGCCGCCAAACCCAGGGCAATCACACCCCAACGCTGGAACCCAGGGTAGCGGCGCCTAAGCGCAAACAATGCGAGAGCAGCGCCTGCGAAGCCGGCCGCGGCGTGCGCGACGACCAGATTGAAATTGCCGCGTGTAGCGCCAACCACGCACAACGCAAGGCCCGTGAGCGCAGTTGCGCCGAGCGCTAGAAGCGCGAAACGCCCGCCCTGCGCAGCGAGCTCGCGCACTACGTCCTTGCTCGCAGCCAGCAACGCAATCAGCGCCAGCCCCACGCCTATATGCGCCACCACGTTGCCGACGTAGATCAGGTTCGGCGCCGGAAACGCCAACAACCATCCCGCATTGACCACCAACAGCAGCAAGCCCGCCGCGAGCCAAGTTCGTTTCGTCATCGTTCCTTCCCGCGGGCCATGCCTGCTACTGGTTCTTGTCCGCCTCGAGCGTCTTGACGAGCGCCTGCTCCATGTCCGCCGGATTGAAGCCGAACGGCCCTGGGCGACTCTTGTAGGTGATGCGTCCCTCGGTGTCGATCACGTAGAGACGGTCGGGCCAGCCGGTGTAGTCGCGCTCGGTCCCGTCTTGGATGCCGTCAATCAGCGCGGGTAGCTTGATGCCCATCTTCAGCACGCAAGCCGCAGCCAGATCGGAGCGTTCGGCGTCCGTGGTCGGGCTCTGGAAGACAACCTCGTCGCGCACGTTGGAGGGCAACTGCCACAGGTCGCTCGGGTGCGCTTCCTGGATGTAAACGATGTAGAACTCGGCCTGATCACCGTACTCTTTGTAAAGTCGATTAAGCTCGGGAACCTCCCGGCGAAACGGTGGTCAAGTGTAGCTGCCGAACACGAGCACAACCGGCGACTTGCCGCGCTGCTCGCTCAGGCGCACTCTCCCGCTATGGTCATAAGTCGGTAGATCGAAGTCCGGCGCCATGTCGCCGACTTCGAGCTGTCCGCCGCGAGCGATGTTCCACAGCGGCTCGAATGGCAACACCGCCATCAGAGGCATCGGCACGTGTGACATGATGCGCCCAAACTTCTCCGGCGGCTGGCTCATCGCCCACAAAAAGCCGCCGCAAAGCGCCACATAGACGCCGGCAAAGGCCAAGCCTCCGGCCAGCAATCGTCTCTTCGTCGTCCTCGTCATCGTTCGCTCCTTCCCGCGTAGCCGACCACCGCAAGCCTTTCCGCCGAGCGCTCGTAGCCCTCGTCGCTCATGTCCTGCACGCCCGATCCTTCGATCCAGCGGTTGTAAAAGTTGAACATTGCGCAGACGCTCACCGCGTCGTAGATCGCCTCGTCGCTCCAGCCTGCAGCCCGCAGCCGCTCGACGTCATCAGCGCTCGTCGTCGCGGGCGCTTCCGTGAGCTTTTCCAGGTAGGAGAACAGCAGCTTCTCCGCGTCCGAGATCGGCGCACTCCCAAAGTCCGCCACCACCGCTTGCACGAGCGCGTCGTCGCCATAGAGCTTCACCGCAACCGCAACGTGCGATCCCGCGCAGAACTTGCAGCGATTGCGCGAGGAGACAAACGCGGCGATCAGCTCGCGAAACTTTGGCTCGAGCGGAGACGGCCCGCGCATCACCGCCTGGGTAAACCGTCGTAAGTGGTCCGTCGCCTCCGGCTTGAAGGCGAACAAGTGCATGATCTGCGGAACCTCGGCGCCGGACCCGCGCAGCATTTCGATCAACGCCGCGTAGTCGCCTTTCGGCGCAGGGTTGTGTTCGACTTCGGCGAGATACATTGAGCCCATCGGTTCCTCAGAAGAACAGCTTCAGGCCGAACTGAATCAGACGCGAAGGTCCGGATTCGAGAATGCGCCCGAAGCTGGGCGAAGCCAGGTCATTGACCGGCAGCGCGAAGTTGGCGTGGTTGGTCAGGTTGAAGCACTCGGCGCGGAACTGTAGCCTCGTGCGCTCGCTAAAGGCAAAGTCCTTGATCAGCGCGATGTCGAGGTTCCCTAAGCCCGGCCCGCGCGCGATGTTGCGCCCGGCGTTCCCAAACTTGCCGGCGTCGGTGATGGGATTCAAGCGGCGAAACGCCTGCGGCGAGATCCATTGTTCGACCGTCGATTCGCCCGCGTTGGGGTCGCCGACCAGATCCGGCCGGCTCGAGAAGAAGCCCGACACCTCCGGGTGCGAGCCTTGCAGAGAGACGTTCGTCGTGTCATAGACGGTGAACGGCGTCGCACCGCTCAGCGTGAGAATGCCGTTGAGCTGCCACCCGTCGAGCAGCATCTTCGTCGCACCGTGCGTCTTCGCGAAGCCGGGAATGCGATACATCCCGCTCGCCGTCAGCCGCTGGCGCGCGTCGAATAGTGACGGACCGTGTTCAGCGTTCCAATCGAACGGATTCTGCGGCAAGTCATTCTCGCCGGCGATCAACTGCGGCGCCGAGCCGCTCAGGTTGAGGCTCGAAGCGTAATCGAGCGCCTTCGAGTACCAATAGGAGACCTGGAACCCGGCGCCGGTGCTGAAACGGCGCGAGAAGCTCAACTGCGCGGCGTGATAGGTCGAGTTGGCCGCGTTCACCAGCAGCCCGGCCGAGGCAAAGTCGCACGGACCAACGCCCGAGCAGCCGGCGTAGATGCGCCGCTGATCCGCGTTCTGGCTGGTCGCCCCTGGCCCGTAAACGGACGGGTTCGCCTCGACGAAGCGCACCACGCGCGTACCCTTCGTGCCCACGTACTGCGCCTCGATCAAATAGTCGTCCAGGAACGAGCGCTGGATGGATAGATTCCAGTTCTGCGCATAGGTCGGCCGCATGTTGCGGTCGATCGTCAACACGGTCGTCGGCTTCGGGTAGGCCTCCTGGTTGAAAGGCGGCTGCGTGCCGAAGGGGTTTGCAAAGTTCAGGAACGGGCCCGGGATCTGGTAGGCCTGCGTCCACGGCAGCGCGCTCATCGGAGCTTGCAGTACGGCGTTGGCGCCATTGGTGAAGCCGTCGTAGAAGATGCCGTAGCCGGCGCGAATGGATACGTTGCTACCCGGCGCCCAGGCCACGCCGACGCGCGGGCCGAGCGCACGCTTGTAGACCGGCGCAAGTCGCTTCGCGACGCCCGCGTCGCCAGGAAACAGCAGGCCCTCGGGCGCGTCCGGACGCACCGTCGACTGCTCGCCCGGCGCCCAGGCGTTGAGCCGGTTGCTCTTCTCGTCGAACGGCGTGATGACTTCCCAGCGCATGCCGAGATTAAGCGTCAGCTTGGGCGCCACGCGCCACTCGTCCTGCACGAACCCGGCGAGATCATAGTTGCGCATCGTGCGCGCCAAATCGCCGCCGGCCTGGAAGAACACAACCGGATTGCCGGTCAGGAAGTTCGCGTATGGGTCGCTCGTCGGGAACGGCGCGAAGACGAAAAAGCCGTTCGAGGCGATGCCGTAGCGCGCGTCGATCCGCGTGCGCCGGAACTCCCCGCCAACCTTGATGCTGTGACGCCCGCGGAACCACGCAAGCGAGTCATAGAGCTCAAAACTATCCTGCACTGAGTCGCGCGGCCCCGTGATCGGATCGCCCACCGGCGCATAGCCGTTGATGTTGAAGAACGGCGGCCCCTCCGCTAGCGCGAGCGTCGATTGGTAGTCGAAACCAAGCGCGCTCGGCGGCGTATTGTTCAAACGCTTGTCGAACAGAAAGTCGTTGCGGAAGAACGCCGCGCGAAACGAGTTGAATGCGTAGGGCGAGATCTGGTGGGTCTCGGATACGGTCACGAGCGTCGTCGCGATGTCGTCGCCAACGGGAAAACCCGGCACGCCCGCGCCTTTGATCGACAGCGGGTTTAGGTTCGACGAGACGGAGTGCGCGAAGCGGAGGGACAACGTATCACGCTCGCCCAGCAGCCAGTCGATGCGCGCGCCCCCTTGGTCGTAGTCGTTGTTGCCGACCTGCGTCGAGGAGAACAGCGACGGACCGCGGTTGCCAAGTGGGTAGTACTCCTGCACGTTGCGCGAGATCGCGTGGATGCGGTCGGCGGGGATCTGGTTGTTCGGAAACGGCTCGCCGGTCAGGTAGTTGATCAACGGACGCGGTTGTCCTGTTTGCGAATCGATCAGGTCGGAGAAGTCCCCTACGCGCTGCCCCGGCGTCGGCACCACGGCCGCGCGCGTTACGCCTTGGCGATTGCGAAAGCCTTCGTAGTAGCCGTAGAAGAATGCCTTGTCCTTGCGGATGGGGCCGCCCAACGTCGCACCGAACTGGTTCTGCTTGAGCGGCTCGACCTGCGCGGAAAAGAAGTTGCGCGCGTCGAGCTTGTCGTTGCGCAGGAACTCATACACCACACCGTGCAGCTCGTTGCCGCCCGAGCGGGTGACGACACTGGTGGTTGAGCCGCTTGTGCCGCCATATTCGGGCGGAGCGGTGTGGGTCAGGATACGGAACTCCGCGATCGCATCGACCGGCACACGCAGGGCGAATCCGCCATCGACGCGGTTGACCGTGCGCGCGCCGTCGACCAAATAGTTGTTCGACTCCGGACGCATCCCGTTGACTGAGTAGGCATGACCGCTGCGCAACGAGCCGCCGGACTTGACGACGCCCGCCGTCGGCGGCGCAACGCCGGCTTGCAGCAAGCCGAGCTGCGAAAAGTTGCGGCCGTTGAGAGGAAGCTCGATCATCTCCCGCCCGGTCACTACGCGTCCGAGACTCGAGTCCGCGGTGCGCACCAGAGGAGCGGCCGCCTCGACAACGACCGTCTCGTTCGACGAGGCGACCTCAAGCTTCACCTCGAGACGCGCTATGTCGCCTACTTCGAGCTCAATCGGGCGTTGGATCGTCCGCGCAAAGCCTTCGGCGTCCACCGCTAACTCATATGCGCCGATCGGCAGCAGTGGAAAGCGGAACGTACCTTGGTCGGTGGTCTGCTGCTCGAGCGTTAGGCCTGTCGCCAGATGCGTTGCGCGCACCGACGCCGCGGGCACGGCCGCATCCGTGCCGTCGACCACTCTTCCTTCGAGCGCTCCCGTCGGGTCTTGACAGAGGCCGACGGACGCAAAAAGAACCAGCAAGATGAGTGAATTTCGCACGCGATCGAACCCCAGTCGGGCGGCGCACCAATGCGCGCCCTAATGACTTCGGATCGTATCCAGGCGAATTTCAGAAGACAATAATCGAAACAGACTAGTGGATTCGTTTAGTCGCGCCTTCGGCGAACAGCGCGAAATGCGGTCTAACCCTTGAAGGGCAACGATTCGACGACGCCCTTTCCTTCGACCAGACGGTGTCGGCGGGCGCTCAAAAGGCGTGAAAATTCTTCGATTTTTCCGCTCGGCCACTCCACAATCACGCGCTCAGCGCGGTCCAGCCGGTCCATACCGAAGGTGAGCGCGAGCTCGGATTGCGACAAATAGCTCGACCCGCCGTGGACGCGTTGCGACTGCTTGGCGCCGCCCGCCTCGACCGTCACGCGCGCCCCGATCGCGTCGCGGTTCGACTGTACGCCTTGCAGATCGAAGCGCATCGAGCGTCGGCCCAAGGACTGCTCGTTGCGGAACAGCTTCGCCGGCCCGCCATTCTCGGTCATCAGCACGTCGACGGCGCCGTCAAGGTCGAAGTCCGCCGTGGCCACGCCGCGGCCCACCCGCGGACGGTTGAACGCCCCGCCCGCCTGCGCGGTGATGTCGTCGAAGCTCTTGCCCGCCAGGTTGCGCAACAGGTGCGGGGGCTGCGCGTATGCGGCGTCCGGCGTCGCCGCGGCGGCGATGTCGTCGATGTGGCCGTTGGCAATGAGCAGATCCTGCCAGCCGTCGAGGTCGAAGTCGGCGAAGACGCAGCCGAAGCCGAGGCTGCCGCGCGTCACGCGACCGATCTCCGACTTGGGCGCGATGTCGAGGAACGCGCCCTTGCCGTCGCCGCGAAACAGAGCCAGCATCTCGTTGTTGAAGTTCGTCACCGCGATGCTCTCGCGGCCCGAACGGTCATAGTCGGCTACGTCGACGCCCATGCCCGCGCGCGCCTTGCCGTCTTCGCTGAAGGCCACTCCAGCCGCAAGCGCGATCTCTTCGAAGCGTCCTCCTCCGCGGTTGCGGTAAAGCTTGTTGGGCTGCGTGTCGTTGGCCACAAACAAGTCCATCCGCCCATCGCCGTTGAGGTCCAGGATGGCCGCGCCGAGCGACTTGGAGGAGGTATCGAAAAGGCCCGCCTTCGCCGTCACGTCCTCGAACGTGCCATCGCCGCGATTGCGAAACAGCCAGCACGTCTCGCCGCGGTAAGCCTCCGGCGTGCAGTAGCTCTTGCGCTTGCCGTCCACGCTGCAGCGCACGTCGATGCCCGGCGACCAACGCACGTAGTTGCACACAAAAAGATCGAGAAGTCCGTTTCCGTCCGAATCGAACCATAAAGCCGACGTGCTGAACGACTCCCTGCCCCCCAAGCCGCTCTTCACCGTCACGTCCTGAAAGCGCCCATTGCCCAAGTTGCGGAATAGCCGGTTCTGCCCCAAGCAGGTGACGAGCACGTCGGGGAAGCCGTCGTTGTCGTAGTCGCCCACTGCCACGCCCATGCCGTACATCTCGACGTCTAATCCGGCCTTGCGCGTCACGTCGGTAAACGTTCCGTCACCGTTGTTACGGTAGAGCGCAAGGGTGGTGCGCTCGCGCTTGTGGCCAGGCCAATCCATGCCATTCACCAGCAGAATGTCCATCCAGCCGTCGCGGTCGAAATCGAGAAAGGCGCAGCCGGCGCCCATGGTCTCCGGGAGATACTTCTCGCCGAACGCGCCCGTGTTGTGCCGGAAATCGATGCCCGCGCTCGTGGTCACGTCGCGCAGTTGGAACCCCGGCGCCGCCGGCGCAGCGCCGAGCAACGAGGGGAGCCCCAGCAGCAGATCTCGCCGCGCAATCCGCATCACTTAGGCAGCGGCGCCAAGCCGTGCTGTACGCCAAACAGAACCAGCTCGGCTGTGGAATGTAGATTGAGCGCCTTCATCAAATTGTTCCGGTGTACGTTGACCGTATTGACGCTGATGTCGAGAATCTGCGCGATCTCTTTGTTCGGCCGCGCCTGCACGATCAGTTGCAGGATCTGACGCTCACGGTTGGTCAGCCGTTCCAAAGGATCGTCCGCGAGCCCGCTCTCGCGAGCGAACTTCTCGATGGACGGACTCAGGTAGCGCTTGCCTTTGGCGACGGAGCGCACGCCTTCAGCCAGGCCAACATCGAGGGCGTTTTTGAGCAGATAGCCGTGTGCGCCGGCTTGCAGGGCGTTGCGCACGTAGCGCGCCTCGTCGTACATGCTCAGCACCAGGATCTTCGTATCTGGCGTACGGCGCACGATCTCGTGGATCGCCTGCAGCCCATCGAGCTCTGGCATCGCCATGTCGAGCACGATCACGTCCGGCCGGAACGACTCGGCCAGCGCAATCGCTTCCGCACCGTTCGCGGCCTCGGCCACCACCTCCATGTCCTGCTCGTCGTCGAGCAGCCGCCGGAAGCCCAAACGCACCAAGCGATGGTCGTCGGCAAGCAGGACTCGCAATTTGGCGCGCGGCGGCATGCTCAGCTCTCACCGCCCATGATAGGCGCTTCCAACCGGACGACAGTTCCACCGGAGGCCAGCGGTTCGATCGAGAGCCGGCCGTTGATCAACTGCGCGCGCTCCCGCATTGCGACCAGCCCGAGACCTCGCGCCGCGCCCGGCGCCGGCGAAAAGCCCTTGCCGTGGTCCTCAACCTCGAGCAACAACCGCCCGCCGCCGAAAGATAGGCGGACCTCGGCCGAGCCGGCTTTGGCATGTTTGACAACGTTGCTGAGCGCCTCTTGCAAAATGCGGTAGACGTGGATCGCACGCTCGCGCTCGACCGGCGGTAACGGTTCGGCCGGCGCTTGGTAATCAATCGCGAGCCCTGTCTGTTCGCCAAGCTGTTTGGCGTGCCACTCGATCGCGCCCTCGAGGCCGTAGTCGTCGAGAACATTTGGATGCAGACGTTGCGAGAGCCGACGCACACCTTCGAGAGCTTCGTGCGTCACCGCCCGTACTTCGCGTAGGTCTTCGCCAGCCGGCCCAGCCTTGCGCTCGAGCCGCGTCAGCATCGCGCCCGCTGCCGTCAGCGCTTGCCCGAACTCGTCATGTAGCTCGCGCGCCACCGACTCGAATAGGTCCTCCTGGACGGTGATCAGCCGGCCCGCGAGCTGCTGCCGCTCCTCGGAGAGTTGCGCAATCTCGCGAAACACCCGCCGATTGCGCGACACCATGTAGCCGCCCGTGAAAAAGATGGCCGCGAAGACCGCCGCCATGAAGTAGTACGTATTGCGCTCGACGCTCGCGTAAATTTGCTCGATCTCGAGCGCCGCCTCTTGTTCGGCTTCGTTGTTCGAGATCAACAACCGCGCGACGGTGGTCGCAATAGAGGCGTGGCGTGGCTGGAGCACTTCCCGGATCAGGCGCTTCGCCTCTGGTTCGTCCCCTCCCTCCGCCGCTTCGAACATCTCCCGCATCACGCCCCAAAAGGATTGCAGTGAGTCGGAGAGAAAGCTCTGCTGCTGGATCGTCCTACCCGCCGGCGCGAGTTGGCGCTCCTGCTCGAGCGCATCCTGCAAGTCGAGCTGAGTACGATCAAACTCTGTCCTATACGCCGAAATTGGGTAAGGAGATGCGCCCTCCGTCATGTCGCGCATCGAAAGAGCCAAATTCTGCAGATTGTTCTGGATGCGCAGCAGTTGCAGCGAGTCTCGGCGATTGCGGTCGATCGCTTCGAGCTGGAGTGCCCGCAAGCCGTCGAGTTGATGCAGAAAGTAGAGTGAGAATAGCGCAACCGCGCCGGAGATCACCCCCAACCCCAGCAGCAGCCGAGTGGTCGGGTTGACGGACTGCGCCTTGCCTTCTGCCGCTTGCACGTTTCAAGTCTACGGAAACGGCTTGTGCTCGGCCTCATACTCCGCGTCAAGCTCGAGCGGGTAGAGCGAGTCTCGCCGGCGGGTGTAGGTGAACCGGCCCGGTGAGTCAGCCGTCACGCCGCCCGTGTCGACTAGGATCGTCCAGCCTGCGATCGGGTCGTAGGCGGCCCGCGGTGCAACCACGCCCTTCACCACGATCACGTCCTTGGTTTGTGGCTGAATGCCAAGGCTCAGGGTCTGTTGCAGGCTGAATGGCGCCATGCGGCGACTGGTCAACACTATCGTCTGCTTGTCCGATGTCTCGAGGACCGCCGTCACGCCTTGGTCGTTGTGCTTCCACCCACCGTGGCGCACCTCAGTCTCCTCAAAGCGGCCGTCGGAGAGCGTCCGCACCGTTCCCGTCACCGTTTGCGGCACGCCGTGCAGCGCATCCGCCTTGGCGCCGACGGCGACGGTGACCGTTCCCCTCACGCCAGCCGCTAGGCAGCGCCCGACCGCTTCCGGATCACAGAGCACGACGAGAAAGTTCGTAACCTGCCGCCGTAAGAGCTCTTCGAGGAGAAACGTGGAATCGCCCGGCGAGCCGCCACCCACGTTGTCTCCAACGTCCATCAGCACCACGGGCTTGGCCGGGCTTTCGACCGCCATTCGTACGGCTTCAGCGGCATCGGGAAGTTCGCCGATCAGCTCCTTGCGCCGCGCCCAAGCCCGTTCGGCCATCCAGCGCGCCTCCCGGCGTGCAACTTCAGCGTCGCCGTCGGCCACCACCCAGAACGCAACCCCCATCTCGGCCACATCCGCGTAGTAGAACCCCATCGCTACACTCGCCGAAAGCACCCCGGGACGCTCGAGCACCTTGGCTAAGTCCTGGTAGAGCAACGCCGCCGGCTCGCGGCTCGTGTGTTGCTTGGAGATCGAGATCAACAGTGGGGGCTGCTCTAGCCACTGTACGGGCCGAATCTCCCCGCGCAAAGTCCGCAGCAGGATGCCCGCTGCTTCGAGCCCTCGCTCGCGTTGGTCCAGGTGCGGATTGCTGCGGTAGGCGACCAAAGCGTCGGAGCTGTCGATCATCGCCCGCGACACGTTCGCGTGCAGATCCAGCGTCCCAACGATTGGGAAAGGCCTCGGGAACCGCCGTCGCAAACGCTCGAGGATCTCCCCGTCGGCGTCCGGGTAGGTTTCCGACACCGTGGCCCCGTGCAGCGCGACCAGCAGCCCGTCGAGCGGCCCTCCCTTGTCGAGCTCTGCGAACATTTCGGCTAGGATCCGCTCGAACGCCTCTGCCGTGATCGTGCCGCTCGGCACGGCGTAAGTGGCGTAGAGCGGAACCGTTTCGACGTCCGTTTGGCTTTCGAGCCCTGCGAGCATCCCACCGATTTCGTGGTTGCGCCCGCGCCAGTGCTCAGCCACCGCTACGCCGCGCGTCAAGTCGGTCGATTCGAACTGCTCGTAGCCGGTTGGAGTCCCCAGGAAAGTATTGGACTCGTGCAGCAGGCCCAGCAGCCCGACTCGGAAGCGCGTTTGCATCGTCGAAGTATCCAAAATCGCGTCAATCATGGGCAACGAGGGCGGACGTCCTATCAATCTAGACAACCGATAGGCGAAACCTAAGATAAAGAGGCGATGCAGTGGCTGAACTATCACCACCTGTACTACTTTTGGATGGTGGCGCGCGCCGGCGGCGTGCGCGCAGCCAGCGAGGAGATTGGGCTTGCGCAGCCAACGATCTCTGCACAGATTCGGAGCCTCGAGGACGCCCTGGGGCACCGCCTCTTCGACCGCATTGGCCGCCGCCTCGAGCTCACCAGCGCCGGACGGACCGCGTTCCGCTATGCCAATGACATCTTCGCCATAGGCAGAGAGCTCCAAGCGACGCTGAACGGCGGCGCGGCCGACCGTCGCGAGCGCCTGCGCGTGGGCATTGCCGACGCCCTACCCAAGACCTTGGCAACGCGAGTTCTCACTCCTTTGCTCTCCAGCGACGACCCAGTCCACCTGATCTGCTTCGAGGGCAAGCCGACCGATTTGCTGACACGGCTAGCCGCGCATGAGCTCGATGTAGTGATTTCCGATGAACCAACCGGCGCTGAGGCCAACATCCGGGCCTTCAACCATGAGCTTGGCGAAAGCGGCGTCTCGGTTTTTGCTCCCCAGGGCGATGCCGAGCGCTATCGTGGGGGATTCCCGCGCTCTCTCGACGGGGCCCCGTTCACGGTCCCCACGGAGAACGCATTGCTCCGCCGGATGCTCGATTATTGGTTCGCACGAAACGAGATCACCCCTCGAATCGTCGCAGAGTTTGAAGATAGCGCCCTACTCAAGGCTTTCTCCACAACTATCGGTGCGGCCTTCGCTGCGCCTTCTCTGGTCAAAGAGTCCGTGGCCTCCCTCTACGGCGTCGTCGAGGTGGGAGAACTAGACGGTTTACGGGAACGTTTCTTTGCGATTTCGTTGGAACGCAAGGTGCGCAATCCAACCGTTGCCCGGTTGCTTGAAGCGGCGCATCAAGACAGCTTTCGTGATAGGTGAAAGCGATCAATCGTTGGGAATTATCTATTTGACCGAATCGTTTTTCGACTCCTATCGTGGGATAAGGGATAGTCCGTACACCTGCAAAACAGATGAGCTCCGCCACGCCGCACGCCGATTCGCCGCTCGACGATCTCCGTTCTCCACTGGACGAGGGAATTTCTTTTGATGGCAAGCCCGCAGCACGCTTACGGGCCTTACTCCAGCTGGAACGGCGGGATCTTTGGGTCGTCATCATCTACTCGGCAGGAATCGGTCTGTTCACGCTCGTCGTGCCAGTCGCCGTTCAGGCGGTGGTCAACTTCATCGCCTTCGGTTCGTTGCTCCAACCTCTGATCATCCTGACGCTGTTCGTTTTAGTGGCATTAGGCTTCTCCGCGGTGATGAACGCATTCCGTGTGTTCACGGTGGAAATCATCCAGCGACGCCTCTTCGTGCGGGTATCGACCGATTTCGCGCAACGTCTGGTACGGGCTAAGGCGCAGGCTTTCGACCGGTTGTACGGTCCGGAGCTCGTCAACCGCTTCTTCGATGTCGTCACGGTGCAGAAGAGCGCCGCATCCCTGTTGATGGACGGCTTGTCGCTCATCATGCAGACCGTACTCGGCATGCTTTTGCTGGCCGTCTACCACCCGCTCCTGCTGGCGTTCGACATTTTCTTGTTACTCGCCATGGCGATGATTCTCTCGATCCTCGGGCGTGGCGCGGTGAAGACGGCGATCCAAGAATCGAAGGCGAAATACGCGGTCGCAGCTTGGCTGGAGGAGATTGCCGCTCATATCGCGGTGTTCAAGTCATCGTCTGGGGGCGCGTACGGGCTGGGCGCCACCGACGCGTTGGTCCAACACTATCTCGACTACCGTAAGTCGCACTTTCGCGTGGTGATGCGGCAGGTTCTGGGCTCGCTGTTCCTGCAGGCGATCGCCAGCGCGCTGCTGCTCGGCATCGGCGGCTTTCTGGTCATCCGTGGCCAGTTGACGCTCGGTCAGCTCGTGGCGGCTGAGCTTATCGTTACCACCGTCGTCAGCGGCTTCTCGAAGTTCGGCGAAAAGCTCGAGACCTACTACGATCTTCTTGCAGCCGTCGACAAACTCGGTCAAGTGATTGATCTCCCCATGGAGCTCGAGGCGGCCGGGAGTACGACTAGGCCAACTGGCCCCGCCTCGATCGAACTGATCGATGTGAGCGTCCAAGCGTGGTCGCAGGAGCCCGCCCTCGACAACTTGTCTCTGAGCGTCAAGGCGGGTGACCGTTTGGGCATCACCGGGCCGAGCGGGGCCGGCAAGTCGGCCCTGGCCGGAGTTCTTTACGGGCTGCGGCGCCCTGAGCGAGGGGTCCTGCGCGCCGACGGCCTCGACGCCCGCAGTCTCTCACTGTCTAATCTGCGCGAACACGCAGCGCTCGTCAACGACACAAGCGTCATCGGGGACACGATCGAGCGCAATGTCTCTATGGGCCGGACTGACGTTGACCTCCACCAGGTCCAGGATGCACTCGAGAAGGTTGGCCTCCTAGACGACCTGCTCGCCTTCCCCGAAGGCCTGCAGACCGTGTTGAGCGGCAGGGGATCGCCGCTATCCGGGACACAGTCCATCCGACTCGTGCTGGCGCGAGCCATCGCCGGCAAGCCTAGGCTGCTGATCGTTGACGACGTGCTGGACCGAGTCAGCGACCGCGAGGTGCGTGAGCGCATCTGCGAAACGCTTTTTCACCCGGACGCCCCCTGGACTTTGGTTTGCGTCAGCAACCAACCGGACATATTGGCGCTCTGCAACCGAGTGGTCGCGCTCGATGACGGCACGATCGTGCCCTAAACCTTCGCCTAGGAAGTGCACAAAGAATGCAAAAGCAGCAGCAATTTACGGGAAAGTTTGAAGCGCTCGAACAGGTCGGCTCCACGCGAAGCTCGCGCGTGTTGGCGTGGCTGCTGGCGCTGATGCTCGCCACGGTGATATTGGGCCTGACCGTGACGCCCTGGCAGCAGAACGTCCTCGCTACAGGGCAAGTCGTGGCCTATAACCCGGTCGAACGGCGCCAGTTCATCGAAGCGCCCATCGACGGAAGAGTCGTGCGCTGGAACGTCGTGGAGGGCGCCTCGGTGGCGCGTGGCGACGTTTTGCTCGAGATTTCCGACAATGACCCCTCGCTGGTCGAGCGGATGCAGACCGAGCGTTCGGCAACCGATGGCGTTCGCAGCGCCGAGTTGCGCAAGGCTGGCTCCTACCGCGAGAAGATGCAGCGGCTCGAGCTTACCCGCGATCGCGCCATTGAAGCAGCCCAGTCCAAGATCGACGTGGCCGACGACAAGATCAAGGCGGCCGAGCGCGCCGTAGAGGCGGCCGAAGCGGCCGAAATGACGGCGAAGCTCAACATCGATCGCCAGCTTCGCCTGCACGAGAAGGGCCTCTCTTCTAGACGAAATTACGAGCTCGCCGAGTTGACCTACAACCAAGCCGTCGCCTCGGCGAACAAAGCTCGGGCCGATCTCGCCGCTGAGCGCAACAACCGATTGGCGCTGCTGGCGGAGCGAGAAAAGATCGACGCCGACAGCCAGTCCAAGGTCGAGGATGCGCGAGCTTCGCTCGAATCGGCGCTCTCGAGCGTGGAGAAGGCTACGGCCGATTTGACCAAGGTCGATGTTCGTCTGGCGCGCCAATCGACACAGGTCGTGCGGGCGCCCAGCAACGGTGTTGTGCTGCGCGTTACCGCGCGCCAGGGCGGCGAGATGGTCAAAGCCGGCGACGCGCTCATGGAGCTCGTCCCGCAATCCACACTCAACGTCGTCGAGCTTTGGGTGGACGGCAACGATGCGCCGCTCGTCTCGCCCGGACGCAAAGTCCGCTTGCAGTTCGAAGGCTGGCCTGCGCTGCAGTTCTCCGGCTGGCCGTCGATCGCCGTCGGCACGTTCGGTGGCGAAGTGATGCTCGTCGATGCGTCCGACGACGGAGCCGGCCGATTCCGCGCCTTGGTGCGGCCCGACCCAGAGGACGCCGAGTGGCCCGAGCAACGCTACCTGCGCCAGGGCGTGCGGACCAACGGCTGGATTCTGCTCGATCGGGTATCGCTCGGATTTGAGCTTTGGCGACAGTTCAACGGGTTCCCGCCGGCCACGACGGCTCCGCACCTGGAAACCCAGACTGGCGGCGGGAAGGAGAAAAAGGGTGATCGCCCGGTTAATCCTTCTGGCGGCGACGGCTGCCGCTTCATTCGCGCAAACGCCGCGCGTTCCGCTGATGCTCGAGGATGTGCTGAGCGCGACCGAGGCCTCCTATCCCGCTTTGCTGGCCGCCATCCAGGAGCGCGCGATGGCCGAAGGGAAGGCGCTGAGCGCCGAAGGTGCGTTCGATACCACGCTCTCCGCCAAGACCGGCACAAATCAGCTTGGCTACTACAAGAACCGAATGGCCGGCGCTCAGATCGAGCAACCGCTCGCCGACTGGGGCGGGAGAGCTCTTCGGCGGTTATAAGCGCGGCCAAGGCAATTACGGTCCCTGGGAGCAGGACGTCTGGACCCTTCGCGCGGCGAGCTCAGCGGAGGAATCAGGCTGCCGCTGTTCCGCGACCGGGAGACCGACGTCCGGCGTACCGATCTGCTCACTGCAAGGCTCGGCATCGACCTCGCCGGCGCCTCGGTAGAGAAGCAGCGCCTCAAGATGCTCGAGACCGCGTCGAAAGTCTATTGGGACTGGGTTTCGGCCACCCGCAAGCTCCACGTCGCTGAGTCGCTTCTTGAGCTCGCCGAGGCTCGCGTTCGGCAGATCGAAGAGCAAGTCGAACTCGGCTCGATTGCTGCCATCGAGATCGCGGACAACCAGCGCGCCGTGCTCGAGCGCCGCGCGGCGGTCGTCTCCGCTACCCGCGAGCTGCAGAATGCCACGCTCGAGCTGTCGATGTTCTACCGCAATCCGGCGGGCGAGCCGCAGATGGCTCACCGCGAACAGGCGCCGGACTTCCCCGAACCCCGGATGATCCCCCAAGAAACGCTTTCGAGCGATTTGATGCAAGCGATCGAGCGCCGACCCGAGATCGTCGCGACGCTTGTCGAGGTCGACCAAGGCTCCGCGGCGCTCCGGCTGGCGCAGAACCAGCTTCTACCCGCAGTGGACTTTGAGGCGAAGTACGGACAAGATTCCGGCGTCGGCTCGATCACCAAGCGCGGCCCAGAGCTGATCGCGGGCATCAAGGTGTCAACGCCGTTCCAGCGCCGTAAGTCCAAGGGCCAGATCGCCCTCGCGGAAGCCAAGCTCGCGCAGCTCGGGCAAAAGTTGCGGTTTGCGCAGAATCGCATCGAAGTCGAGGTTCGGGACGCCGCGTCGGCCCTGGACGCGGCGTTGCAACGGCTCGAGCTTGCCCGCGCTGAGCTCGAGGTCGCCCAACAGTTGGCCGACGCCGAGCGAGAGCGCTTCGACTTGGGCGACTCCACGTTGTTCGTCGTCAACCTGCGCGAAATCTCGACCGCCGGAGCGCGGCTGAAGGTTGTCAGCTCGCTGGCCGATTGCCACAAGGCCGTCGCCTCCTACCGCGCCGCCGTCGCGGGTTTCTAGCCTTTCGCAAGAGCTCAGACCGCAGACAGGGCTTCCTGCAATCCCGGCAAGTGTATACTGTCAGTATGCAATCATGATGCGGGGGCTTGATCGTTTGCAGTCGCGTAGCAATGGCAATCTCCGAGGCGTGCGCCGGTGACCGCACGACCGCGGTCGACCCGATGGGCAATCTTGGCTCTTCTGAGCGTCTCCGTCGGCGTCAATTACATCGATCGAGGCCTGCTCTCGGTCTCTGCACCACTGATCGTCAAGGATCTTGGCCTGACTCCGGCGGAGATGGGCTTGCTGTTCTCCGCCTTCTTTTGGAGCTATGCGGGCTTCCAGGTGATCGCCGGCTGGCTGGTCGACCGCTGGGAGGTCAAGTGGGTCTACGCGGGCGGCTACCTGCTATGGTCACTCGCCACGGCTGCAACCGGGTTGGTCAATCGCTTCGGCTCGCTTCTGGGCGCGCGTTTGGCGCTCGGCCTGGGCGAGAGCGTGTCCTACCCCGCCTGCTCGAAAGTCATTGTCGGCGCCTTTGAGGAAGATCGCCGCGGCGTGGCGAATGCCGTCATCGACGTGGCCGCCAAAATCGGTCCAGGGCTGAGCATGTTGAGCGGCGGGCTGCTGCTGGCCCATTTTGGGTGGCGCTCGCTGTTCCTCGCGGTTGGCTTGGCAAGCTTGCTTTGGCTCTTACCCTGGCTGCGTCTCGCGCCCGCGAAGCTCGATGAATCCGCGCCCGACAAGACTGCGGGGTCCCCTCAGCATCCGCAGCCTTCGATCGCCGACCTGCTGCGCCGCGCCGAGCTGTGGGGCACTTCCCTCGGCCTGTTCTCTCTCGGGTACGTCTGGTATTTCCTGCTCTCATGGCTGCCGACCTACCTGATCGAAGAGCGCGGCTTTTCGATGGAGCGCATGGCGGTACTGGGCTCGCTGCCATTCTGGGTGATGGCGGTCGGCTCGCTGTGCGGCGGCTGGCTAGCGGACTTCTGGATTGCGCGCGGCGGCTCTCCGACGCTCGTGCGGAAGACCTTCGTGATCGCGGGCTTGGCGGCCTGCGCCGTGACCATCGGCCCCGTCGCCGCGGTCTCCACGGCGGGCGCGGCCATTGCGCTCGTCACCGCCGCCTGCTTTGCGCTCGGCTTCTACACGTCGAACGTCTGGGCGATCACCCAAACACTGGCTGGGCCGACAGCCGCCGGCAAATGGACCGGCGTACAGAACGCGCTCGGCAACCTAGGCGGCGTGCTCTCGCCCGCCGTCACCGGCTTCATCGTCGCCGAGCGCGGCTCGTTTGCCCTCGCATTCGCGTGCGCGGCGGCGGTGGCGGCAGTCGGCGCTCTCTCCTACGTCACCCTCGTCGGCTCCGTCGCGACGAGTGCCTGGCGCCCGAACGCCGCCGGAGAGGCCTGAGAATCGCAAGTCATGGCTGAACCTGTCGTTCTACAAACACTTGCGGACTTGGTGAGCATCCCCAGCGTCAACTCCGCCTACCCCGACGGCGTGGGCGAAGCCGCGGTGGTCGAGTACCTGCGCGCCTTTTGCGCCCAGCGCGAGATCTGGCTCGCCGCAACGATCGATGAAGAGCACGCGTTCCGGGGCGTCGCCAAGCTCTGCGAAGACTTTCGCGCGGACGGCGCGGTCGTGGCTGAGCCGACCGGCCTGCGAGCGGTCGTCGCGACCAAGGGCGTGCTACGTTGGCCAATCCGCGTCCTTGGCCGCGCCGCCCACAGCGCCAAACCACATTTGGGTCTCAACGCCATCAGCGAGATGGCGCGACTCGTGCTCGATCTCGAAGACGAGAACGAACGGTTAGCCGCAAACCCGCATCCGTTGCTCGGGCCGGCGACACCAACATCGGCCTGATCCAAGGCGGCAGGCAGGTCAACTTCGTCCCCGACGAATGTACGATTCAGATCGACCGCCGGCTTATCCCCGGCGAGAGCATTCTGACGTTCTCGCCGGTTACCAGCGGCCTCGACCAGCTCGCCCAACGCTTCCCAGCTTCCACGCAGAAATGGGCGACACCCTGCTCGAAGACTATCCCCTAGAAACCAGCGCAGATGCAGGTATCGTCGAAGCGACTCGCCGCACACTCGAGCAGCGCGGAGTCGACGCAGAGCCCATCGGCGTCCCCTATGGCAGCGACGCCAGCAAGCTCGCGCGCATCGGCATTCCAAGCATCGTCCTCGGCCCGGGAAGCATCGATCAGGCCCACGCCGCCGTCGAGTTCGTGGCCTGCGACCAAGTCGAGAAGGCTCGTGAAATCTACAGGGGAATCATGGAGGTCTTTCAGTAAGCCATGACGAGTGATCTCGGAAACAAGGAGCTGTTCCCGCAGGCGCGTGAGGTCATCTACCTCGATACCGCCGCCGAAGGCCTGCCGCCAAGCTCCACGGCCGCGGCGCTCGAGCGCTACTTCGCCGCAAAATCGTCAGGCTCGCCAGGGCGTACGCAGTTCTACGAAGTCGAACGTGAAACAACCGCGCTCGCGGCCTCGCTCATCGGCGCCTCGGCTGAGAACGTTGCGCTTGTGGGCAACGCCTCCGACGCGTTGAACTTGCTCGCGGGCTCACTCGATTGGGCGGCCGGCGACGAGATTGTCCTGATGGACCTCGAGTTTCCTTCAAACGTCCTGCCGTGGCTCCGCCTGCGTGAAGAAGGCATTCACGTGCGGTTGGTCCGTTCCAAGAGCGGAGCTTTCTCTATAGGGGATTTTGAAGCCGTCATCAACGAACGAACCAAGCTCGTCACCGTCAGCCAGGTCAGCTACAAAAACGGCTTTCAGATTCCTTTTCTCGACGAGCTGGCAGAAGCAGCGCACCGAGTGGGAGCGTTGCTCGCCGTCGACGCGACGCAGGCGCTGGGTCGCGTACCCGTCTCCGCAGGGCAGGCGGATTTCCTGGTCGCCAGCAGCTACAAGTGGACGCTCGGCTGCCACGGTGTCGGCATCGTCTATGCGGCGCCTGGGTTGCTCGAACGCTGCGCGCCTCGGGCAGTTGGCTGGTACTCGGTGAGCGACGTTTTTCGCCCAGACCGCTTCGAGGCCTTTTCGCCGAAGGCGGGCGCTTCAAGCTTGGTTCTGGGTATGCCAAACTTCCCCGGCATTTACGCACTGCAATCCGGGCTCACCCACATCCGCTCCGTGGGCGTCGAGCGGATCGACCGTGGTTTGGGCCCCCTAGTGGCTCGACTCCGCGACGGACTTGCCGAGCGCGGTTTTGAACTGATCACGCCTGGCGGCGAAGGTTGCTGTTCCGGCATCATTTCGTTCGCACATGCCGCGCCGGAGCAACTCGGCGCGGAGCTTGCAAAGCGCGGCGTCATCGTTTGGGCCGGCGACGGCCGCGTGCGCTCCTCCGTACACTTGTATAATGATGCGAACGACATAGAGGGCTACCTCGACACTCTCGACCAGATCTCAGTATCGGCGCCGACCCTCGCTCACTCACCCGCATCCGTGTCGGCCTCGACCGACGGCCTAGTTCCCACCTGATCGCACTCCGCTCCATGTCTCCGACCGGCCACACTGAGAAAGCAGGCGAAGTCGACCGCGTTTACCGCCTGCTCAAGTCCTGGATTCTTGAAGCCCGCCTCAAGCCGGGCGAATTCGTCTCGGAAGTCGAGATGGCCCGCCAGTGCGAGACTTCACGTACACCGGTTCGCGAGGCCTTCAACCTGCTCTCGCAGGAGAAATGGATCCAACGGATCCGCCATCGCGGCTACCTCGTACCGGCCATCTCGATTCGTGAGATCGTCGAGACCTACGAGTACCGCAAGCTGTTAGAAGGCTTCACCGCCGAAAAGACCGCACACAGCGCCTCGCCGGAAGAGATTGAAAAGCTGGCGTCGATCGTCGCCGTCGAGATGGATCCGAACCCCGATCCACAACAATTTCTCGAAGCCAACGACATCTTCCACCTCGAGCTTGCGCGGCTGGCGCGCAACCAACGTGTGCTCGATCAGTTGCAGCTCGTGCTCGAATACGTCCACCGCCTGGACGTGCTCTCGACTCTGCGCGACCGCCAGCTGGTGCCGCACGGAGAGATCATCCGCGCCCTGCGCGACCGTAAGCCCGATGAAGCGCGCGCCGCTATGGCCGCCCACGTCGACGTCGCGCGCGACCGCATGCTCAAGCTGTTCGGGAGCTAGGCAAAGACCTTCTCCGCCACCACGCCCTCGACGTCCGTCAGGCGGAAGTTCCGGCCGCTGTAGAAGTACGTCAGCTTGTCGTGGTGCATGCCGAGAGCGTGCAGCATGGTCGCGTGCAGGTCGTGGATGTGCATGCGGTCTTCGACGGCGTAGTAGCCGAACTCGTCGGTCGCCCCGTAGGCGTAGCCGCCCTTCACGCCCGCGCCGGCCATCCACATCGTGTAGCCGTAGGGGTTGTGATCGCGGCCGTCGCCGGCCTGCGAGATCGGAGTGCGGCCGAACTCCCCGCCCCAAACGACCAGCGTGTCCTCGAGCAGGCCGTGCGCCTTCAGGTCCGTCAGCAGGCCGGCGATCGGCTTGTCGACCATCAGCGCCGTGCGTGTGTGCAAGCGAATCAGCTCCGAGTGCGCGTCCCAGCCCACCTCGTTGCCCGGGCCATACTCGTGCGAGATCTGGATAAAGCGCACGTTGCGCTCGGCCAGCCGGCGCGCCATCAGACATTGCCATCCGAAGTCGCGCGTGTAGTCGTCGTCCAGACCGTAGAGCTTCTTCGTCGCCTCAGTTTCCTTGGAAATATCGAACGCTTCCGGCGCCTCGGTTTGCATGCGGAAGGCAAGCTCGAGCGCTTCGATGCGAGCTTCCAGATCGGGGTCGTCGTCTTGGCCGCGCAACGTCGCACGGTTCATCTTCTGGATCATGTCGAGCTCGTAGCGCTGCTGCGACATGCTCAACCGGCTGTTATGCAGGTGCTCGATGGGCTCCTTCATCAGCTCGTCCACGCTGACGCCGCCGTGGCCGACGGGCGTGCCCTGATAAATCCCAGGCAAAAAGGCCGAGCTCCAGTTCTTCGCGCCGCCGTGCGAGAGACCCGGCTTGAGCGTGATGAAGGCCGGCAGGTTCTGGTTCTCCGTGCCCAACCCGTAAATCACCCACGAGCCCGCGCTCGGCCGCGTGAATGTATTCGAGCCCGTGTTGAGCTGCAAAACCGCGCCGCCGTGCGCCACACTGTCGCCCACCATCGAGCGCACGATGCACAAGTCATCCACGTGCTGCGCCACGTGCGGGAACAGCTCGCTCACCGGCAGGCCGCTCTGGCCGTATTGCTTGAACTTCCACGGCGACCGCATCAGCGCGCCGGTCGAGCCCTCGGCGAACGTCAGCGGGCGGTCGAATGGCAGCGGCTGGCCGTGCGCCTTGTCAAGCGCGGGTTTCGGGTCGAACGTATCGATGTGCGAAGGGCCGCCGTGCATGAACATAAAGATCACGCGCTTGGCCCGCGCCGGGAAGTGCGGCTGCTTCGGCGCCAACGGATGCGGCGCCTGTACGTCCGCGCCCAGCATGGAGGCGAGCGCTAGAGAGCCGAAGCCGGCAGAGGTGCGCCGCAAAAACTCGCGGCGGGAGCGGACGGGCGGATTCAGGTGGCGGCTATTCAGTTGACGGCTGTTCATGGCGTCGCTCAGTTCACATATAGGAATTGGTTGGAAGCGATCAGCGTCCGGCAAAAGCTCGTCCAGGCCAGGCTGCGGGCGTCTTCGGAGCCATCGGTCGGGAAGCCTGCGATGTAGCTCAGCGCCTGGTCGACTCGGTCCGCCGTTGCGGGCCTGTTGAGCACGATGCGGTAAGCCTCGCGTACGCGGCCCGCGTCATCGAGCGCCTCGTCTTTGAGCAACTCCGAGGCCAATGCCCCGGCGCGCTCTTCGACAAACTCGCTGTTCATCATGTAGAGCGCCTGCGGAGCGACGTTGGTCTGCGTGCGCTGCGCGTTGCTGATGGCCGCGTCGCCGAAGTCGAACAAGCTGAACAAGGTCGGCAGGTTCGAGCGGCGAACCGGTAGATAGACCGTGCGGCGCTTGGTCGAGTCCGGGTGCAGGCTCTTGCGCGCGTCGCTGAACTCTTTGTCCGTGCCTTGGCCTTCCATCAAGGCGCCGCCCATGGTCAGGTCGAGCGAGCCGTCGAGGGTGAGCAGGCTGTCGCGCATCTCTTCCACCTCGAGCCGGCGCGGCTCGAAGCGCGACCAATAACGGTTCTCTTGGTCTTTTTCCCGTTGCTCCGGCGTCGCGTCCGCGCTCATGCGGTAGGCGCTCGAGAGCATCAGTAGGCGGTGCATCTGCTTGATCGACCAACCGCTTTCGACGAAGCGCGCCGCCAAGTAATCGAGCAGCTCAGGGTGCGTCGGCTTTTCGCCCAACTTGCCGAAGTTGTTCGGCGTGCGCACCAGCCCTTCGCCAAAGTGCCACTGCCAGATGCGGTTCGCCATCACGCGGGCCGTCAGCGGATTGTGCTCCGAGCCCAGCCAGTGCGCGAGCTCGAGGCGGCCGCTGCCGGAGGTGATCGGCTCCTGATCCCGTCCGGCAAGCGCAATCGGAAAACGCTTCGCCACCGGCTCGCCCGGGTTGTGGACGTTGCCGCGCACGAGGACCTTCTGGTCGACGATTTCGCCTTCGTTGACTGCGCAAGCCATCGGTGGATTCGGAGCCTTGTCCTCCAGCGCCTTCAGCTCCGCGCGCAGGGTCTCAAGAGCCGCCTTCGATTCGTCCAGGTAAAACGCGTCGCGCTTTTCTTCGGGCAAACCGAATGGCCCTTTCGCAGCATTGATCTCGGTGAAGAAGCGGTCATCGCCGGCGAAGAACTTCGGCTTGTCCGGCACGGGTTTGCCGGCCGCCTTGGCCGCCGCGGCTTCCTTCTCCCAGGTCTTCTCGGCGTTCTCCCGCAGCTCGATGGTGGCAAGGAAGCTTTCCTGGTATTGCTGGGCAGCCGTGGCGCGGGTCGCGTCGGTCGCCGCATACCAAGCCTCGAGCTGCGGTCGCCGCTCGCGCTGAGGCTTGAGGTATTCCGCCATGCGCTCAAGCACGTCCTGCTCGAGACCGTCACGCTTCGCAAGCGGCGCCGCCTCTCCGCCCTCCGAATAGATTTGGTATGCGGCGAGCATGTAGGATGCCAGGCGTGGAGCATGCTGGTCGCGGTAGCGCTTCGACTCGAGGCCTTCGACTTTTGAGATCTCGGCCTTTTTGTCTGCGATTTCTTTGTTCGACGCCTCGTAGGCTGCGACTTCTTCGTCCGGCGCGATCGGGCGGAAATACAGTTTGGAGACAACCGCGCCGTCGAGATCTTCGAACTGCTTCGTACTAGCAAAGATCGACGCCATAGCGTAGTAGTCAGTCGTCGGTAGCGGGTCGAACTTGTGGTCGTGACAACGGGCGCAGGCGAGCGTCAGGCCGAGAAAGGCCTTCGAGGTGGTGTCGATCTGCTCGTCGACCACGTCATAGAACAGCTTCGGCTTGTCGATCTCGGCGATGAGTTTGGTGCCGAGCGCGAGGAAGCCGGTAGCGACGATGCCTTCGGCGTTGACGCGCGCGTTCGGATCGTCGGGCGGCATCAAGTCGCCGGCGATCTGCTCCTGTACGAATCGGTCGTAGGGCTTGTCGTCATTGAAGGCCTTGATGACGTAGTCGCGATAACGCCAAGCGTAAGGATAGCGATGGTCTTCGTCAGCGCCGGTCGAGTCGGCGTAGCGCGCTACGTCGAGCCAGTGCCGGCCCCAACGCTCGCCATAGCGTGGCGAAGCGAGCAAACGCTCGACGACGGCTTCGTAGGCTCCTTCGGTCTTGTCGGCGAGAAAAGCGTCCATCTCGGCCGGAGTGGGGGGAAGCCCGATCAGGTCGAAGGTCGCGCGCCGGAGCCAAGTCAGCTTGTCCGCAGGAGGAACCGGCTCGAGGCCTTGCTCTTCCATCTTGGCGAGCAGAAAGCGGTCCACGTCATTGCGCGCCCACGCGATATCCTGCACCGCGGGAACGGCCGGCTTCTTTACCGGTTGGAACGACCAAAGCGTCGACCCACCGTCAGCGGCGTCGGCGGGCGCCTCCGGCCAAGGCGCGCCCATTTCGACCCAGCGCCGCACATCGGCGATCTCTGCGTCGGAGAGCTTACCGGTGGGCGGCATTCTCAGCGGCTGTTCGTAGCTGAGCGCTCCTAGTAGCCGGCTTTGCTCGGGCGACTCAACCGAAACGATCGGTCCATGTGCACCGCCCTTGCGAAATCCCTTTGCGGTCTCGAGATTCAACCCGCCCATCTGCTGCGCCGCGCCGTGGCAAACTTGTCACTTCTCCGCGAACAACGGGCGAATCTTCTTTTCAAACAGCTCCGAGTCAGCCCCCTGCGCCACAGCGGCGCTGGGAATGGTCCCTGCGAGCAGAGTCAGAACCAGGATCTTGCGATTCAACCAGAGCATGGCGCCTCGAGCCCACGCGCATCCGCGCTTTTCGGTCTTCGCTCATTGTGAAGCAAAGCGCGCCGTCAAGCTGGATACACTCGGTATACAATCTCTAGGTTAGGCTTCCTCGTTCCCGGAGTCAAGCGCAAATCCTGAACTAGACCGCTGCTTGACAACGCCCATCCCGGCTCATACCATACCGTCTGTATACGATCTGTATGCACGGGGTGGGGCGATCACGGACACGTATCCGCGCCTTTCGTCTCCACATGCGGGATCTTTGGGAGAAAAAGCATGTCAACAGGTAGATCTCTACTCGCCGTCTTCGGCTTTGCCTGGATTTCATTCACTGGCGAAGCCGTCGCGCAAACTACGAACGCCACTCTTCTCGGGGACGTCATGGACGCTTCCGGCGCCGTCATTCCTGGCGCGGAAATCGCCGTCCGGAACGTGTCGACGAACGTCATCCGAGAAGTCCAAACCGATGCGCAAGGCCGCTATCGCATCTTTCCCCTCAACCCCGGTCAATATGATGTGACAGCCTCCGCGGCCGGCTTCCGCTCAACCGTCCAGCCCAACATCACGGTCGAAGTCGCTGCGACGGTCAAGATCGACTTTACGCTCGAAGTCGGCGAAACCTCCGAAACCGTAGAAGTGACCGCAGAGGCGGCCATGCTCCAAACACAAGACGCCTCCGTCGGCGGCAACGTAAACAGTCAGGAACTGGCGCGCCTGCCGGTGAACGGCCGCAACTACACTCGTTTGATTCTGCTGATGCCCGGCGTCAGCGACATCAGCCGTTCGCAAAGCCGCGGCACGCTCTCCGGCACGCAGCTTTCCTCGGTCAACGGCCAGCGTACCCAAGACAACAACTACTCGGTCGACGGCGTAGACAACAATTTCCAACACATGAACTCGCCCGGCGCCTCGCCGCCGATGGACTCCATCCACGAGTTCCGCGTCGCCACTAACAATTCGGCCGAGTTCGGCCGCTCCGCCGGCGCCAACGTCAACGTCGTCATCAAGTCCGGCTCGCGCGACCTGCACGGCAGCCTTTACGAGTACCTGCGCAACGACAAGCTCGACGCCAACGACTTCTTCGCCAATCGCGCCGGCCGCGGCAAAGTGCCTTACCGCCAGAACCAATACGGCGTCGCCGTCGGCGGCCCGGTCATGCTACCCAAGCTTTATAACGGACGGGACAAGACTTTCTGGTTCTTTTCGTGGGAGGGCTTCCGCAGCCGCCGCGGCAGCACAGCCATCAGCACGACACCCATCGCCGATCAACGCATGGGCGACTTCTCGCAGCAGCCGCGCCAGATCTTCGACCCGCTCACCTCGACAGCCGGCGCCGGCGGCTCGATCACGCGAGATGCCTTCGCGAACAACGCCATCCCCACCTCGCGGATCAACCCGGCCATCACCTATTACATGGACAACATCATGCCGCAGCCGAATCGGCCCGGGTTGGTGAACAACCTCGTGAATACGGCGTCGGCCAGCAACGACCGCGATGTCTTCGTGGCGCGCGGCGACCACTACTTCGGCTCGCGCGACAACGTATTTGTTCGCTACCTCAACCAGTCTGCCGGCGTAGGCAACCCGAACAGCAACCCCAATCTTTTCGCTACCGAGCGCTTTGACGTCGAGAGCTACAGCGCGGGCTGGAACCACGTCTTCGGCCCCACCAGTGTGCTCGAGGTCAAGTTCGGGCTCAACAACCCGGCCAACCCGCTCAACACCCAGAGCCGCACCATCCAGCGCGAGCAACTGCTCGCCAACGCCGGCATCTCCATGTATCAACCTGACGTGCTGTTCAGCCCGCTGCCGGCCTTCACCGCCACGGGCGAGTTCACCATGGGCGGCGGCGGCGGTTTCATCATCCAGGACACCATCCCGCAGTTCATCGTCAACCTGAGCAAGATCGTCGGTAAGCACAGCCTGCGCATGGGCTACAACTTCACGCCGCGCTACTACTCGATCAACGCCTCGGACCCGATGAACGGCAGCGCCACCTTCGACCAGCGGCTCACCTCGCAGAGCGGCATCGCCCTCTCAGGCCACAGCACCGCGTCGATGCTGCTCGGCTACCCAATGGAGGTGCGCCGCGGCTCGGGCACGGTTTTCCCGCACGCCCGCGTGTTCGCGTCGCAAACCTACATCCAGGACGACTGGCGCGTCACCAGTCGCCTCACCGTCAACCTCGGCCTGCGCTATGAATACGCCAACCCGCCCTATGACCGTGACGACCAACTCGGCAACCTCTGGATCCGCCGCGATGACAGTACCGGCGCCTATACGGGCACGCTGTTGTGGGCGTCGGTCAACCCGCTCGTCGATCCGGTGACCGGCGAAACCAACCAGCCCGCTCGCCGCATGGGCTTCGGCCGCTCCTTGCAAGTCTCCGATTACAACAACTTCGCCCCGCGCGTAGCGCTTGCCTACCAGATCACGCCCAAGACCGTCATTCGCTCCGGCTTCGGTATCTTCTACAACTCGACCTTCGTGCAGGAGCTGCAAGATAAGCGCAAGTTCTGGCCCTACCTGCCCAACCAAGTCTTCAACCCCAATACCGGCCTACAGCCGGACTTGGCAATCACCGACGAAGGTCCGTCGTTCAACAGCACCGAGGCCATCGGCGGCTGGCCGCAGCATCCGGAGAATCGCTTCCCCTACTCGCAGCAGTGGAACCTGTTCGTGCAGCACCAGGTGATGGACGATCTCACGCTCGACATTGGCTACGTCGGCTCGTCGAACAAGAAGCAGATCGGCTACATCCCCATCAACGCCGCTCCCATCCCCGGCCCCGGGGCCCTGCAGCCACGCCGCTTGATGCCAGATCTGGGCAGCATGTCCGGCGGCTTCAACCGCTTCGCGTCCAACTACAACGCCCTGCAGATCAAAGCCGTCAAGCGCTACAGCTCGGGCCTACAATTCCACGGCAACTACACCTGGGGCCGTTGCATGGACGAGCAATCCTCGCTTGCCGAGACGCGTACGCAGAACCCATACGACCTCGCCTCCGACTACAGCCGTTGCAGCTATGACCTGCGGCACGTCTTCAAGTTCGCCTACGTCTACGACCTTCCATTCGGTCGGGGCAAACGCTTCGGCGGGGACTGGAACGCTCTGGTCAACGGCGTCCTAGGCGGATGGGCGCTCGAGGGCATCACGCAAATCCAAAGCGGCGCGGCTCTCAACGTTCGGACCGGTCTCGATCACGCCAACGTCGGCGGCCGCACCGTGCAAAGGCCCGACGTCCTACGCGACCCCAACGCAAATGCTCCCCATACAGCAGAACAGTGGTTCGATACGAGTGCATTCGTTTTGCCCGCGCCCTACACGTTCGGCAATGCCGGGGCCTACATCGTCAACGACGCGGGGCGTCACAACTGGGACGTCGCCATCCAAAAACAGTTCGCCTTCCGGGAGACTCAGTCGCTGCAAGTCCGGGCTGAGATGTTCAATTTGGCGAACACGGTGAAGATGGTGCCGAGCGCGACGCAGACCTTCTCGTCAAGCTCCTTCGGAGCCGTAACCTCGGGAACATCGGCGCGGCAAATTCAGTTCGGGCTGCGCTACCGCTTCTAAAAACAAGCACGAGGATCGGAGGGAGCTATCAGCGCCCTCCGATCCTCACAGACTCAAACACCCGCCTAGCCTTCCCTCGCCACCAAGCGGTGCAGCCGGTAGTAGATCACCGGCGTCGCCACCAGCGACAAGATCAACGACACTGTCACGCCACCAAGCACGGCAATGGCCAGCGGCTGCAAGATCTGCGCGCCCGCGCCTACGCCCAACGCCAGCGGCGCCATGCCCAGAATCGTAGCGAGCGCCGTCATCACGATCGGCCGCAAACGCCGCCTCCCCGCGCGCGTGATCGCCTCGGCCAGCGAATAACCTTGCTCCCGGAAATACTGTTCGGAATCGAGCAGCAAGATGCCGTTCTTGTGGACGACGCCGACGACCATGATCATGCCCATGAACGAACAGACATTCAGCGTCGATCCGGTCAGCCAAAGGCTCGCCAGCGAACCCGATGCACAAAGCACGGTGGCGGCAAGAATGGCGAGCGGCTGCGCAAAACCTCGGAATTCGAACACCAGAATGATGAAGATCAGCAACACGGCCAACCAGCACCTGGGTCAATCCGCGGAACGACTCGCGCTGAATCTGGTAGATCCCGCCGTATTCGATGTCCGCCTCTGCCGGCAGACTCACTTCCGCCGGCAGCCGTCGCTGGATCTCCGCCATCGCCGAGCCGAGGTCGCGGCCGGAGAGCTGTGCGGTCACGACAATCGCTTCTTTGAGGTTGTAGCGGTGGATCTCTCGGAGACCTTCCTCGATCTTGACGTCGGCGATGCTCGACAGCGGAACGGTAGCCCCGGTAGCGGACGTCACCAAAGCCTCTTCGAGCTCACGTGAGCTTGCGCGATAGCCTTGCGGGTAGCGCACGCGCAGGCCGTAGATGCGGTTCTGCAAGATGGTTTGTGAAGCGCGGACGCCGTCGAGCATCACAGCCTGCAAGTCGGCTACTTCCTGCGTCGTGAAGCCGGCCAGAGCGGCTTTCACGGGGTCGACGTGAAAGCTCACGGTCGGGCCAATCACCACGTTCTGATTCATCACGTCGACCACGCCCGGAACCGTCGCCAGCCATTGTTCGACGCGCTCGCCAAGCTTGAGCGCAATCGCGGGATCGGGATGCGAAACGTGGATCTCGATCGGTTCGGGAGACCACGCTAGGTCGCCGATCAAGTCTTCGAGGATGTGCGGAAATTCGACTTCGAGCGCGGGTTCGCTCGCGAGCACCCGTTCGCGGATCTCGTCCGTCACCTCAGAAAGCGGACGGCGCGGAAAGCCCTTGAGCTTCACCAGGAAGTCGCCCGTGTTGGGCTCGGCGATGGCCAAAGCCAAGCGCGCTCCTGTGCGTCGCGAGTAGCTCTCGACCTCCGGCGTATCGAGTAGGATCTGCTCCACGCGCCGCAACACGCGATCCGTCTCCTGGAGAGACGTGCCCGAAGGCATCACATAGTCCAGCACGAACGCCCCCTCGTCGACTTCGGGCAAAAATCCGCTGCCGAGTTGGAAGTAGATCCCCCCGAGGCGGCGACCACCAGAAGCAGCCCTAGCCCCACGAGCGGCCCATGCTGCAGCGACCAGGCGAGAACGCGGTCGTAGCGTTCCGAGACTCGACGCATGAAGGGGCCCTCTCCCGCGCGCTCGGCCTCTTCGAGCGTCGTCGCAGACACGCCGCGCGACCGCAGAATGCGCGCCGCGATCACGGGAGTCAAGAAGATCGCCAGGAACAGCGAGGCCATCAGCGCCGTGACCATCGTGGCGGCCAGCGAGCGGAAGAACACCGCCGTGACCCCGCCAAGAAACACCAGCGGCGCGAACACCATGATCGGGGTAAGCGTCGAGCCGATCAGCGCGGGAGTGAGCTCCGTGATGGCGCTACGGGCGGCCTCCAGCCTCGGTTGGCCCATCGCCATGTGTACGCTGATGTTTTCCACCATCACGATCGCGTCGTCGATCACGATGCCTACGCAGGCTGCCATACCGCCAAGGGTCATCAGGTTGAAGCTCAATCCGAACCAGCCCATGAACACGACCGCGATCAGCAGGGAAGCCGGGATCACGGTCGCCGCAACGAAGGTCGTGCGCCAATCCTTGAGGAACACCATCAGCACGCCGATACTCAAGGCCAGGCCGATCAGAATGGAATCCCGCACGCCCAAGATCGAATCCCGCACCAGGATCGATTGGTCATAGAAGGTCGCCAAATGGACGTCCTTGGGTAGCGTGCGGCCGATGCTCGCGATGCGCTCGTTGACCTGCCGCGCAATGTCCAGGGCGTTACCGTCCGGCTGCTGCAACACGTTGATCAGCACGGCCGGTTTACCGTCGGCCGTCACGATGTTATACGCTGGCCGCTCGCCTCGCACGACCGTGCCGATGTTGGCGACGGTCACCGGCGCGCCTTGAAACACCGCAACGACGGTCCGCTCGATGTCCGCCGGGCTGTGCATCAACCCCGTGACCGTCGTCAGGTAAAGGTGGTAATTCTCCTGGATCATCCCTCCTGCCGCGATGATGTTCGTCGACCGTATGGCGTTGACGACCGCGCTGAGTGAGAGGTTGTAGCGGCTTAGCTTCTCCGGGTCGACCACGACCTGGTATTCGGGTTCGCGTCCCCCCACGATGCGTGCTTCCATCACGCCGGGAATGCGATAGAGCTGCGGCGCAATCTCCCAGTAGGCAAGCTCCCACAGATCGGCCAGACTGCGATCCTCAGACGTCAAGCTGAAGCCGACCATCGGGAAGACCGAGAATGTCAGCCGGTTGACATAGAAGCGCGACTCAGGCGGCAAAGTCGGCATGATCTGCGCGATCTCGCCTTGGACCAATTGCAAGGCATCGACGATGTCGACGTCCCAGCGAAAGAAGACGCTGATCTCGGTTCCGCCGCGTGCGGTGACAGAGCGAATGTCGGTGACGCCGGGCACGCGCCGCGCAGCTTCTTCCAGCCGCCGGGTGACCGTGAGCATCTGGATGTCGACCGGCGTGACGCCGTTGTCGACCAGGATCACGACACGCGGAAAGTCCGTCTGCGGGAACAACGAAACAGGCAATCGGAAGGCGAAAGCCAAGCCGGCAAGAGCAAAGGCCAGCGCCACCAACGCCAGGCCCTTGCCGTACTCCTCGACGAAGCGAGCGAGCGCCTCCGTTTTCATTGCGAAGACCCCGCCGTGCGAACCTGCACCCCTTCCGAGAGCCCAAAGCCTCCCTCGACGATCACCGTCTCGCCGCCACGCAGCCCGCCGCGAATCTCAGCGCTGTCGTTGGTCACTACGCCCACTTCCACCTTGGACTCGTGCGCAATGCCGTCAGCACCCACGGTCCACACCGCTCCTGATTTGCGGTCAGGCTCGAACTGAACCGCCGCCAAGGGCACGACGACTGCATCTGAATGCACGTCGAGGACGACCGAGACATCTCCGTAGGCGCCAGCCTTGAGCGCGCCGTCCGGATTCGGAATCTCGCACCATGCCTCAACCGTGCGCCGCAGCGGATCCACGGCTTGGTTGACGACGGTGAGCTTGCCGACCCGCTCGGTGTCGGGATCGTCTACCGCCGCGAAGCGGCAAACCTCCCCTGGCCTCAAACCGCTCGTGCGCTCCTCGGGGAACTGGCCGCGCGCAACGGCCACCGACAAGTCCATGACGGTGAAAATCGGATTGTCCGGACGCGCGATGTCGCCTGGATAGAGAAACTGCTCCGTGATCACACCGTTCGAGGGGCTCTCGATGCGTGTGTAGTCGAGTTGCACCTGCATGAGCTCCTTCCTCGCGCGAGCTTGGGCTATGCGACTCTCAGCGATCCGAACGTCCTGTAACCGGGACCGGCCGGTCAGCAGTTCCAAAGCTGAGTTGGCGACTCGATTGGCCGTCTGCGCCTGTTCATATTGCGTTTTTGCGAGCAGTAAGTCCTTCTCCGGTAACGCGCCTTCCTTCACCAGCGCCTGCCGCCGCTCGTAGATTTGCTTGGCCTCGGCCAGAGCGGCCTTGGTTCGGTCGACTTCCCCCTGCGCCCGCTCGACCTCGGTGGGCAGCGTGCCGGCGGAAACCTTTTCGAGATTGGCCTCTGCATCTGTGACTTGCGCATCCGCCTCAGCAAGTTGGGCGGCAAGATCCTCGCTGCTCAACCATGCCAGAACCTGACCCTTTTGGACACGGTCGCCCTTGCGCGCCGCGAGCCGCGCGATTGGTCCGGCGACTTTCGGGGCAACGCGCGCCTCCGACAAGCCAAACACCGTCGCCGGCGCGGTGACCGTATCCTCCACCTCGCGAATCGCGGCCCTCGCCGTACGCACTTCGACGACGACTTCGGGCTCGGGTTGGTCCGCCGGCTGGGAGCAGCCTGCGCAAAGCAGGGCTCCAAATAGGCTGAGTTTGCAGTATCCCTTCATCTTCCTGCCGCCACCTCGAAGTCCGCGATCGCACGCCGGTACTGAGCGACAGCGGTGTAGTACGACTGGCCCGCCTGCGCCACTTGCACACTCGCCAGCACGACGTCCTGCGCCTGCCCTTCGCCCGACACGTACAACAGGCGCACCAAGCGAAGGTTCTCTCGAGCGGCGTCCAACTCGTTCTGCGCAAGCGGGATGCGGTCATGCCAAGACTGCACACGCGCACGGGCCGCGAGATACTCTTGCGTAAACGTGCGCTCGGCCATACCGCGTTGCTGCTCGACCTGCTGCTCACGAAATGTCGCTTCCCGCGCGCCGCTTCGCGAGCGAAACCAGTCAAATATCGGCACTTTCACGCTCAGAAAAGCTGCGTAGCCGCGCTGGTTCGCGCGGACCTGATTGGCATCAAGACCGTACTGAAGGATCACCGACGCGTCAGGCCGCAGGCCGGCTCTTGCGATCGACCGCTGCGCTTCGTAGGAACGTGTCAGGGCGTCAAACCGGCGTAGCTCGGGGCGGTGTTGGATGTCGGGCTTCACGAAGTCGTCCACAGCCTCGGGGGCGCATCGCCCGGGTCCGCGAGGGCGTCAGTCAATGGAACTTCCGTATCGACATCGGTTGTCCAAAAAGACGCCAGGATCTGATTTGCCAGGCGCGCATCCAGCCGCGCTTGTTCAAGTCGCTGCCGAAACTGCGAAGTTTGAGCGGACGCTTTCAGCAAGTCCCCCCTTGACACCTCTCCCTGCGAAAATTTGGCGCGCGCCAGGCGCTCGAATTCGCGCGCCTGTTCGAGATTGCCCTCCTCGAGCTCGAGGATGTGGCGGGCCAGTTGCGTGTCATAGAACGCCAGAGCGACCGCGCGCCGCAGGTCGCGCCGCGCCACCGCCAGATCCGCCGAAGCCAAGTCGCGGCCCGCGCGCGCCAGGGCCAAGCCTGCGCGCAGACGGCCGGACAGATCCAGACTCCAGTTCGTGTCTGCCGTCGCCAAATATTCGCGCACGCCGTTCAGCGCAACGAAGCTGAACGGGTTGCGCGCGCCCGTGGTGGGGCTGTTGTAGTTGTACGCCGACGACATGCCGAACTGCGGCAACATCGCAGCGCGGGCCGCCGTTTGCCGCTCGCCCGCAATCGACTCCTCAAGCTCCGCCGACTGCACCATCGACGGCGCCTCGAGCGCCAGACGAACGCAGTCCTCCAGATTCAGCTCTTTCGTCTGCGCCGCCAGCGTTCCCGCCGCCAAGCAGACAAGCATCAGCAGCCGCCTCACGGAGCGACCCTCCACGGAGACACGTTCTCCCAGCCCCGCAGTTGCTCCGCCGCCCACTCGTTGGTCTGGCCGGTGTGGCACGACGTGCATGGATTCGGGACACCGTAGGCTTCCGTCATCGAAGGCGTCAGGAATCGGAACGTGTGGCTGCGCACGTTCACGTCCGCGATGGTCTTGGCGATCTTCGGCATGTGACACGCGACGCATTCACTCCCGGCGCTGTTGGCGGCATGGTGCGTGTGCTCTTCCATCGTTCCCCGCGGCCCCGCCGGCGAGCCTGCGCTGTGGCACTCCAGGCAAACCGTGCTGGCCGGCTTGATCAGGTCTGCCTCGAAGTCCGTGCCGTGGACGTCATGGCACGACCAACAACGCACACCCTTGCCATACATCACACTCGTCACGAAATCGTTGCCCTGCATGCGGTTCTTGTGAGCGGACCCTTCCGGGAAATGCGTGAAGGACTCTTCTCCGAGCTTGTGGTGTTCCAGCATCCAGTAGTCGCTCAGCCTGTCGCCCGGCTGATAACCGACCGGCCAGTCGTAGTAGACCCCCTCGATCGGCTTTTCGAGCGGCTGCCCTTGCGAATGGCACTGGATGCAGACATCGGCGGCCCGAACCGCGTCCAGCCGCGCCGGGTTGACGATATTGGTTCGAGCCGGGGCCGCCGCATGTGCTCCGCCGGGACCGTGGCACTTCTCACAGCCCACGTTCCACTCGGTCACCTGCTTGGTCGCAATCTGATAGTTGGTGGAGTGGCAGCCGTCGCAAGTCGGACCGGTTGGGCGCTGCATCTGGTCGGCTGGGTAGAACTCGGCCCACCAGTCCGTCCCGGGCGCGACGTAGTATTTCCGCCAGACCCTGTTCTGCACGTCCCACTGCGCCGGGTAGACAAAGTAGTCGTCGCCAATCTTGGTGAAGTAAGCTGCTTCCACTTGCTGCCGTAAGTGAACGCGATGTCTTCTTTGCGGAAAGTGACCAGCGGATTCGGCGTTTCGAAATCGGCGAGGATCGCTTCGGGATGTTCTCTGACGTCCACCAGAACGTTCGCCATCAGCGTCTTGCGCCAACGCTCGTAGACCTTGCTATGGCAACCTTGGCAGGCCTGCGACCCGACAAACTCGCCGGCTTCACGATCCGGCGTCTGCGCCTGTGCCCAACCGCAACCCGCGATCATCGAAACCAGCGCAAACCGTAATCCTGCTCGGAGCTTCATCTGGTCTTTCCTCCCAGTCATTCTCGGCTGAAGGTCTCAGCCGTGCAGGCCTCCAGTTTGACGGCGCCCGGAGAGAAGCTCAAAAAGGGCTGGCAGGAAGAGCAGGTTCAAGAGGGTCGAAGTCAGCAACCCGCCCACGATGACAACCGCCATCGGGTGTTCAATCTCGTAACCGGGTTGATTGCCGCCTAGCACAATCGGAAACAAAGCCAACGCCGTGGTGAGCGCGGTCATCAAGATCGGGGCCAGCCGCTCTTCCGATCCGCGCAGGATGAGCTCGCGGCCAAACGGCACACCCTCCTCTGTCTCCAGGTGGCGGTAGTGGCTGACGAGCATGATTCCGTTTCGCGCTGCGATTCCGATGACCGTCACAAACCCGACCAGCGAGCCTAGCGACAAGACGCCCCCGCTCAAGAACGCGCTCCACACGGCGCCCGCCAAGGCAAAAGGCAGGCTCAAGGTGAGCAAGAAGGCTAGCCGGCCGGATTGAAAGTCGGAGTAGAGGATCAACACAATCCCCAGGAAGCTCAAAATGGCGACGCTGAACAGACGCTGGCGCGCCTCTTGGCGGGCCGCGTACTCGCCGAGAATCTCCGGATGGTAGCCGCGATCGTAGTCGAGACTGAGCACGGCCGCCTCGATGTCGCGCGCGACCGCTCCCAGGTCCCGGCCTTTCACGTTGCAGCTGATGTCGATCTTGCGCGAACCGTTTTCGCGGCTGATCTCGTTCGGGGTCGGCGCAATGCGGACCTCGGCTACATCCCGCAACGGTATGTTCGCGGCGGATGGCGTCGCAAGCCTTAGCTGCTGAAGCGAGCGTAGATCCTGACGAGTGCCCTGATCGCCCCAAACGGTCACGTCGAAGATCTTCTGCCCCTCATAGATCTCCCCGACCTTCAGCCCTTGCATGACGGTTGCGGCGGCCGTGCGGATTTGCCCCGAAGTGAGGCCGAAGCGACGCGCGGCATCCGGGCGCACTTCAACCTCGACATGCGGCACCAAGGTTTGCTGTTGAACCTGCAGATCGGAGACGCCTTCGACGCCTTCGATCGTCCGCGCCACCTCCTGGGCCTTCGTACGCAGAACGTCAAGCTCCTCGCCATAGAGGCGCACGACGATGGCCCCGCTCCCCCCGGCCAGCACTTCCTTGATGCGTTCCTTCAAGTACGTCAGCAGATCCCGGTAAAGCCCTGGGTAGCCGTCGACGACTTCCTGGATCTTCGCAACGGTTTCTTTGTAGGGAGCCGCGGGATCGAGGCTGATCCACAGCTCGGTAAAGTTAGGGCCAACCACCTCGTCGGCCACCTCGGCTCGTCCGATGTGCGAGCCGAAGTTGCGGACGCCCTCGATCGATCGCAGCTCTTTGCTTGCGCGGATCGTGATGCGATCCATTGCTTCGATCGAAGTAGCCGGCTTCTCCACCCAGTGCATCAGGAAGTCGTACTCCTGAAAATTCGGCAAGAACTCTTCGCCAAGGAACGGCGTCGCCGCCAGCGTCCCGACTAACACGACGGCGAGCGCAGCTGCACACAGGCGCGGCCGGTCGAGAAACACAGGCAGAATCGCCCGGTACGCTCGCCGCAAAGCGCGCGTCAACGGCGGGTCTCGGCGCTCGCGGGGCGCTCCTGGCAGCAGCAGCAACGCCAGGGCGGGCGTCACCGTCAGCGCGACCAACAGCGACGCCGCCACGGCCAAGATGTAGCTCAAAGCCAGCGGACGAAAAAAAGCTCCCGCCAATCCTTCGAGCAGAAACACCGGCACGAAAACCAGCCCGACGATCATGCTGGCGAACACGACCGCGCTGCGGACTTCGAGCGAAGCGCCCAGCACAACTTGAAACGCCGATTGCGGCGAACCGGCCTCACGATTGAGCTGCAGCCTACGGTTGATGTTCTCGACGTCGATGATCGCGTCGTCGACCACCTCTCCCAGCGCGATCGCCAACCCGGCCAGCACCATCACGTTGATCGTCGAGCCTTGCAGATAGATCGCCACCGCAGCCGCCACGAGCGATAGCGGAATCGCGGTTAGACTGATCACCGCCGTGCGCCACTCGAACAGGAAAGTAAAGAGCACCGCCACAACCAGCAAACAGCCCCACCACAGCGCCTGCTGCAAGTTGTCCAGCGACATTTCGATGAAGGTTGCGGGCCGAAAGATCGTCGAATCGACAGCGACGCCGGCCAAAGCCGGGCGCAAGGTTGCGAGCGCGTCTTCCACGCCGCGGGTCACGTCGAGCGTGTTACCCGTCGGTTGCTTCTCGACAATCAGCAGAATCCCCGGGCCGTCGTTGATGATCGCGTCGCCGATTGGCGGTGGATGTCCCTCGACGATGTCGGAAACCTTGCCCAGTTCGAGGGGCGCCCCGTTGCGGTAAGCGACCGGCGTACGTTCCAGGTCCGATGCTTGCGAAACGGCGGCCAGATGCCGAATGGCCAAGCGCTGATTGGGAGTGTCGAGGAACCCGCCCGCCGCCGGCGATACCGCCTCGCGAGTCGTACGGATCACGTCGTCCAGCGTCACGCCGTGGTCGCGCAGCCTTTCCGGATCGACCAGCACCTGGATCTGCCGATCGCGTTGCCCCCAGATGGCGACGTTCGCAACCCCAGGCACAGCCATCAAGCGCGGACGCACCGTCCAGCGCGCGAGCGTACTCAGCTCCACTTGGTCGAGCGTCTCCGACGACAGGCCGATCTTCATCACCCGGCTCGTCGCCGAGAGAGGTTGCAAGATCACAGGCATCCGCGAAACCGACGGCAACTGCCCGGCCAGGGTCGCAATCCGCTCTTGGACGAGTTGCAGGGCCTGCAACAAGTCCGTGCCGCGCTCGAAGAACAAAACAACCGAAGACAGACCCAGCACGCTTTTCGAGCGAATGAGATCGACTCCGAGGATGCCGTTCAGCGCGTTCTCGATCGGAACTGTGATGAGGCTCTCGACCTCGGCTGCCGACAATCCCGGGCCTTCCGTCTGAATCTCCACGCGCGGAGGGGCGAACTCTGGGAACACATCGAGCGGCGCCTGCCGCACAGCCCGGATGCCAATGATCATCAGCAGGATCGCCCCCGCGACAACCGCCACTCGCAGGCGCAGGGCTGTCCGAATCAGCCAAGTCATCCTAGTGAGAGCTCCCGAACTCGGTTCCGAACAGCTCGGCGGCTCCGGCCGTCACGACCTTCGTGCCGATCGCTGGGCCGGACGCGAGACATGCCGTGTCCCCAACAACGCGGTCTACCGCCACGCGGCGGCGGGAATACGTCATCGGCTCGACCTGCTCGTAAACCCAGGCGCCTCCGTTGATGTCATAGAGAATCGATTCCCATGGCGCCTGCAGGCACTCCGCCTTGGACCGGCGTGGAATCGCGATGCTCAATCGCTCTCCGGGGCGCAGACTTCCGTCCGGATTGGCCAGCGCGTAAAACAGATCGCTAGTTGAGGCGAGCGGATCCGCCGACGGCGGTGCGGCTGCCGGACGCGCCGGTCTTCCCCTCTCCGAGCTAGGCGCGCTCAAGCTCTTGATCAACGCCGGGGCCCTCGTGTCGATCTGCTCGACGTCGCCCGAGTAAATCGGCGTCCTCACCCAGATCGGGTCCAGCCGGGCGACCTGAAACAAAGGGGAGCCCGCGGAGACCATCTGGCCCGGGGCGGCCTGGATCTGTTGCAGGACGCCGTTGTCCGGGGAAACCACCTCGATCTCCACGTCCGCCTCGAGCGGCGAGGTCTTGATCTGCTCGAGTTTGGCTTGTGCGGCATCCGTTGCGGTCCGCGCCACGAGCTCGGCTTCCTGGGCGTCCTGCAAAGCGCGTTCGCTGCCCACTCGGTCGGCCAGCATCTGCTTGGCCCGTGCCGTGCGTTCCTGCGCAGCCTCCAACCGAGCTTGGGCGGCTTCGAGCTCCGCTTCCGCGTTGACGCGCAAGTCTCTGGGGATGGCGAGCAGCGGCTTCACCGCGAAAAGCGGTTGACCCTTCCGCACCCGTTGTCCGGGTAGCGGCTCGGCCCCGGCTACGCGAACCAGTCCGGAAACCGGCGCGGAGACGACCAGCGCCTGCCCCGGAGGAAGTACGGCTTCCCCGGCAACCTCATACAGCGAGGCGGCAGAGCCCTGCGCGATCGCCGCCGTCTCGATGCCGAGGCGCTCCACGGCTTTTGCTGTCAGCGTGAGGGTGACGAGGTCGGCTTCACCCACGTGATGGGTCTCCACTTTGGCCGGAGCGACCTTCGCCGGCGCCGGTCCTTCGCCGGACTTTCCGCAGCTCGCCAGCGCCAGGGCCGCAAGCGCAAACGCTCTCAGCGCAATCAAAGGTTCCTCCCAATCGCTCGTTCCAACTCCGCTCTTGCCCGCTGCACCGCCGCAGACGCCGCTGCTTCGCGCAACTGCAGGTCAAGAAGCGGCCGACGCGCCCGCTGCACGTCCAGATAGGCGATGTCTCCGGCTTCGTACGCACGTTCGGACAGCGCAATTGCGCCTTCTGCGGCGGGAATGAGCTGCGCACGGAGTCGCTCGAGCGCTGCTTCCGCCTGCGCCAAGCGGGCCACGGCCGCCGCCGTTTCCGCGGCCGCCTGCTCGCGCAGCGCAGCCAGCCGTAGCACCGCCTGTTCGAGCTCCGCCTCGGCCCGAGAGATGCGGCCTTGCCCCCGGTCGAACAACGGAATGTCGCCCGTCAATCCGGGGCCCGTCTTGATGCCCGTGGTCCCGATGCCTTTGGTGCTCAACATGGGAGCGATTCGCGTGAAAGTCGTCGTACGCTGCCAGCCGAGCCGCTGGCCGGCGGCCTCGACCTCCAATTCGGCCGCACGCAGATCCGGTCGGGATTGTGACGCAATTTCGAGGAGTTCCTCGGTCCCAGGCTTCGTCGGCGGGGTCTCGCCGTCGTCCATCGCTTCAACTGGGGTGTGGTCGGCCGGAAGGCCGGCAAGAAACGCGAGTCGAGCCCAGGCCACGCGCTGTTCCTCCGCGGCTTGGCGCGCCGCGTCGCCCGCCGTCAACGCATCGAGGCGAGAGAGCTGCAAATCGAGCTCGCCGATGTCGCCCGCTTTCAGACGCTTCGCATCGAGATCCGCAATCTCTCCGGCGAGATCTGCAACCTCTGATGCGCGTCGTTCCTGATCGCTGAAGCCGCGGTAGTCGGCGTACGCCAGCCGTGTGTCGCGCACTAGGTCTAGCCCGTTCTGCACCAGGCGCGACGCCACGCCCTCGAGCGTCAACTTGGCGGCGGCCACACGCTTGGGACGCTGCCACAAGGCCTCGATGGGTGCGGTCAGCAGGAACTCGAACGGCTTTGATCCAACCCCGATGAGCGTCTGGTAACTCGGATTGACGAACAAGCCGGCCTGCCGCAGGTCGGCTTGCGCGAGGCCAAGATCGCTCAGAGTTGCACGCAACGCAGCGTTGTTCCAAAGCGCCAGCGCAACGGCCTCAGTCTCCGTGAGGCCATCCGTCAGTTCCACACCCGGGGGGAGTTGCAGACCGTCGGAGCTAGGGTCAGGAGATAGGCCAAGGCCCACCAGTTCCTCGAGCGCTGTTCCAACATCCTCGCGCTCGGCGGCGCTCGCAGCGGCCAGCGCAACCAAGATCAAACACAGGGCTCGAAGCGCGAAGGGCATCCGACTCGATGCACGACAGACCGAAGGAATCCTTCCTTGCGGTCCTCGCAACAGGCCTCAGTGGAACAGACGACGTCTGAAAGCCGCCTGAAAAAGAAGAGAGGATTGACGAAGAAGCGCGTCCTAGGTCGGAACTTGTTGCCGCTCGACCGGACCTTCGGCTCGATGTCCCGAGGGTGCGGCTCCGAGCAGCGGAAGCGTCAACACGAAGGCGGCCCCGCTGCCGTTGCGCGAATGCGCTTCGAGCTTTCCGCCATGCGCGTGTGCGATGGTGCGCGCGATCGACAACCCCAACCCAGCGCCGCCCAGCCGTGTACGCTCCGGTCCGGCGCGATAGAACCGATCAAAGACGTAGGGCAGGGCGTCCGGGGCGATCCCGGGACCGCTATCCTCGACCGTGATGCGACAATCCGTGGCCGAAGTTTCGAGCCTTACGTCCACGCGCCCGCCGGCCGGAGTGTACTTGACCGCGTTTTCGACCAGGATCAGAGCAAGCGCCGGGCCGCCGCCTCGTCAGCCCAGATGAGGGAGTCTTTGTCCGGCAGAACGCTTCCGAGCCGGAGGCCCTTGGACTCCGCGAGCGGCGCGGCGGAGCGCAGTGATTGCCGCAATAGGGACCCGACCGGAAGGGCGTCGAACTCGAGCTCCAGTGCGCCGGCGTCGCCGCGAGCGAGCGTCAAGAGCTGGTCGAGCAGGGTCGTCACGTGCAAGGTCTCCTTCTGATCGCCTCGAGCGCTTCGCGGTAGGCCTGCGCAGACCGTGGTTGCCGCAGCGCAAGCTCGGTGGATGCGCGAATGACGGCCACCGGGGTCCGCAGCTCGTGCGCGGCGTCGCCGGTGAAACGAATCACGCTGTGGACTGAGCTTGATCCTCGAAAGCAAATCGTTGAGCGTTTCCGCCAAGCGCTGCAGCTCGTCGCCGGTCGCCGGGACGGACAACCGTGTCTTCAGATCCTTTTCGTCGATCGCGCGCGCCTCCCGCGTCAGCTCGTCGACGGGCTGCAAACTACGCCTCGCCAGCCAACCGCCTCCCAGCACAGCCAGCGCCAAGACCACGGGCGAAACTCCGATCATGACGCGCCGGAGAACGCCAAGCGTCTCGTAGTAGTCGTGCAGAGGGGCGCTGAGCTCCAGACGAACTTCGTGACCGCGAATCTTGAACAATCGGCTGCGTTCGATCGATTCCGCCGCCATGGTCCCGTGTTCGAACAAAACCGTTCCTTCCGAGTCGAGCACGCGCAAAGAGTCGCCCTCGGGCAGGCCAGTCGAATACTCCCGTGCTTCCTCGAGCAGATCAGCGCGATCGTGGCCGGCCGCTTCCTGCTCCACGAACGATGCGAAGGCGGCCAAACGATTCTCGAGGTCGCCCGCATAGCTGCTCATGAGGGCCTCGTGAAGCGCGAACCACGTGACCAGGTTGAGCACGATCATGCCCGCTGCGAGCACGGCCGAGTACCACAGCGTCAAGCGCAAACGTATGGAGCGGCGCCGATTCATGAGTCGCGATCACCCAAGCGATAGCCAATCCCGCGCACCGTATGCAGCAGTTTGGGACCGTCGGCCTCGATCTTCATCCGGAGCAAGCGGATGAAGGCGTCGAGCGTGTTCGACTCGATGTCGGCGCCGTACCCCCACACGCTCGCAAAGATCGTCCGCCGCGGAACCACGAAGCCCGTGTGCCGGGCAAGCAGCTCGAGCAGAGAGTACTCCGTCTTGCTCAAGTGCAGATTCTCCCCTTTCCGCCGCACCTCCCGCGATCCGGTGTCGACCTCGAGATCGCCCACGCGAAGGCAGACTGCTCGCGGCGCCGGACCTCGCCGGCCGGCTGCTCGCACCCGTGCGAGAAAAACATCAAAGGAAAAAGGTTTGGTCAGGTAGTCGTCCGCGCCGCTGTTGAGCCCCTCGACGATGTCGGGCGGTTGGTCCTTCGCAGTCAGCATCAGGATGGGCGTTTGACGCCGGCCTTCCCTCAAACGCCGGCAGACGGCGACCCCGCTCATTCCGGGCAGCATAACATCCAGAACGAGCACATCGAACGCGCACGTCTCTGCGATCGACAGCCCGGTCGAACCGTCAGCCGCGACGGTCACGGCATGCCCGTCTTCCTCCAGGCCCCGCCGCAGCACATCGCGCATCGGCGCGTCATCCTCTACGACCAGGATGTTCATGCGCCTCATTCTGGCGCATATCGAATCCGCAGAGCCGACAGGAACCGAAATGCAGGCGGGCGCACCGCCAAGAATAAAGCCTAGGCGGCTGCCCTCTTAGCCGATTTCCGGATCTCTTCCGCGAGCAGGTCGAAAGATTCTTTGGGATCGTCCGTCGTCGACACCGTGCGAACACCGCATTTGCTTAGTTGCGGGTCGTCCTCCGGCACCCCTTGTCCGCCGATGTAGAACTCAATCTCCTTGGAAACCCGCTTGGCCGCCTCCAGCAGCCCCTGCCGATGCGCCTCGAAGATCGCGGGCCGTGTCGCCGAAAGCAGCACCGCCGACGGTTTGAGTACGCCACAAGCAGCCTCGAGATCCTCGAATGGCAGTGAGCCTCCAAGAAAGTTGACCCGGAGACCTTCGCGGCAGAGTCGGTAGGCGAGCATCAAAGCGCCGAGCTGATGATACTCGTCCGGAAAGCAGGCGACGATCACAGGCTGAAACTCCGAACGGACCAACTCCGCCGATTCGACGAGCTTGAGCAATCGGTGCACGAAGATGCCGGTCGCCATGTGCTCGCTTGCAACGCTGCACTTGCCTTGCGCCCAAAGCTCGCCGATTTCGCGCGTGGCGGGTCCAATCACATCGAACACCACCACTTCCGGCGAGAATAGGGCAAAGCTGCGGTCGAGGGCACGGTTGATTGCGGTGGAATCCATCTCGAGAGTTGCGCGCACGATCTGGTCACGGTGATGCTTGAGAGCGTCCAGGGTCTCCGGAGCCGGCAGCTTTAGTTTGGATGGCGCATCATCGACGTGCTCTCGCATGCGCTCCGCCCCCTGCCGTAGCAGTGTTTCGCGGCCCAACTCTGCGATCTCGCCGATCGAGCGCCCTTGGCCGATCAGCTCTCGCACCCGCAACAAGACCTGCAAGTCGTCCTCGGTGTACAGGCGATGTCCGCCCGGCCCGCGCCACGGGCGCAAAAGATTGTGGCGGCGCTCCCACGCGCGCAGAAGCGCCGGAGAAGAATCAGTCATGCGCGCGATCGTGCGCATCTTGTACGGTCCAGGTTGTTTCATTCCTGTTTTCGATTTGTCGGCTTCCGTCCGAGATTGACTCATCGGCGATCCGCGAGGTTGCCAGAGGTCGCCAATGTCGCCGCGTCCGTCCCAGGCGACGAGCGCTCGAGCAGGTAGTGGCCAACCAGCCATTCCTTCCCGTTTGCGTAGCCCCAAAGCTCTGCGCAGGCCATGAAGAAGATCCGCCAGCGTTGGAAGGTTCGCTCGGCTTCGCCCGCTCCGTAGGTTTTCGCGAGCACGGGCAAGATCTCTGTCTTGCGGCGATCCATGTTCGCGAGCCAAGATTCAGCCGTCTTCTGGTAGTGCGTTCCGCTCCAAGTCCAGCTGCGGCTCTGCCGCATCTCACGCTGAAAGTGCGTGAACACGTCCACACTCGGCATGATGCCGCCGGTGAAGAAGTTGCGTCCCAGCCACTCCGTCGCACCGGTCGTCTCGAATGCGTAGCCGTAGCGTCGATGGCAGAAGATGTGTACGAAAAGCTTGCCCTCAGGCCGGAGCCACACGGAGATGCGTCGCAATAGCTCTTCGTAGTTCCGCATGTGCTCGAACATCTCGACGGATACGACGCGGTCGAACCTGTCTTCCGTCGAAAAGTCGTTCATGTCCGCGGTCACGACGCGCAAGTTCTCCAGACCCCGCTCCAGCGCGCGCTCCTCGATGAAACCACGCTGCAAACTCGAGTTCGAGACCGATGTGATCCGGCTGTTCGGATATTTCTCCGCCATCCATAGCGAGAGCGAACCCCAGCCACACCCGAGCTCCAGAATGCTCTGCCCGTCAACCAGCTCCGCACGGCGGCAAGTCTCCGCGAGCGCCTGTTCTTCCGCCTCCGCAAGGGTCTGGACGCCGTCGTTCCACAGACAGCAGCTGTACTTCAACCGCGGTCCAAGCGCCAGCCGAAACAGCTCGGGCGGCGCTTCGTAGTGCTGCTCGTTCGCCTTTTCCGGAACCGGCGCCACGGGCCCCCCGCGCATCCGTTCCGCGAACGCCGCCGAACTTTCGCCGCGCGCCTGTTCTTCCTCCAGCCTTTGCGCACAAAGCGTGCGGATGCCAAATCGAATGGCCGCATCGGGCGCGATCCCGCGCTCCGCCAAATTCATAGCCAAGGTCCAAATCCGTTCCATCATGTCGTGCTCTCCTTGGGCGGCCAGGGGAAAAAGACGCTGGTCGTGCGTTGATACTCGCGGTAGGCCTCGCCGCGGCTCTCGAGCGCACGCTTCTCCGTGGGCGGAATGCCGGTGATCTTGAGCAGAAAGACGAGCATCGTGGCAGGACCGATTAGCGCCAGCCAGGGCTGCGGAGAACCCCAAGCCAGCAAGACGTAAGCCCACCAATGCACCCACTCGAAGAAGTAGTTCGGGTGCCGCGAATAGCGCCAAAGCCCGTCCTTGCAAACCTTCCCTTTGTTCGACGGCTCTTGGCGAAAGCGGTGGAGCTGCCGGTCCGCCAGCGCTTCGCCGCTCAGGGCGATTAGCCACACCGCAACAGCCACGACGTCCCACTTCCCGAGGGGCGCTGGGTTGTAGGCCGCGATCAGCATCGGAGCCGCGAACAATGCGCTCCACGACGCCTGGATCTGGAAAAACCAAAACAGGTTGAGCTGCGCCCGGTCGCCCCAATCCGCACGCATCTGGGTGTAGCGGCCGTCCTCCGGCATGCGGAAGATGCGCACCAGCAAGTAGCCGGCAAGGCGCACGGCCCAGATCATCGCGAGCGCCGCAATCAGCCAGCGCCGTTGCTCCAAGCCATCCGCTCCATAAGCGAACCAGACCGACAAGACGCCCACACCAGCCGCCCAGGCGACGTCGACGATCCCTGCGTCGCCCGTACGCCGCTGCAACAGCCACATTGCCGACATCACCAATGCGGCGGCAGCCCAGCCGGTCAACAGAAGACTCCACCAAGTCACGCCGCGCGTCCTCCGCGTTCCAACCACATGGCAAGCCACAAGATGGCAGGCGTCGCCGCAGCCCATTCCGCCGCAACCGCCGCAGGCGCCTGCGGGGCGGACCATTCCAGCGCTCCCAGCCGTTGGCCGGCCCAATAGGCCGCAGGCCCTCCGGCCGCGCCCAGCGTCGCCGCCAGCGCTCCCCGCCCGTAGAGCCAACGCAGCCCAACGGGGGCAAACGCCGCGAAGTTCACCCACAACGCCGTCATCCACAGCGGGCTGAGAGTCGGCTGGCCATCACGCGGAAACTCGAGTAGCCCAGCCAGGGTCAGGGAGGTATCCAATGCAAAACCCATTGCCGCGCATGCCGTCAGGTAGAAAACCGCGCGCAATCGACCTCGATGCGTAAACATGAGGGCAAATACCAGGGCAACCACGGCTACGACACAGGGCCCAAGCCAGCTCATCCTATGCGCAGCTCCCAGCACGCATCCGAACCAGCCTGCCTGGAAGGCGACAAAGGCTAACGCAACGCGCACGCCGCCTCCCGCGCCGTCACTTGTCCCAGGCGCACCGTGTCTCTCGACCGGCGCGGCTTTGTGAACAGGATCTGCACATCACCGCACGTGCCTTCATCAAATCCGGCCTCGCAGTAGCACAGGTAGAACTCCCACAGCCGGATGAACGCGTCGGAGTATCCCAAGCGCCGAACCTCGTGTAGGTTTTCGAAGAAAGCGTGCCGCCAGCGGCGCAAGGTCTCCGCATAGTGCGGCGTAAGGTCCTCGAGATGCGCCGGACGCAGATCCGAAGCCTCGCCCGCCGCCGCGCACATCGCCGTCACCGAAGGCAGGCAACTCCCCGGAAAGACGTATCGCTGGATGAAGTCGACCGACTTGCGATACGACTCGTAGCGGTTGTCGCCCATGGTGATGCCCTGTACGAGTAGCGCTCCATCCGGCTTCAGCAGCCGCCCGCACGTGCGGAAATACTCCGGCAGGAACTCATGGCCGACCGCCTCGATCATCTCTACGGAGACGATCTTGTCGAACTTGCCTTGCAGATCGCGGTAATCGCACAGCAAGACTTCCACTCGACCTTCCAGGCCGGCATCCCAGACTCGCTCAGTCGCCAGCTTGTGCTGTTCGCGCGAGATCGTTGTCGTCGTCACGCGGCAGCCGTACCACGCCGCTGCGTGGATCGCCATCCCGCCCCAACCCGTGCCAATCTCGAGCAGATGATCGCCCGCCCGCAGGTCCAACTTGCGGCAGATGTGGTCCATCTTCGCGAGCGAAGCCTCTTCCATCGAGTCGTCCGGCGATTCGAAAATGCCGCACGAATAGTTCATCGTGGGATCGAGGAACAATTGGAAGAAATCGTTGCCAAGATCGTAGTGCGCTTGGATGTTCTTTGTGCTGCCAGCCTTGGTGTTCCGCCGCAGCCAATGGAAGCCCCTCGCGGCCGGAGCCAGCAGGCGCGCCCAACCCCGCTCGAGGTCGTCCGTCACGTCCAGATTCCTTGCAAAGATCCGGCAAAGCTGCGTCAGGTTGTCGCACGACCAACGCCCCTGGATGTAGGCCTCCGCCGCACCCAGGGTTCCGCCGAACGCCACGTCCAAGTAAAACGCCGGATCCTGCACCGTGACGGTCGCGCGGAGCTCGCCCGGCTGTCCAAAGCGCCGGGTCTGCTCGCCGTCGATTAACGTGATCTCACCCGCGGGAAGCTGTTCCAACTGCCGCTCGACGAGTCGTTTCGCCAGCCCCTGGAGCGCGTTTGGCTTCCAGACTCGAGCCGCCTCGCGCGGGATGATCGTGTCGCTCATGGATGGGCCTCCTTTGCCGTGCCGTGCTTCGGGTGCGGGTGGAAGGTCGTGCCGCCAAGCCACAGCTTCAGCGCCTGCCAGTAGATCGCCGCAACTACCTTCACGGTCATCAGCGGATACGTCCACAGCGCGCGCGCGAGCGAGGCTCGGTCATCGGTTTCCGCTCAAGCGTCAGCGTCGCGTCGAAAATCTTCCGTCACGCTCGAAGTTCTCCATGTGCACCGCGAGGACTTCGCCCGGCTTGTTGAACCGCCACCCATAGGTCTGATTCATGCTCATGAAGGGTGAGACGTGGAACTGTTTTGCGAACCGGAAAAGCCGCTTCTCCGCACCGTTCTCGTTCGCGCTGGCGGTCAGAACGTAGCAGTGCCGCTCGCCCCACGGGGTGTTGTGGATTTCAGCCACGATCGCATCCACATGCTCATCCCGCTCGTCGAAGCAGTAATAGAAGCTCACCGGGTTCATTACATAGCCGAAGTAGCGCAAATGCGTCAGTAACCGAATCGGTCCCGCGGGCCGGCGTCCGCTTTCTTGCTCGACCAAATCGCGTACCGCCGTATCGAGCGGCTTCCTGGGGTCGCCCAGATGATCCTCACGCCGGAACCACGCAAGGTTCGGCCGCTTGGTCGACCACAGCCAGCGCCCCCGGAAAACCGTGTCGAGCTCCGACAAATCCAAATAGACCTGAAACAGGCGGTAGCGAAATTCACGCCCCACCGGCGCGAGCCTGTGGTGCCGCACGCTTCCTTCGTAGAGGGCGCTGTTCATGCCGCGACCTCCTGTCGTTTGTTCAGCGCTTCGCAGACCGCCGTTGCGCTGCGCACCCCGTCCTCGTGGAAGCCGTAGCCCCAATAGGCGCCGCAGTAGCTCGTCCGATTGGCGCCGATCAGCTCCGCATGGCGGCGTTGAGCCTCCGCACGGCGAGCCGTGAAGATCGGATGGTGGTAGAGGATCTTGCGGATGACACGCTTTGGGTCGATCGCAGCGGAGTCGTTCAGCGTGACGTTGAACACGTGTGTCCAAGGCAAGCCCTGGAGCAAATTCATGTTGTAGGTGACCGTCGCGCGATCAGCGACATCCGGGCGCACATGATAGTTCCAACTCGCCCAGGCATTCCGCCGCCTTGGCAGCACGGATGGGTCTGTATGCAACACCGCTTCGTTCGCCTGATACGGAAACGATTTCAGGATCTCGACCTCTGAAATGGTGGGATCCTGCACCATCCGCAGCGCTTGGTCGCTGTGGCAGGCGAGGATTGCATGATCGAATCGTCCTTCGGCTCCGCTGGCGTCGACGATGCGCACGCAACCGGGCCGGCGCTCCAAACTCCTCACCGGAGTGTTGAGCAGGATTCGGTCCCGGAAGCCCGCCGTCAGCTTTTCGACGTAGCGAAAAGATCCACCCCGGATCACGCGCCACGTAGGACGCCCCTCCACCTGCAGCATCGAATGATTCGCCAAAAACTCCACGACGAAACGGATCGGGAACGACTGAAACGTTCCCGGCGGCGAAGACCACAGCGCCGAACCAAGCGGCGTCAAATAATGCTCCAGGAATTGGTTGGAGTAGCCCTCTCGCGCAACGTAGTCCGCCACAGACAGGTCGTCGCTCGCAGCGCCATTCACCGCCGGAGCCTCGCGGTGAAAGCGCAAAATATCCCGCAGCATGCGGTGAAAGCCGGGCCGGAAGAGGTTCCGCCGCTGCACGAACAATTGGTTGAGCGAGGAGCCGTTGTACTCCAGATTCGCCTGGTCGGAGCGCACCGAGAAGCTCATCGACGTCGGCTGTGATTCGACGCCCAACGTCGCGAGCAGAGCCGAGAAGAGCGGGTAGTTGCGCTCGTTGTAGACGATGAAACCCGTGTCGACCGCCCACGGCTCGCCGCCGAGCTCGAACCGGATCGTGTTTGTGTGGCCGCCTACGTAGTCGCCTGCTTCGAAAACGGTAACGTCATGCCGCCGGTGCAAGTGGTAGGCCGCCGTCAGGCCCGAGATGCCGGAGCCGATGATCGCAATCTTCATCGCGCCGCTCCCGCGTGATCGACCCGGTTGCGCGCCAGGACGCGCGCCGGCACCGGCCGCAGATCCCAAACTAGCCCGAGGGCCTCGAGACACCTCAGGCCGTAGTAGGTGAGGTCAATCTCCCACCAGTAAAAGCCTTGCCGCGTCGAGCCAGGGTAGTGGTGGTGGTTGTTGTGCCAGCCCTCGCCGAGCGTAATCAGCGCCAGAAGCCAATTGTTGCGGCTGTTGTCTTTCGTCTCGAACCGCCGACTCCCGAACTGGTGCGCCAGCGAATTGATCGTAAAGGTGCCGTGATGCACCGCAATGGTGGAAATGAAGAAGCCCCAGACGAGCATCTGGCCGCCGGTCGCGCCCAACTCCGGCGCCTGGGCCTGGAAAACAGCGCCGAGTGCATAGAGCAGGACCCGCGAGCGCGATCGGCGGAATCATGTCGTAGCGGTTGAGCCAACGCAGCTCGGGAAACTGCACCCAATCCGGTACATACCGCTCCCGCGTGTGGAAAGCGGCCGGCGTCATGAACCACCCGATGTGGCTCTTCCAGAACCCTTTCCGGAGCGGCGAGTGCGGATCCTCCTCGTCCTCTGAATGCGCGTGATGGTGCGCGTGATGCGCCGCCCACCACATCGGGTCGCGCTGCACCGCCGTACAGCCGACCACGGCCATCAGTCCCTGGAACCAACGCGAAGTCCGGAACGTGTGCGGGTGCGAAAAATAGCGATGGTAGAAACCCGTGATGGCAAACATCCGCAGAACGTACAGGCCGGCCGCGACCCCGACCGCCACCGGGCTCCAACCCACCCAAATCACGGCCAGACAGGCCACGTGCATCGCGACAAACGGCGCACAACGTAACCAGTCCACACGGTCCGCGTCCGCAGCATCGCTGTCAGCCGAGTAGGTGGAGTTGTCCAGCCAGATGCGGAACCAATGGGGCGCGGCGGTGAGCAGTCGGTTCATCGAAGGAAGGTCCTTTCAGGCGCAGGTGAGCTGGATCAACTCCTGCACGACAGGGATAATACAGAACCCATACAATAACTATACAAAAAGTGAGACGACTGCCCAAGCTTGTTACGGTTTTCATGCAGCGGGAGTGGGCGCCTGCCTGGCGACAGAGGGCGCAAGCTCGCCAACATCGTCGCGACAAGCAAGGCGCTGCCCGGCCGGGTGAAAGTGCCAAGAGGACCTCGCCCCGGCCTCGAAAGTCACGTAAGCGCCCGGATACTACGCCGTGCCATTCGACGGAAACAGCGGTTCGATGCGGGCGGAACGGGTAAAGAGGTCTTCAGGCCGTACATTGCGCCTCGCGAACCGGAACGCGAGACGGTTTGCCTACCTGCGTTGGGCTCGGCGGCGCTGCTCTGCCCCACGGCGGAGACAGGCAGGCTCAGCCCCAGGACCCACAACAATCCGCCGATTCTGACGAGCGCTGATCTCTGCATTCTGTCCTTCCACGGACGCCGTTACCGGCGGTATTGCTCGTCGGTGACGTGCTCCAGCCAATGGACGACCTTGCCGTCGAGACTCTCTTGAATGGCGATGTGCGTCATGGCGTTTTCGGGGCTGGCGCCGTGCCAGTGCTTTTCGCCCGGGGCAAACCAGACGACGTCGCCGGGCCGGATTTCCTCGATCGGCCCGCCCTCACGCTGGACCCAACCGAACCCGGAGGTCACGATTAGCGTCTGCCCGAGAGGGTGCGTGTGCCACGCCGTGCGGGCTCCAGGCTCAAACGTAACGCTGGCCCCTTGCGCATGAGCGGGATCCGGCGCCTGAAACAGTCCGTCAATCCGGACCCTGCCTGTGAACCATTCCGCTGGGCCTTCCCTCGAAGGCTGAGAGCCGACTCGTGTGATATCCATCTCGATCCTCCTTCTTCCGCAGTGCTCACGGCGCGCGATGTGAAAGTCATCCGTTTTGGCGATCGTCTCGAGCTGATCCTGGGGCCAGGTTGCGCGCATCGTATTCCCCCAATTTCCATTACGGCCGCAGGAGAGTCTTGATCGCGCGCCGCTCATCCATCGCGCGGTAACCCTCGGCAACTTGCTCGAGCGGAAGCGTCAAATCAAACACCTTGCCCGGGTTGACCTTCTCTTTCATCACGAGATCGATCAACTGCGGCAGGTAGCGGCGAACGGGCGCCGGTCCGCCGTGCAAGTGCACATGCGCAAAGAACAACTCCGCTCCGTCGAGCTCGACGCCGTGTGGAACGCCGACGTAGCCCACGTACCCGCCGGGACGAGTCGAATGGATCGCCTGCATCATCGACTTCTCTGTTCCGACACATTCCAGCACGGAATCAGCGCCGATACCCTTTGTGAGCTCCTTGATCCGCTCGACCCCTTCGTCGCCGCGCTCGGCCACAATCTCGGTCGCGCCGAACTCGCGCGCCAGCTTCTGTCTCGATTCATGCCCGCTCATTACGATGATTCGCTCAGCGCCCATCTGCTTCGCCGACAGCGTCGCAAGCAGCCCGACCGCGCCGTCCCCAACGACGACCACTGTCGCCCCGGGCTTTACATTCGCGGCATCGGCGGCGAACCAGCCGGTTCCGAACACGTCTGAAGCGGCCAGCAAGCTTGGGATCATCTCGTTCGAAGGCTGTTCCGCCGTCGCAACGAGCGTACCGTCCGCCAATGGCACACGCAGAACCGGAGCTTGCGCTGTCGTGATGTACTCGCGATGAGCACAGGACGTCTGGTAGCCGTACTGGCAGTGCGGGCAGGTGTTGTCCGAAGCAAAGAACGAGCCGATGACGAAGTCTCCTGGCTTTACGGTCTTCACCGCGCTTCCGACCTCTTCCACGACGCCACAATACTCGTGCCCCATCGGCGTGGGACCGTTGGTCGGCTGCAGGCCGCGGTAGGGCCACAAATCCGATCCACAAACACACGTGGCCGCGATGCGGATGACCGCATCGGTTGGCTCTACGATTTTCGGTTCTTCCCGGTCCTCAAAGCGAATGTCGCCGGGGCCGTACAGCATTGTTCCTTTCATGTTGATCCTCCTTTTTCTTTCTCAATCTCCGCGCCTACCCCACCGTCATTCCGCCGTCCACCGTGATCGCTTGCCCAACCACGTAACTTGCTCCCGGACTGCAAAGCCAGAGGACAGCCGAGGCGATCTCTTCTGGCCGGCCGGCTCGACCGATCGGCACGTGTTTCGCGATCTCGTCGTATGCACCCTCGTCGCCGCTGACGACATCGCGGGCGATCTGCGTGTCGATCAGGCCGGGATTGACGGCGTTCACGCGGATGCCGCGCTTGATGTATTCGAGGGCGGCCGTTCGCGTCAGCCCGACCACGCCGTGCTTCGAGGCGATGTAGGCCCCGATCCCTGGGTTGCCGGTCAGAGCGCCGACGGACGCGTTGTTCACGATCGCGCCACCGCCCTGACGTTCCATCTGCTGCAGCTCGTATTTCATCGAGCTCCAAACGCCTCGCAGATTGATTCCGATGACGCGGTCCCAATCCTCGCGGGAGCTCTCCGCGGTGGGCGCGATTTGCGCCATGACCCCGGCGTTGTTGAACGCGGCGTCGAGGCGTCCAAACTCGGCGACCGCACGCTGCACCATCGCCGCCACTTGGGCGTCGTCGCTCACATCGCAGAGGACCGCCATGACCTTGTGGCCCGCGGCCGACAGTTTCGCGGTCTCCGCCCGGAGCGCTTCTTCGCGAACATCCGCAAGGACGACCGCGGCGCCGGCTTCGGCGAATGCCCGAGCGGTCGCCAGCCCCATGCCCGACGAGGCTCCGGTGACCAGCGCGACCTTGTTTTCGAATGAAATGTTCATGTCTCGGCCTTCTCCCCTGTTCCCGCCGCAGGCTCACATCTTGTAGCCGGGCCTCTTGTAGAGGGTTTCGGGCTTCGCGCGGATGTCCGGCTCGTAAACTTGCTCCGCCCAATCGCTGGATGCAATCTCCTCGATCGCGACGGAAACCGACTCCTCCCCATAGAGGAGGGTTTCAGTCACAGCTTCCGTTACGCGTTTCGCCAGCCGCTCCTTCTGTTGCTCCGACTTTCCCGGCCATAGCTTCACAATCACGTGCGGCATGAGGTTCTTTCTCCCTTTCGCTCTCACGATAGCGCCGGACGCTCATTTGAAAAACTAGTGGAAAGTACAAGCGCTTGTGAATAGAATTCATGAATGGATCGAGATGATCTTCCAGTGCTGGCCGCTCTACTGGTCGTGGCCGAGGAGCGAAGCTTTACTCGGGCGGCGAAGCGCCTCGGCATATCTCCGTCGGCCGTCAGCCATGCGGTCCGCGGCCTCGAGGAGAAGATGGGTGTGCGTCTGCTCTCGCGAACGACGCGCAGCGTGGCGCCGACCGAAGCCGGAGAAGAGCTCGTTGCCCGCATCCGCCCGGCCTTGGCCGACATCGACGATGCGGTCGAAAACGTCTCAGGGCTGGGCGACAAACCCGCCGGACGCGTGCGCCTTCTAGTGCCGCGCCTCGCTGCGATGACAGTGTTGGCTCCGAAGCTGGGTCGGTTCGCCCGCGACTACCCGGACGTCATGCTCGACGTGACGACGGATGACAGCCACATGGATATCGTTGCGGCGGGATTCGATGCGGGGATCCAGTTCGGCGAGTACATCGAGAAGGACATGATCGCGGTCCGCGTCTCTCCCGACCACCGACCGGCCATCGTCGGTTCGCCTGAATACTTCGAATCACACCAGCGTCCGAAGTCGCCGCACGACCTGCTCAACCATCGATGTATCAACTTCAAACACGGATCCGAAGGCGTCTACCGCTGGGAGTTCGAGAGAGGGAAAAAATCGCTGTCGATCGGCGTCCACGGACCGCTGGTTGTGGACGATCTGGAAGTCGCGACTCGCGCGGCGATTGACAGCGTTGGCCTCGCCTTCATGAACGAGGATCACGCCGCTCCTTATCTCGAAAGCGGGGCGCTTGTACGGGTGCTGGAGAACTGGTGCCAACCATTCTCTGGCTTCTTCCTCTACTACCCCAGCCGCAGGCAGCAACCAGCCGCCTTAGCCGCCTTGATCGATGTGCTTCGCCTGTGAGTCCAAAGAAGGGTACGTTCACCTCTTCGGAAGAATATTCTGGTTGACGTGAAAGAAGTTAGCGGGGTCGTACTTGGTCTTGACCTCGACCAGTCTGTCGTAGTTGTCTCGATACGTTGACCGCACTCGATCTTCACCCTCCTCCATCATGAAGTTGACGTAAGCTCCTCCGAGAGTGTGGGGATGCACGGCGTTCCAGTAGTCCCGAGCCCAGGCCGTGATCCGATCGGCATTTTCTGGCTTGGAATCCACGCCCACGATGACCATCGACCACGTAGCGTCTCGATAGCTGAAGGCCGTATCCGAACTCGAGACGGAATGGGATGCACCGTCGACTGGATACAGATGCATGGTGGAGAGCGCAGAGGGCAGCCTAGACCCGTAGTGGACATGCGCAGCGATCGCGTCATCGCTGATCTCGCGGACAAAATCTCCCTTCCAGTACCACTGAAGGCCAGGCGGGTAGAGTCCATCGAATGCACTCTGCAGCGTGGGGTAGGGCATTTCGCCGACATGTTCCCAGAGGGGTTTCGCAAATTCTCGGGCGGGCCGCAACGCCTGCTCCCCAGCATCGGGCGACCCAAGATAGCACCAGACGCAACCGCACACTCTGCGTCCGTGCAGGGGCTTCGGGAAGGGTTCGGCAGGGGGCACAACCATGAACCCAAAGAATCCGTAGAGGTCCTCGGGGGCCTTCGGCAGAAACTCGCGATACCAGCGCAGGACGTCGGCCGCGCTCTCGACCGGCCAAAGCATCGGCCCGGCGTAGACGTTTCGGACCGGATGCAAGTCGAATTCAAACGAAGTCACAACGCCGAAGTTCCCGCCACCGCCGCGTAGCGCCAGAACAGATCAGCGTTCTCCTCAGAGTTCGCCGTGAGGAAACTGCCGTCTGCCAGCACGACGTCCGCGGAGCGTAAGTTGTCGATCGTCAGCCCATATTTGCGTGTCAGGTAGCCATGGCCGCCGCCGAGCGTCAGGCCCCCGACGCCCGTCGTCGAGATGATCCCGGCAGGCGTCGCAAGACCGAACGCATGCGTTGCGTGATCGAACTGCCCCCAAGTGCAGCCTCCTTGCGCAAGTGCGGTTCGACGTTGCGGGTCAACGTGAACGCCGTGCATCTTTGAGAGATCGATGGTCACGCCATCTTCGACCAGTCCGAGACCTGGGCCGCTGTGGCCGCCTCCGAGGATCGAGACTGCTGACTTGTGTTCTCTGGCGTACGTCACCGCCTTCATGACGTCGGAGACATCCTCACACTGCGCAAACAATGCCGGTTTCTTGTCGATCATCGCGTTGTACACGCTGCAGGCGCTTCCAAACCTTGGGTCCCCGGGCGTCACGACGTCGCCCAGGAGTTGACTCTCCAGCTCGTGTAGAGTAGAAACTTCGCTCATTTGTGGTCCTCCATCCTGTTGCGTTCTGTCTTCCGGACAATTGAGCGCAGGCCGTTGTTACGAACGGCGAACGACGGGGTGTTGAGTGCTGATTCGGACGCACGACACTCGGCCAGGCACTCCGAAAAACAGCGCGAATAGCGGACTAGGCCTGAGGGTGCGTATGTCCGACAGATGAGGCTCGAGTCAACAGTCCGTTTTGGGCTGCGATGCCTACGCTTTCGATACACGTAGATCGAAGCCGCGACCGCCAATGCGATCAAGACAGCCCAGGAGAGAGGCTGGAGATAATCTTGGATTCGCCGGTAGCGATTTCGAGCCAAGCCCCGCCCAGGGTCAACAGGGCAGTCCAAAGCAAAGTGCCAACGGAGGAGTAGAAGAGGAACGGCCCCAGCCGCATTCGGTTCATCCCGGCGGGAAGCGAGATGACCGTCCGTAACCCCGGAACGCAGCGACAAATCAGAATGGCCCAGTGGCCGTAGCGCTCGAACCAGCGCCTTGCCCGATCAAGGTCCCGGTCGTCGATACCGGTCCATCCTCCGTAAGAAAGCGTCCATTCCTTCAGACGCCTTTCCGAAACCAAGTAGCCTGCGAAATAGTAGGCCGACGTGCCCAGCAGCGACCCGGCGGCGCCCGCGGCGATCGTGCCGGCAATACTCAATTCCCCACGTGCGGCCGCGAAGCCGGCCAAGGGCAGGATGACCTCAGAAGGCAGAGGCGGGAACAGATTTTCAGCCGCCGTCAACAACGCGACGCCTATGTAGCCCAGACGTGTGATGATCTGCTCAACCCACTGCATCATCTCGTTCGGTTGGGCGCGGTCTCTACAAACCGCCTCCATGAGCGCGGGGGGCTCTCTGCTTCATTCGGAACGACTGCGAACATCAGAAGGAGCAGACCGACCAAGAACTCGTTCTGCATCATCGCCGGAGCCGGATGCGGCGAGATCACATACGCTCGGCTCGCCAGCCAAAGTCCGACTGCGGCCGTGAGCGCCCGGGAGTGTCGCGTCGGCGGCCAATACGCAAGGCAGCTCGCGATCACCACGATGAGGGCGCAAACGTAAGCTTGGATCGCTTCGGACCCACTCGAGTCCGGCGCTCGCAGGAGGAAGGGCGAAGCTGCGAGCCAGACGGCAAGCATCAACTCAGTTACGCGCGGCCACATGGGCGCCTCCTTCACCACCTGTATCCAGGAGTTGCGACTGGGCGATGGTTTCGCTGGCGAGCTCCGCCGCCCGGCCCGACCCGAAACCCCAGAAAATCTGCCAGAACAGCTTGCGGTCGCCCTCCCGCCAAATGGCGTAGAGAAATCGTACACACGCCCAGACTTCGTCATAGGCGAAGTAGATCAAAGCCAAAGAGATGAACGCCGTGAAGATGCACAGGAAGCACCAGTACCCGACAACCGCTCCTTGCATGAATACGAGCACCGCGCTGACCACGCCCAGGGGAATCACATCAAGCCCAAACAGAATCGTCATCCACGGGCGAAGCTGCCACCGGCGAGTCGATCCGGACAAGCCGTAAATCGCATCGCCGAGATAGGCAAACGCTCCCAGGATCGCGTCTGGGACGAGCATCCACCGCTCCATCGCAAGAGACGTCTCAGAGCGCAGGACTTTCTCCGATTGCTGGCCGAACACCGGGTCCCAGACCGAATTGATCAGCCCCCACTGGAACAAGCCCATGTAGACCGCGGTCAAACAACCGACTGAGGCCAACACGCAGATCGGAATGCGCTGACGCCAAGCGGAAACGTTGTAGGGGAATGGTGGCGAGACGGCGTCGAGATCGAGCGCGTGCTGTTTGACGCTCACTGTCGGGCCTCGACTTCGGCCGCCTGCTCCAAGCCATTGCGTTCGTACCACTCGTCGGGGTCCTCGATCAGGTGGGCGGCAATCCTCGGCAACGTTTCCCTGAGACTGTGCTGAGGACGCCAGTCCAACAAGCGCTGCGCCTTGCCGATGTCGATCCGATAGTCCTGATCGGCGAGATCGACCATCCACGGTTGAATGAAGTCCTCATCTCCGGGCAGAGCTTGCTTGGCGTAGGCACCAGCCTTCGCCAAAGGTTTTGGGATGCGGATAGACGGCCATTCCTCACCGTGAAGCAGCTCGCCAATCTGGTCCTGAAGCTCTTCATAGCTCATCGCGTCCGCTTCGCCAATCAGGAATCCTTCAAGACCGTCCAGGTCGCGACGCTTCTCGATCACTCGATGGATGCAAGAAACCACATCGTCGATGTGCACCATGGACTGGCCATGACTTGGGTTTCCGGGAAATAGGTAGCTCTCGAGCTCTTTTTCCTGAATTCGCTTCATCTGCTGAACGATAGGCACGGCGCGCCCCCACTCCGAGTAGACGCCGGCGATGCGCAGGATCACCGCCGGGATGTCGCCGCGCTCTCGGGAGATCAGCTTCTCGGTCTCGAGCTTGGACTGAGGGTATTGCCACTCCGCTTGCACGGGCGAGGACTCGTCCAACTTCTCTCCGTCCTTCGAGGGCTCCATGACGAGAATCGTGCTGGTGAAGACAAACTGGTCGACCTGGAACTTCGAGAGCTGCTTCAGAATTCGTGCCGTGCCCTCGACAGTCAGTTGTTCGTAGAGGGGACTGTCCGCGCCGCTGAAGTCGTAGTAGGCTGCCAAATGGATGAAGCTAGCGATGTGATCGCCGTGCCGCTCCCGAAGCTGCCCGAAAGCGTGCGCTACACTCTCGTCCTCCGTCAGATCACAGTAGATGAGGTCGTGCAAGCCCTCGATGTCCGTCGAGTGGTCGTTGTCCAAACCAACGAGGTCGTAGTCGGCGTGGAGCGCGCGCACGAGCGCGCTCCCGATTAGGCCGTCACTTCCAGTCAGAACGACAGTGGGCTTCTTGTTTCTGTTTTCAATTTTCATTCTGACAAGTGACAAATGGGCGGCGTTGCGCGTTACAGGCGCTCGGTTCATACCGCAGACGTAACGCCTGACCGGGCTGGTCCGTCATTCCCAGGGCGCGCATGATGGATGTCACCGAGCTTGGGTCTCTTTGCCTCCGACTGTTGCTGCCGACCTTGTTCGGAGGCGCAATCGGATGGGAACGCGAGTCCCTCGACAAGCCGGCCGGATTGCGAACACACATGCTCGTCGGGCTCGGGGCCTCATGTTTCACGCTTGTCGGTCTGGAGCTTTTTCGAGACCTCAGCACGAACACTTCGAATAACCTCGATCCGATCCGCGTGGTTGAGGGAGTGGCCGGCGGCATCGGCTTTCTGGGCGCCGGCTCGATCATCAAGGCGGGCAAAGATCCGCGAGGCCTGACGACTGCGGCTGGAATCTGGGCGGTTGGAGGCGTGGGGGCAGCCTGCGGTTCTGGGTACTTTTGGATCGCCGGGGTCACATCCGCGATCACTCTATTCGTGCTGCTGGTCGGACGGCTGCACCGGTTGCCTGGCAAAGACTGATTGGCTCGCGCGAAAGCCAGATTCGCCGGTTTCCCCATGGTAGGGACATACCGGGTAACAGCCGAAAGAAGCTCGTCATCCACCTCAGGCGGAGCGAATCCGACGCACAATCTCCCTAGGCCGCCGCTCGATGACCCAGCAACTTCGCCTGGGCCTTCAGTTCTGCGCGCCCGCGGGTGGGAAGCGCGCCGAACCGCTCCTTGGAGGGAGCCATGAACATCACCAGAGCCGAGTACGGCCGCGCCTATGACGCATCCCACGACAAAACCGTCCACTTCCTGATGGCCCGCGGCGTGCCCGCGCAGCAAGCGGAAGACGCGGCCCAAGCGGCGTGGACGCGCGGTTGGGAAAAGCGTGCGACTCTGCGCAAGATCGGAAGCGTAGCGGGCTGGATCAACAGCATCGCACTCAACATCTTCCGGAACGACTATCGCCGCGGGAAGCGTGTGGATCAGCTCGACGATCCGATCATCGCCGAAAGCGTTCGTCCGGACGGTCCACGCGTCGACGTCGAAAACAGCTTGAAGGTGTGTTCCCCGGAAGACCGCGAGATGCTGAGCGAGCTCTACGTCGCCGGATACAGCAGTCAGGAGGTCGCGCAGCGGCATGGGCTCAAGCCCAGCACGGTTCGAGTGCGGATGTTTCGAGTCCGGCAAAAGCTGCAAGCGTTCTTCCTTGGGCGCGCAGAGAACGATGAGCCGTCCTGACAGAGAAGAAACGGAGACGCGCGTCGAGAATGGCCGCTCGCCATCCGCTCAATCCGTTCCGTGAGAACGGCATTCGATGATCTGTTTCGCCCCGCATGAAACGACAGCCGGGTCGAGTTTGTCAGATCAACGAAATGCCACAAACGGAAAAGCAACCCAACAATCCCGTCACTCGCGCCTCGCGAATTGGCCAGAGCATCTGGCTCGACAACTTGAGCCGCGACCTCATTGAGTCGGGCGGCCTGAAGAAGTACATCGATGTCGGCTTGCGCGGCGTCACTTCGAACCCGAAGATTTTCGCCTCTGCGATCTCCGAGGGTTCCGCCTACGACGGCCCCATCAAGAAGCTCGCTCGGCAGGGCAAATCTCCAGCGCAAATCTACGAGACTCTGGCCGTCGAGGACATCCAAGCCGCAGCCGATCAACTGCTGCCGCACTTCGAGGAAGGTTTACCCCAAGATGGGTTCGTCAGCCTGGAGGTGTCCCGCGCCTAGCGCACGACGCGCGCGCGACGATCGAGGAGGCCCAGCGACTGTGGCAGGCCGTCGACCGGCCGAATGTCTTCATCAAGGTCCCAGCTACCGAGGAGGGCCTAGAAGCAATCCGCGCCCTCATTGGGCAAGGGATCAACGTCAACGTCACGCTGTTGTTCTCCTTGCCGCGCTATCACGAAGTCGCACTCGCGTACATCCAGGGGATCGAGGACGCGCTAGACCAGGGGCGAAACGCTCGCAACATTCACCGGTTGCGAGCTTCTTCCTGAGTCGCATCGACGTCTTGGTCGATTCCAAGCTGGATGACGAGATCAAGGGCGGAAACATCCTGACGTGGCCCGCTCTCTGCGCGGCAGTGCGCAATCGCGTCGGCAAAGCTCGCTTTTCAGAGCTTCCGAGAGACCTTCAGCTCCGATCGATTTCAGCCTCTCGAAAAGCGGGGTGCATTGCCCCAGCACCTGCTATGGGCCAGCATGAGCGTCAAGGACTCCGCCTACGACGAGCTGATGTACGCCAATGCGCTCGTCGGCCCCGACACCGTAGACACGATGCCTGACGAGAATTTCTGCGCGCCTTCCTCGAGCGAGGAAAGGCGGAAGACGTTCTGGCGCAGGGCGAGGACGATGTCGCGAAACGCTGCGGCGGCTCGGCGACTTGGGCATCGACATGAAGGGCGTTACCGATCAGCTCTTGCGCGAGGGCGTCCGAAAATTCGACGAACCGTTCAGCGAGCTCCTCGACGGACTCGAAGCGAAAATCGCGGCGTAAGCGAAAGTCACCGCACGATTACAGGAGAAAAACATCATGAAGACGATCGACACGTCACAACTCAAGGAAATGAGACAACGCAATGCCGGTTTGGCTATCGTCAATGTTCTGTCCAAGGAGCAGTTTGAAAAAGAGCACATCCCCGACTCGGCAAACATACCGCTGACCACTACGGACTTTGAACAACAGATCCGCCAGCTCGCCGGCGGCAAGGACGAACCGGTGGTGGTCTATTGCGCAAGCGCCGACTGCGACGCATCTCCGAAGGCGGCGAAAAGACTGGATGCGGCGGGATTCACCGCAGTGTATGACTACGAAGCCGGAATGCGCGGGTGGAAGCAGGCCAAACTGCCCGTAAACCCCCATTGAACCCACCGGGACGGGCGCAAACGAAGACTCAGAAACGAGCTCAGCTGCTGGATTGTCGCTTGAGTGTGGCGACGAATCTGGACCGACGAAACGGACAGACCACCTGCGGACGGAACTGTTTACGATCAGCTGGAACGCTCGAGTCGGAGCAGGGATCCATGCAATCCTGTTCGGGGCGCTGGTCACCTAGGCGGTCACCGTTGCGGTTTCGCGGATGAGGCGCGGCTCCGACAGTTGGCCGGCGGATGTTTGTCGACCACGCGGGCATGAGCGGCGAAGAGCGTTCCCATAGGATGGACGTCTCCGCGAGTCGCCGCTAGACAGATCGGGCCATGCGGGTAGGTCGAGACGACGTGGATCATGCCGCGTCTCAGGACTCCCTACCTGTAAGGTCCGCCTTCCTCCGCCATCGGCGTATCGCTCTGCTGGGATGGCTTGTAGTCCGGATTCTTCTCCATGGGAACGGCGGTCTGGGCAGGGTCTGGGCCATCCGTCAAATCGGCGACGAACAAAACGGCTGTCAGCACGACGACCACGACGAAGATCACGGCGTACCATTTGTAGCGTTGGGGCATATGGGAGGTGACAATTTCACCCCCCATCCCGTTTCATCCCCGGGCGATCTGATCCAACAACCGTTGAAGACCAACGGTTGTTGCCACGCTACCCGTCCAGGAAGCGCTGGGCTACTACGGCGCGTCGTGGAACAGCGTGCCGCCGAAGTGCGCATATTTGATGTGGATCGTGTTCCCGTCCGCGTCGATCGTCACGGGGACGATCTTCGACCCGGGCCGCGAGATTGCCGTGTCCAAGAACTCCGCCCGCAGGTTTCCCAGCAGGACGGTCGTCAAGCCTTCCATCTCCATCTTGGCGCCGGGAGCGCCGCGCACGGAGAGCTCCAGGTTCAGGTCCGAGGTCGTACCGACCCACTGGTAGCCCGAAACGATGATGTCCATCCGCAGCGTCTCAGCCGGATAGTTCGGGTCGATCTGAACCCAGACGGGGAACTCGTTGAAAGGGTCGTCTCTCGTCGTTAGTTTGAACTCGCAATTATGTTCGTCGAAAACTGCGGTCCAGTCGAGGGAGGCGAACGGAGCCGAAGAGCGAACGAGCTCTTTGCCCTCGAAATCCGATTCCCAAATCCTCTCCACCTTCACGTCATACTCGGTTCCGTTGTCCCACGAGATTGAGAATCGCGGCAGCGCGCCCTTTCCCACCGTCTTAGACACGACGCGGATGCTCGGGACCGTGTCCGTCTCCCAGCAGCTGTCTTTGCCCTTGGCGACGCAGGTTGGCTTGAGCGGACAGGAGGCGGCCTGCGCGGTGGGCGCCGCCAGGCCCAACAGCAGCGCCATCGCCGCGTAGAGCGTGAGCGAGCGGGCTGAAGGCTTCAGTAGACTTCGATGATCGTTCATGATTCGATAACTCTCCAATGGTGGTAATGCCGCAGCGCGGCGGTCCCGTCTCGATCGCTCTCGAGCGTTGCGGGCTTGGTTAGTACGCGCAATCGGTCCTCGGATCCGGCCACGTCTCGCAAATCTTTTTCCAAGCAGACCGACGCGCACCCGTCGTTCGCCTTACAGACAACCGTTTGAGCGCGTGCTACGCTCCGGGAGAGATTTGGAGATGGGGGTTCCTGCTGAGGGCGGTCAAGCCCGAGATGAAGGCCGCGGACCTTCTTTTCAGTCGCTCTACGACGAGCTTCGGGAAGTCGCCCGCCGCTCGATGGCCAGGGAGAGCCCAGGGGGCACGCTCCAGCCCACCGCCCTCGTCCACGAAGCATATTTGAAGCTGTACGACCAGGGTGCGAACTGGAAGAGCGACAGCCAGTTTCTCTCGCTCGGCGCCATCGCCATGCGCCGCATCCTGGTCGATGAGGCCCGCAAACGCCAGTCGCAAAAGCGCGGTGGCGGCCTGCCCCACATCCCCCTCGAGGAAGGCGTCCTCTCGAATGAACGCGACGTCGATGTACTGGCGGTCGACGAGGCCCTCGTAGAGCTGGCGGCCCTCGACGAGCGCCATGCGAAAATCGTGGAGATGCGCTTCTTTGGAGGCCTCACCGAAGCTCAAATGGCCGAAGTGCTGGAGATCTCCGAGCGGACTCTTCGCCGGGAATGGCGGATCTGCCGCGCTTGGCTTAAACAGCGCCTCAACACAAATCCATCGTGACGCCAGAGAGCTATAGACGCATCGGCGCGATCTTCGCCGAAGCGGCGGATCTGGAGGGAGAAGCGCGCGCCTCCTATCTCGACCGCGAGTGTGGGCAGGACGACGAGTTGCGCCGCCAGGTCTTGTCTCTGCTCGAAGCCGACGGCGACGATGTTGTCGTCAGCCGCCCGCCGCAAACTTCGCGGCGCGAGGACTTTTCCGGCAGATCGCTGGGCCGCTACCGCATTGGCGAAAAGATCGGCGAAGGCGGGATGTCGACGGTCTACGGGGCTCGCGACACGAAGCTCGACCGCACCGTCGCCCTGAAGTTCCTGACGCCGCAATTGCTGCGGACCGAACAGGCCTTCGCGCGCTTCGTTCGCGAGGCGAAGGCGTCCGCGGCGCTCGACCATCCCAACATCTGCACGACGTACGACTTCGAGCAAGTCGATGGTCACAACTTCATCGTGATGGCCCTGCTGCAAGGGAAGACGTTGGCGCAGAAGCTTGAGAGCGGACCATTGCGCATCGTCGAAGCCGTCGACGTCGCGCGACAGGCGGCGCGCGGCCTTCGGGCTGCACACCTCAAGGGCGTCGTACACCGCGACGTCAAGCCGGGCAACCTCATGCTGGTCGAAGCAGGCGTGGTGAAGGTCATGGACTTCGGCGTCGCGCGGCTGCAGCATGGCGAGACCTTGACCGATTCGGGCATGACGATAGGGACCATCGCCTACATGTCGCCCGAGCAGATTGAAGGGGGCGAGGTAGATGGCCGCAGCGACATATGGGCGCTGGGAGCCGTTCTGTACGAGATGTTGGCGGGCCGGTCGCCCTTCGATCGCCCCGCCGCGCGCGAAACACTGGCAGCGATCCGGGCGGTGGAGCCGCGCCCGCTTTCCGAGCTTCGGTCTGACATTCCCCTCGCCCTGGCGGAGACGGTCTCGCGCTGCCTACGGAAGAATCGAGCGGAGCGATACCAAGACGCTGGCCAGCTCCGAGACCGGCTCGATGAGATCCATGACCAGCTTCGCACGCGGGAGCTCACGGCGGAGCGTCCCGCCCTTCCTCGCCCGTTCTTCCGTCGGGCCGGACCCGCGCTCGCTTTGGCGGCGGCGGTTGCAGCTCTTTTGCTGTTTGTCTTTTGGGAGCTGAGAACCCCGACGGGCTACGGTGCGCCCTCAGAGGCTCCGCTTACGGTGGAACACTTCACCTCGCTGCCGGGTTTTGAAACCGAGCCGGCCATCTCGCCCGACGGTACCCGCATCGCTTACGCCTGGGACCGCGGCGAACTCGGAATGACCGACATCTACGTTCAGCTCCTGGGCTCCTACGAACCCATGCAGCTCACCTCCACGCCCGACATTGAGCGCAACCCCGTTTGGTCCCCGACGGTACGAAGATCGCTCTCCTTGCTACGCGGCCGACTCGCCGAGCTCCCACGCCGTCGTCGTCACCGTCCCTGCTCTGGGCGGCCCAGAACTGCGGCTCGCCGCAATGCAGGCGAATCGTTTGCGGTCCAACCTCGATTGAGCCCGAACGATGACCTGCTCGCCGTCAGCGACAATGAGCGCCATTGTGTTGCTGCCGGCCGACCAGTCCAGACCGACGACAGCCCGCCCCTGGAAAAATCGGTGACGGCTATCAAAGTTCGATCCCAGCGGCCAACGCTTGGCCTACGTCGGCATCGGCCCGGATGAAGAATGGCAATCCACGTCGCGTCCATCGCAGGCGGCCAGCCGACGGTCTACACCGAAAGCGCGCTCAACTTTGCCTGGAGCGCGACCGGAACGGGTTCTCATCCTTCGGAAGGGCCCGCCGCTTTTGCAAAGGCTCAGCCTCGGCGGCGGCTCAACCACCGACATTCGAGTTCCCGGCGCGGGCGCTCTCGACGTTGGCCGTGCGCGATGCTTCTAGCCGCAACCGAAACAACACGAACGTGAACATCTGGTCTGTCGACGTCGGCTCGGGCGGGGCATGGCGCGCGGTCCCTCAAAGCGGATCTCGTCCTCCGTCGTGCAAGTCTCCTCGCAATTCTCGCCGAGCGGCGACCAGATTGTCTTCTCCTCTAATCGTCTAGGCGAGCCTGACGGTGTGCGACCGGGACGGCAGGAACGCGCGAAACCTAGTGCGATTCGGCCGCGGCGCTGCCGGAACGCTCTGTGCGATGGTCTCCTGACGGCCGAACGATCGTCTTCGATGGAACGTCGCGGATGGGATCACGCAGATCTGGTCGGTCCCTGGCGGATGGAGGCAGGGTGCGCCAACTGACCGACGATTACCGCAACGTTCTACCCTCCTGGTCGCACGACGGCAAGTGGATCTACTACTGCTCGATCCGTGACGGAGGCCGCTACCTCTACAAGATGCACCCCGACGGTACGGGGGAGCGTCGCGGTAAACGACATAAGAGGGTGGGAGACTCAGGAATCCCCCGACGGCCGTTACCTCTACTATTCGCGACCCCGCGGCGACGCCACGCTTTTTCGACTCGATCTGGAGACCGGAGAAGCGACCGCCCTTCCCGAAGCAGGCAGCGCCGGCGCCACTCGCTTCTGGACGCTCGCCGACGGCGGGATCTTTTTCGTCGACACGCGCACGGAGCCCGACTGGATTCAGTTCCTGGACTTGTCGTCCCGCCAGACGAGCAAAACAGCAACAATCGGTGCGATCCCCGAAGGCCCGGGAGGCTTGGCGCTCTCACCCGACGGCCGAACGCTCCTCTATACCCAGCGCGACATCTTCGACAGCGACATCGTGCTACTGAAAGACATCGAGTAGGCGAATCCGCCTGAACCTTTTTGTCGGCACGGCGCCTTGTCAAGGGAGGAACGCGAAGCGTCCCTCGGAAAACTACGGGGACGCCTCCCGCCGTCGGCCTGCCACGATAAAAATACAGTGTGCACCGAGACGCCTGGCTCTCCTTCGAGGCGGCTACGCAGAAGGACGCGGCTCCCAGCTGACGACTCATGAGCGAGTATTGCCGAACCAGCCATCCCCTCTACCAACTCTTACCCACGGAGATTGAGGGCTTCGATTCGCTTGCCGAGCTTGCCCTGGACGTTCACTGGTCGTGGAATCACGGCGCCGACGAAATATGGGCTCATCTGGATCCCGAGCTGTGGGACCTCACGCACAATCCTTGGGTCGTACTCCAAACAGTGTCGCGGGAGCGGATCGAACGCTCCATGGCAGATCCGGAGTTCCGCCGGAAGGTGGACGATCAACTCGAAGCCAACCAAAACAAACGCACCGCGCCATCTTGGTATGGTCGCCAAACTCCCCACGACCAGCTGAGCTGCGTGGCTTACTTCAGCATGGAGTTCATGCTCAGCGAAGCTCTTCCGATCTATTCGGGCGGGCTGGGAAACGTAGCCGGTGATCAGCTCAAGGCGGCGAGCGATCTGGGCCTGCCGGTTGTCGGAGTGGGGCTGCTCTACCAGCAAGGCTACTTCCGCCAGGTGATCGACAAGGACGGAGCGCAGCAAGCTCTGTATCCCTACAACGATCCTGGTCAGCTACCCATCACTCCTCTGCGCGAGCCCAATGGAGAATGGCTTCGGCTCGAAGTCGCCCTTCCCGGCTACTCGCTCTGGCTGCGGGCTTGGCAAGTCCAAGTAGGCCGGGTAAAGCTCTACCTGCTCGATAGTAACGACGCGGCGAACTTTCCAACGCATCGCGGAAACACCAGCGAGCTCTACGGGGGCGGACCGGAATTGCGCCTCGAGCAGGAGCTGGTCCTGGGGATCGGCGGCTGGCGGTTACTCCGCTCGATTGGACTTCAGCCAGAAGTCTGTCATCTGAACGAGGGGCACGCGGCGTTCGCCGTTCTGGAACGCGCCCGTAGCTTCATGGAAGAGACCGGCCAGCCGTTCGACGTCGCTTTGGCGGCCACCAGAGCAGGCAATCTGTTCACGACGCACACCGCCGTATCGGCAGGGTTCGACCGATTCAAACCCTACCTCATCGAGCAGTACTTGCGACGTTACGCCGAGCAGCGACTCGGTATTCCACTTCACGACCTTCTGTCCCTTGGGCGTAAAGACGCCGGCGACGATTCGGAAGACTTCAACATGGCCTACTTGGCCATCCGCGGTAGCGGCTCAATCAACGGAGTGAGCCGATTGCATGGTCAAGTGAGCCGACGTCTGTTTGCGCCACTATTCCCCCGCTGGCCCGAACGAGAAGTCCCGATCGGACATGTGACCAATGGAGTGCACATGCCTTCCTGGGACTCGGCGCCGGCAGACGCCCTTTGGACCGAAAGCTGTGGACAGGATCGCTGGCTGGGAACAGCAAACGCCTTGGAGCAGGAGATTCGCCGGGTCAGCGACGACGATTTGTGGTGTCTTCGCACCGCCGCTAGCGACTCCCTCGTGCAATTCGCCCGCAAGCGCCTGGCATTCACGCTGGCTGCCTCCGGTGCAAACCCAGACGAGGTCGATCGCGCAAAGCTGCTCTTCAATCCCAATGCCCTTACGCTTGGCTTCGCGCGCCGCTTCGCGACCTACAAGAGGCCGAACCTTTTGTTGCACGACCCTCAACGGCTGATCCGTCTGTTGACCAACCCAGCGAGACCGGTCCAACTCTTCATTGCCGGCAAAGCGCACCCGCAGGATCACGCGGGGCAGGCGATGATCCAAGAGTGGGTGCAGTTCATTCGGCAGCCCGAAGTGCGTGCGCATGCGGTCTTCTTGAGCGATTACGACATGCTGTTGACCGAGCGGCTTGTGCAAGGAGTCGACGTCTGGATCAATACGCCACGTCGGCCCTGGGAAGCCAGCGGAACCAGCGGCATGAAGGTTCTGGTCAATGGCGGTGTGAACCTTTCCGAGCTCGACGGCTGGTGGGCGGAAGCCTATTCGCCACAAGTGGGTTGGGCGCTGGGCGACGGTCAGGAACATGGCGATGACCCAGCCTGGGACGCCGCCGAGGCTGAGGAGCTCTATAACCTGCTCGAGAATGAGGTGATCCCGGAGTTCTACGCACGCGATGGACACGGCATTCCTACAGCCTGGGTGGCGAGGATGCGGGAAAGCATGGCGCAGTTGACGCCACAGTTCTGCGCCGACCGCACTGTGCGCGACTACACGCAACAGCATTATTTACCCGCTGCGTCGGAGTACGCGGCGCGGGCCGCCGACAAGGGCGCGCTCGCAAAGCAGATCGTCACTTGGCGTCGTGCTCTGGAACAGGAATGGCACAACCTGCGGTTCGGTGCGGTCAAGGTCCAAACCCGCGGCGACGCGCACTACTTCGAAGCTCAGGTGCATCTCAACGGCATTCCGCCGGACGCCATTCGGATCGAGCTCTACGCGGACGGCCTCGAAGGCGGCCCGCCAGAAATTCACGCCATGACGCGATTTCGGCCGCTCGAGAATGCCGCGAACATGGAGGTCTATAGCGGGCAGGCGCCTGCGACTCGGCCTTATGCCGATTACACGGCTCGCGCCGTACCCTGCTTCGCCGGTGAGACGAACCCTCTTTTGACTCCGCTCATCCGGTGGGAGCGCTGATGAAAACGTCCGCGAACGACCTGCCCGCCTATGTAGACCAAGTCTGCGACCATACCGCCGTCCGCGCGGGCTCCGTACTGCCTCTCGGAACCTATCAGCGTGATGGCGGGGGAAACTTCGCGCTCTTCAGCCGCCACGCAAGCCGCGTGCGCCTCGAGTTGTACGACCGCCCGGAAGACGGGACGCCGTCGAGGACGATCGATCTCGATCCGGTCCAAAACAAGACCGGCGACGTTTGGCACATCTGGGTCGCCGGAATCGAGCCCGGCCAATTGTACGCCTATCGCCTGGACGGCCCCTACCAGCCCAAAGATGGGCATCGCTTCAACTTCCACAAGCTGCTGCTCGATCCGCTCGCCACCGCCATCTCGACGCCGCCGCATTGGGATTTCGAGCCCGCGTTGGGATACGACAAGTCTGGGGCTGGAGACGACGTTCCTTCGACTGTCGATGATGCTGCGGCAGCGCCCAAATGCGTGTTCAGCCACGAGCACTACGACTGGCGCGGCGATCAGCCGCCTCGGCACTCCTGGGCGGATACGGTCATCTACGAGACCCATGTCAGGGGCTTCACCATTCATTCGAGCTCCGGCGTGGAGCATCCGGGGACCTATCGCGGCCTAGTCGAAAAAATCCCCTACCTCAAGCAGCTCGGTGTGACGGCCGTCGAACTGATGCCCGTGCAGGAATTCAACGAGAACCAGCCAAAGGGCGTGAACCCGCTGTCAGGACAACGGCTCACAAACTATTGGGGCTATGACCCTGTCTCGTTCTGCGCGCCAAAAGCTTCGTACTGCAGCGCGGGGGCCTTGGGTCACCAAAAGCTCGAATTCAAGGAAATGGTGCGGGCTTTCCACGCCGCCGGCATCGAGGTGTTTCTCGATGTCGTCTTCAATCACACGGCCGAAGGCAACGAGAAAGGTCCTACGCTCTCGTTCCGCGGGATCGACAACTCGCTTTTCTACACGTTGGCGGAAGACCGTCGATACTATGCGAACTACACAGGCGCGGGCAACACGATCAACGCCAACCACCCCGTAGTCCGTGATTTGATCCTGACCTCTTTACGCTCCTGGGTCACGGAGATGCACGTGGACGGATTCCGGTTCGATCTCGCTTCGGTTCTCGATCGCGACTCGAGCGGTGAGCTGCTCGCCAATGCCCCCGTCCTCGAACAGATTGCTGAAGACTCGATTCTGCGGGACGTGAAGATCATCGCCGAGGCTTGGGACGCCGCGGGCGCATACGAGGTAGGCAGCTTCTCAGAGCGGCGCTGGGCGGAGTGGAACGGCCGCTACAGGGATGACGTGCGCCGCTTCTGGCGCGGCGATGACGGACTCCTCGGCGCATTCGCCAGCCGCATCTGTGGCAGCCAAGACATCTACGCCAACTCGGGCAAGGGTCCCGAATGCAGCGTCAACTTCGTAACCTGCCATGACGGCTTCACCCTCAACGATCTCGTAAGCTATCGCGAGAAGCACAACGAAGCCAACGGGGAGAATAATCACGATGGCTCTTCCAACAATCTCAGCGAGAGCTACGGCGTTGAAGGACCAACGGACGACTCGGCCATCCTTGCGCTACGCCGACGGCAGATCAAGAACTTCACGCTGACCCTGTTGATCTCCCGCGGCGTCCCGATGATGCTCGGCGGCGATGAGTTTTGCCGGACTCAGGGCGGTAACAACAATGCGTACTGCCAGGACAACGAGACGAGTTGGTATGACTGGCACGATCTCAAGAAGTACGCTGATATCTTTCGCTTCACCTGCGGGATGATCACGTTTCGCCGCAAGCATCCCGTTCTGAGTAAGGAAGCCTTCTACACCGACGCGGAAGCGCATTGGTTCGGTCCGAACCTGCACGAGCCCGATTGGCATGATCCGAAGCAAAAGAGCCTCGCTTGTCTCATCCAGGAGGACGGCCCGAACCGGCTCTATTTGATGTTCAATGCCGGCGCCGAAGCAGTCGACTACGCCTTGCCGCCACCGCCACCCGGGTCCAGCTGGCGGCTAGCTGTCGATACTTCCCGCGATTCGCCTGGAGATCTGTGCGAGCCCGGCGCTGAAGCTGTTCTCGAAGATGGGCAACGATTTCGGCTCAACGGCCGATCCAGCGCCATTCTGCTCACCCGAAAGGATTGAGTGGCAGGTCGATTGCGGACGAACACGCACGGATGACGACCCCAAGTATAGATCGGCCCTGCGTGCTGACGATCAACTGCGGCTCGTCCAGCATCAAGTTCGCCGTGTTCGGTCAGGCGGCCCACAAGGGCGCTGCTGGAGGGACAAATCGAACGCATTGGTTCGAAGGAAGCTGTCCGGCCGGGTGAACCGAGCAAGCGAGGCGGCTAGCGTCACGCGCCTGGCCGAGGCAGCAGACCACACCGCCGCCGCCGACGTACTGATGAACTGCATCGAGCAACAGGGCGGGCTCGAGGTCTGCAAGGCGTGGGACATCGCGTCGTGCATGGGGGGCCTAATTACGGCGAGCCAGAACGGATCACGCCGGAAATGCTCGCCGAATTGGAGCGCTTGCAGCCATTCGACCCCGAACACCTGCCCGCCGAAATCCGACTGATCCGGGCTTTGGACGAACGTTTGGGTAGCGTACCCCAGGTCGCGTGTTTTGACACGGCATTTCATCGCGAAATGCCCCGTGTAGCGCAGTTGTTAGCGATTCCGCGTCGGTATGAGGCTCAGGGCGTGCGCCGCTACGGCTTCCACGGGCTCTCCTACGCATTTCTAATGCGCGAATTGGCGCGGCTGGGAGGTCCACAGGCCGCTCGCGGTTGCGTCATCCTGGCCCACCTGGGCAGTGGCGCAAGTCTGGCTGCGGTGCGCGCGGGCAAGCCGGTGGATACCAGCATGGGATTCACTCCGGCCGCCGGCATTCCCATGAGCGCGCGTTCCGGCGATTTGGACCCCGGATTGCCCGGTTATCTGGCGCGGACGGAAGGCCTCGACGCAGAAGGCTTCAACGAAATGATCCATTCGCGGTCAGGACTGCTCGGCGTATCGGAAACGAGCTCCGACATGCGCGACTTGCTTCATCTCGAAGCCTCGGATTTGCGCGCCGCGGAAGCGGTCGCCCTGTTCTGCTACCAGGTCAAGAAGTGGATTGGCGCATTCGCCGCGGCATTGGGCGGGGTGGATGCGCTTGTGTTCTCCGGTGGCATCGGGCAGAACGCTCCCGTGATTCGCCAGCGCGTCTGCGCCGGGTTGGACTTCCTTGGAATTGCGCTCGATCCGGCGCGCAATGCGGCGAACGAGACCGTCATTTCCGCTGACTCGGGCGGCGCGAAGGTATGGGTCATCCCCACCGACGAAGAGCGCATGATCGCCGAGGCAGTCCACAGCGTCCTCGGTCTCGAGCGAACGGGAAGGAGCGAAACATGACTGCTACACCTCTCTCTCCGGATCTGCTGCGCAACATGAACGCCTATTGGCGCGCCGCCAACTATCTCTCGGTGGGGCAGATCTATCTTCGTGACAACCCGCTATTGAAGCGACCGCTGGAGCTAACCGATGTCAAGCGCATGCTGCTCGGACATTGGGGGACGACGCCGGGCCAAAACTTCATCTACGTCCATCTGAACCGGGTCATCAAAAAATACGACCTCGACATGATCTATGTTTCGGGGCCCGGCCATGGCGGACCTTCGGTCGTCGGAAACACCTACCTTGAGGGGACATACAGCGAGATCTACCCCGACATCAGCCAAGACGAGGACGGGTTGCGAAGGCTCTTCACTCAGTTCTCATTCCCTGGCGGGATTCCGAGTCACGCCTCTCCGGAGTGCCCAGGTTCGATTCACGAGGGAGGCGAGCTAGGCTACTCGCTCAGCCACTCGTTCGGAGCGGTCTTCGACAACCCGGATCTGATCGTTGCGTGCGTGGTGGGAGACGGGGAGGCGGAGACCGGCCCGCTGGCCACAGCCTGGCATTCGAACAAGTTTCTCAACGCGAAGAATGACGGAGCGGTGCTCCCAATCCTGCATCTCAACGGTTTCAAGATCGCGAATCCCACGATTCTGGCCCGTATCACCCCCGAGGAGCTGGAACAACTGCTTCGCGGCTACGGCTGGACGCCCTACTTCGTCGAAGGAGATGAGCCCGAGCCTGCCCATCAAGCCATGGCGAACGCGCTGGACTTGGCCGTTAAGCAGATCCACGAGATTCAGCGGGCGGCGCGCGAGGAAGGGGATGCCACCCGGCCACGTTGGCCAATGATCGTCCTCAAAACGCCGAAAGGTTGGACGGGCCCCAAGGTGGTAGACGGGGTCCAGATCGAGGGAACGTTCCATTCGCACCAAGTGCCGATCTCTGACCCATCGGCGCATCCCGGACATCTGAAGCTACTGGAAGACTGGCTCAGGAGCTACAAGCCCGAAGAGCTCTTCGACGAGCGTGGACGGTTAAAATCCGAGCTCGCCGATCTCGCGCCAAAGGGCGCGCGCCGCATGGGCGCCAATCCCCACGCCAACGGAGGCATGCTCCTGCGCGACCTTCGGATGCCGTCCTTTCGCGACTATGCCGCCGATGTTCCCGAGCCTGGGTCGGCGGGCATCGGAGACACGCATGTACTCGGACCTTTCTTGCGCGACGTCGCGAAGCTGAACGCCGAGCAACGCAATTTCCGCGTGTTCGGACCGGACGAAACTCTCTCCAACGGCCTGGAAGCGATATTTGAGATGACCAAGCGCCAGTGGGAGGGCGCCACGAACGACACGGACGAGCTCCTCGCACCCGCCGGCAGAGTCATCGAGATGCTCAGCGAGCACCAATGCGAGGGATGGCTGGAAGGATATCTGCTGACCGGCCGTCATGGGCTCTTCAACTGTTATGAGGCCTTCATCCACATCATCGATTCGATGTTCAACCAGCACGCCAAGTGGCTAAAGGTCACGGCAGAGCTGCCTTGGCGCCGCAAGATCGCTTCCCTGAACTACCTGCTGGCCTCGCACGTCTGGCGGCAGGACCACAACGGATTTACCCACCAGGACCCCGGCTTCATCGACAACGTGGTGAACAAGAAGGCGGAGGTCGTGCGGGTGTATCTCCCGCCGGACGCGAATTGCCTGCTTTCGGTGATGGATCATTGCTTGCGCAGTCGCCACTATGTCAACGTCGTCGTCGCGGGCAAGCACCCCGCTCCGCAATGGCTCGATATGGATTCGGCGGTGAAGCACTGTTCCGAAGGCATCGGAATCTGGCAGTGGGCCAGCAATGATCAGCATGGCCAGCCCGACGTCGTGATGGCTTGCTGCGGCGACGTACCGACGCTCGAAACGCTGGCGGCCGTCTCCATCCTGCGCGAGCGTCTGCCGGACCTCAAGGTTCGAGTCGTCAACGTCGTCGACCTCATGAAGCTACAGCCGGCGACGGAGCATCCTCACGGGCTGAGCGACCGGGATTTCGACGACCTATTTACCAAAGACAAACCCGTCATCTTCGCCTTCCACGCCTATCCGTGGCTGATCCACAGGCTGACCTATCGCCGTACCAACCACCACAACATCCACGTGCGCGGCTACAAGGAGGAGGGCACCATCACCACGCCCTTTGACATGACGGTGCTAAACGATCTGGATCGCTTTCACCTCGTGATGGACGTGATCGACCGCTGCCCCCGGGCGGGCGACGAAGGCGTCTATTTGAAGCAACAGCTCAGGGACAAACTGATCGAGCACAGGACTTATATCGAAAAGTATGGCGAAGACATGCCGGAGGTCCGGAACTGGAAGTGGGTTAGCCACTAGGACCCCGATGGCCGTGAATCGAAATGATGACAGGACGGCAATGACCGGCTGAGAGCACCAGACACGGGGCGGGAGGCGCTAGCGTGAGCACAACTACCGATAGAGTCGACGCCAAACAAACGAATACGCCCAAGGACGAATGGAAGTCTCTGTCTCTCGAACAAGTGGAGGCGAAGCTGAAAACGTCTCCGGAAGGCCTGACGAAAGCCGAAGCCGAACGCCGGTTGACTCAGTACGGCTACAACGAGATCGCAGAGAAGGCCGCCAATCCTTTTCTCAAATTTCTTACCTACTTTTGGGGCCCGATCCCATGGATGATCGAAGCCGCGGTCATTCTTTCAGCGCTAGTGCGGCACTGGCCTGACTTTTTCATCATTCTCGTCCTGCTCGGAGCAAACGCCGTCGTCGGATTCTGGGAAGAATATCAGGCCGGGAATGCGATTGCTGCGCTCAAGGCCAAGCTGGCCGTTCAAGCACGCGTCCTTCGCGATGGGGCTTGGGGCTCTGTCGCTTCGCGAGAGATCGTGCCTGGGGACGTGATTCGCCTACGTCTTGGCGACATCGTTCCCGCGGACGCCCGGCTGCTCGAGGGCGACCCGATCGAAGTCGATCAGTCGGCCTTGACGGGAGAATCGCTACCGGCCGAGCGAAAGGCCGGCGAGACGGTCTACTCAGGATCGATCGTACGGCAGGGGGGCCGATGCGATCGTCTACGGCACCGGTCCAGAGACCTACTTCTACTGACCGCGTTAGCTCGTTGAAAGTGCGCACACCGTCAGCCATTTCCAACGTGCAGTCTTAAGAATCGGCACCACCTAATTGCGCTGGCGGTCGCGCTCGTCGCGCTGATCCTGACCGTTGCGCTTTTCCGTAACGATCCCATGACTGAGACTCTGCAGTTCGCGCTGGTGCTCACCGTCGCCGCCATGCACCTGTGGCCATGCCGACGGTGCTATCGGTGACGATGGCGGTGGAGCACGCATTCTGGCATCGAAACAGGCGATGTCAGCCGGCTGGCGCGATTGAAGAGCTGGCCGGAATCGACGTGCTCTGCTCGGACAAGACGGGCACGCTGACGCAGAACAAGCTGACCCTGGAGAAACTGTTCTGCGTCGAGGGCGTCACGCCCGAACAGGTCATCCTCGCCGGTGCCTGGCGTCGCGCCGCGATCAGGACACGATCGACTTGGCGGTCCTTGGCGGGTTGCAAGATCCAAAGAGCTGACGGCTTCCGGACGACCCACTATACGCCCTTCGATCCGGTCCACAAACGGACCGAAGCCACGTTGGACGCGCCGGACGGGAAATCAACCAAAGCGATAAAAGGCGCGCCGCAGGTGATCTTGGAGTTAGCCGCCAACGCCGCGCAGGTCAAGCCGGCCGGAGAAAGCAATAGATATCGCCGCTCGCGGCTTCCGTTCCTTGGGCGTCGCCCGCTCAAACGACCAGGGCAGTGGCAGTTCCTCGGCGTTCCCCCGTTCGATCCGCCCCGGGAGTGACTCCAAAGTGACGATTGCGGCCGCCCGGCAAATGGGCGTGGGCGTCAAGATGGTCACGGGCGACCAGTTGGCGATCGCCTGCGAGACGGGCGAAGCAACTGGGGCTCGGTCCCAATATTCTCGACGCCGGCGGATTCGGCGACACGCCTCAACATGAGAGCGGTCAGCTAGCGCAGTCGATCGAGAGGGCGGACGGCTTCGCGCAAGTGTTTCCGAGCACAAGCTCACATCGTCGACGTCTTGCAACGGCGCAACCACATTGTCGGCATGACCGGCGACGGCGTGAACGACGCACCTGCGCTGGAAAAAGGCGGACGCCGGCATTGCCGTCTCCGGCGCAACCGACGCGGCGCGCGGCGGCGGACATCGTCTGGATGACGCCCGCCCGTCGGTGATCGTCGATTCGATCAAAGAGAGCCGCAAGATCTCTCCAGCGGATGAACAGCTATGCAACCTATCGCATTGCGGAGACGATTCGCGTCCTGCTGTTCATGACGCTCATTCTGGTGTTCAACTTTTATCCCGTCACGGCCGTCATGACCGTATTGCTGGCGTTGCTCAACGACGGGGCAATCCTGGCAATCGCTCTATGACCGCGTGCGCTTACTCCAACCAACCTGGAGTCTTGGGAAATGCGGCGAGTTCTGGGGTTGCCATTTGGCATTGGGAGCCGCGGGCGTTATGGCGTCCTTCGGGTTGTTCTAATTTCGGGAGAGCGTTATTTCAATTGATCGAGCGACGATTCAGACGTTGATTTATCTCAAGCTCTCCGTGGCCGGTCACATGACGATATTCGTCACGCGAACGCGCGGTCCGTTTTACGATCTTCGCCTTTATGCGGATTCATGTTTGCCGTGTGGGCGGCACACAGCGTTGGCGACTCTGATTGCCGTATGGTTGTTCATGCCGCCGATCGGCTGGAGCGGGCCCTGGGCCGTTTGGGTTTACGCGCTGGCTTGGCTCCTCGTCAACGACCGCATCAAACTTGCCATGCACAAGGTTGTCGATCCGATCGCGGCCCCGTCACTCGCAAACAAACCGGCCAATCCGTAGCCAGAGACAATGAGCAGCGGCTGCCGCCAAGGGAGCATCGAAAGTGAACTGTTCGCGAGAGATGGAAAGCCCCAACTGCAACCCGCTGGGTTCGCGGCGCCCTTTCTGCGCGGGCCGTGGCCAGTGACGGCTGCGCAACTCCCTGCTGAGATTCTCGCTGGAATCACGTTGGCCGCCTTGGCTGTACCTGAGTCATACATGCTGAAGATTGCTTCGGGCCTGCCTGCGATCACCGGCCTGTACACCATCCTCGTCCCGATGGTCTTGTTCGGGCTCTTTGGCTCGTCACGCCACCTCGTCGTCGGCGCCGATTCGGCCACGGCGGCCATTCTCGCCGCGGGCCTGGCAGGGCTCGCCTCCATGGGCTCCGCCGAATACGTCTCGCTCGCGGGCGGGCTAGCGCTCATGGCGGCGGGCTTCCTGTTCGCAGCCCGCATCCTTCGGCTCGGCTTTCTGGCAGACTTCCTGTCTGGGTGCAGTGCTCGTCGGGTTCCTGACTGGCGTAGGCGTCCAAGTCGCGCTCGGTCAGATCCCGGGAATGTTGGGTTTCGCCGGCGCGGGGAACGGCGCAATCCCCGAAATTCTCTATGACTGGCGACAGCTCGGCGAGACTCGTCCTGAAGTCCTGGCGATTTCCATCTCCGTCCTCGTCATTGCGATGGTTGCGAAGCGCGCCTCGAAGCGGCTACCCGGCGCGCTGATTGCCGTCGCCGCCGCCATCGCCGCAAGCTGGGCGCTGGACGCGCAGTCGCATGGCATTCAAGTGCTCGGCGCGGTTCCAAGCGGACTCCCGCCGCTCGGGCTGCCTCAGGTCGACTGGAGCTGGGCCTTGATCGAAGAGCTCATCCCTACTGCGTTCTCGATGTTCGTGGTCATCTTGGCGCAAAGCGCCGCCACTTCGCGTGCTTATGCCGACCGTTACGAAGAGCGGTTTGACGAGAACGTCGATCTCGTAGGCTCAGGCATGGCCAACGTCGGTGCAGCTCACCGGCGGCTTCGTAGTCAACGGGCTCGACCAAGACCCAAATGGTCGACAGCGCCGGCGGACGCACCCAGATCGCGCAACTGGCAGCGGCCGTCGTCGTTCTCGTGGATCTTGTTGTTCCTCACGGGAGCTTTGGCGTATCTGCCTGAGGCCGCGCTGTCGTCGTTGTCTTCCTGATCGGAGCGGAGCTCATTGATTTCAAGGGAATGCGCACGATCTACAAGCAACGTCCGTGGAGCCTGGGGTCGCCTGATCGCAGCGGCCGTCGTCGCTTTCCGCGGCGTCGAGGAAGGCATGCCCACCGCCATCGTTTCTGCTGGCGCATACCCGCCATGGATACCGCCCAAAGAACCTGGTACTGGCGGGCGCCAGTGATGGACGGTGGCGAGGGGTTCCAGTATCGGAGGCCGCCCAGCTCGTTCCGGGACTGCTTGTCTACCGGTTCACCCACAGCATGTACTACGCCAACGCCGAATTTCTCTCGGACCAGATACGCAGCCTCGTAGACAAAAGCGCAGCCGCCGCTCTCCTGGTTCTGTATCGATGCGGGCGCAATCGACGATGTAGATTTCACAGCGGCGGAAACGCGTTCGTGATCGCAGGCTTTCTGCGGAAAAACGGCATTCGGCTAGTCCTCGCCGAGGTCGCTGGCGACGTCAAAGACGAGCTGGATCGGTCTGGAATTACGGATGTGATCGGGGAGGCCGCATACTATCCAACCGTTTCCGACGCCGCAGGACTACTGCTCGAGAACCGCCTAGCGCTGCTAGGCGCTCGGTCTCAACGAGGAATCCCGCCGCCTTCCATTCCGGCAAGCCTTCTTCCAATCGGCGCGCCGTGAAGCCGTGATCGCGCAACATAGCTACGGCCTCGAATGACAGCACGCAGTAAGCGCTACGACAGTACGCAATGATTCCTCTCGGGAGCCGTCAAGATCCCGCAGCCGCGCCTCGAGCTCGCTGGCCGGAACGTTGACCGCACCCGAATATGGCCAAGGGCGAACTCGTCCCGAGGCCGGACATCGAGTACCGTCACAAGGCCGTCGCGCATTTGGGCAAGCAGTTCCTCCCTCGAGACCGGCTCCAATGCATCGCGGTCGAAGAAGTAGTCGCGCAAGATCCGGTCGACTTCGGCCACGTTACGCTCTGCAACCCGGCGGAGGGAAGTCAGCAACGCCAGCACGCTCTCATCGGCTAGGCGATAGAGCACAAACTTTCCATCCCGCCGGGATGCGACCAACCCCGTGGTTTTGAGCTGCTGCAGGTGTTGAGACGCATTCGCAACCGAGATTGAAGTCAATGCCGCCAGCCTTTCGACCGAACGCTCGCCTTGTGCCATGTGCTCGAGCAACTCGAGCCGATGGGCATGAGCCAATGCTTGCGCTACAGCGGCGAACCGAGCGAAGAGCGCTTGTTTGGGACCGGTCCCACTCATCGAACATTCGGTATCCTATCATTCAAGCGATCAATTGAATGATGCCTCCGGCTCGATCGCTCCAGGTATGCCCACATCGCTTCCGATCGAGGAACGTCTCATCCGAGTCGCTGTGTTCTTCACTGTACTCGTCGTCATGGTGGGCTGGGAGCTCGTTCAACCGCGGCGGAGGCGCGAGATCCCGCGCCTCTTGCGCTGGACCGGCAACCCGGGATCGTCGTGATCGACGCGATGCTCGTGCGACTCGCTATGTTCCCGCTTGTCGCGGCTGGCCTCGCTCTCATCGCCGAAGAAAGGGGCTGGGGCCTTCAATGTCATCGCTGCGCCCCCATCGCTGGCGTTTGTCGTCTCAGTGCTGGCCTTCGATCTCGCGATCTACTTCCAACACGTGATGTTCCATGCGGTGCCTCTCCTTTGGCGGCTGCACCGCATGCATCACGCCGACCTCGAGTTCGATGTCACGACCGGCCTGCGCTTCCACCCGATTGAGATTCTCATTTCCATGGGAATCAAGCTTGCGCTAGTCGCCGCTCTCGGACCGCCGGCGTTGGCTGTCTTGACATTTGAAATCATCCTGAACGCGACCTCTATGTTCAATCACGGAAACGTTCGCATTCCTGCGCGAGTCGACCGGGTTCTGCGCTGGCTCCTCGTGACGCCGGACATGCACCGCGTCCATCACTCGGTCCTCCCAAACGAGACGAACAGCAACTTCGGTTTCAACCTGCCCTGGTGGGACCGCCTCCTGGGGACCTATTGTGCCCAGCCGCGCTACGGCCACGAGAGAATGACCATCGGCATTGATCAATACCGCAAGCGCTCCGATCTGAGGCTGGACCGCATGTTGCTCCAGCCGTTCCGCGGTCCGGCCGGCATCTACTCCATCAGCGAGCGCTCCGACCGCCAACAGTGAGGTCTGCCTGTCGGTGGGCTGCAAATTCGGTGCGTATATGGCAAAATAGCCATAGAGCAATGCCGGTTCGGTCCAGTCAATTCTACGAAGCTCGCGCAAAGATCGCGCGAGCCCTGGCGCATCCAAGTCGGCTCTTGCTGATGGACGCCCTGCGCGACCAAGAAATGTGCGTCTGCGACTTAACGGAACTGGTTGGATCCGATCAGTCTACGGTCTCCAAGCACCTCGCGGTTCTGAAAGAAGCTGGGTTGGTGAGCGTCCGCAAGGAACGCTCCATGAGCTTTTACGCCTCACGCTGCCAGTGCCTCGACGGGTTCTTCGGCTGCCTGGATACGGTTCTCAAGCAACACATCGAGGCGCAGCAGGCCGTGCTGGTCGGCTAAGAGCTTTTTTTTTGCGGACCCTTCATGGCGATATGGCCATAAAGAAGTAGAAGGAGGGTGACATGCGGGAGTGGAAGATCTTGGCGGCGTTCGTCGCCGTCTTTCTCGGAGCCTATTCGTTGCCGCTCTCGAATCCCAAGGTCGAGAACGCCATCCTCGAAGCCTTCAAGATGCTCCAGTGGTACGCCCGGAACCACACGCTAGCCTGTGTGGTTCCCGCGCTTTTCATCGCCGGAGCCATCGTCACGTTCCTCAACAAGGAGACCGTCCTCAAGCATCTCGGACCTCAGGCGGGGAAGGTGGAAGCATATACTGTCGCCACGGTTTCCGGGACCATTCTGGCCGTCTGCTCTTGCAGCGTCCTGCCGATGTTTGCCGGCATCTACCGAGTTGGCGCCGGTCTCGGTCCCGCGGCGGCTTTCCTCTACGCAGGCCCGGCGATCAACATCCTCGCCGTGTTCTTGACGGCGCGGGTGCTGGGGTTCGAGCTCGGCTTGGCGCGCGCCGTCGGTGCGATCGTGTTCGGCATCGTGATCGGCGTGCTCATGGCGCTGATCTTCCGGCAGGGCGAGCGGGACCGCGTGGCCGCCATGCCGCAACCGGCCACCCTCGAGAAGCCGCGTCGCGCGCTGTGGCAAACCGCCGTCTATTTCGCAGGAATGATGGCGTTCCTGGTGTTTAGCGACTGGTACAACCCGGGTAACGTCACCGTCACCAGGGCGGACGGCGAGACCGTCTCCGCCGTGCTCTTGCAGGAAACCCGCGACGAGATCGTCATCCAGATTCAGCAGCCGGTAGACGGTCGAGCTATCGGCGACAAACTGACTCTGGCGAAATCCGAGGTCGCCTCGATTAAGGAGGCGACCGGTTGGGTCATGACCGTCTTCCACTACAAGTGGCATCTCGCGGCGTTGATGGGGTTGGCCGTGCTCTGGATGGTCTGGCGCTGGTTCGATCGAGAAGAGCTGCGGGAGTGGATGGCCAACACCTGGGACTTCACCAAGCTGCTCGTGCCGCTGCTGTTTGGCGGTGTATTCGCGGTCGGCTTCCTGGGCGAGCTCATTCCCGAGGATCAGGTCGTGGCCTGGGTGGGCGACAACAGCCTGTTGTCGAACCTGGCGGCCTCGGTCGTCGGCTGCCTGTTCTACTTCGCCACGCTGACGGAGATTCCCATCCTCCAGGCCTTGCTCGAGAACGGCATGGCCCAGGGCCCGGCCTTGGCGTTGCTGTTGGCTGGACCAGCGCTCTCGCTGCCCAGCCTGCTTGTGATCCGCTCGGTCATCGGTGCGAAGAAGACGGCCGTGTTCACCGCACTCGTCATCGTCATGGCGACCGGAGTCGGCATGACATATGGAACCTTTGCATGAACCTCGAGGAGGCAACGGAGATGAAAAAGCTACAGATCCTGGGAACCGGATGCAAGCGCTGCCAATTGCTCACCGAGCGGGCGGAGCAGGCCGCGCGCGAGTTGGGCGTCGAATACGAGGTCGAGAAGATCACCGAGATCGACGATATCGTGCGCTTCGGAGTGATGGTCACGCCGGCGCTCGCCGTGGACGGACAGGTCAAGTTGTCAGGCCACGTACCGACAGTAGAAAACCTGAAGTCGATGATCTCGCCCGGGCTCCAGTAACAAGGCGATGTGATGTAGTGCTGCGCGTGTGCAGATCAAGGCATCGGAAGCGATGCGGCGGGCAGGAGCCATTGATGCTCATCGAGCAGGTGCAGGGAGCGCGCCCGAGTCTTCGTACCGCCCAATCAGACCAGCCTGCCGAAGATGCTGCGTCTGCTGCCCGACCAGGATGGTCCGATCACTTTGCTCAAGGCGTTCGGCGAGATCGTCATGGCCGAGCAGATAAACGTGGCGCACCCTTGGCACATCTATGCCGAACTGATGGCCGAGCCTGATCCACGCGCCCACGAGGCTGCGGAAGAGCTTCGCAAGGAGTTCTTACTTCCATGAGTCTGCTGTCGCGCGAACAGGCTGCCGACTTCGGATCGCTGCAACAGGTCGTCCTGCACCTTGACTGCGACCTTGTCGTCGTGGCGCCATGGCCTACCGCGCATTCTTCCCGGAAAGCGCACGCCATACGGAAGACTGCGATCGCCATGGACCTGGACGACCTGGACCCGCGTTGAGTCCGCCTTGACGACGGCCGGCTGGACAAGAGATGCGAACCAGGAGCAGCGCTGGCGTGGGCCGAGTGCGACGCGGATGGACATCCTACCGGCCGGGCCGAAGCTCCGTGCCGCCGGGCGATTGACCTGGCCCCGAAGCGGAATGGTGATGAGCCTTGCTGGTTTCGACTACGCTTTTGAGCACGCGGTCGAGATAGAGGTAGCGCCTGGGGCCCGTGCCAAAGTGATTCCGCCGACAGTTCTGTTCTTGCTCAAGGTGGTTTCGTTTCTTGATGATCCCCACCGCCGAGCCAAGGACCTGGAAGACATCCATGGCCTCCTGCGCTTCTACGAGCGGGACAGGGACCGTATGTTTTCGGACGTCGTCTTCGACGCGCAACTCTCAGACATTGAGTTCGTTCCGGCGTTCTTGCTTGGAGCGGACTCAGCGCGACTATGTCGGCCGGAAGAGTTGGCCCTGATCGAGAGTTTTCTGGCGATGCTTTCGGATCCAAGCAGCGTTCAGTAGGTTCCTGCGGCACGAGAGCCTGTTGGCCCCATCCGAGGAGCAGCTGACAATGCGGCTCGATGCCCTGCGTCAAGGCATGCGGAGCTGATACTACCGTTAGACGAGGACGGCCCGCAACGACCGTGCACGGCAGGCTACGCACCCGTCGCAGTCAAGATTCCACAGAAATTCGGTACCCGGCGCCAGGTTCCGTGAGGATGTAGCGCGGACGGGCGGGCTCGGCCTCGATCTTGCGGCGCAGCTGGGACATGTGGACCCGCAGATAGTTGTGGTGCTCGACGAAGTTCGGGCCCCACACCTCCTTGAGCAGTTGCCGGTGTGTCAGCAGACGCCCGGGGTGCCGGACCAGGGCGGTTAACAGCTTGTACTCGATCGGCGTCAAGTGAACGTCGTGGCCGTCCACCCGCACTCGGCGGGCTACGAGATCGACTTCCAGGTCGCCGGTATTGAAGAGGGTCGGCTCGGCGCCGCTCTGAACCGTCGCGGCGTGCCGCAAGGCCACGCGCAGGCGCGCCAGCAGCTCGCTGACGCCAAAGGGCTTGCTCAGGTAGTCGTCGGCGCCGGCGTCCAGGGCTTCGACCTTGTCCTGCTCTTGCCCCCGCGCGGAGATCACGATGATGGGCATCGCGCTCCAGCCGCCGGATGCGGCAGATCACTTCCACACCATCCGAGATCGGGCAGCCCCAAGTCCAGCAGAATGGCTCCGGCCGGCGCGCCGCCATCTTCGATCACCCCCGCTCGCCAGTCTCCACGAAGAGCAACCGATAACCTTCGGCCTCCAGAATGACGCGAAGCCAGCGTCGGATTTCGGGATCGTCTTCCACCAGTAGGATGGCCGGGGGCGCAGTCATGCTTGCGCCTCCATGTCGAGCCGAGGTTGATCGCTCGGAAGCGGCAGCGACACCCGGAGACGGGCGCCCCCTCCGTCGCGGTTGCCGGCGTCGATCGTCCCGCCGTGAGCACGGACGATGGCGTCGCAAATCGTCAAACCAATGCCGGCGCCGCCCTTCTGGTTCGGCTGAGCTCGATAGAACCGTTCGAACACCCGCCTCTCTTCGCCGGCCGCGAACCCTGGGCCGCGGTCGCAGACTTCGAGGATGGCGGAATCGCCGCTGCGGCAGGCCTTGATCTCAATCGGAGCGCCGGCGGGGCTATAGCGTTGGGCGTTCTCGAGCAGATTGACCAGCACCTGTTCGAGGAGCAGTCCGTCGACGTGGATGAGCGCCAAATCCGGTGCGATGTCGATGGTCAGCTCGCGTCCAGCCAACCTCCGCTCGAGCTGCGACAGCGCCGCGCCGATGATCTCTTCCGGCGCATGCCAGTCATAGTTGAGCTTCATGTCGCCCGACTGGACGCGGGTAAGATCCAAGAGGTTGTGGACGAGCCGGTTGAGCCTGTCCGCTTCATTCCTGGCCGTCTCGAGCAGTTCCTTCTGCTGATCCGCCGGCAGTCGATCCCCGCGCTCCAGCACGCCGCTCAACGCACCCTGGATCGTGGCGAGCGGAGTTCTCAAATCGTGCGAGACCGCGCTAAGAAGAGCGTTGCGCATCCTCTCGGTTTCCACGTTCACCTCCGCTTGCTGCGCGACTTGAGCCAGCCGGGTCCGCTCGAGGGCCGCCCCGGTCTGAGCGACGACGGCTTCGAGCAGGCGCATGCGCTCGGGATCGTGGAAGCTTCGCGCGTCGGAGGGACGCACGGCGAAGGCCCCAAGCGTCCGATTCCCGGCGCCGGGAATCGGGAGCTGCAAGGCTTCGGCCCCGGACAGCGTCGCGGTTCCGAGGCCGCCCGGGCGGGCGTTGTCCACAACCCACTGAGCCACCCCCAACTCCCGGGCGCTGACCCAGGCGCTGTCGCGCAAGGTGGTCCGTAGGGAAACCCGGGCGTCTTCCCCTGGCAGGAAGATCGCGACCCCGGCGTCGAAGGTTTCGGCAACGTGGCCGGCCGCGCTCGTCAGCACCTCCGCTTCCGATCCCGCGGCGGACAGAGAGCGCGTCGCCTGAAACAGCGCGTGCGTCCGGCGCTCCCTCTCGACGGCGAACGAAGCCTGGCTGCGAACCCGATATGTCAAACCGCTGATCGTAAGGCCGACGATCAGCATTACGATGAAGGTGATGACGAACTGCGCGCGGTCGATCGCCAATGTGTAATAGGGCGTGGTGAAGAAGAAGTTGAAAGCGGCGGCGCTGAGCAGGCAGGCGGTCAGGCCGGGCCCGCGCGCGGTTCGGATCGAGACGCCCACGATGCCGAGCAGGTAGATCATCACGACATCCGCCAAGTCGATCTCCGGATGCAGCGACAGGCCCAGGAGCGTGCTTGCGGCGACGACCAGGACTGCGACTCCGTACTGGCCCCACGGGGTCTTGGAGCGCAGGCTTTGGATCGGCGCGGCCTCACTTGCAGTAACTCTTGCGCTGACGGCGTAGACGTCAATCTCGCCGCTCTGCTCGACAAGCCGGTCGAGGATGGAGCCTCGCAGCGCGCGCTTCCACAGCGGCTCAGCGGGTTTCCCGATGAGGATCTTGCTGACGTTGCGAGACCTCGCGAAGGCCAGAACCTCGGTCGTGACGTTGTCTCCGCTCAAAGTGGCGGTTTCGGCGCCGAGCTGCTCGGCGAGGCGAAGCGCCTCATACACGCGGCCTCGCACCTCATCGGGAAGCCGGCCCCAGTCCGGCGTCTGGACGTTGACGACGATCCAGTCCGCATGGAGCTGCGTCGCCGTGCGCTTGGCGGCCCTCACGAGCTGCTTCGCGAACGGGCTGGGTCCGATGCAGACCATCAACCGCTCAGCCACCGGCCACGTTTCGCGCACGGTATGCTCGGCGCGGTACCCGCGCATCTGCGCGTCGACGTTCTCCGCCACTTTGCGCAGCGCCATCTCCCGCAGCGCGATGATTCCCCTTCCGGAAGAACCGCTGAGCAGCCAGCGCCCGGCCTGCTCGGGAACGTAGACCTTGCCTTCCGCCAACCGCTGCAGCAGGTCGTCGGGCGGCAGGTCGATCAGCTCGATCTCATCGGACTGGGCCAGGATGGAGTCGGGAACCGTCTCCCGTACGGGCACGCCCGTGATGCCGGCGACTACGTCGTTCAGGCTCTCGACGTGCTGGACGTTGACGGTGGTGTAGACGTCGATCCCGGCGGCGAGGAGCTCTTCGACGTCCTGCCAGCGCTTGGCGTGGCGGCTTCCGGGAGCATTGGTGTGCGCGAGCTCGTCGACCAGAAGGACTTCCGGTTTCCGAGAGAGGGCGGCGTCGAGATCGAGCTCTCGGAGACGGGCCCCGCGATAGTCGACCTCGCGCGTGGAAAGCTGTTCGAGACCGACCAGCAGCGCCTCGGTTTCGGGCCTGCCGTGGGGCTCCACGTAGCCCACAACGACATCCCGCCCCGCCTCCCGGAGACGTCGCGCCGCCTGCAGCATCGCGTAGGTCTTGCCCACGCCCGCCGCCATGCCGAAGAAGATCTTCAGGCGTCCCCGCGCGCTCCGCTGCTCCTGTTGCTGAACTCTGGCGAGCAACTCGTCCGGGTCAGGCCGCGTTGTGATCGGATCGAGACCCATTGCGCTGCTACCACCCGCCTTCCCGGCCTAGCCACCATGTTAAGCCCAGCAGAGCGGTGGTCTGTTGACGGGCCAGGAGTCCAGCCCGGTCGGTGGTGAAGAAGGCTCGGCTCGAGGCGTCGCGGCGGACTTCGTAGCGGACCAGAAAGCGCTCCGCAACCCGCTGGCTGAGCGTGAACGTTGCTTCCTGCAGCAGCTGCCGCCGGCCGGTCAAGAAGCCCCCACCGTCGGAGACGCGCTCGTAGCGAGCGCCGAGGCTCCAGCGATCGTTCAGGTCGAAGGAGGCAAGTGCGCCTCCGCCCAGCGCGGTCGAGGGCGGCGAAGCGGACGTCTCCCGATTGTTGATATAAGCGAGCTCGGCGCCCAGCGACAGACGGTCCGTGACGCTCCAGAGGGTTTGGTCGTATACGATGTGCAACTTGCCGTCCAGCGCGCGCCGGCCCTCGCCCGGAAACGCGCGGGTATTGTTCTCATTGCCCGTGTAATAGGCGAGGTTGGTCTCGACGCGCGGCGACGGCTTCCAGTGCCCAAAGAATGCGTTGGATTTGAGCCCGTTGAAGTCGTCCGATTGGCCGTTGCCGTTGACCAGCCAGTAGCTGGCGCCCCACTGGTCGGTGAAGTCGTAGCGGGCGCGAAAGCCGAAGTGGTAGAACGGCAGGAAATTGAACAGGTAGGATCGCGAGTAGTTGACTTGATCGAGCGTGTAGTTACCCTCGAGCCCCAGCGCGCTGGCCCACTTGCCGAAGTCGATCGTCAGCCCGGAACCGACGGGAGCGACATACGTGCCGTAGGCTTGGAAGACCGGACGGTACATGTCGGGGCGAAGCTCGTTGAGCGGGCTGCCCTGCAAGGCGTCCGTCGCCTGGCCGTACATCAGATCCACGCGCACGCCGAACCTGCGACCCTGCTCCGGCTCTGGTTCGCGGTCGAATACCAGGGCGGCTTGGTTCAGCCCGAAGCTGTTGTGTCGGCGGTCGTAGGCCCGCAAAGGATTGAGGCCGTCGGCCGGTTGGTTGAAGTTGTAGCTATAGTAGCCGTCCATCAGCAGGCCGACGTTTCCCACGCTGCGGATATCCAGCGCTTCGGCGGGTTCGCTTTCGGTCTCGACCAGCGTCGGCTCTGGGGTCCCCGGAGCGGCAAGCTGTGCCTTGATTTCCTGCAGTTCGGCCTCCAGGGTCTCGACCCGGCTCAGGAGCGCGGCCCGCTGCTCGGGGGTGACGGCGGGGTCGACGGCGACGCCGGCTTGCAGCGCTGCCAACGGGGCGGCGGCGAAGAGCAGGACGAGGCTCTTCGGGAAGAGCTCCCGCCGATCCCTTCCTGCGACGCGGGTCATTGTCGATCCTCCAACGCCATGTTCAGAAGTAGGACGTTGACCCGAGGCTGGCCCAGGATCCCGAACGTCCGCCCCTCAGTGTGGGCGGCGATGAGCGCGTCGATGTCCGCCTTGTCCAGGTTCAGCGCCCGCGCGACCCGCTCGGCCTGGTAGTAAGCCGCCTCCGGACTGATATGCGGATCGAGCCCGCTGCCGGAGGCGGTGACGAGGTCAGCCGGCGCGGGCTCGCCGTTCGCCGGGGCGATTCCCCGAAGCGCTTCGAGCCGGGCCACGGCCTGCTTGCGAAAGGCCTCGCCGAATGGGCTCAGATTCGAGCCTGACGACGCTTCCGCTTGATAGGGAGCGGGGCCGGTCGCTGAGATCCGCCCCCAGAAGCGTCCGGGATCTTCGAAACTTTGGCCGATCCATTCCGAGCCGATGACTCGGCCCGAACGGACGATCAGGCTACCGCCGGCACGCTTGGGCATCGCCACCTGAGCGACGCCGGTCAACGCCAGCGGATAAACGATTCCGAGCAGGACGCTCATGAGCGCTAGCAAGAGAAAAGCTTGGCGTACGAACTGCATGTCGAGTTCTCCGTTACGCGATTCCGGCTGTAGCCAGAATCATGTCGATGATCTTGATACCCACGAAGGGGGCTGCCACTCCGCCGAGTCCGTAGATCAGCAAGTGGCGCTTCAGCAGACTGTCCGCGCTGTCGGGGCGATACTCGACGCCGCGCAAGGCGATCGGAATCAGAGCCACGATGACCAGGGCGTTGAAGATGACCGCCGAGAGTATGGCGCTCGACGGGCTCGCCAATCCCATGACGTTCAACGCCTCGAGCTGGGGATACGTGCCGGCGAACGCCGCCGGGATGATGGCGAAGTACTTGGCGACATCGTTCGCCGTCGAAAACGTCGTCAAGGCGCCGCGCGTGATGAGCATCTGCTTGCCCACGCGCACGACCTCGAGCAGCTTCGTCGGGTTCGAGTCGAGATCGACCAGATTGGCGTCTTCCTTGGCCGCCTGCGTGCCACTGTTCATCGCCACGGCGACGTCGGCCTGCGCCAGCGCCGGAGCGTCGTTCGTGCCGTCTCCGGTCATCGCAACCATGCGGCCTTCGTCCTGATACTTGCGGATGAGCGTCAACTTGTTTTCGGGCGTGGCTTCGGCCAGGAAGTCGTCGACGCCCGCTTCGGCGGCGATGGCCGCCGCGGTGAGCGGGTTGTCGCCGGTGATCATGACGGTCTTGATGCCGGCTCGGCGCAGGTCGCCGAAGCGTTCCCGGATGCCGCCCTTGACCACGTCCTTGAGTTGGATGACGCCAAGCGCTTTCGCTCCGTCGGCAACGACCAGCGGCGTGCCGCCTTGTTTCGAGATGGCGTCGACATTGCGGCGTACCGCCTCAGGGAAGGAGCCGCCCTCATCCTTGACGAACTGCTCGATTGCATCCGCGGCGCCCTTGCGGATGCGCCGTCCGTTCAGGTCGACGCCGCTCATCCGCGTCCGAGCCGAGAAGGGCGCGAATTTCGCGCCGAGGCTTTCGACGTCTCGCTCCCGCAGGTTGAAGCTCTTCTTGGCGAGCACGACGATGCTGCGGCCCTCGGGCGTCTCGTCGGAAAGCGACGAGAGCTGCGCGGCGTCCGCCAGTTCTTTCTCGTCGACGCCGGGCGCTGGAACGAAGGCGGTCGCCTGACGATTGCCTAGCGTGATCGTTCCAGTCTTGTCGAGTAGCAACACATCGACATCGCCCGCCGCTTCAACCGCCCGCCCGGACATCGCCAGCACGTTGGCCTGCAACATGCGATCCATGCCCGCGATGCCGATTGCCGAAAGCAATCCGCCGATTGTCGTGGGTATCAGGCAAACCAGTAGCGCCACGAGCGTTGTGAGCGTCACGGGCTCGCCGCCCCCGGCCGCCTGCACGCTGAAGAGCGAGAAGGGCAGCAAGGTCACCGTGGCCAAAAGGAACACGATCGTCATCGCCGCCAGCAAGATGGTCAACGCGATCTCGTTCGGTGTCTTCTGGCGCGCGGCGCCTTCGACCATTGAGATCATGCGATCAAGAAAGCTTTCGCCGGGTTGAGAAGTGACCCGAACAACCAGCCAGTCGGAGAGCACCTTGGTTCCACCGGTGACGCTGGAGCGGTCGCCGCCGCTCTCGCGAATGACGGGCGCGCTCTCTCCCGTGACGGCGCTCTCGTCCACGGACGCTACGCCTTCGACGACCTCGCCGTCGGCCGGAATGACCCAACCGGCGTCGACCAGGACGACGTCGCCGGTCTTGAGCTCGTCGGATCGAACGACCTGCCAGTCCTCGCTGTAGCGAGCCTCTTTGAGCAGCCGCGCGGGCGTGGCGCTGCGGGCCTTCCTCAGGCTGTCGGCTTGCGCCTTGCCCCGGCCCTCGGCCATGGCTTCGGCGAAGTTCGCGAACAGGATCGTGAACCACAGCCAGAGCGTGATGGAGCCGATGAACCAGGCCGGGGCTTCCCCCTCTCCCCCGAGCGAGTCGAAGAAGAGCAGCGTGGTCAGGCTGGCTCCGATGCCGACCACGAACATCACCGGATTGCGGATCTGGATACGCGGGTCGAGCTTGGAGAAGGCGTCGCGTCCCGCTGAGCGCAGGATGGTGCGGTCGAGAAGCTTGAGTGTTCTGGAAGGCCTTGACATGAAAACTCCTAGTTCCCCGCGAGCATCAGGTGTTCGGCGATCGGGCCCAACGCCAGCGCCGGGATGAAAGCTAGAGCTCCGACCACGATGACGACCGAGGCCAGAAAGCCGACGAAGAGCGGCGAATGCGTCGGGAGCGTTCCCGGACCCGCTGGAACGACCTTCTTCTTGGCCAGCGATCCGGCGATGGCCAGCGCCGGCAAGGCAACCCAGTAACGGGCCGCGAACATTGCGATGGCGCCGGTGATGTTGGTGGTGGGAGTATTGGCGCCGTAGCCGGCGAAAGCGCTGCCGTTGTTGTTCCCCATGGAGCTGAACGCGTACAGGATCTCGCTCAGCCCGTGCGGCCCGGCGTCTTGAACGCCGCTCAGGCCATCCGGAGTGACGGCCGCGATCGCCGCTCCAAGCAGGACGACGGCCGGCGGAGTCAAGACAGCGATCGATGCCATCTTGACCTCAAACGCCTCGATCTTCTTGCCCAGATATTCCGGCGTGCGGCCGACCATCAAGCCGGCGAGGAACACGCTGAAGATGACGAACATGAGCATCCCGTAGAGACCCGAGCCGACGCCGCCGAAGACGACCTCGCCCAGTTGCATCAGGAACATCGGGATCAGCCCTCCCAGCGGCGTGAAGGAGTCGTGCATCGAATTGACTGAGCCGTTGGAGGCCGCCGTCGTGGAAATGGCCCACAGAGCGGAATTCACGACTCCGAAGCGAGTCTCCTTGCCCTCCATATTTCCTTGGCTTTGATCGACGCTCAGGTCCGTTAGCGTCGGATTCGCGCTGGACTCTAGTTGGACTGTGAGGAGTACGCAGGGAACGAAGACGAGCGCCATGGCGGCGAGCAGCGCCCAGCCCTGGCGCAGGTCGCCCACCATGCGGCCGAACGTGTAGCAAATCCCGGCCGGGATGAGCAGGATGGCCAGCATCTGCAACAAGTTAGAAATTGGGGTGGGATTCTCGAACGGATGCGCTGAGTTGACATTGAAGAAGCCGCCTCCGTTCGTTCCTAGTTGTTTGATGGCGATCTGCGAGGCCGCCGGTCCCATCGGGAGCAGTTGCTCGCCGCCCTCAAGAGCGGAGGCGGGCTGGTAGTCCGACAGGTTCTGGACGACTCCTTGAGACGCCAGGGCAATGGCGAGCAGCACGGACAGTGGCAGCAGAATGTAGAGCGTCGACCGCGTCAGATCGACCCAGAAGTTACCGATCGTCTCGACTCCGCGCCGGGCTGTGCCTCGCGCCAGCGCGGCCAACACAGCCATGCCCATGGCTGCCGAGACGAAGTTCTGCACGGTGAGGCCGGCCATTTGGCTCAGATAGCTGAGCGTGGTCTCGCCACCGTAGTTCTGCCAGTTCGTGTTGGTGACAAAGCTGGCTGCCACGTGTTGAGCGCCGTGTGCGGCTCGACGCCGCCAAATCCTTGCGGGTTGAGAGGCAACAGCCCCTGCAGCCGCAGATCAAGATAGAGCGCCAGGAACCCGACGCCGTTGAACGCGAGCAGGGCGAGAGCGTACTGCTTCCAGGTCATCTCCGCCGCGCCGTCCACGCCCGCCAAGCGATAGAGGCCGCGCTCGAGAGGGCCAAGGACCCGATCGAGCGGCGTCCTCGCACCCGAATACACTCTTGCCATGTAGGCGCCGAGCGGCTCCACAGCAACGAGCAAGAGAACGAGGTAGAAGCCGATCTGAACGATGTCTTGCCCGCTCATGAGAACAGCTCCGGTTTGAGCAGGACGACGCTGAGGTAGACGAGCAGTCCGACAGCCAGCCCAGCGCCGATCAGGTACCAAATTTCCATGAGAATGATCCTCATTACCGGACTCGATCCGACCAACACACGAACAGCGCTGAGTCGATGAAGAAACAGAAAGCGATTCCGACGCACAAGAGGTCGACCACGAATGCCTCCCCGCGCGAATCATCGGCGTCTCGCGACCACGCAGCGATGATTTCGCGCTTCACGTCTTCAGGTTGTGCGAGGTCGCGCTAGCAGCGCGTCAAGACAAACGAGCGAAGTGTCAAGAAATCGCTAAGATCCCATGCGACGACGCCGGTGCTCCGGGCGACATGCCGTGGGCGGACCGCTCTCGCCTCAGAACCCATGAAACACCAGTGATTTGCATTCTTGGCCAGGGGAACACCTGACGGAGTTTCAAGCGATATGCCGCTGGATTGGGGTGCTACGCGGAAATAGTCGGTTCGGGACTCTACGCAGGGTAGAGCCAGCGGTAGTCGTAGCCGACGAGATGCACGTCCAGATCGCCGTTCGGCCAAAGCTCATGCGGGTCAGGAGCGACCAGATCGTACACCGCTTGGTCCGATGTCTGCGCCCAAACGTCATAGAGAGACTCGTAGCGGGCGGTCGTCAGCTGCTGTTTCAGCTCCCGAATGAGCCTGTCACCATGCCCCTGGGGGTGGTGGATCTGGCGCGAACGCAGCTGCTTCTCGAGCCGAAACGCCCGCAGTATCCGCTCCCGAGTGGAGGGCTGATCGCGCATCGAACGCGGCCACCGTGTCTCCATGAAGCAATCGAAGGTCGCCTTCGCGGCTCGACCGTTCCACCGTCGGTCGGTCAAGTAGGGCACTCGGAAGTCGCCCAAGCGTTCCCACAAGGGGGTGTGGCGCTCCAGGAATGAGCGGAGCCGCTGCTCGGAATACACCTGCGGGTCAACGTAGCAGAACCTCACGAAGGGCTTCGTCGCGGCCAAATCGCGATCCAAATAGATTGGGAAACGGTCAATCCAACGTCGCTGAATGACGGGCAAGATGAATCGGGGCACGTAGCGTTCCTGGGCCAGATAGCGGGTCTTGTCTCGGTCCGACAGCAGGTGGCGGCTGTCGGGATGCGCTAGGACGAGGTCCAGCATGAGCAGGCGCGAGTGGATCGCCGACGGCTTTCGCTTGCGACGATTCCGGCACTCAGGCGAGCCGATCGCACGATAGAACCAGCGCCTCGACAGATGGTAGAGCTCGACGCCGCCCGGGCCGAGATAGAGTTTCGCGTGGCGGTTATCCAGAAGCTTCGCGTCGAGAGTCGCCTCCGGCCGGCCTCGCTTCGTACCCAGGAACTGCCTGAAATGCCGGCGAAGGAAGTAGCCTCCGACATCCCCGACTAGACAGAGGAACCGCACTTCGCGCTCGGTGTAGCCGTTGCGCCGAAGGATCGTAAAGCGGTCGGAATCGATCAAATCGAGAGAATCCCGGCTGTGATTTCGCGCTCGGCCCGAACCGGTGAACCGGCACCGGACGAGTCGCCGCTCAGCGAGTACGGCCGGAATCCGGCCTGAGCCTTCGCCGAGATCTGAGCCTGCTTGTAGTGATCCGTCGTCAGCTGCGCGATCAACTGCAAACCTTCTTGGACGAGAAGTGCGCCGAAGGGCTCTCGTTCAGCATGGTCGCCCACCTTCGCTGGGATCTCCACCAGTTTTTCGAGCTGGCCCACGCCGAAGGCTACGTCGACCGCAACCCTGCAACCCTCCTGCACACTCCGCGGGAGGCATCATCGGCTCCAACACCCATCATGAATCCACAGGAGGTAGGAAAGCTGTTCGACTGCCTTGATCTCCGCGAGGGTCTGATCGCGGAGCTGGCGGTACTCGGCGGAATGCGACCGGGCGAGGTCTTCGCCCTTCAGTGGCAGGACGTCGGGGAAGCGCACGTCGAGGTCAGACGACGCGTATACAAAGGAGACATCGATACGCCCAAAACCGTAGCTCGCGACGAACGGTAGCGGTGCCTGAAAGCGTCATTCGGGACATCGCCCAATGGCGCAACATTTGCCCGAGCATCGAGCCGGACGCCTGGCTGTTCCCCTCGGAGAAGCTAACCACATCGTTCTCACGAGAGAACTGCTGGCAGCGGAACCTGGGACCACGGCTGAAGGCGAACGGACTCGGCTGGGTCAACTTCCAAGTGATGCGCCGGACGCATTCCAGCCTGAATCGCCGCTTGGAGGCGGTGAGGCGGTTGGAGAACGCCTGTCTGGCCGCCGACGCAGCTTAACGGACCACAAACGGACTACGAATTTCTAAGCCGACTGTAAGTTGTTGAGAACATGGAGCGGGAGACGGGGATCGAACTCGCGACATTCAGCTTGGGAATCCGCTCCTAGATTGACAATAGAGGATTTAACGTCGAATGACGTTTGTTTCTGACGATCTAAGTTACCTGGTTTCAACGGCACTCCGAAACCTCGCTCTAACGGAGCATAAATGGAGCAGACGGCAGTCAAGCACAAGACGTCCACCGTTTTGCTCCTATCGTTCCACCCCTTTTGGGAGATCGGGCTACCCGAGCGCTCTCTGTCCTCGTCCCAGGTTGCGACCAACGGATCGTGAGTTATTCCGAAAAGCCGAGTGAGGAAGAGCCTGAGTGATAATACAGCACTTACCGTGCGCTCTGCGGAGCCAGAGCGCGCTGAGCGGAGCGCGAATGCGGACAAGATGCGGACAGTGGATCGGGGCCCGAGAAGCTTGTGGATTCTACGGCAGCGCAGCTTAGAAACCACGGCCTAAGAGGCGACTACTCTTCTCCCTAGGTTTCAGTTTTTCCAATGTTTTCGTTGACTTACCAGGACCAAGGGCGTTTACAGTCGCTCGCCGGACCGGACCCTGTGCACTCAGGCAGATGGGTCTTGTGACAGTTTTCGTACAGTGGCAGGGGAGCCTTCACCCCCTCTAACGACTACAGAAGGACAACTCGTCGGTACTGCGCTCTGCCGCGGACGACCGTGCTCACGGACGGGCGGTTAGCAGAGCCTAACGAGCATGCTGGTGAGAAGCTGCGCGCCGGCGGCAGCGGCGATGGGCACACCATAGCCCGCTTGCTTTCCGTCGCAGCGGGCCATCACTACTTGATGGGCGCTTGTGTAGCCAAGCCCTCCGGAAACCTCCCGCCGGCGCGGCGAGTTCGCTTGCAAGAAAGTATGCCCGTCCTTAGCTCGGCAGGGGAGCAACAAAGTCCGTCCTTTGTTTATCCAACGTCACCCGGCCCCAAGCACCGCGTGGGAAACTCGCATCCCGCTGGTGCCGACTGAAAATCTCTCAGCAGTTTTGCCGGCCGCGCTCCTGTGTCCTCAGCGCCCCGCCCACTCGACGCCTCTGACGAATGCATGCCGATATCCTCGCGACCGCTGGCTGATCCGCTTTCCTCTCGTTGGGAGGCCGTACACCACGACCGGCCGCTCGGGCTGCGGCTCGTCAAAGTCGATCAGATTTATTTCGGCACGGTAGCCGGGTGTGTCGGCCGCCCGGTGTTTGGGCCTACGCGACGTGCTGAAACCAAACGCGCCAGCCTCGAGGCCTTCCTCGATCAAGACTCCGATCCGGGCGATCTCGTCTTCGGTTGACCTCGCGGCGTGGTCAGCCCCGCCTTCGCCCATCACGTAAAAGCGCAAGGCTGCGTGAGGAATCTGTGTCCCTACATCCATTATTCGCGGCGTTTCCTCGAGAACGTCCAGGTACTCGCGAAACGTCTCCCAGCGGAAGTCGACGCCCTCGGCCAGCACGATCTCGGGATGTCTTCGACACCTTCCATCAGGTTGATCAGGTAGGTCTCCGACCCTGGACGGACTGCGAACCCGGCACGCAATTGCCGAAAATTGTCGCCGTGACTCCGTGGTAAGAGGACGAGTCATGCCGGATCCCAAGTCGCTTGCCCGTCGTAATGCGTGTGGATGTCGACCCATCCGGGCGGCACCAGCAACCCTTCGGCGTCGATCTCGAGCTTGCCGGCGCCTACTCTTGGCTCCACGGCGGTGATGAGGCCGTCGTCGACGGCCACGTCTGCTACGCACCCAACGGCTCCAGCGCCGTCAACGACCGTCCCGTGCCGGATTACTAAGTCATGCATCGGATGTTCCGCGAAGCCGCCGAGTCACTTGATACCACAAATGCCAAGCCTTTGAGATCTTGGAGCTCGATCTGCCGTTTCGCGCTCGAGAGATGCGTCGTGTAAGCGCCACGAGTGGAGAGCGTTCAGTTACGGCGCTTCAATAATCAACGCAAAGACGCCCGTGTTGTTGGTTTCGTCGCTCTCCTCGACAACGTTCGCTGATCGGCCGTTAGCCGAACGACATACGCGCCCGGTGCGACATTCTGCCACAATCGCTGGGCCGCTCGGCCCACTCCGCCCGGGATGTTGCCCGCGCTTACGGACGAGCCGACATCGGTGAACGTGACGCCGCCGTCGGCGCTGACCGCAAACTGCAGGCGCGCGCCGAAAGCTTGCGAAGGGCCGCTGTTGAGCAATGTCCCGTTGAGTGTGACATCGATCTTGCCATTCGCATCCAGAGCAGAGGCGGTCGTCACGCCCGTCGGCGCCAGATCCGGCAACAGGCTCGCGGGGACGCTCAGCGGGAAGGTCGCCTCGTTGTTGGCTTCGTTGCTCTCCGGAACAGCCGCCACCGGATCAGCCACTGCTCGGACCAGGTATTCTCCAGCCGCGACGTTTGTCCACAAGCGCGTGGCAATCCCGGTCAGGCCGCTGTCGATGTTGCCGGCGGAAACAGGGCTTCCTACAGGCAAAGAATGTCACGCCTCCGTCGCTCGAGACGAGGAACTGCACCCGCACGCTCTTCGCCAAGTTCGGCCCGCTGTTCTGAACCGTTGCGTTCAGCGGGACCTCGATCCGTCCCGTCGCCACAGCCTGCGGCACGGCGTTGAACGCGGTCACGGTGAGGTCCGCCAGCAGGTTCACCGGCACGTTGACCGGGAAGACGCTGACATTGTTGGTTTCGTCGCTCTCGTCGACGCTGCCATCGGGATCGGCGGTGAGTCGAACCAGATAGTTTCCCGGAGCGACATTCTGCCAAACGCGCTGCGCCATTCCCGCCATCCCGCCTGGGATGTTGCCAGCGCTGGACGGCGCTCCGACATTCGAGAATATGACTCCGCCATCCGTGCTGACGGCGAACTGCACGCGGGCGGCGTAGGCCTGGGATGGGCCGCCATTCTGCAGAGTCGCATCGAGGGTGACGTCAATGTTGCCGTTGCCGTCCGGGGCAGCGTTCGCGGCCAACGCGGAGGCGGTGAGGTCGGGTAGCAACGCCGTCGGCACGTTCAACGGGAACGTGGCTTCATTGTTCGCCTCGTTGCTTTCGGAGACTGTCGACAGAGGATCTGCAACGACTCGGATCAAGTAAGCGCCTGCCGCGACATTGGTCCACAACCGGACGCCCTGGCCGGTCTGCCCGCTGTCGATGTTCCCGGTGGATACCGGGCTTCCGATCGGCGTGAACGTTGCCCGCCATCATTCGAGAAGAGGAACTGGACACGAACGCCGGTCGCGACGGAGGGTCCGCTGTTCTGCAGGGTTGCGGTCAAGGGAACCTCGATGCGCCCGGTCGCGACAGCTTGCGGAACGCCGTCGAATCCAGCGACGGTCAGGTCCGCAAGCAAGGCCGTCGAGACGGTGACGGGGAAGACATTCACGTTGTTCGTTTCGTCGCTCTCCTGGACGGAGTTGTCAGGGTCTGCCGTGACGCGCACCAAGTAGTCGCCCGGCGGCACGTTCTGCCAGACTCTCTGCACATTCGCGGTCGCGCCGCCGGGAATGCTTCCAGCCCCGGTCGGGGTTGCGATGTCCTGGAAAGTCAGGCCGCCGTCGGAGCTGAACGAGAACAGCGCCCGCGCGCCGGTAGCGGTGGCGACGCCGCTGTTGCGTAGGATCGCGTCAGAGCGTGACGTCGATATTGCCACTTGTGTCCGGAGCGGCCGAGGAGCTCAACGAGACGACCGATAGATCCGCGAGCGCCTCGTTGCCGATGTGGAACGGAAAGACAGCCTGGTTGTTGGCCTCGTCCTTCTCGCTGATCTGCTGATTCGGATCGACCGTCAGTCGGACGAGATAGTCTCCCGGAGCCGCGTTGTTGAACAGCCGGGTCGCCACGACCTCGCCGGCGGCTGTGATGCTCCCAGCGTTCAGCAAGCTGCCCACGCTTTGGAAGGTCACGCCGCCGTCGGCGCTGGTCTCGAAGCCGACGCCCACGTTGGCCGCGTCCGCCGCGCCGATGTTGCGAATCGTCGCCTCCAGAGACACGTCGATGTTGCCGCCGCCGTCACCCTGTGGAATGGCGTTGACTTGTACCGGGATGAGATCGGCAAGCAGGTCAGACGTAACGACCAGCGGGAACGTGCTCACGTTGTTGGTCTCGTCCCCTTCCGCGACTGAGTTGTTCGGATCGACGGTGAATTGGAAGATGTAGCTTCCCAGGGCCACATTGTTCCAGCCCTGCTGCGCGAGGGTGGCTTGCCCCTCCGGAATGGCGCCCAGATCGAGCGCGGACCCGATGTTCTGGAAGGTCAGGCCGCCGTCCGCGCTGCGCGCGAAGCGAACACGCACAGCTTCCGCGTCCACGCCTCCGTTGTTCTTCACCGAGGCGGCAAGTTGGATGTCGATCCGGCCGTTGCCTTGCACCACAGGAGTCGCGGTGAGCCCGACGCCGATGAGCTCGGCTTGGTTCGGATACTGCTGTCCGAAGATCGCGAAGGGCGAGAGCGAGCTCACGACGGCGCAGATCCTGTCGTTGTTGGGGTCACGTAGCGTGGTGCGGTCTTCCCAAACGCCGCTCTCGAAGTGGAACAGGGAGAGCGCGGCCTCATCCGCAAAAGAGACTCCCGTGTATGCAATACAGATCGTGACAGGCGGAACGAACTGCGCCGTCGTAGCCAAGTCGTAGTAGACAGGAGGCGCGCCGAGCTTGAAGCCCTCAGGAGGCGGCGGGCCGGCGGAGCTCGTGGTCAAGGAAGTGTCGCCTTCCTGCGTCACTTGCGCGAAGGTCACGGTGACGGGAGCGCCGCCGGACGTCGTGTCTTCGGGCGTAACAGTCACATTCGTGCCAACGGGCGTGTTGACCAGACAGCTATCCAAGGGATCCGCCGGGCAGGGGTCGATGACGTCCGGCGCGCCGTCGCCGTCGGTGTCGAGAGCCTCGATGAAGCGAATGCGCCGATTATTGAAGTCGGCGACGAAGATGTTGCCGTTCGCATCGACCGCAACGCCGCGGGGCGAATTGAATCCGGCGAGGTTGGCTGTCAGGCCGTCTCCGCCGAATGCTGGAACGCCAACGCCCGCGATAGTCGCGATGACTTCGCCAGCGTCTCCTGTGACCTCGCCATCCGTGCCGGGCAGGACGCGGCGAACACGATGCTCCGCCAAATCGGCAAAATAGAGACTCCCCGCCGAATCGAACGCGATCCCGGCGGCGGACTTGATCTGCGCAAGGTTCGGCGGCCCTCCTTCACCCGAGTATCCGAAGACGCCTGTACCGACGACCGTGCTGATGACTTCATCGGGTGCGCCATCGATCAGGCCGTCGGCGCCGGCTTCGATCCGCCGGATGCGCCGATTGAGGCTGTCGGAAACGAACAGATTGCCGAAGGAGTCGAAAGCGAGCGCAATGGTGTTGTCGAACTGAGCCGCGGTCGCGGGACCACCGTCGCCGCTAGCCCGCGGCGCTGTCCCCGCGATCGAGGTCAAGAGTTCGTCAACGCTGCCATCGATCAGCCCATCCGCTCCCGGTGTGATGCGAAGTATGCGATCTTGCTCCGCAATGAAGAGATTGCCGACCGCATCGAGCGCTGCGTCAGCCGGCAACGACAAACCGCTCGCAACCGTGGAGATCACTTCATCCGGCTCGCCGGTCACGATCCCGTCCGCTCCAGTCGTGACCCTTCGGATCGCACCGTCGAGTTCCACGATCAGCAAGTTTCCGGCGTGGTCGGCGATGACCCGAGCCGGTATGCCAAGGGCCGCTTCAACGGCCGGCCCCCATCGCCCAAGGACCCCTCGCACCGTTCCCCGCGACTGTTGTGATCACCTCGCCTGGCCCTCCGTTTACGACGCCATCGGGGCCGGGCGTGACCGAGCGAACGCGATTGCCTTGGGTGTCAGCGAGATAGACGATGCCGCTAGGCCCCACGCTGACGCCCCACGGGAACGACAAGCTCGCATGCTTCGAGGACCGCTGTCCCCGGAGTGGTACTGGGAACCGTTGCCCGCTACGACCGTGACAACGTCGTCGCCATCGAAATCCATCTCTCCGTCAGGACCGCCGTGACCCTTCGGACCACGCGCGCTTGGTTCTCTGGGATCAACACATTCCGTGCGGCATCCGAGCCCAAGTCCTCCGGAAAGCTCAGTCCGATCAGCACGGATTGGATGGCTTCGTCCCCGCTGCCGTTCACCAGGCCATCCACGCCAGGGTCTACGCGGCGCAGACGCCCTTCCGTCCGATCGACCACCAGCAGGCCGCCGGAAGGATCGAATGCAAGACCGATAGGCTCGACGAAGCTGGCATTCGTCGCGGGGCCCCCGTCGCCCGCCTGCGCTCGGACGCCGTTGCCGGCGACCGTGGTGATGACCTCATCCGCCGCGCCGTCGACCAAGCCATCGGCGCCGGCGCTGATCCTCCGCACCTTGTAGGTGACGGAGTCGATGGCGAAGAGATTGCCCGATGGATCGAAACGAAGGCTGCGCGGCGCCAACTGCGCCGAGTTGGCGGGACCTCCGTCTCCGTTCGAGCCCGGCGACCCGGTCCCGGCCACGGTTACGATCACTTCATCCGAACCGCGGTTGATGATGCCGTCGCTTCCTGGGTCGACCTTGAAGACACGAAACGTGTCGGCAATGTAGAGGTGACCCGCCGCATCCATGGTGATCGCAATCGGAGACATGCCCGCATTGACGGCCAAGGCGCCGTCCCCGGGGAACGAGGCGCTGCCATTGCCCGCCACGGTCTGGATGATCTCGTCGCTGTCTCCGTCGACTACGCCGTCCGCGCCCGCCGAGATCCTGCGCACCCGCTTACTCCCAACTTCGACGAAGAACACGTTTCCTTGCGAATCGACCACCGGCGACCGCGGCACGTCGAGTCGCGCGTTCTTCGCGGGCCCTCCATCGCCCGAAAAACCGCGGTTTCCGTCGCCTGCCACGACGACTGTGGCGCCAGTCGTTCCGCTGACATAGCGAATGCGGTGGTCCCCTGATGTGATATAGAGATTGCCGTCGGAGTCCGAAGTCGCCCCCGTAGCGGTGAGCAATGGATACTGGGTCGCGGTCGTTCCATCGACCGGCCCGCCCCCAATGACCGTGTGGATATAGCCCGGCCCGAGCAACGGATTGCATTGATCGGTCGGGTCCAGCGGGCAGCGATCCAGCGTATTGGCAACGCCGTCCGCGTCCGAGTCGAGGAATGGGCACGAATCGCCGGCGTCAAAGGGGCATGGATCTACGCTGTTCAGCTTTCCGTCGCCATCGGCGTCCTCGTCTGCGGTATTTGCCGTTCCGTCGCCGTCGATGTCATCCGAGCACTGATTCGTGATGTCGCTGGGACACGGATCCTGCGATGACGGGATGCCGTCGTTGTCCGGGTCGGACAGGCACGTGTTGAGCGGACTCAGAGGACAAGGATCACTCGCGTCCGGGATTCCGTCGTTGTCGTCGTCGGGGTCGATGTCGTCCGTCAGGCCGTCGCCATCTGTGTCCGGCGCCGGTACGCATCCCGCGGTCGGGTCGCTCGGGCAAGGGTCTAGAACGTCTGGAATGCCGTCGCCGTCGGTGTCGTAGATCTTGATCAGGGCGGTGACGATATCCCTGGGAAAATCTCCGACGCCGATGCGGGTGATCAGGGCGCCGCTTTGTGGATCGCGCACCTCGATTTCCCCGCCAGTGGGACGGGGGAGATAGAGGGCGTCGCCGAGGAGACCCGCGGCGATTCCGCGCGAATCCGCCGCAACGTTCGTCATGGTCGACTCGACCGTGTTCGTGGCCAGGTTGACGACCGAGACCGAGGCGTCACCAGCGTTGATGACATAGGCGCGGCGAGCGTCCGCGGAAATCGAGATTCCCCTCGGGTCGACTCCAACCGGAATTTCTTCTGTGACTGTGTTCGAGGCGGTATCGACGACAATCAGAAGATCCCGGCCGCTGTCGGCAAAATATGCGCGCCGGCCGTCCGGGCTCACCGCGGCGCGATGGCGGTTTGACGCAGGACGGCTGATGGATCCAACGACAGTGTTGTTGGCGGCGTCGATCACGGAAACGCCGGCGAGCGTGCCCACATACGCGCGCACGCCCTGCAGCGTCGATCCAACGGCGATCCCTTCGGTCGACCCGCCGACGTTGACCGACGACACGACAACGTTGGTCATCGTATCGATGACATAGACATTCCCGTCCTGGCTGGTCACGTACAGCGTCTCGCCATCGGGGGTGACGGCGATTGCGTGAAGCGCCGGAGCGACGGGGATGACGGTGGTGACGAGATTGGTGGTCGTATCGATGACGGCGACGCCGTCGGCGGCCGACGCAATGGCGAGAACGTAGAGGTGCGAAGCCGTGGGGCTCAAGACCAGCGCCCCCGCACCAGGCACGGGAATCGTCGCCTCCACTGCGTTCGTCTGGCCGTTGATCACGGAGACAGAGCCACTGGCCGTGTTTGACACGTAGATCCGCGGCGTCGGAACGAGAGCCAAGCCCGACGGACGCGTGCCGCCCGGCAAGTAGCCGCCCGACGCGATCCGCGTCTGACCACCGGTGACCGGATCCACCTTGAACACGCCGCCCTGGACGTCGAACGCGAGCTCGTCGGCGGCGAAGATCGTTCCGTCCGCGGCGACCTCGAGGTCAAACACAGCGTTGAACTGCCCGCCGGAAGAAACCTCTTGAATGCTCCCGGTGTCCGGATCGATCCGCACGATGCGGCCCGGCTCGCTCACGAGCAACTGCCCCGCCGGGTCGACTTCGAGCCCCTTCGGGATTCCCAGCGTCGTGATCGTCGTGATGGCCCCTGTGACGGGATCGATACGCATCACCGCGCGGGAGTTGTTGTCCGCCGCGAAGATGTCGCCGTTGCGGCCGACGCCGATGCCGATCGGGCGGTCGAGCGGCGCGCCCGAGGCAACCGTCGTTTGCGCGCCCGTCGCACGGTCGATGCGGAGCAAGGCGTTCGCTTGGCCGTTGCCAACCAGGACATTGCCATTCCAGTCGAGCGCGATGCCCATGTTGTCCTGGAAGCTGCCAGGTGTGAGCAGCGCCAGCACGGTTTGTTCTCCCGTCACGGGGTTCACGCGGATGATGGAACCCGGCCCCAGCCGCTCCGAGACCAGAATGCCGCCGCCGGCTTCCATGGCCACGCCATTGATCAGGCCGGTTGAGCCGTTTGCAACCATGCCGCGCGACATCTCGCCGCTCCATGACAGGATCGTCTGCTCGCCCGTGTTCGAATCGACGGCGACCAGCGCCGGGATGTTCTGCACGGCGACCACGACGTCGCCCGGCTTGAGCTTACCTTCGCTTTCGAAGACAGCGAACTGTCCCAAGCTGTCAGCGCGGGCGCAGACGGAGTTCGACGTGGCGTCGAGCGAATAGCTGCGGTCGACCCAGGCCGCGCCGTCGTGCTGGAAGGCGCGCACGCGATGCTCAGATTCGAACGAGGCCTCGTCGTAGGTGAAGCACAGCGTCACCGGCGCCGCGAAGGTAGCGGTAGTGGCAAGGTTGTAAAAAACGGCTGGCGCTGCCATTCGGAATCGCGCGGGCGCGGCTGGACCGCTAGTCGCGGTGACAAGAGTCGTTGCGCCGGTCTGGGTGACCTGCGCGAACGTCGCGGACCGAGACCGCCGGTCGTCGCGTCCTCGGGCGTCACCGCCACGTTGTTGCCCACGGGAGTGTTGACACAGGCGTTGACGGGATCGGTCGGGCAGGGGTCCTCGCCATCCATCAGCCCGTCGCCGTCGCCGTCGGGGTCGAGGGGGTAGGGATCGGAATCGTTGGGCAATCCGTCGCCGTCCGCGTCCGGATCGCAGACGTCGCCGACACCGTCGCCGTCGGTGTCGCGCTGGTCGGGATTGGAATCAGGGGCAATTGTCGTTGGAATCCGGCACGCCGTCGCCGTCTTCGTCTGCGGGACCGATCAGGCCGATATCGGTGGTCTGACCAGGGTTGACGGTGAACGAGAAAGGAACTTGAGTTTCCAACGTAGAGCGTGCCCTGGCCATTCCGGCGGCGATGATGGCCCGAAACACGCCGTTGGCGTCGGTGCTTGGGTCGGCATAGCCGACAAATTGGCCCTGCGGGTCCGATGTGCGCAGACCGACGTATCGTCCAACGGCTGCTTGTCCGTTGACCAGCGCCGTGCCGGTCACACCGCCCGCCACTCCGCTCAGCTCAATCTGCTCCCGCACGGTCTCGCCGCCACTGACCGACAGCGCGGCGAGCGATACAACCGGGATGGAGCCTGCGCTTCGAATCCGGAGATCGTACTCGCCCGTGGCACGTCAACGGAGCAGGAAAAGGCTTTGGCCGCTACATCTCGAAGAGCGGCTTGCGACGACCTGCCCGCCTTGAAGAAGATCCGCCTCGAAATAGCACGCTTCGCCATTCGCGCCTACCGCCGCTCCCTGGTAAAGCAGCTCCACCTCCACATTCCCCGTCGTGTCTCGATCTCGCCAACGTCAGTGGTCTGGCCGGAGTTGACGGTGAACGAGAAAGGAACTGAGAGTTTCCAACGTGGAGCGTGCCCTGGCCTTCGCGGCGATGATGGCCCGAAACACGCCGTTGGCGTCGGTGCTTGGAGTCGCATAGCCGACAAATTGGCCCTGCGGGTCCGATGTGCGCAGACCGACGTATCGTCCAACGGCTGCTTGTCCGTTGACCAGCACCGTGCCGGTCACACCGCCCGCAACCGCTCAGCTCAATCTGCTCCCGCACAGTTTCGCCGCCACTGACCGACAGCGCGGCGAGCGATACAACCGGGATGGAACCTGCGCTTCGAATCCGGAGTCGTACTCGCCCGTAGGCCGTCAATCAGCGGGAGCAGGAAAGGCTTTGGCCGCTACATCTCGAAAGCGGCTTGCGACGACCTGCCCGCCTTGAAGAAGATCCGCCTCGAAATAGCACGCTTCGCCATTCGCGCCTACCGCCGCTCCTGGTAAAGCAGCTCCACCTCCACATTCCCCGTCGTGTCTCGATCTCGCCAACGTCAGTGGTCTGGCCGGGGTTGACGGTGAACGGAAAGGAACTGAGAGTTTCCAACGTGGAGCGTGCCCTGGCCTTCACCGGCGGCGATGATGGCCCGAAACACGCCGTTGGCGTCGGTGCTTGGGTCGGCATAGCCGACAAATTGGCCCTGCGGGTCCGATGTGCGCAGACCGACGTATCGTCCAACGGCTGCTTGTCCGTTGACCAGCACCGTGCCGGTCATACCGCCCGCAACTTCGCTCAGCTCAATCTGCTCCCGCACAGTTTCGCCGCCACTGACCGACAGCGCGGCGAGCGATACAACCGGGATGGAGCCTGCGCTTCGAATCCGGAGATCGTACTCGCCCGTAGGCACGTCAATCAGCGGGAGCAGGAAAAGGCTTTGGCCGCTACATCTCGAAGAGCGGCTTGCGACGACCGGCCCGCCCTGAAGAAGATCCGCCTCGAAATAGCACGCTTCGCCATTCGCGCCTACCGCCGCTCCCTGGTAAAGCAACTCCACTTCCACATTCCCCGTCGCGATCTGCCCCGCCGCCGGCGCCGGCAGCAGGCCCAGCGCAGCCGTCAGCAAGAGCGTCCCAGCGAACGCCCTAAACAGGCCCAAGGGATCATGCACGGATGGAAGCAAGTTCATGATGCGGAGTCCTCGTCGCTGTGTTGCGCGGCATCCGCCGTCAGGAGGGGCCAATCGAAATCTGGAGTTGCCATCGACTCCGCCCGTCCAAGACGACGTTGCGCAGCCAAGGCTACTCCGGGCGGCTCTCAGAAGTCCTCAGAGATTCTCAATCGCTCTAAGAAGCGACCCAAGGGCTCCTAAAATCTGAGGCGGAAGGGTTTAGCGGGAGGCTTCGTTCGATTCTCCACCGACGACTCGAAGGCCTCGGCGAAGTCCGGCGTCGCCTGCTGCAAGCTCGCTCATGGTCGCGGTTACCGGCCTATAGGCCGACGGAACTCTTCGTGCCAGTTCTGAACGATCTGGATCGAAGACCTGGCCGTCGCACTTTCGTCAACCAGGAGGAATCGCTTCCCGTTAGGGTGAACATCGTAGTTTGGGGCCGGATACAGGCCTTCTAAATGTGCGTCGTGGAACAGCGAACGGGGCTCGCCCGCCGCGAAACTCGATGCGGTTTCTACCGCCACGGCGTTCAACGCATCGCCCTCGACAAAGAAGAGCTCTGAGCCTGTCCGGTTCCAGACCGGCTGCGTTCCCCCGCGTTTCGAGACCTGCCAGCGGCCTTCGCTGGGCGGGAAGGCCCGCACGTAGACCTCGTCGCGTCCCGATTCGTTCGAGACATACGCAACAAACCGGCCGTTGGGCGAGAACGCCGCAGCTCGCTCGGTGGAGGGGGTCTGAAGGAACACTCGCGGCTCGCTCCAACCGCCGGAGATTTGCTCGACGTACCAGAGATCGGTCTGGCCGTCGCCTCCCGTCGCGTAGAGGATGTAACGGCCGTCGCGAGACCAGTCTTGCGGGTTCGCGGGCCGCCCGGTCTCAAACGCTTCCGCAGCGTTTTGCGCCCCGACGGCCGACTGGACGAACACGTCTGGCGTTCCGTTGCGATAGGAGTTGAACAGAACGTGCTTGCCATCGGGCGACCAGATGGGACCGGAGTCGCGGTCGTCCGCGAAGGTCAGGCGCGTCAGCTTGGCGGGGTCGAGGGTTTGAATCCAGATCTCATCGCCGAAATGCTTCCCGCCAGAAACAGCGATGCTCCGGCCGTCCGGCGAGATTGTGGGTGCGGATATATAGGTCAGCGGCTCGCCAACCCTCTCGATTTCGTGGCCGCTGCGGTCTCGCCACAGGAGCTGCATCTGGCTCGGCTGATCAACGCGCACGAACACCAGTGTGCCGTCGTCCGCCACACTGGGCCTCTGCATGTCCGGGACCTCCGCGATCGGAAAAGCGTCGCCTGTGGATGCGAGCGACCGAAGAGAGAACGGCGCCGCCCAGAAATCGCCCTTGTTTCCAAAGTACAGAAGATGGTCCGACGCCCAAGTCGGCGAGAAGCCCTTTCCCAGTGAGGCTGGCGTCGCGTCCGAGCCGGGGCGGTAGAGCATCAGTTCCGCGTCCTCAACGCGCGTCCCGCGGCTGAAGACGAGAGTCCGACGGCCGACGCCCGGCAGCCACGACGGGTGGAAATAGCCTACATTTTTGGCGTCGTCGGGCTGGTATAACAGGGCGGGCATTCCGCCCCGCGCTGACAGCTCGTAGAGCGCCGCCGGACGGCTGGCGAACACGATTGACTCCCCGTCCGGGCTCCAAACGCCGCCAGTGAACGACAAGTTCCGGTCCCACAACTTGATGCCGTCCCCGCCGCGGACGTTGATCTTCCCTACGCTATAACGACCTCCGGGCGGCTCGACCGCCGAGAATGCAATTGTCTCGTTGTCAGGTGACCACATCGCATGGCGAACGATCGGCTCTGCGATCAATTGACGCCTTTGTCCCGTCTTGAGATCGTGCACCGAAAGAGAGCCGATGCCGTGTACAGCGGATTTGACCTTCGTATAAGCGATGTAGCGGCCGTTGGGCGAAATGACAGCCTCACCTACTGCGTGGTCAAGCTGAATCGCAAGCTTTCTGAGCGGAAGTGCGGCGGGAGCGCCGGAGCCGCTGAGCCGCCAGCCGAGTCCGAAGGCGCCCGCCAAGGCGAGGACCGCCAGTGCGGCCGTCGCCGCCATTCGGGCGACCGCCGGTGAAGGCGCAGGGAGCTCTATGCCGGAAGCGGAGACCTGCGGCGAAGAGGAAGGAAGGTCTTTCGACAGGGCCTCGCTCAAGGCGAGTGCGACGGAACCATTGGTTGGGTGCGCGCCGTTCAGGCCGTTCTGCGCCTGAGGGGGCGACGACTACAGTCGGGCCCACGAACTGGTAGCCTCGGCCGGGTATCGTGGCGATGGCGTTCGCCGTTCTTGCCGCAGCCGAGAATCTTGCGCAAGGCCGAGACGGTTTGATACAGCGACGATTCCTCGACATGGACGTTGGGCCAAATGTGCTCCAGCAACTCCTGCTTTTCGACGACCCGGTCACGGCGATCGAGCAGAAAGACTAGCGTGTCGAACAGCTTGGCTTGAACGGCAATCTGCTGCCCGGAGTGTAAGAGCTCGCGTCGGTGCGCATCAACCTGAAAAGGGCCAAAGCCGAGCACGGCCAACCGCCTCCCCCGATCTGGTACAGATTTTAAATGCTTCTTGCGGAGAATTCCATCTCCGCAAGCTCGCTTTCACGAGGGGCTTGACTAGTACTGATCCCGCTGCATCGCCGTGCTCATGCTGTCGCTCACGCTCCCATCGTCAGTACTGCGTCGCCGGCTGGCACTGTGAAAAGCTTCGATTGAACTGGAGGTGGTCGGCGACAAGGCCAACATGGTAGTGATCATAGACCGAGTACAGCATCCGAGCGTCCATGGAATGAGGATAGGGATTTTTCCATGTAATTGCGATCTTGAGCACCTCATTCAGCGCTTCGATCCTTACCGCACAGGTGAGCATCGGCATGAGTCCACCAACCCTCGAAGTTTGCGGCCAAGTCGAGGTTGGCGGAGGTTTTAGTGCTCCGGGCCTGTAAGAGGTTGCCCCGTATGGAGCTGGGAAGGCGGAACCGAATCTCGATCCTTCTTTCCTGCCCACCATCGCTATCGGCAGGATGGCGACTACACGATAGCGGTCGATATTCCGGGATGGCCCTCAAACCCTCTAAACGGCGGGTGTTCCGCTGCTAGCCGCTTCTTTCCGACGCGACCGGCCCGCGCTAGCAGGCTGTTGAAAGAAGCCGCGGCCGAGACGGCTTTGGCGATTCTGGGATCAATGGTTGGGCGCCGGGCAAGTGGAAAGTGGGTTTTTGAGCTCGCTGGGAAGCGAGTCTGATCGGCCCTTGCGCTCGATCGGGCAGTCGCTTCCATCAAGTTTCGTATGCGGACCAGGTTGTAAGCCGCCGCCGCGAAGGTGAACATCCATTCGACCTTCTCGCGGCCTCGGTGGCGCGTCTTGCGGATGCCCGCCGTCGTCTTCATCCAGCCGAAGACTTGCTCGACCAGCTTGCGCTTCTTCTGGCTTTGCTCGTAGCCCTCGTGCCGAGTCGTCCGTCCGTCGATGCGGCTGCGTCTGCCGCTGGTGTTCTGCGCTACATGAGGCGTCACGCCCAACTCGCGTAAGCCGGCCACGAAGTCGCGTGCGTCGTAGCCCTTGTCGGCGCCCAGCGTCACGCGCTCGCCGCCCAGCCGCCGCGCCATCTCGAGCGCCGCCTCGCGTTCGGCCCGGCCGTCGGCTTCGGTCAGCGCCGCATCTACGGCCAGCCCGTGGCGGTTGTCGATCAGTACATGGCCCAGATAGGACAGCTTCGCTTCTTGCCCGTTGCTCTTGCGATAGAGCTTCGCTTCGGGGTCGGTCGTCGAACGATGCGTGTCGTTGCGCCGCTTTTGCCCGCGGAAGCCGCCTTCGCCGCCGTCATCCGAGCCGTCCTTGGGTCGGAAGCTCTTCTGCGAGGCCCAGGCTTCGATCAGCGTCCCGTCAACCGTGAAGTGTTCGTCCGAGAGCAGCCGCAGCGCCCGCGCTTGTTCGACGACGCAGGCGAAGAACTCCTGTGCGACATCGCCCGCCAGCAGCCGCTCGCGATTCTTCGAGAACACCGCGTGGTTCCACGCCGCCTCGTTCATCCCCAGCCCGACGAACCAGCGAAACAGCAAGTTGTACTCGAAATGCTCGACCAACATGCGCTCACTGCGGATCGAGTACAGCGCCTGCAACAGCAGCGCCCGGTAACGCTCGGAGGGAATCGAGGTCGCCCGTTGTCCGAGTACAGCTCGTCGAAGCGGCTCGACAGCGCCTCCAGCGCCGCGTCGGTCATGGCCCGCACCGGCCGTGGCAGCGGATGGTTCTTCGGGATGCGTTCCCAGCGGTTCCTGCAGAGAAACAGGTCCGGCTGCTGGCGATCGTCTCCGCGCATAGGAAGACGACCCTGGTCGGGTCACGCCGCCAGCGTCAGTCGCCGACGCTGTTCGGCGTGTCAGAGGAGGTATCTGATGCGCAAACGGCATCAACGAGGCAGCCGGCGAAAGTGAACGACGCTGGATCGCGCAATGGCGAGAGGACGGTCGACGGCGCAAGCGCACGCTCAGCGTCGCCCTGGCATGACCAAACAGAAGCTCAGCAAGCGCTCGAGCAGATCTTGGCCCCAATCAACCAGGGCGGTTGCAGCCCGTCCACTTCAGACAAGCTCGCTCACTTCATCCAAGGGGTCTTCCTACTCCTTCTACCGCCTGCAAGTGGAAACCCTCCACTGCGATCACCACCGAGAACCGTCCAGGCAAGCACCTGCTCGCCGACTTTGGTCTTCCTGCGCCGTCGGCAGCTTCAATCGCAACGAGCTACAGCAGCACGAACGCAAGGCCGCCACGGCCCTCGCAGCAGACCATCGATCACCCGCGCTGATCTCAGCCGTTTCGCATGGCCGAACTCGAAGGGTCCATCTCACGCTCCCTCGGCGACGCTGCTGTACACGCCCAGAGCCGCCGGTCGGACATCCACACGACGCATGAACTGGAAGGAGGTCAACCTATGTCTATCAGTCCTTGACACGCGGGAGCGCCTGATGGCCCTGCTCGCCGTCATCGGCGGCATGCGCACCGGCGAGATCCTCGCGCTGCGATGGCGCTGACGCTCCTCGCCGACCGCGTCGAAGTGGTTCAGCGAATCTACCAACGCCGGATTGACACGCCCAAGACGCGGAACTCCGTCCGCAGCGTCGCGCTCTCGACCGGCCTCCGCGAGGCGATCGACTCTTGGCGCGAGACCGCAATCGACACGTCGCCCGAAGCCTGGATGTTTCCTTCCGAGACCGGCCGTACGCCGGTGCACATCGAGGACATCTTTCGACGGAAGTTTCGATCGAGGCTGGGGGCGGTCGGACTGGAATGGGTGACCTTGCAGGTGATGCGACGCACTCACGTGTCGCTCATGAGGGAGATGGATGTTGATCCCAAGCTGGTCGCCGACCAGCTCGGACACACCCTCGACGTCAGTCTGAACGTCTACGCGAAGCTCGGGCTGGAACGTCGAACCGAGGCGCTTGAGCTCTTCGAGAGCCGTTCCTGCAGCAACGCCTCAAAGGCCGCCTGAGGAGAATGGGAGTATAGCTGAAACAGGCCGTTGAACGATGACTGTAAGTTGCTGAAAATATGGAGTGGAGATTGGGGATCGAACCCGCGACATTCAGCTTGGGAAATCACGGATCTGTTGTAAATAAAGAACTTAGAGTCACGCGGCGTTGATCTCGCCACCCTAAGTCCTGTAGTTTCTAACAATAACCTAGTTCGCCCGCTAACGGCCAAATAGGAGCTTAATGAGAGATTCCTGGCTAGCGGCCTGGTGTGCGCCCGCCGCTTGTTTAGATCAACCAAGTTGTTGTCCAGTTACGATAAACGACGAATCGAAACACGTCGTTTATCATGTACAGAAGACGTCGTAGCCAGGCTACGGTTCTGATGAGCAAACTAAACGATCTCTTCCAGAGTAGTCGGGACGTCCGGTAACATCCGGAGGAACTGAGCGCACTGGGCGTCTCGGCGGATCTTGCGGTTCACTACGTCCGTGCGGGTTGGCTCACGCGTTTGGCTCGCGGCGCTACGCTCGACCCGACGTTCCACTTGACTCTACCGGCCCAGCAGCTCAAGCGCCTCCCGAAGGACTGTGTTGGCGGCAAGATTTGGCTCTCGATTGGCACGGCGTTCGGCATAACCTTGCCCCCAACGCCCTCAGCTACAGCTTTAGCGGATGGCGCCTGGTTCGCTGCCGGCATGGTTCGCCGAGCGATTTCCAGCCAGCTACCACCGACTCCGCCTGTTCGACGAACCGCCGGATGCGCTTCGAGTCTCTCGCTTCCAACATCGATCTGACGGTCGTTGAGTCCGTTTTCCGAAAGGGCAGCATTGGAGCCGGTTGAGCGACGTTGGGGTAAGACAACCCTCCAAGAAGTGCAGATGTGCTCGAAGGGGCGACTTCGCCGAGGGAAGGGTCGCCCTGGGCAGGAACTGCTGGAATGATGCAAGCAGGTCAAGACCGTTCGCCCCGCCTGAATCTGGGCCGGGACTTGAACCTTCCTTGGGCCGCGAAGCTTGATCCCGGACCGGCTGCCGACCGGCAGCGACAAGTGCTGGGTACGTTCGAAAGAGGGCCTATTGGTACTCGAGCCATATGAACACGACTTACCTGGCGACCGCTCGACTGTTGGTAGAGGTCGCGCCTCTGGTCTTTGAAGGCGGCGGCTTCGCATTGAAAGGCGGCACGGGCGACGGACCTTTCGCTGCCAAATATCGTCGATCCTGCTCGCGGAGTTACAGTAAATGGCGCGGGCACGAACGACTTTGGACAGCTTGGAGGGTGGCGTTCTACGAGCACTGTGCCCGTTTACGCCTTCATATTGACGATAGCGCCACCGCCGCAAACCCGTCTACAACAACAGGGGCGTGGCGGCCTCCGTTACGTACCCTAATCGGCGACTAGAATGGCGACGGGAGGACGACGATTGGGGTCTACTACAATGGATTCTGGTTTCATCGGACGAGGATGGCGTTTGGGACGGCCCACGGATCGACATTCACGAGTTTGTCGCCGTTACGCCGATCGACACGGAACGGCGATGGCCGCGATGAGATCGGTCTTCATCAACGGGATTTTCTACCTCGACTATGACAGCTGCCGGTTGGGATGGAGGCGGCGTGGTCTACAAGGGCCTCCCTTACGGTTCAGCGGAGGACGTTCGATCCTTACGCTGGTAAAAGGCTGACGCATGAGCTCGCCCCTAGCCTTCGAGGGCGGTGAGCGCTCACAAGTGCTGTTTAGCCTTTCTCACCTGATTCAGAGCAGGTCATCCGCTGCGCCAGGCACTGGGCCATGCTCTGGAGGCCGGATGGGCCCTGTTCCCGTGCTCAATCCTGCAGGTCGCGCCAGCTGATCTTGGCCTTTATCCACCTGGTATTCTGGCTGGTGCAAAGCTCTCATATGGCGACGATTGAAGAGAATCTACTGTGCTGGAACAGCTACGACTGGAGACTGGCGGGGCGACAACGAGTCAGGGGCCTGGGGGTATCGAAGGTCATGGGAGATCTATCCCCGGATCCGGCGCTTCCTGCCTTGCAAGGCTGCCGTGGAGATCGCGCCGGGATTCGGGCGGTGGACGGTTCGACTGGCCGACCTGACGGAGCAACTGCGGGCCATCGATCTCGCCCCGAAATGCGTCGAGGCCCTGCGCCATCAGTTTCCAGGACAGGCCAGGATCCTACGCGAACGAACGATGCCGTTCCTTGCCCATGATTCCTGACCATTCGCTGGACTTCGCCTTCAGCTTGATTCTGTCCATGCCGACGCGGGAAGCCAACGATCCTACGTCGGCGAATTGCCCGGATTTTGCGGCCGGGAAGTTCGCCTTCACCATTCCAATCTCGCCGCATTTCGTACGCGGCGTCCGGCGAATAACGGTGCCGAACCCGCACTGGAGGGCGGCCGACGTTTCGGTGGATCTGGTGCGCTCGTGGTGTGCGGAAAACGGTTGCGCTGCATCTGTCAAGAGACGATCAATTGGGGGCGGCCTTGCTCCGACGGACGCTTTTTCGCTCATTGAGGCGGCGAGCGTGCGGGGGCGCAAGTGAGTTGATCGTGAACCCGGATTTCATGCGGTACTGACGAATCAGTCCGGGCATCGGGCCGGGTTCGCGCCGCTCAGCCGGTAGCTCGCCTGAGTCGGGTCCGACTGGGTTTCTCCGGCCAAAGCTGTGTCGGCAGTCCCCCACCAGAGGCCACGAGCGGAAGGTCGCCGACCCGTCCAAACGAGTAGATTTTGTCGTTTAGCCCGGCCGTCCCAACCGACGACCCATCCGCGTTGAGATACCACAGCCGTTGTAATAGACCCCGATTTTGTCGCTCCTGAGGCTGTTCCAATTCCAACGATCGGAGTGGCCTGTTTGAAGCCAAACGAAGCCTGGACGTCCACGCTCGGACCGCTCCAGACGCCGTTCCGCCATGTCGAGATACCACAGGCCGTTGGCGAAATACGCCGATCGTGTCGCGTCCGTCGCCATTCCAGTCGCCGACGAAAGGCTCTACGCCCGCCCAACCGAACACGCCTTGGCGATCGATTCCCGGTCCATTCCAGACCGCGAAGGCGCGTTTCCGTTGTAGTCCAGATACCACAACCGTTGACAAACACGCCGATCTCGGCAAAAGCGTCCAGTGAGGACCGTTCAATTTGATAGTCGTCGAGGGAGTGCAAGTGTCCGGCAGCGCTTGTGAGCATAAGAGCTGGGGCGCTTAGACTGGCGCAGCCATGGCGGCATCCAGGCGGACGTTCCAGGGTTAAGAGTTCCGCGATGCGGTTGATCGGATGGTCGGCGATGCGTTCGAGCACCTCGCGCAGGTAGGCTTCCGGGTCGACGCCGTTGAGCTTGGCCGTGCCGATCAGGCTGTACACGCCGCCGCGCGTTCGCCGCCTGAGTCCGAGCCTGCAAACAGATAATTCTTACGGCCCAAGGCCACCGCCCGCAATGCCCGTTCTGCGTGGCGTTGTTGTCGATCTCCAGTTCGCCGTCGTCGAGGTAGCGCACCAGCGCCGGCCAACGTCCCAGCGCGTATGGATCGCCCCCGCCGTCTCCGACTTTTTCGATAATCGACCAGAGGACAAAACCACGCGTAACGCCTCCAGCAGAGGCTTCGCCCGCGCTTGCCGCTCGCGCTGCCGCGCCTCCGCCGGGCTGCCGCGGATCTCCTTCGATCCCGTAAAGCTCTCCGATGCGCTCGAAGCGCTTCCGCTGCGATCTGCGACGCGTGCGCCTGTTCGAGGTCGTGAAACTTATGCCAACAAACAGCAGGGCTTCCACCTTGCCGTCTCATGCGTTCCGTTGAATCCAACGTAAGCGTCGGCGTGCAGCGTGCCGCCAAATTCTCACAGGTGCGCCTGCGGCGCTCGGCGTCTTGCGGTCGGGCGAGTAGGCGAACCACACCCTGCCGGCGGCGCTCCCCGCCCGTCGGCCGTTCGTCGCGCACGTAGGTCCACAAGCGCCCCGTCTTGGTCTTGCCGCGCCCCGGATCATGCACCACCGGAACCGGCGTGTCCTCGCCGTGGATGCGGCTGGCTGCAAGTACGTGCCGCCGCACCGCCTCCAGCAGCGGCTCAAGGCTGGCTCGCTCCGCCCACCCAGCCCGCCAGCGTCGAACGCTCTAAGTCCACACCCGCATGTCCGTAAATCTCCGCCTGCCGGTACAACGGTAAATGCTGGCCCGTATTTTGCGACGAATACATGCGCAAGCAGACCCGGCCCAGCCAGCCCAAGCCTGACTGCACGGCCCACCGCCGGCGCCTGCACGATGCGGTCGCAACAACCGCAGCTCAGCTTCGGCCGCACCTGCCGGATTTCACCGGAACCGCGCTGGTTCACCAGCGCCTCGGACACGTCCTCGCCCAGCGGCTGCAATGCGCCGCCACAGCCGGTCAACTCGTCTCGCGGTTGTTGGACGACGGTCCGCGCGGCGCGCTCCGGCGGTGACGCGCTGGCTGCGCCGAACCGTGTTCAGCAAGGTCGATGAAGCCCTGACTTCCGACGCCGTCTCGGCCTGCGCGGCTTGAGCTCCTCCACGCAGCCTCCGAGCTGCTCGATGCGGCGGTCGATCTTCCCACTTGCGCCCGAACCGCAGCCAAGGTCAGCCAAGATCGGCAGCTTCATCCGCTCGATCTCGCCTGCGCGACTCGAGCTCCGCAAGCTGCGTGCCCGGGCAGCACACAACGCCTTCAACGCCTCCAGGTCCATGAGTCCAGATCCAGCGGCGGCAAAGGCGCATCAGCCACTTCTCTATTTTCGCAAAACAGAGACAGCAAAGCAGTGTCCAACTGGCAGTTCCGTCTGAAGCCCTTCTCATGCAGCCGTGCGCGGCGCCTCGCCCGACGCTTCCGCCGTCCGCCCAGCCGCCAATCGATCCCTTCAGCATCGACAGTTGCGCCCGCGTCAACAGCACCGCTCCGTCTTGGTGCCCGCGGCCACACGTAGCGCCCGCGCTCGAGACGCTTGGCGAACAGGCACAGCCCCTCGCCGTCCCACCACAGCACTTTGATCAGATCGCCTCTCCGCCCGCGAAACACGAACAGATGACCCTCGAAGGGATTTCGGCCAAGTTTGTCCGCAACCTGCGCGCTCAAGCCCGTGAAGCCCTGCCGCATGTCCGTCACCCGGCGCACAGCCAGATCCGCGCCCCAGCCGGCAGGGGTGTCGCGCCCGCAACAGCCCAGCACTGCCGCAGCACGCCCGCGTCCGCGTTTTCGATGCGGCACACGCCCCCGTGGCAGCTCGACCTCGATCGCGCCACCGACGTGCGCAGGTTGGGCTGCGCGGCTCCTCAGCCGCTACCTCGCCTGTAGCCGCACCGGCAGCCACCGCGCCGCGGGCTCTCCACCTCGTCTGCGAGCAACCTCGCGATAGAGCTTGCGCCAGTGAAAGATCTGGTTGGCGTTGACCTGGTGCGCCCGCGCCAGCAGCGCCACCGACACGCCCGGCTGCAGGCTCTCCTCGACGATCCGCCGCCGCTCCTGCTTCGAGCGCCGCCGCGCCGGCTCTTTCGTCCCTTCGTCCATCACGCTCGTCGTCGACGCTCCCGCGCCTCCGTCGAGCTTCTCCTATCCCTTCGCCTGTGTCCAGACGGTCCTCGCCGCACGCTTACGATCTTATCGCGTCTGTCGCCGTTCCAGTCACCGACGAAGGGGTGCAGTGGACGCCGTTCCACCCAAACTGGGCCTGGATGCTCCTCGGGCCGTCCCACGCCGTCTCCATCGACGTCCAAGTACCAGAACCCGCTCACGAAAATACCGATTGTGTCCGGCCGTTGCTGTTCCAATCGCCCACAAGCGGCGTAACTCCGGCCCAGCCAAACTGGTATTGCCTGTCTGCGAGGCCGCTGTCCGCACCTGTTTCCGCGTAGTCGAGAACCAGAAGCCGTCAGCGTAGACGCCAACGTCATCCTTTCCGTCGCCGTTCCAGTCGCCACGCAGTGGCGTGGGCGCTCGGAAAGCCGAAGGAGAGGTCGCGATCCAGGCCGGACGCAAACGAACCGCCGCTGTTGACATGACCAAAATCCAACGTCCCGAACGGTAAACGCCCAATCGCTCGAAGGGCGCAAACGGAGTAGCTACGGCCGGATCGAAAACCGTGACGCGATAGCTGTACGACCGTGTCTGGCCTCCGATGCTTACCCCGGTGATCCTCACGTCGATGGGCGCGTCCTGGGACAGGACGCCTGCGGGCAACGGGTTCACGGGCGTCCACACGATCGTGTTCTCGCCATAACCGTTCGAAATTGGCGCGATACTCAGAGGAATCGTGGCGCCGATCGAGTCGCGCATGGTCACAGCGGCCGCCTGGAAGTCCGCTTGGGGATATGAGAATGACCAGCGGCTGTATAGGGTCTGATAGGGCACGTAGCCAGGCGGCGGCCATGCGACGAACTCGTCGCGCGTCGAAGGCCGCGTAGCGCCCCAATTGCCGTTGAACACCCAAAGCGCGTTCGCATAAGGGTAGGGCTGGCTACCGGGCGTCAGGCTCACGTCCCCCGTTCCCATTTGCTGGGTTTGAGGATAGAGAATCCAGCGGCGATGGCCGACCGCGCTGTTGTTGCTTTCATCGTCGCGCATGTAAGCGTCGATGCAGCCAGGCAGGAAATAGACGCCGCTGTACTGATAGCAGATGTTCGAGTTGCTGGCGGCTTCAGCGGCGTCCGCGTTGTAGAACGTCCACGAGGAGGGCGGGTTATGGCTGAGAGTGCGGTTTGCGCTGAACATCAGAGCCGCCTTCTGCGCCTTCGTGGAGAAGGTCGAATTCACGGTGATGGCGGGCGGAACCCCGCCATGGCGCGGAACCAGTTGATCGTAGTCCGCACGGCCTCCTTGTAGGCTGCGGACGTCGAGCCGGCGTTGCCGGAGGCAATACTTCCCGTCCACGCTATGGCGACGGACTGCGCCGGCACGACCGTTCCGAGATAGGATGTGCGAACGGCCTGCCGGTCGGCCGTATTGATCCAACTGGGTGCGCTTTGCGCAGCCGGGGGAGCGAAAGAGGCGTTCGGTGGTGCGGGCGCGGCTTGCGGCGATTCTTGCGGCGGACCCAATTGGCCCTGTTGGGCGCTTGAAATCGCAGTAGCGAGCAGTACGAGCGTCGGGATGAGCCTGAGGGACCACATTCGGATTCCGAAGGCCCGCCGGACCACGAGCGCTTCGGATATCTTATCGGTCCGTTCCCTCCCTGGCTAGATCACCTTTGGTCGTATGCCCCTCCCCCTATGGCTTCCACCGTCCGAGTGTCGGGGTATCCGCGGCAGTGCCGTAGGAGTACACCCTGTCGTTTACGCCTCCATCCCAGGTCGCGGTGCCGTCAAAGTCCAGGTACCAGAAGCCGTTCGTGAAGAAGCCGATCTTGGCGCG